>JAJRPO010000025.1 GCA_024280735.1 Alphaproteobacteria bacterium | reverse complement strand
GTTGCGGGCGCACCCCGTTTGAGACCATGATAGAGGGCAAGGAGATTTGGAAGGAAAAGTTCGTGAACTAAATTTGACCTGACAAATGCCGCCTAAAAAACGGTAACTGTCAGATCAGGTCTGAACCACTACAAATAAATGAATCTGACCAATTCAAAAGATCGCTCAATCTATTGGGTGTATCAGGTACCATCGCCTTGTTCGCATGTATGATATTATTTCTTATTTGGCGCATACACCGATAGCACTTTTCGTATTCTGATAGTTGCTGGTTGGCATTCAAACCTTGCAAATTGTTGTTCGGAGAATACTGGCCTCGCTGCATTCTTTGTGGAAGGCCAATTCCATTGATAGCTGTAAAATGCATTATGTTGATTGTTGGATCGCTTTCCAGGAAATGTAATCTAGCGCCCTCAAAGGCCAATTCATTAAGTAGTAAGTTGATAATTTGTTTTTCTTGATTTGGCATAAAACAATAGTATTGCTTGAGACCTTTAAACTCAAACCAAATCCTTCCCCCCCAAACATTTTTCCCGTAAACCCACCAAAACCCGACGGGAGCCATCAATGTCCATTCTCCGCATAATCTACCTAGCCCTCGCCATCGCAGGCACCATCCTGCCGATGTCGCAATTCCTCGCTTGGTCCGCTGACAACACCCTATCAATCCAAAACCTAATCCAAGCATGGACAACCAATGCCGCCGCAACGGGCCTCTATTATGACATGCTGGTCACCGCCGCCTCCCTCACCGTCTGGATCATCGCAGAAGTCTACGTGCGCCGCGATTACTGGGTTGCGCTGGTCTGCATCCCCGCTATCTTTGTCATTGGCGTCTCCTGCGCCTTTCCGCTCTACCTGTTCCTCAGAACACGCCCCCTCACGTAAGGCCCCCCATGGATCACTTCATTTATCGCAACGGCGTATTGCACGCCGAAGACGTCGCCCTGCCAGACATCGCCGCTGCCGTTGGCACGCCGTTCTACGTCTATTCCGCCGCCACTCTGACCCGCCATTTCCGCGTGTTTGATGAGGCGCTGGAGGGCATGGATCACCTTGTTTGCTACGCCATGAAGGCCAATTCCAACCTCGCCGTCCTGAAACTGTTGGCAGACCAAGGTGCTGGCATGGATGTAGTCTCCGGCGGCGAATATCTGCGCGCCAAGGCGGTGGGTGTGCCCAGCGACAAGATCGTATTTTCCGGCATCGGCAAAACCCGCGCCGAAATGGAATTAGTGATTAAAGGCGGCATCCGTCAGTTCAATGTGGAGTCTGAGCCGGAGCTGTATTTGCTGAGCAAAGTGGCAACGGAACTTGGCGCAACCGTACCTATTACCGTTAGGGTCAACCCCGACGTGGACGCCAAAACCCATGCCAAAATTGCCACCGGAAAATCGGATAATAAATTTGGCATCCCGATAGTCAAAGCCCGCGCGGTTTACGCCGAGGCCGCTAAATTACCGGGCATCGAAGTCATTGGCATTGACGTTCACATCGGCTCGCAACTGACCGATCTGACCCCTTACCGAACCGCCTTTGAAAAGGTCAAAGAACTGACTTTGCAACTGCGCAGCGATGGCCACAATATCCGCCGTCTAGACCTTGGTGGTGGCCTTGGAATTCCCTATGAGCGCTCAAACGAGGCCCCGCCTTTGCCAATGGAATACGGTCAGGTGGTGCGCGAGGTTGTCGGTGATCTGGGCTGTGAAATAGAAATCGAACCGGGCCGCCTGATTGCGGGCAATGCAGGCTTGATGGTCTCCAGCGTGATTTATCGCAAGCAAGGCGAAGGCCGCGATTTCCTGATTCTGGACGCCGCCATGAACGACCTGATCCGCCCCGCCATGTACGAGGCGTATCACGATATTATTCCGGTAATTGAATCCGCAGCAGGCGCAGAACAAACTCCGATCGATATTGTAGGCCCCGTTTGCGAAACCGGCGATACTTTCGCCAAACAACGCAACCTGCCGCACATGAGCGACGGCGACTTGATCGCCTTTCGTTCAGCAGGCGCATACGGCGCGGTGATGGCGTCAGAATACAATTCTCGTCCGTTAATTCCCGAGGTTTTGGTGCAAGGCGATCAATTTGCGGTTATCCGCGAACGCCCAACCTTTGACGAAATGTTAAACCGCGATAAGATACCGGCATGGTTGACCGACGAACCAACGGGGTAAACATGCAGGACACTGCGGCAGAGACATCCAGCAAAGCGATGAAATCGCTGCAAACCCGCCTGCGCCTGACCCGCGCGGCGATTGTGCTGGAACGGGCTGTGCGCTGTTTCTGGCTGGCGGCCAGTTGGTTGTTGTTGGTGCTGGCAGTGATCCGCGTTGGATTGCTGGCAGATGCAAAACCGCTGACCCTGTCCATCATCTTGATCGTTGCGGCAATCTGTGGTGTCTATCTGCTGTTTAAGGCAGTCGGCGCCTTCCATTGGCCCAGCCGCACCGACGCGATCAGCCGCCTCGATCAAACCCTTGCAGGGCGCCCCTTGCAAACCCTCGGGGACACCCAGGCGATTGGCACCCAAGACGCCGCGTCCAAGCATCTTTGGGCGAAGCACCTGCAACGCATGGCAGAGGCTGCGAATAAATCCACCGCCGCCAAACCCGACTTGCGCCTGGCACGCCGCGACCCGTGGGCGTTGCGTTTAATGGCGATATTCCTCTTTGCTTCGGCCCTGATATTCGCCCGCGTTGATCCGGTGCAATCTTTGGTCAACAGCCTGAACCCGAACGGCCAGAACATCGCCACCGGACCGAGTTTTGAAGGCTGGGCAGAGCCGCCAAGCTATACAGGTAAGCCAGCTATATACCTTAATAAAATCGAAAGCGGTACTGTGTTGGAACTGCCGCAGGGCAGCCAGATCACCCTGCGCATTTATGGCGGCAGCCAATCCGCATCCCTAATGGAAACCGTTACTGAAACCGGCGATACCACCTTGTCGGCACAAGAAACCGACCTTGCTGAAACCACTTTTGAAATAACAAAATCCGGTATCATTACCGTGTCGCCCAACACCGGACCGTCAGTCAGTTGGTCCGTTATAATGACGCCCGACCAGCCGCCCACCGTCGAGCTGACGGGAGAGATCACCCGTACAGTGCAAGGCGCGCTCAAGATGCCGTTCCACGCGACAGATGACTATGGGGTTATTGGTGGAAAGATCACGATTTCCCTGCAATTGGATCGCGTGGACCGCCGTCATGGCCTTGCTCTTGATCCCGAAGCGCAGGAGCAAGTTACTCTCGATCTGCCGCTGCCCTTTAACCGCGCCACCGACGATTTCACCCAAACTCTGGTGGAGGATCTTGCCGAACATCCATGGGCCGGATTGCCCGTCAAAATCACGTTGCAAGTGCGCGATGATGCGGGGCAGGTTGGGGCCATTACGCCCCTGACCACCACCATGCCCGGCAAGCGTTTCTTTGATAAGCTGGCCAATGCCGTGGCGGAACAACGCCGCGATCTGCTGTGGAATCGGGATAATTCAGGGCGCATTACAATGATTCTGAGGGCCATTACCCATCAGCCCGACACCATCTTTGACGACGAAAAGGCCTATCTGGTGATCCGAACGGCGTTGCGTCGCCTAGAATATAACAGTGCAGATGGCCTATCGGACGAAATTCGGGACGAGGTTGCGGAGCTGTTATGGAACGCGGCCTTGTTGATTGAGGATGGCGATTTGTCCGACGCGCGCGAGCGTCTGAAGCGGGCGCAGGAACGCCTGTCTGATGCAATGGAAAACGGCGCCACCGATGAAGAAATCGCCGAGTTGATGGAAGAGCTGCGCAAAGCCTCCAAACAATACATGCGCCAGCTAGCCCGTGAACAGCGTGAAAACCCCGATCGCCAAACCGCCGAAGATCAGCCCCGTATGGAGGTTAGCCAAGCGCAGCTGCAACAGATGATGGACCGCATTCAGGAGTTGATGGAACAGGGCCGGATGGACGAGGCGCAAGAGCTGATGCAACAATTGCAGCAGATGATGGAGAACATGCAGGTCACTGAAAATGGCCAAGGCGAGGATGGCGAGCCGGGCGAGCAGGACATGGAGAATATGCGCGACACGCTGCGCCAACAACAAGAACTGGCGGATGAGACTTTTCGCCAACGACAAGATGAATTCAATCGGCAGCGTCGCGAACAACAGCAAGGTCAACAACAGAATGGCAATCAGAAAGGCCAGCAACAAAACGGGGACCGTCAAGGCCAGCAGCAACTGGGAAATCAGGCTGGAAGGCAAGGAAATAGTCAGCAACAAGGCGACCAGCCGGGGCAAAGTCAGGGCCAGAACAGCGATGGCCAAGCGAAACAAGGCCAAGGGTCGGGTCAAAATGGCCAACTCAATGATTTAGCAAACCGTCAAAGCGCCCTGCGCGATCTGTTGGCCAAACGCCGTGACCAACTGTCGACCGACGGCACCAAGGGTTCAAATGAGATTGAGGAGTCCCTCCGGCGGGCGGAGGAGCATATGGATGACGCTCAGGAAAGCCTGCAAGATGGCGATACAGAAACAACACTGGAAAGTCAGGCCCGTGCGATGGATTCGATCCGCGATGGTATGCATCAGCTCAATGACGCCATGCGCCGCGCTGAATCACAAGATAATCAAGGCCAAGGCCAGCAAGGTGCCGGATCTCGGGCTCAGCGACGTGATCCGCTGGGGCGCGATTCCTCCCCGCCTGGCGTGGCTGATTTAAACGGGTCAATAAATGCCGATGACGCCTATCGTCGTTCCCGCGAAGTTATGGACGAAATCCGCAAACGCTCCGGCGACAGGACCCGCCCCGAGTTGGAACTGGATTACCTAAAGCGGCTGCTAGATCGTTTTTAACCGCGTTAACTCTACAGGATGGCCAAATGAGACTTAAACAAAAACTCGCAGATAAGTTCCTAAACCTGACAATGGATGTCTGCGTCATTCCGTCTGCCGTTGTTACGCAGGCAATTGCTGCCGCTGGATCGGACGCGGTAATCATCGATCAAGAACATGGTGCCATCGGGCGCGAAGCCCTGCACGCGATGATCGCCGCCACTGCGGGAACGGATTGCGCGCCTTTGGTGCGGGTGGTTGATTGCAGCGCCTCACACGTCAAATACGCGCTTGATTTGGGGGCCGAGGGAATTGTCTTTCCGCTAGTCAAAACGGCCGAAGATGTGCGCGAATGTGTCCGTACTCTGCGCTACCCACCCAACGGCGTTCGCGGCTGGGGACCCTTTATCGCCCATTCCCGTTGGCAGACGCCCTTGATGGAATACTTGCCAGAACACGGCGACAATATAGTGTGCTGTCTTTTGCTGGAAACCGCTGAGGCGGTGGAAAATATCGAGGAGATACTGACCGTAGAAGGTGTCGATTTTGTCGTAATCGCCCAGTTCGATCTGTCGGTCAATCTGGGCGTTCCCGGCCAACTGGCACACCCGACATTTGTGGCTGCAGTAGAAAAGCTGGAAACTGCCGTGTTGGCCTCCGGTATCCCGCTGAGCATCGGGCCGGTGCAGTCCGAACAGCAAGCGAAGCAACTCCTCGACAAAGGTTATAGAATTTTGGCGGGGTTTGATGTGTTGCGGTTAAAGGCTTCTGTTGCGTCTATGGCAGACTGGGTGAAGGGCAGTTAAGCCAGCCCTTACATCCACGTCGCTAAAACACGAAACACCGCATTGGGTACTTCCATCACCGTCAACTCTTGCCCTGATAACATCCACGCCCAGCCAACAAGGCCGGCGCCAATCAGAACGCCGATAACCGAATACAGCGGCGAGCGATTTTCGACCATGGCATTTGCAATGGCGACAAGGCTCAGCAATATCAGCACCGCGCCCCCTACAAGCTGGTAGTCATATCCCATCTTTAACCCCTTAAATAATTACTCAGCCTCTCCCTCAAAGATCAGCTTTTCTTGAACCGGTGCCACCCGCAAAATATTGGTGGACCCCGGCGTGTTAAACGGAATGCCAGCGGTGACAACAATCTTGTCGCTGTCTGAGGCAAACCCACCATTACGTGCTGCTCGTGCCGCACTCACAACGGCCATCTTAAATCGCGAAACCTCACTTGTCAGCACACAATGTAGCCCCCAAATCAACGTCATCCGGCGGGATGTTTCAACCAAAGGCGTCAGCGCGATGATTGGAACGGCTGGGCGTTCGCGCGCCGCCAACATGGCCGTGCGACCAGAGTGGGAAAAACAACAGATCGCCTTGATCTCGGTGGTTTCCGCCACGTCCCTCGCGGCCAAGGTGATCGCATCTGCAACCGTTGCGCGCGATGGCGTGCGCGAAGCCTCGATCACATCGCGGTACGTTGGATCAGCCTCGACACTTTCGGCGACGTTATTCATCGTGGTCACGGCCTCGACGGGGTAATCCCCCGCAGCTGACTCCGCTGATAACATCACCGCATCCGCGCCTTCATAGATCGCTGTGGCAACGTCGGAAACTTCGGCCCGTGTCGGTACGGGGGCCTCGATCATGCTTTCCATCATCTGGGTAGCCACAATCACCGGTTTACCCGCCTTGCGACAAGCCCGTATCAACCGCTTCTGGATCGGCGGCACGTCTTGGACGGGCAGTTCAACCCCCAGATCACCGCGCGCAACCATCACGCCGTCGGTCACTTTTAAAATCTCGGCAAAAGACTTCACCGCCGCCGGTTTTTCAATCTTGGAAATCAACGAGGCGCGCCCCTTGGCCAGCTCGCGTGCTTCCAACACATCCTCTGGCCGCTGCACAAACGATAGCGCCAGCCATTCCACACCCAGCTCGCAGGCAAATTCCAGATCGCTGCGGTCTTTCTCGGACAAGGCCGCCAAAGGCAGCAGCACATCCGGCACATTCACACCTTTGCGGTTGGATATCACTCCACCAACCTCAACATCACACTGGGCAAAATCGTCACCGCAATCGGTGACCCGCAGGCGGATTTTGCCGTCATTCACCAAAAGGGCTTCCCCCAGCGACAACGCCTCAAAAATTTCGGGATGCGGCAGGCAAACACGCTCGGCATTGCCCTCGGCCTCATCCAGATCAAACCGAAAACTTTCGCCCACAACCAGCGTTTCTTCACCATTGGCAAACACACCGCAGCGCAGCTTTGGCCCCTGCAAATCCGCCAATATCCCGATGGGCCGGCCAATATCACGTTCCACGTCACGAATGGTCTGGTGCATCTCGCGAACATCATCCTGCGTGCCATGGCTCATGTTCAGGCGGAACACATCGGCCCCTGCCTCTGACAGTTTGCGGATCATGTCATATGTATTCGAGGCCGGCCCCAAGGTCGCCACAATTTTTACGCTTCGCATCCGCCGCATGGAAATTCTTCCCTCATTCATGTTTCGAGGCCGTTATAGCCCCTCAGACTCAACTTGTCCGATTAAATTTGCTCTGGTCCTTGGGCCCGCAGATAGCTATCAAATGGGCGAACAATATAGGTGACATATGACCACGCCATTCCAGCCTTATACGATTACCGGAGCGGACCGCCAGTCTGACACCGTGATCATTTGCGACCACGCGTCCAACCACGTCCCGGCTGAAATCAACGGCGGAACACTCGGCCTGCCGACCGCTGACATGAACCGCCACATCGCCTTTGACATCGGTGCCAAAAATGTGTCTGAACACCTCGGCACGCAGCTGAACGCCCCCGTCATCTGTTCCACTTTCTCCCGTCTGGTGATTGATCCGAACCGGGGGGAAGACGACCCCACCCTGATGATGCGCCTCTACGACGGTACCATCATCCCCGGTAATCGCCACGCCTCGGATGCCGACATCGAGGCCCGCCTAAACCTCTGCCACCGCCCATACCACAAGGCGCTTGCCGCTCTAATCTCCAAACGCAAAACCCCGCTGCTGATCTCCATCCACAGCTTCACCCCCCGCCTAAACGGCCGCGCCCCGCGCCCTTGGCACATAGGCGTATTGTCCGGCACAGATCGCCGCCTTTCCGATGCCCTGCTGCATGAATTGGCGCAAGAACCGGATATTAACGCAGGCGACAACGTGCCTTATAACGGCGAGCTGAAGGGCGATTGCATGGATCAACATGCTTCAAGCCACGGCCACAACCACACCCTGATAGAATTGCGTCACGACCTGATCGACACTGCGGAGGGTCAAGAGAAATGGGCCAGCCGCCTCGCCCCGCTGCTCTCCCGCGCCATATCAACAGTTACTAAATAGGAGCCAAAAATGGACGACCAAACCAAACTAGAACTAGAAGCCGCCGCCTTTCGCACTCTGCGCGACCACCTGATGGTCAAACGCACCGACGTGCAAAACATCGACATGATGAACCTAACCGGCATGTGTCGCAACTGCCTGTCGCGCTGGTATCAAGAGGCCGCAAATGAGCGTGGCATCGAGATGACCAAAGAAGAGGGCCGCGTTGCGTTTTATGGCATGTCGAGCGCCGAGTGGAAAGAGAAGTACCAGACGGACGCAACGCCTGCTAAACAGTCAGAGTTCGAGGTGGCGTTTAAGGAAAATGTGACGGACGCCTAGTTGGCAACCAGCCAGCGGTGCGTGCAAAGCACGGCACCCTACGATTCCACACTGCTTGCGCACCCATTGCGCAGCTTAAATCATGCCGCGAAAATCACCCCTCGCAGGCCCGCGCAAAACCGCGTATTCCAGCCCTATGACAGCTGAATTCACCTACGCCCCACCGACCACTCCGCTCGACATTTTGCACGTCGACGCGGCGCTGATAATGGTTAACAAACCGAGCGGTCTGCTCTCGGTTCCCGGCCGGGCCGAGGAACACCGCGATTGCCTGATTACCCGTTTGCAGGGGGAGTTCCCCGAAGCTTTGCTGGTGCATCGTTTGGATATGGACACTTCTGGCTTGATGATCTTTGCCCGCAGCAAAGCTGCCCAACGCCACATCTGCAAACAGTTTGAAAACCGCCAAGTAGCCAAGACCTATGTGGCGCGGGTCACTGGTCATCCTGAGCAAAGCGGTGGCACAATCGACCTGCCGTTGATAGTTGACTGGCCCAACCGTCCCTTGCAAATGGTGGACTATGAACGCGGCAAACAAGCAGTCACCCACTGGAAGGTCCTGTCCAAAGATGCCGATACCACCCTAGTAGAACTGCACCCCGAAACAGGCCGTAGCCACCAGTTGCGGGTGCATATGAAAGCCATGGGATACCCGATTATTGGCGACCGGTTTTATGCCCCCAAAGACATCGCAAACCTATCGCCGCGCCTGCTGTTGCACGCAGAAAAAATAACGTTCATTCAACCGGATAGCGGTACCCCTGTGTGCTTTCAGTCACCCCACCCCTTTTAACCGCGGCTTGAACCCGTTATGCCCAACACAGCAAAAGGAATTCGCCATGACAACCGACCCCGTTAAACTCACTGCTGACCTGATTAAATGTGCTTCAATCACCCCAACCGAGGGTGGCGCACTGGTGTTGCTGGAAGGATTGCTGGCAGGGGCAGGTTTCACTTGCACCCGCGTGGACCGTGGCAAGGTAAGCAACCTGTTCGCCCGCTGGGGGGCAGGGGCGAATGGGCGGACATTCGGATTTAACGGCCACACGGATGTGGTGCCGCTTGGCAATCCTGACGACTGGACGGTGGATCCGTTTGGTGCTGAAATCAAAGACGGGTACATGTACGGGCGCGGTGCCACCGACATGAAATCCGGTGTTGCTGCCTTCGCTGCTGCCGCCATTGATTTTGTAGCAGACACCCCGCCGGACGGCTCCATCGTGTTAACCATTACCGGTGACGAAGAAGGCCCCGCAGTGGATGGGACCGTGGCCTTGCTTGACTGGATGGACGCCCATAACGAGCGCATCGACCACTGCCTTGTGGGTGAGCCAACCTGCCCGAACCACATGGGCGAAATGATGAAGATCGGCCGCCGTGGTTCGATGAATATTCACTTTACCGCTACCGGCGTTCAGGGCCATTCTGCCTATCCGCACCGCGCCAAAAATCCGCTGCCTGCGATGGCGTATTTGATGGCGAAATTGGCGGCGCATGAGCTGGATCAGGGGACGGACCATTTTGATGCATCAACCCTTGCGGTGGTGACAATCGACACGGGAAATCCGGTGGATAATGTCATTCCAGCAAGTTGCCGTTCTACGGTGAATATTCGATTTAACGACGATTGGACGTCCGCAAAACTAACCGACTGGATCAACACAGAAATGCGGGAGGTGGCCAGCAGATTTGACATCAAATTCAACATGCGCACCCGTGTTTCCGGCGAGAGCTTTATCACGCCACCGGGCGAGTTATCGGCGCTGATTGCCAAGGCGGTCAAGATGGAAACGGGCATCGAGCCGGAGGGCAGCACCACGGGCGGCACTTCTGACGCGCGGTTTGTAAAACAGCATTGTCCTGTGGTGGAATTCGGTTTGGTGGGCCGCACCATGCACGAAGTGGATGAACGGGTTAGCGTGGAACAGATTGGCCAGCTCAAGGCGATATACAGCCGAATTTTAACGGATTATTTCGCGTGACATTAACTGTTGCCATAACAGAGGATGTTGCCAGCTGCCTTGCCTTGCGCCGTACTGTTTTCATTGAGGAGCAAGGCGTGCCAGAGGCAGATGAGCTGGATGGCACGGATGTGGGCGCACTGCATCTGTTGGCGCAAATGAATGGCCGCCCCGTGGGTACTGCGCGTGTTGTGATCTTTGGTGCAACGGGTAAAATCGGGCGGGTTTGTGTATTACCTGAACAGCGCGGAACCGGGCTGGGAGCCAGATTGATAGGCGCTTGTCTTGATCTGTTGCAAACCCAAAATGGCGTAACCCGTGCGGTGTTGGGTGCGCAGACCCAAGCACTCGGGTTTTACCAAGCCTTGGGTTTTGAACCTTTCGGAGCCATTTATGATGATGCCGGAATTCCACACCAGGATATGGAACGGATGATTTGACCCCGATACTGGAAACATCCCGAACCATAATGCGCGCGCCTTGTGCGGCTGATTTTGAGGCCAGCGCGCTAATGTGGGCGGATGAACAGGTGGTGCGCTATATCTCTGGTACGCCGTCGTGCAAGCCGGTGTCATGGGGCAGGTTACTGCGTTATATCGGCCATTGGCAGGCCATGGGGTTTGGCTTTTGGATCGTGGAAGATCGTGAAACCGGCGCGTTTCTGGGCGAAGTGGGCTTTGCCGACTGGAAGCGCGATATGGAGCCATCGCTGAATGGTGTTCCTGAAATCGGCTGGGTTCTCGCGCGGCGCGCTCACGGCAAAGGATTGGCAACAGAGGCCGTGGCGGCGGCCTTGCGTTGGGGGGATAAAAACTTGCCAAGCGCCAGCACCGTTTGCATTTTCGATCCAGAACATGCGGCTTCTATTCGCGTGGCTCAGAAAAATGGTTACGCGAAAACCGGCCTCGCCGATTTTGCAGGTAAGCCGACGCTGGTGATGGCAAGGCCCAGCCGGTCGTGACCCCACAACTCTATATCATGCTCAAGGAACCACACCCGGGCCGCGTGAAAACTCGCTTGGGACGCGGCATCGGTATGGTGCCGGCTGCTTGGTGGTTCCGCCATCAAAGCGCGCGGTTGATCCGGCACATGGCGGCTGATCCGCGTTGGCAAACAGTGCTGGCGGTCTCGCCGGATCAGGCGGGGTTAACCAGCCGCGTCTGGCCCGCAAACCTGCCGCGCTGGCCGCAAGGAAGGGGGGGGCTTGGCGATCGTATGGGGCGTATTCTTCGTCATGCGCCCAAGGGGCCGGTGCTGATTATTGGTGCGGATATTCCGGGGATTACGCCGACGCTGATTGCCAAGGCCTTTGCCACTTTGGGCAGCAATGAAGCGGTGTTTGGGCCGGCGACGGACGGCGGCTATTGGCTGGTCGGAATGAAACGTAGCCGCGCCGTGCCACGGGGTGTTTTTGATGGTGTCAGATGGTCCAGCGAATTTGCCTTGGGGGATACCGTGGCATCCTTTAGCGCGGTAAGGGTGGGATATGGTAAAACCTTGGCTGATGTGGATACAGCAAATGATTTTTTCACGCTGCAAAAATAGTTTACCCTTTGCGAGATGTGTAAGGGACTTTCCCCTAGGGTGGCCCCATACCCCTATCGCGCCAGCAATAATCAGAAAAGCCGCTTGAAAACACTGAACGCCCTAGGTTTTGCCGGGGGCTTTAGAGTGATAGCAAAAGCGCCACTATGGGTGATCTGCTGGCTGACTTGATCACCCAAGCTTGATTTCATTATCCTCCCGCCCCCTTGCCATCCCCGCCCAAACCTCTTATCTGACAAAACGTCTATGATTCAGGAGCCACCCATGGCACGCACTAATCCATTGCAGTTTATGCAGCAGGTCCGGGCCGAAGTGTCCAAGGTTGTTTGGCCGTCACGCCGTGAAACCACCATTACTACGGTGATGGTTTTTGTCATGGCGACGATCTTTGCCATTTTCTTCTTTGGCATTGATCAGATCATTCAGGCAATTCTGCGGGTTATTCTGGGTCTAGCCTCTTGAATTAGCAGCGTTTCCGGCGTAAATGCTGCCCATCCCACTGTAAAAGGCGCGCAACGATTCGGTATGCGCGCTTTGTTATTGTCAGGGCTAGGTTGCGTAAGCTTCTGTTAATTAATGACTTTTGACAGGTTTCTGTCGCGGTAAAGGTGTCGAACTAAATGGCGTTACGTTGGTATTCTGTTGCTGTCCTCTCGAACTATGAGAAGAAGATTCGTGAAGCGATCCTTGAGGCCGTGGAGCAAGAAGGCATGGAAGAGGAAATTTCCGAGATTCTTGTGCCCACTGAAGAGGTGATCGAAATTCGTCGCGGCAAGAAGGTGACCGTCGAGCGTCGCTTTATGCCGGGCTATGTTTTGGTGCGCATGAATATGTCGGGCAAGGGCTATCATCTGATTTCCAATATTAACCGAGTCACTGGATTTCTGGGCCAGCCGGGCAAGCCAATCCCGATGCGTGACCGCGAAGTTGCGCGTCTTGTAAGCCAAGTAGAGGAGGGCGTGGAAAATCCACGGACTCTGATTTCCTACGATATTGGCGAGAATGTAAATGTCACCGACGGCCCGTTCGAGGGTTTCGCCGGCATGGTCGAGGATGTGGACGAAGAAAATGCCCGTCTCAAAGTGACCGTATCAATTTTTGGCCGCGCAACGCCGGTCGAACTCGAATACACGCAGGTTTCTAAACTAACCTAAGTGTTATGCCTTGTGGGAGGCGAGGATCACGCGTGATTCGAACTGCACCACGCCAAATATGATCTATCAGGACGCGCCTGATTGGATTGGACTATAGGAGAGCCTCATGGCTAAAAAAATCGCTGGCAAGATGAAGCTGCAAGTTAAAGCAGGTCAAGCCAACCCATCCCCCCCCGTGGGCCCCGCATTGGGTCAACGTGGTTTGAACATCATGGAATTCTGTAAGGCGTTCAACGCCAAGACGCAGGACCTGGAGCCGGGTGCCCCTTGCCCGACCATTATCACGTATTACGTTGATAAGTCCTTTACTCTGGACATCAAAACACCGCCGGCATCCTACATGCTGCGCAAAGCTGCCAAGCTGAAGTCTGGCGCGAAACTGCCCGGTCGCGAGATCGTGGGTTCCGTGACTGCCAAGCAGGTTAAAGAAATCGCTGAAGCGAAGATGAAAGATCTGAACGCTAACGATATCGACGCGGCGATGAAAATTATTCTGGGTTCTGCCCGTTCTATGGGCATCGAGGTGAAGTAATGGCAAAAGCTGGTAAAAGAACACGCGCAGCCAAAGCTGCATTCGCTGGTAAAGAAAACGTAACCGTTGAAGAAGCTGTAGCGCTGGTAAAAGCCAATGCAACTGCGAAATTCGACGAAACCGTTGAGATGGCCCTGACTTTGGGTGTTGATCCACGCCACGCTGACCAAATGGTTCGCGGCGTTGTATCCCTGCCAAACGGCACAGGCAAAAATGTTCGCGTTGCTGTGTTTGCACGCGGCCCTAAAGCTGAAGAAGCAACCGCTGCTGGTGCAGACATTGTTGGTGCAGAAGACCTGATGGAAATCATTCAGGGCGGCACATTGGATTTTGATCGGTGTATCGCTACACCGGACATGATGCCAATCGTTGGTCGTCTGGGTAAAATCCTTGGCCCACGCAACCTGATGCCAAACCCGCGGGTTGGTACGGTAACGATGGACGTTAAGGCTGCTGTTGAAGCTGCCAAAGGCGGCGAAGTGCAGTTCAAGGCTGAAAAAGCCGGTGTTGTACACGCAGGCGTCGGCAAAGCATCCTTCTCTGAGGCCAATTTGGTTGAAAACCTGAAAGCCTTCATTGGCGCGGTTCAAAAAGCCAAGCCAACAGGTGCCAAAGGCGCATACATGAAAAAGATCTCCGTAAGCTCTACTATGGGCCCGGGCGTGACAATTGATGTAGCCAGCGCAATCGGCGAATAAGAATTCCACCGGTTCCGCAAGGGGCCGGTTGATACGGGGTGGTGCAAGCCATCCCACACTGTCCAAGATGGTGGGTGCCGCAAGGCTTAATTTCCTGCCTGAGACGGGGAACGAACAATAGCAAAGGGCGCGAGCCTCGAGCGATTTGGGAGGGAACCGTAGTTAGGACCCTAAGATGCTAACAAGGCGCAAGCCACGTTGGTAAATTCGAGCCGGAGGGCATGAGCCTTCCATAAACTGGAGCAATACTGTGGATAGAGCCCAAAAAGAAGCAGTGGTCGACGAACTCGGTCAAATCTTCAAGGACTCTGGTGTAGTGGTGGTAAGCCATTACGTCGGTCTGACAGTTGCAGATATGCAGGATTACCGGGCGCGCATGCGCGAACTCGGCGGATCCGTACGTGTAGCCAAAAACAAGCTCGCCAAAATCGCTCTTGAGGGCACCCCATGCGCAGCCATCGCCGATCTTTTGACCGGCATGACTGTTTTCGCATATTCCGAAGATCCGGTTTCAGCGGCGAAAGCCACTGAAGCATTCGCCAAAGACAACAAGAAGCTTGTTGTTCTCGGTGGGTCTATGGGGTCCGACCTTCTTGATCCAGCTGGTGTTAAAGCCGTTGCCGCCATGCCGTCACGCGAGGAGCTTATTGCTTCTATCGTTGGCTGTATTGGGGCGCCTGCTTCCAACATTGCTGGTGCGATTGGCGCGCCTGCCTCCAACATCGCGGGAATTCTTTCCACGATCGAGGATAACAAGGCAGAGGCTGCTTAGCAGAACTGTAATGTTAAGACTGTTGTAGTGGTTTCAAGACCGCACTCGAAACAAAACAAAACGAACGGAAATATCAAATGGCTGATATCAAAGCAATCGCAGAAAGCATCGTCAACCTGACCCTGCTGGAAGCACAAGAACTGAAAACTTTCCTCAAAGACGAGTATGGCATCGAGCCAGCTGCCGGTGGCGCTGTCATGATGGCTGGCCCGGCTGACGGTGCTGACGCTGCAGAAGAGAAAGACGAATTCGACGTAATTCTGAAATCTGCTGGCGACAAGAAAATTGGCGTCATCAAAGAAGTCCGCGCCATCACTGGCCTGGGTCTGAAAGAAGCTAAAGGTCTGGTCGACGCTGGCGGCAAAGCTGTCAAAGAAGGCGTTTCCAAAGCTGAAGCTGAAGAAATCAAAGCCAAGCTGGAAGCAGCTGGTGCTGAAGTAGAACTGAAGTAATCTATCCCGGCTTTGGCTGGATAGGTGAAACAAACTGGCTGAACCCGCCGAAACGGTGGGTTCAGCCTATCGCGTCTTTCCAGAGGCCTTTGCAAAAGGGCCTTTTGAAAGCCGCGGGATGGTTCGGGTGCTAGAGTTTGGGAACTTTGGCAAGAATGGGACCACCCACGCAGATGTGGCCAAGCCGTCCGGTGCCCAACGGATGTGCAAGGTGAACATAAAGGAAAGAGACAAGCATGCCCCAAACGCATTCAGGTCAAAAACGTGTCCGTCGGTTTTATAGCAAAATCCGCGAAGTGCTGGAAATGCCAAATCTGATCGAAGTTCAGAAAAGCTCTTATGATCTTTTCTTGCGCTCCGGTGAGGAATCCATCCCAACCGATGGTCATGGCATCCAAGGTGTTTTCCAGTCGGTATTCCCGATCAAGGATTTCAACGAAACCTCCGTTCTGGAATTCGTGAAATACGAGCTGGAAAAACCAAAATACGACGTGGAAGAATGTCAGCAACGCGATATGACATATTCCGCGCCGCTGAAGGTGACTCTGCGTTTGATCGTGTTTGATGTGGACGAGGACACAGGTGCCCGTTCCGTTAAGGACATCAAAGAACAAGACGTATTCATGGGCGATATGCCTTTGATGACCCACAACGGTACTTTCGTTGTGAACGGCACCGAGCGTGTAATCGTTTCCCAGATGCACCGCTCGCCGGGCGTTTTCTTTGACCATGACAAGGGTAAATCCCACTCATCGGGCAAGTTGCTGTTTGCATCGCGGATTATTCCTTATCGCGGTTCGTGGCTGGATTTTGAATTCGACGCCAAAGACATCGTGTTCGCGCGCATTGACCGTCGCCGGAAACTGCCGGTAACAACTTTGCTGTATTCCTTGGGCCTGACCCAAGAAGATATTTGCGATGCATATTACGACACTGTTAAATACCGGATGATCAAGAAGAAGAACGGTTGGGCAACCAAATTCTTCCCTGATCGGATTCGGGGAACCAAACCTTTGTTCGACATTATCGACGCCAAATCTGGCGAAGTGATTGCCGAAGCCGGTAAGAAGGTTACGCCACGGACAGTTAAAAAGCTGAAAGACGATGGCAAAGTAACCGAGATTCTGGTTCCGTTTGAGGAAATCGCAGGCCGCTATGTTGCCAAAGATATCATCAACGAAGAAACTGGTGAAATCTGGGTCGAAGCTGGCGATGAGCTGACGTTCGAGTATGACAAAGAGGGTAACGTCAACGGCGGCACCATTCCTTTGCTACTGGAAAACGGCGTTAAGGAAATCCCGACGCTGGACATCGACAACATCAATGTTGGCCCTTACATCCGCAACACCATGGCAGTGGATAAAAACCACGGGCGCGATACCGCGCTGATGGATATTTACCGTGTGATGCGCCCGGGTGAGCCACCCACCGTTGACGCGGCCTCGGCCTTGTTTGACACCTTGTTCTTTGACAAAGATCGTTATGACCTGTCCGCTGTTGGCCGGGTTAAAATGAACATGCGCCTGCAACTGGATGCCGAAGATACCCAACGCACCCTGCGCAAAGAAGACATCATCGCGGTTATTAAGGCCCTTGTTGGCTTGCGCGACGGCAAAGGCGGCATTGACGATATTGACCACCTTGGCAACCGGCGGGTTCGTTCCGTTGGCGAGCTGATGGAAAACCAATACCGTGTCGGCCTGCTGCGGATGGAACGCGCGATCAAGGAACGCATGAGCAGTGTTGAAATCGACACCATCATGCCGCAAGATCTGATCAACGCCAAACCGGCCGCTGCTGCGGTGCGTGAATTCTTCGGCTCTTCACAGCTGTCGCAGTTCATGGACCAAACCAACCCGCTGTCGGAAGTTACCCACAAGCGCCGCCTGTCTGCGCTTGGCCCAGGGGGTCTGACCCGCGAACGTGCCGGCTTTGAGGTGCGCGATGTGCATCCAACCCACTATGGTCGCATGTGTCCGATTGAAACACCCGAGGGTCCGAACATTGGTCTGATCAACTCGCTGGCGTCATATGCGCGGGTGAATAAATACGGCTTTATTGAAACGCCATACCGCAAGGTGACGGACAGCACAGTAACAGACGAAGTTCTGTACATGTCCGCAACCGAGGAAATGCGCTATACTGTGGCGCAGGCCAACGCGGCATTGGATGAAAACGGCAAGTTTACCAACGATCTGGCATCCTCGCGGAAATCAGGCGAGTATACTTTGTCTGCTCCGGAAAACATCGACTATATCGACGTTTCACCCAAGCAGTTGGTTTCTGTTGCGGCATCTTTGATCCCGTTCCTGGAAAACGACGACGCCAACCGCGCGTTGATGGGGTCAAACATGCAACGTCAGGCTGTTCCATTGCTCAAGGCCGAAGCGCCTTTTGTGGGGACTGGGATTGAAGAAATCGTCGCACGGGATTCCGGCGCTGCGATTACTGCCAAACGTGGCGGGATCATCGATCAAGTTGACGCCATGCGTATTGTTGTGCGCGCAACCGAAGATTTGGCACCGGGTGACCCGGGTGTTGATATCTATCGTCTGCGTAAATTCCAGCGTTCAAACCAAAACACCTGTATCAACCAGCGTCCGCTGGTGAAGGTTGGTGACCGCGTTTCCAAGGGCGAAGTTGTTGCCGATGGCCCGTCCACCGATCTGGGTGAATTGGCCTTGGGTAAAAACATCCTCGTGGCGTTTATGCCGTGGAATGGCTACAACTACGAGGATTCAATCCTGATTTCCGAACGGATTGTGAAAGACGACGTCTTCACTTCGGTCCACATCGAGGAATTCGAGGTTGCGGCCCGTGATACCAAACTAGGCCCAGAGGAAATCACCCGTGATATTCCAAACGTCGGCGAAGAAGCCCTGCGTAATCTGGACGAGGCCGGTATCGTCTACATTGGTGCCGAAGTAGGCCCTGCGGATATTCTGGTTGGCAAAATCACCCCCAAAGGCGAAAGCCCGATGACGCCAGAGGAAAAACTGCTGCGCGCCATCTTCGGTGAGAAAGCTTCCGACGTGCGGGATACCTCCATGCGTCTGCCGCCCGGAGATTACGGTACAGTCGTAGAAGTTCGCGTTTTCAACCGCCACGGCATTGAAAAAGACGAACGTGCGCTGCAAATCGAACGCGAAGAAGTTGAGCGTCTGTCTCGTGACCGTGACGATGAAATGGGCATTCTGGATCGCAATATTTATGGACGTCTGAAAGTCCTGCTTTCCGGTAAAGAGGCCATCAAAGGCCCCAAAGGTGTGCGTTCAGGTTCCATGATCAACGACGAGTTGCTTGAAACTCTGTCGCGCGGTCAGTGGTGGCAGTTGGCAATTGCCGATGACACGGATTCCACAGAGATCGAGGCTTTGAACACGCAATACGAAATCCAGAAAAAATCACTGGAAGCGCGTTTTGAAGACAAGGTTGACAAGGTCCGTCGCGGCGATGATTTGCCACCGGGTGTGATGAAGATGGTCAAAGTATTCATTGCGGTGAAGCGTAAGCTGCAACCAGGTGATAAAATGGCGGGTCGTCACGGCAACAAAGGGGTTATTTCCCGCGTTGTTCCCCAAGAAGACATGCCGTTCCTTGCGGATGGTACGCCGGTTGATTTCTGTTTGAACCCGCTGGGTGTGCCGTCGCGTATGAACGTAGGTCAGATTCTTGAAACCCACATGGGTTGGGCTGCGCGCGGTCTGGGCCAAAGCATCGACGAAGGCTTGAAGGAATACCGTCGTAGCGGCGATATGACTCCGGTTCAGGAAGCGATGAAAAACGCCTATGGCGAAACCATTTACAACAGTGCTTTGACCGAGATGTCGCAAGACGAATTCCTCGAGGCTGCTGGTAATGTGACCCGTGGTGTTCCAATCGCAACGCCTGTTTTTGATGGTGCAAAGGAAGAGGACGTTAACGACGCGCTAACCCGTGCCGGTTTTGATACTACTGGTCAGTCCATCGTGTTTGATGGTCGTACAGGCGAACAATTCGCCCGTCCGGTGACTGTTGGTGTTAAATACATTCTCAAACTGCATCACCTTGTTGATGACAAAATCCATGCCCGTTCAACTGGTCCTTACAGCCTTGTCACGCAGCAGCCGCTGGGTGGTAAAGCACAGTTCGGTGGCCAGCGCTTCGGGGAGATGGAAGTTTGGGCACTGGAAGCTTACGGCGCCGCTTACACCTTGCAGGAAATGCTGACGGTGAAATCGGATGACGTGGCAGGCCGGACTAAGGTCTATGAAAGCATCGTCAAAGGTGAGGACAACTTCGAGGCTGGTGTACCAGAATCGTTCAATGTTCTTGTGAAAGAAATCCGCTCACTCGGTTTGAATATCGAGTTGCTGGACGCGGAAAACGAGTAAGGCGCCCGCGCCTTACCCTTTAGGAAATCGAGATGAGGATCATAAAATGAACCGTGAAATCACGAACAACCCGTTCAACCCCGTCCAGGCACCCCGGACATTTGACGAAATCAAAATCTCTCTGGCCTCGCCAGAGCGGATCTTGAGCTGGTCATTTGGCGAAATCAAAAAGCCTGAAACCATCAACTACCGGACGTTCAAACCAGAACGCGACGGCCTGTTCTGCGCGCGTATCTTTGGCCCGATCAAAGACTATGAGTGTCTCTGTGGCAAATACAAACGGATGAAATACCGTGGTGTGACCTGCGAGAAATGTGGTGTTGAAGTTACCCTTCAAAAAGTACGCCGCGAACGTATGGGCCACATTGAGTTGGCGGCACCTGTTGCCCACATCTGGTTCCTGAAATCCCTGCCAAGCCGTATTGGCCTGATGCTGGACATGACCCTGCGTGAGCTGGAGCGTGTGCTGTATTTTGAACAGTATGTGGTGATCGAGCCGGGCTTGACTGACCTGAACTATGGTCAAATGATGAACGAGGAAGAATTCCTCGACGCGCAAGATGTGTTTGGCGAAGACGCGTTTAACGCGGGTATTGGTGCCGAAGCGATCCGTGAAATGTTGTCCAACATTGATCTGGAAGCCGAGGCCGAACAGCTGCGCGCCGATCTGGCAGAGGCCACAGGCGAGCTGAAACCCAAGAAGATCATCAAACGTCTGAAAGTGGTTGAGAGCTTTGTTGAATCTGGCAACCGTCCAGAATGGATGATTCTGACCGTTGTGCCTGTGATCCCGCCAGAACTGCGCCCACTGGTGCCGCTGGACGGGGGTCGTTTCGCGACATCCGATCTAAACGATCTGTATCGTCGGGTTATCAACCGGAACAACCGCCTGAAACGCCTGATCGAGTTGCGCGCGCCTGATATTATTGTGCGTAACGAAAAACGGATGTTGCAGGAATCTGTGGATGCGTTGTTTGATAATGGTCGCCGTGGCCGTGTGATTACAGGGGCCAACAAACGCCCGCTGAAATCGCTGTCTGACATGCTGAAGGGTAAGCAAGGCCGTTTCCGCCAAAACCTTTTGGGTAAACGGGTCGACTTCTCTGGCCGTTCGGTGATTGTGACCGGGCCGGAATTGAAGTTGCATCAATGTGGTCTGCCGAAAAAGATGGCGCTGGAATTGTTCAAGCCGTTCATCTATTCGCGCCTAGAGGCCAAAGGTCTGTCTAGCACCGTTAAGCAAGCCAAGAAGATCGTAGAGAAAGAACGTCCCGAGGTTTGGGACATTCTGGACGAGGTTATCCGCGAACACCCTGTTCTGCTGAACCGCGCGCCAACGCTTCACCGTTTGGGCATTCAGGCGTTTGAACCTGTATTGATCGAGGGTAAAGCCATTCAGCTGCACCCGCTGGTTTGTTCCGCGTTTAACGCCGACTTTGACGGTGACCAAATGGCGGTTCACGTTCCCCTGAGCCTTGAGGCACAGTTGGAAGCGCGGGTTCTGATGATGTCGACAAACAACGTCTTGTCGCCGTCAAATGGTAAGCCGATTATCGTACCGTCTCAGGATATGATTTTGGGGCTCTACTATATCACTTTGGCACGCGAAGGCCTTAAGGGCCAAGGCATGGTGTTTTCTGGACCAAAAGAGGTAGAGCATGCGCTTGATAATGGTTTGGTTCATCTGCACACAAAAATTGTCTGCCGGATAGATCAGGTTGATGACGAGGGTAACATTGTTCCCGTGCGGTTTGACACCACACCGGGCCGTGTGCGTTTGAGCACTAAAATGCCTTTGAATGCCAAAGCACCGTTTGACATTGTTAACCGCCTGTTGCGCAAAAATGAGGTAGGCGAGGTCATCGACGTTGTTTACCGTTATTGCGGCCAAAAAGAGTCGGTTATCTTCTGTGACCAGATCATGACTCTCGGGTTCCGCGAAGCGTTCAAAGCCGGCATTTCCTTTGGTAAGGACGATATGATCATCCCGACCAACAAATGGGCAATCGTTGGTGATACCCGCGAGAGCGTTAAGGAATTCGAGCAACAATACCTCGATGGCCTGATCACTCAGGGTGAGAAGTACAACAAAGTTGTCGATAGCTGGTCTAAATGTTCCGACGCGGTTGCGGATGCAATGATGAACGAAATGTCCTCGGTGAAAACGACGGATGATGGTTCTGAAATGGAGCCGAACAGCGTTTACATGATGGCCCACTCGGGCGCGCGTGGTTCCCCTGCACAGATGAAACAGCTGGGCGGGATGCGTGGTCTGATGGCCAAGCCAAACGGCGAGATCATCGAAACGCCGATTATCTCGAACTTTAAAGAAGGCCTGACGGTTCTCGAATACTTCAACTCTACCCACGGGGCGCGTAAAGGCCTTGCGGATACGGCGTTGAAAACCGCGAACTCCGGTTATCTCACCCGTCGTCTGGTGGATGTTGCGCAAGATTGTATCGTGCGTGAAATCGACTGTGAGACGGACAAAGGTATCACTGCACAGGCTGCGGTAAATGATGGCGAAGTTGTTGCGACCCTGTCCGAGCGTTTGCTGGGCCGGACCACCAACGAGGACGTTATTCACCCGAAAACCGGCGAAGTGATTTGCGAACGTGGCACTCTGATCGACGAGCGTATGGCTGACACCATCGACACGGCTGATCTGGCAACGGTTCAAATTCGTTCACCACTTACTTGTGAGGCCGATGACGGCATTTGCGCCACTTGTTATGGTCGCGATCTGGCACGGGGCGCGAAAGTGAACCCGGGCGAGGCCGTGGGCATCATCGCGGCGCAGTCAATCGGCGAGCCGGGCACACAGCTGACAATGCGGACGTTCCACATTGGCGGTATTGCGCAGGGTGGTCAGCAGTCGTTCCAGGAAGCATCCCAAGACGGCAAGATCGAGCTGCGCAACGCAGTTTGGTTGGAAAACCGTGATGGCGAGATCGTCGTGATGAACCGGAACACTGTTCTGGCGGTGATTGACGAAAACGGCATCGAACGGGCGTCTTATAAGCTGGGCTATGGCACCAAACTGACAGTCAAAGACGGGGCCAAAATTGGCCGCGGCGACAAGATGTTTGAATGGGATCCTTATTCCCTGCCAATCATCGCGGATAAGCCGGGTACGGCCAAGTTTATCGATTTGGTTGTCGGCATTTCTTTGCGCGATGAAACCGATGATGCAACGGGCATCAGTCAGAAAATCGTAACCGACTGGCGTACCGCGCCTAAAGGCGGCGACTTGAAACCTGAAATCGCTATTGTCGACAAAGACGGTGAGCTGATCCGCAATGATGCAGGCAATCCAATTGCCTACGCCATGTCGGTTGAGGCCATTCTGTCAGTCGAGGACGGTCAGGAAGTTCTGGCGGGTGATGTGGTTGCGCGTATCCCGCGTGAGGGTGCCAAGACCAAGGACATCACCGGTGGTTTGCCGCGTGTTGCTGAATTGTTCGAGGCCCGTCGTCCCAAAGACCACGCGATCATCGCTGAAATCGATGGGTATGTGCGCTATGGCCGCGACTATAAGAACAAACGTCGCATCAGCATCGAACCGGCAGATGAAAACCTGGAGAACGTCGAATACATGGTGCCTAAGGGTAAACACATTCCTGTTCAGGAAGGTGATTTCATCCAAAAGGGCGAATACATCATGGACGGCAATCCGGCACCGCATGACATCCTGAATATTATGGGAGTCGAGGCGTTGGCGGAGTATATGATCGACGAAGTGCAAGACGTTTATCGCCTGCAAGGGGTTAAGATTAACGACAAACACATCGAAGTGATCGTGCGTCAAATGCTGCAAAAGTGGGAAATTTCCACATCCGGTGGCACAACCTTGCTGAAAGGTGAACACGTCGATAAAGGCGAGTTGGAGGAAATCAACGCCAAGGCAATTGCCGATGGCCGCGATCCAGCCACTGGCGCGCCAATCTTGCTGGGTATCACCAAGGCGTCGTTGCAAACACGTTCCTTCATCTCGGCGGCTTCCTTCCAGGAAACCACGCGGGTTCTGACCGAAGCTTCGGTGCAGGGCAAACGTGACAAGCTGATTGGCCTGAAAGAAAACGTCATCGTTGGTCGCCTCATTCCGGCGGGTACTGGTGGGGCTACACATCAGATCAAGAAGATTGCAACAGATCGTGACGCGGTTATCGTTGAAGATAAACGTGAACAAGCCGAAGCGGCTGCCGCTCTGATGGCACCTGTTGAAGACGATAATGCTGTTGATCCAATGGCAGCGTTTGAAGACACAGGTGACGTAATGGGCGAAGATCTGGGTGTTGACTTTGGGACCGACGGTGACGGTACTGAACAACCGATGTAGGTTTCTACTAAGCGACAACAACAAAGCCCGCGCATTACTGCGCGGGCTTTTCGTTTTGGGGGGGCAGGTTGGCTTAGAATTCCACACCAATTTGCGCTTTGATGCCAGAACGAAACGGGTGTTTTATCAGCTCCATTTCGGTAACCAGATCGGCCACTTCTATCAATTCGTCTTTGGCGTTGCGGCCGGTTAACACAACATGGGTCAAATCTGGTTTCTCATCGACTAGAAACTGCACAACCTCGTTGATATCGACATAGCCATATCGGATCGCGATATTGATTTCGTCGAGCAACACCATCTTGTTACTCTCGTCTCGGACTAAATCCTTTGCTTTGGCCCAAGCCGCCTGCGCCATTTCCGTATCGCGGGCTTTATCCTGCGTCTCCCAGGTGAACCCTTCCCCCATGGTATGAAACGCGCAAATTTCTGTAAATTTGTCGAGGATCATGTCCCGCTCACCGGTGGACATTCCCCCCTTGATGAACTGGACGACACCACATTTCATATCATGGGCAATACAGCGAAATATCATACCAAAGGCGGCAGAGCTTTTGCCCTTGCCCTTGCCTGTGTGGACAATAATCAGGCCCTTTTTATCGGTCTTTGTCGCCATGATCTTGTCGCGGGCGACCTTCTTCTTGGCCATTTTCATCGCGTGGCGATCGGTGTCTTCGCTCATGGGTTTTCCTTTCGAGTGAGCCATCAGCATGTCCGGTTAATCAGCTCTATGCAAGAGCACGAAGCGAAAAAGGGAAGCGCCATTTCTTGCGCTGCCTAACGTGTTTTGGCGCATAGTAAATCGAAACACACTCTTTAGCGCAGATCACTATTAGGCGGACGTGTTGACACTGCGTGCTGTCACTTCAATTTCAATTTTCATTGCGGGGTCAATCAAGCCTGCGGAAAACATCGTGGCTGCGGGCCGTACATCGCCAAAGGCTGCGCGCAAGGCGGGCCAACAGGCCTCAAAATCATTCGCGTCTGGCAGTATGTAATGGACTCGAACCACATCGGTGAGGCTGGCACCGGCCTGCGTTAACGCCCATTCAATATTGCGCAGGGTTTGGGCTGTTTGTTCCGCCACGTCGGGGGAAATTTTCATGGTTTCATAATTGTATCCCGTGGTGCCAGAGACAAATATCCAATCGCCATCAACAACCGCACGGGAATAGGCAATTTTTGCCTCAAAAGGCGAGCCTTGGGAAATCAGTTTTCGCATTACAAGATCCTATGTCAACGGGTTGGCACCGGCACATCACCGCTATAATCGTAAAATCCACGCCCCGATTTACGCCCCAACCATTCGGCCTCGACGTATTTTACCAGCAAGGGGCAGGCACGGTATTTGTTATCGGCCAACCCGTTGTGCAGGGCATTCAGATTAGCAAGGACAATGTCCAACCCGATGAAATCGGCCAGTTCCAGCGGTCCCATCGGATGGTTTGCACCCAGCTTTAAAGATTTGTCCACATTCAAAACTGTGCCAACACCCTCGTACACCGCATAAATCGCCTCATTTATCATCGGCATCAAGATGCGATTAACGATGAAAGCTGGAAAATCTTCAGAGACAGAGGTCGCCTTGCCCAGCTTCTCGCATAGCAATTCAATGGTCTTGAACGTCTCTTCGTCTGTCGCAATACCTCGGATCAATTCGACCAGGCGCATCACCGGAACCGGTTTCATAAAGTGCATACCCATGAACCGCTCAGGCCTGTCAGTACGAGACGCCAGACGGGTGATAGACACTGCCGAGGTCGTCGAGGTCAGGATGGTGTGGGGTGCCAGACTGGGAACCAGCGCGCGAAATATTTGGCCTTTGATTGCCTCATCCTCGGTTGCCGCCTCGATTATCAGATCGCTGACGGCAGTATCGGCCAAGGTGTTTACGGTTGAAACATTCTGCAACGCCCGCACCTTGTCAGCCTCACTTATTGCGCCAGCATGAATGCCTTGATCCAGACTCTTTGCAATTCTGTCAGGGGCCGAGGCCAATACATCGACATTGTTGTCGAACAGCAATACGGTGAAACCCGCGACGCCAAACACCTGTGCAATACCGTTGCCCATGGGGCCTGCACCGATCACTCCGACTGTTTTAATGTCCATAACACTGGCCTTTTTGTTGCTGAGGCGGACAATACACCCTTGAGGGGTAGGTGCAACAAGGCAAAGAAAAAGCCCGCGCAGTGGCGGGCTTTAACGGTCGATAATTTGAAAGGTTTATAGCGCGTCAGTAAGTGCTGGAACCGCGTCAAACAAATCTGCAACCAGACCGTAATCAGCCACCTGAAAAATCGGTGCCTCTTCGTCTTTGTTGATGGCGACGATGACTTTGCTGTCTTTCATGCCGGCCAAGTGCTGGATTGCGCCGGAAATACCGCAAGCGATATAGAGGTCCGGTGCAACAACTTTGCCAGTTTGGCCAACTTGCCAATCGTTCGGGGCATAGCCACTGTCGACGGCCGCGCGGGATGCACCCACGGCGGCGTTCAGTTTGTCGGCCAAGGCTTCGATGATGGCAAAGCTTTCCTCAGACCCCACACCACGGCCGCCGGATACGACGATTTTGGCGCTGGTCAATTCTGGGCGGTCAGAGGTTTGAACCTTGTCCTCAACCCATTCGGAAAGCGCTGGATCAGCAGCGGCAGCAATGCTTTCAACGGCAGCAGAGCCACCTTCACCAGCGGCATCAAAACCAGCGGTACGGAAAGAAATCACTTTCTTGCCGTCACCAGATTGTACAGTCTGGATCGCGTTACCCGCATAGATCGGACGCTCGAATGTGTTGCTGTCGATCACGCCTGTCACATCGGAAATCACCATGGCATCCAACAGCGCCGCAACGCGGGGCAGGATATTTTTGGCGGATGTGGTGGCAGGGGCAACGATATGCTCGTAATCGCCAGCCAATGACACGATCAGATCAGCGATAGGTTCGGCCAAGCCGTTACCGTAAGCCGCATCATCGGCACACAGCACTTTGGCCACGCCGTCGAGTTTGGCAGCAGCCTCGGCAGCGCCGCCACATCCGGCGGATGCACATAGAACAGTCACATCACCGAGTGCCTTGGCGGCAGTCAAGGCTTTACCAGTTTGATCGATAGAGATTTCACCACCGATAACTTCTGCAAGAAGTAGAACAGCCATTAGATTACCCCCGCTTCGTCTTTGAGTTTCGCAATCAGTTCGGCCACGTCAGCAACCTTGACGCCTGCGGCACGTGTCGCTGGTTCAACGGTTTTTACGATGGTCAAACGATTGGTTGTGTCCACGCCGTAATCGGCAGCAGTCTTTTCGTCCATCGGCTTGCGCTTGGCTTTCATGATGTTTGGCAGGGACGCATAACGCGGCTCGTTCAAACGCAGATCAACCGTTATGATCGATGGCATTTTAACCTTGATGGTTTGCAAACCGCCGTCGACTTCGCGGGTGATAACAGCGTTGTCGCCATCAATGTCCAGCTCGGAGGCGAAAGTGCCTTGCGACCAACCCAGCAATGCCGACAGCATTTGGCCGGTTGCGTTCATGTCGTTGTCGATGGCCTGTTTGCCACAAAGAACCAACCCGGGCTGTTCTTCGTCAACGATAGCCTTGAGGATCTTGGCAACGGCCAGTGGCTCGATGTCAGAATGCACGTCGTCAGCCGCAATCACCAGAATGGCGCGGTCCGCACCCATTGCCAATGCTGTACGCAGGGTTTCCTGAGACTGCTTTACGCCGATAGAAACGGCGATAATTTCGTCCGCCTTACCAGCTTCTTTCAGGCGAATCGCTTGTTCGACTGCGATTTCGTCGAAAGGGTTCATCGACATTTTAACATTCGCCAGATCAACACCGCTTCCGTCCGCTTTAACACGTACTTTCACGTTGTAATCGATCACGCGTTTGACAGGTACTAGCACCTTCATTTTGCGTCTCTCCTAACAATATTGCCCGATTCCCTTGGGCTGGGTAAGAATCCTGCTTAAGCGTTTACGGAAAACGGGATTGAAAGAATAGAGGGAAATCGACCAGGAACACCTACATTACGTCATGTTTTTGGGTGCTAGCGGCATTCGTAACATTCGGTGACAATTCAGCAAGGTTGTTGGGGAGATTTACCGGTTTGCGCCGGGGACCCACAGCACATCATCCGCGCCGTTATTATTGGCAACACGGCTGGCGACAAAGAACCAGTCCGACAGGCGGTTCAGGTATTTAATAACCGCAGGATTTACGTTTTTGACAGTTGCCAGTTCAGTTGCCAGCCGCTCTGCGCGGCGCGAAACAGTTCGGCATAGATGCAGGTGGGCAGCTAATGCAGACCCACCCGGCAGGATAAAACTGCGCAACGGCGCGATGTCCGCGTTCATTGTGTCAATCTCGGCTTCCAGCCGTGTCACTTGCGCGTCAATCATTCGCAACGGTGGGTATTCCGCATCGGCATCCTTGGCCATATCCGGGCGGCATAAGTCGGCACCTAGATCAAACAGATCGTTCTGGATCATCGCCAACTGCTCGGCCATCAGCCCGCCTGCGTGCAATTTTGCCATGCCAACCGTGGCATTTGTCTCATCAACCGTGCCATAGGCATTCACCCGCGCGGAGTGTTTTTCCACGCGTGCGCCGTTGCCCAAGGCAGTTGTGCCTTTGTCGCCGGTCTTGGTGTAAATTTTGTTCAGGACAACCATGGTGCTATGCTCCCGATTTACGCAGAATTACAAACAACAAGATCAGCGCGATCGCGATCGCCTGGGCTATTATCCGGTAGCGCATCAGCTTGTTTGCATATTTCCGGTTAAACTCGCCGCCTTTGGTAAAGGCTCCGAGGCCGATCATCAGCACAACCAATACAACAAGGATCGAGAATATCATGACGTAGTATAGGGGATCATCAACCATGGCTTTATCCTTTGTTTATCTGCTTCACATAGGCTGATTCCATCGCCGCGCCAATGGTTTTACATGCGACCAAAAATCCGGTCCTGCATACGGGTGCTGAGCAGCCGCTTTAAGACGCCGGAAAAATGCGTGGGCCAAGTCACAAAATAGCGTGGGTTCGGGTTGGGGTGTTCCAAGGCATGGATCAGCTTTTTGGTTACGGCCGCGCTCGGCAACTCGCCCGCGCTTGGTTCTCCGTCCGTTTCTGCATAAAGGCGGGGAAGCATGACTTCTTCGTATTCGACATGCCGCGCACTGTTTTTCCAATCGATCCACTTTTCAAACGGCGCTTGGGCGTTTTTGCGAAACAGTGTCGTAATCGGACCGGGTTCCACCAATATGATGTGGATACGCGTTCCGCGCATTTCCAGCCGAAGTGTGTCTGTCATGCCTTCCATGGCGAACTTGGTGGCGTTATAGGCGCCGCGATAACGCAAAGCTGCGAAGCCAAGAACCGAAGAACAATTGATAATCCGCCCATGCCCCTGCCTGCGCATCACAGGGATCACCTGATTGATCAGATCGAAATAGCCAAAGAAATTGGCCTCAAATATCGCGCGCAAGGCATCCCGTGGGTAATCCTCAACCGCCGCAGGAATGGCGTAAGCCCCATTGTTATAAAGCGCATCCAATGTGCCACCCGTGCGTCCAAGGCATTCTTGCACGGTTGTTTTGATGGATGCTTCATCCACGTAATCCAGCAGGAAACTCTCCAGCCCTTCACCCCGCAATCGCTCACAATCTGCCTCCGCGCGACAAGTCGCAAAAACCCGCCAGCCGCGTTTGTGTAATGTGTGTGCGGCATCATAGCCAATGCCTGATGAACATCCGGTTATCAGGATGGATTTTTGTGCTGTCATGACTTGTTCCCCTAGTTGGCGGCGAAACTGCCCTGTTGTTGCGTCTAAGGCAACCTCTTCTGGACGCTGCCAAATCCCTTGTGTATCACGACCCCATGGCTGATTTGACTGACGACACCGATACACCCGAAGACGACGACGGGCTGACCGTAACCGAAACCCTGCGCCGGGCGCTGGGAGAGCGGTATTTGAACTATGCCCTGTCCACAATTATGCACCGGGCGCTGCCGGATGCGCGTGACGGGCTGAAACCGGTTCACCGGCGGATTCTTTATGCCATGAGCAGGCTCAAGCTGTCCTCGACCGGCGGTTTCCTGAAATCGGCCAAGATCAGCGGCGACACCATGGGGGATTTCCACCCGCATGGCGATGCGGCGATTTACGATGCGATGGCGCGTTTGGCGCAGGATTTCAACGTGCGTTATCCGATGGTTGATGGTCAGGGCAACTTTGGTAATATCGATGGCGACAACCCCGCTGCCAGCCGTTACACCGAGGCCCGCATGACCGCTGTTGCAGAGGCAATGCTGGTGGGCCTGTCAGAGGACGCGGTTGATTTCCGCGATAATTACGATGGCCGCCTAACCGAACCCGTGGTTTTGCCCGCGACATTTCCCAACCTGCTGGCCAATGGGTCATCCGGCATTGCCGTGGGCATGGCGACAAATATTCCGCCGCATAATATTGGTGAACTGTGCGCCGCTGCAATCCACTTGATCAAAACTCCGAATGCCCGCGACGAAACCCTGCTGGATTTTGTGCCCGGACCGGATTTTCCGACCGGCGGTATTCTGGTGGAGCCGCGCGAGAATATCCTCGAGGCGTATCGCACTGGGCGGGGTTCCTTTCGCACCCGCGCCCGTTGGGAGGTGGAAGAATTACCCCGTGGTCAGTGGCAAATCATTGTCACCGAAATTCCCTATCAAGTACAGAAATCCAAACTGATCGAGAAAATCGCCGAGCTGATAAACGCCAAACGCATTCCTATTTTGGCCGATGTGCGCGACGAGAGCGCAGAGGACATCCGCATTGTTCTGGAACCACGCGCGAAAACCGTTGACCAGACCGTTTTGATGGAAACCCTGTTCCGTCTGTCCGATCTGGAAACCCGTTTTAGCATGAACATGAACGTGTTGATTGACGGGCGTACGCCGAAGGTCTGTTCGATGAAAGAGGTGCTGCGCGCTTTTATCGATCACCGCCGTGAAGTCCTGATCCGTCGCTCTAATTACCGTCTTGGCAAGATTGACGCCCGCCTTGAGGTGTTGGAGGGCTATATCATTGCCTTTCTCAACCTTGATCGGGTGATTGAAATTATCCGCTACGAGGATGAACCGAAAGCGATGATGATCGCGGAGTTCACCCTGACAGATGTGCAGGCCGAGGCAATTTTGAACATGCGCCTGCGGTCCCTGCGTAAGCTAGAAGAGATGGAACTGCGGACTGAGCGGGATGCCTTGCAGCAAGAACGTGCTGGATTAGAAGAATTGGTCGCCAGCGAAGATTTGCAATGGCGTCGTATCATTGAGCAGTTGCGCGAAGTGCGCAAGGAATTCGGCAAGAATTCTGATTTTGGCACAAGGCGTACAGAACTGGCGGATGCGCCTGACTTTGAGGAAGTGCCGATTGAGGCGATGATCGAGAAAGAGCCGATCACAGTCGTTTGTTCCAAAATGGGTTGGATACGTGCGCTAAAGGGCCACATTACACCAGAACAACAGACCAAGTTGAAGTTCAAAGACGGCGATGAGCCGCGCTTTATGTTGCACGCGGAAACTACCGACAAATTATTGCTGCTGGGAAGCAACGGGCGGTTTTACACGCTGATGGGCAGCACTTTGCCCGGCGGGCGTGGCATGGGCGAACCTGTGCGTTTGATGGTGGATTTGCCGAATGAGACCGAGATGATGGATTTGTTTATCCACCAACAAGGGCGTAAATTGCTAATGGCTTCAAGCGCGGGGGACGGGTTTATCGTGGCAGAAAATGACGTGATCGCCCAAACTCGCAGTGGTAAGCAGGTGCTTAACGTCAAAGAGGATATTCAGGCGTTGGTCTGTATTTCGGTTGTTGGCGACCACATCGCCTGCGTTGGCGAGAACCGCAAAGTGTTGGTGTTCCCAGTGAGCGAGTTGCCGGAAATGGGCCGTGGCAAAGGTGTGCGTTTGCAGAAATACAAAGACGGCGGGTTGAATGATGCGATTACCTTTAATCTGGTGGAGGGGCTAAGCTGGCTTGATCCCGCTGGTCGTACCCGCACAGAGATGGAATTGGCTGAATGGATGGGAAAACGGGCCAGTGCAGGCCGTATGGCACCCCGCGGTTTTCCAAGGAATAACAAGTTTTAAAAGGCGGGTATTATGGCCAACGCATTTCAAAGAGACAACGAACTGAGCTTTGTCTATCGAGGCAAAAAAGGCCCGCTGTTCAGGCTGTCTTTGGTGAATACTATTTTAACGGTTTTGACTCTCGGGCTCTATCGCTTTTGGGCAAAAACACGGGTGCGCAGTTATTTCTGGTCCGCTACAGCACCCGGTGGTGATCCGTTGGAGTACACGGGAAACGGGCTGGAAAAACTGCTGGGCTTTCTGATTGCCGTGGCCTTTTTGGCGATTTACCTCGGCATGTTTCAACTGTTCCTAAGTTTCGCTGGCCTGTCTCTGTTCAGCGGCGGAACCAAACCCGAAGACATGGTCTTTCGCGTGCTTTTCGCTCAAGCTTCGCTGCTGGCTTTGTTGCCCTTCATCTTTTACGCCCAATACCGCGCGCGGCGATATATCCTGTCGCGCACCCGCTGGCGGGGCATCCGGTTCGGCGTAGAGGCAGCCGCTTGGGGATATGTCTGGCGCGCCATGGGTCATTGGTTTTTGGTGGTTATTAGCCTTGGGCTGCTGCTGCCACGCAAAACATTCTGGTTAGAGAAATACAAGATCGACCGCACTTGGTACGGCGATACCCGCCTCGCCCAAGGCGGCAGTTGGCCTATGCTATACCGCGCCATGCGCCATATTTTTATTGCTGTGGGTATACTCATTCTGGGCGTGGTCTGGGCCTTTTGGGACGACAGCGTTTCAATCCAATCGCTCTCCAGCGGTGACGAAATCGCTGCTGGGTTATTTGTTCTTCGCTTAGTGCCGATATTATTCCTCAGCGGGTTTTGGATGTTTTATGGATACGTCTACTATAGCGTCACCTCTTTTCGCCTGTTGGCTGAAACTAAAAAACTGGGGGATAGTGTTGGCTTCACTTCTCACCCGGTTCCGTGGCGGGTGTTCTGGCGCCGAGTGTGGGGAACTTTCCTGACATTGATTTGCGCTTTGCTAGTGTTGCTCGCAGCCTCAATAATCGGCGCAGTATTCGGGTTTTCCGACATCAGCCTAGAGGCGGACGTGTTTGGCGCGTTAATGACGCTGGACCCCTTTGAAATCGCCTATGCGGTGTTTGTGTATTTGCTGATTATGGGCATGTTCGGCGTGTTCTATATCATCTTTGTTACGCAGCCCATTCTGGCGCATTTCGTCGTGAATACCCGCATCTTGAACGCGGACGCCTTGCATGAAATCGAACAAAGGTCCCGCGATGAAATGGTCGAGGCCGAAGGCTTTGCCGACGCGCTTGATGTGGGTGCCGCAATATAGGAGGTTGATATGTTTCGTTCAGACGTCACCGCAAAGTATTTTGACGGCCAATCGGCACGTGTGCATATGGTTGCCGTTACGGTTTGCGACCACCTTGGCGCGCCCGCTTTGGAAATTGTGCAGCCGGACAAACCGCCCCTTTACTGGCCCACATTGGCGCTGCGCGAACTCACGGATCAGGCCCGCGATGAGGGTATCGTGCTGCAACTTGATGGGGAAGGTGAGGCCCGCCTGATCATCCCCCACGGCCACGCCGAGGATGTGATCCGCCAGATCAGCCCCAACCTGCGCAAACGTCCCGTAAAAAAAACCATGCTGCGCAAGCTGATGTTTTGGGGCGGCGGGGCGGCGGCCTCGGTTGCTTTGATCTTGCTGGTGATTCTGCCTGCAATGTCGGATCAACTGGCCACCATGATTCCGCCCCAACGGGAAGCGGCGTTGGGGCGCACCGCGCTCAAACAGATTGAGCGCTTCATGCTGGGATCACAAAAAAGCCTGACCTGCACCGATAAGGCGGGGGTCAAAGCGCTGGACAAAATGATTGCCCGCCTGACGGAAGGCGCGGATATTCCCTATGATTTGAATGTGCAGGTCTTCGACCACAAAATGGTGAACGCTTTTGCCGTGCCCGGTGGCAACGTCGTGATTTTTGACGGATTGATCAAGGCGTCTGATACACCGGAAGAGGTTGCAGGCGTGCTGGCCCATGAAATCGGCCACGTCTTTCACCGCGACCCCACCCGCCTGACACTACGCTCGGCAGGCTCGGCGGGAATACTCGGCATGGTATTCGGCGATTTCGCGGGCGGTTTCGCCACGCTGGTAGTGACCGAACGCCTGATCAACGCGTCATACGCCCAAGCGGCAGAAACTGGCGCAGATGTCTACGCTCACGGGGTTCTACGCAAAACTGGCCTGCCTTCGGCCCCAATGGGGGATTTCTTTGACAAGTTGAAAAAGAAGAATGGCGACGACAAAGGGTTGATGTCGCATCTGGCAAGCCATCCAAATTTGGCAGGCAGGGCAAAGGCGGCAAGGGACGCTAGTGCGGTGTCGGTGGATGATTTTGAGGCGATACTGACAAAGGCTGAATGGCAGGATTTGCGGGGGATTTGTGGATAGGATTATTGAAACTAATTGCGCTAAAGGTTAACTAATTCCAATGAAACACGATTTTACAAAAATTCAGAAAAAATTTGGCATCCGCGAATTCCCTCATGCCATGTTCTATGAGTTTGACCATGCATTGAGATTTGAATTGGGTGGAAATGGGATTGGGGTAAACCGTCCGTTGCGTCGTTTTATTCAAGCGTTTGAAAGGGCTAGGACTATCTCTCAAGTCCTTTTCAGCCAATCTGCTGAAGTTTGTATTCTTGTAGCCAGCTATGGTACAGTGCAACTTGATAAAAAGCGCCTTAAACCTTTCAAGTTGTGTGGCCTGAGCCGTTCAAAGTTCGACTATTTGGGCAAAACTCCGCAGGTTGATGAAGTGCCCATTGCTGAGTTCGATAGCGATTTGTTTCGCCATTGGGATATGGCGCTACTCAAAGACAAACAGATGATGGCTGAAATAATTTGGCTGTGCATAGCTCCAGAATTGGGAATTCGCCCTAGTACCCGAGGTTTGAGTGTGTATTTGGTTGATGTTGAAAATGGGTTGGCTCTACACGTTTATGATGATCGCGGTATGGATGTTGTCTCAGTTGAAAAGACACCACTGATGAGCATCTTTGCAGAGTATCACAATTGGTTGCTCGACAGCGATCTTGCTCAAATGACAGAGACGTTCAGTAACAAGCAGTAGCTGATTTAAAAAGGGAGAGTCTTCGCAGACGGAGTTTCCTTCTCGACCCTACAATCCATAAGCCGCAAAAGGATAATACCGAACCCTATCCCCAAGCCTAATATTCTGCGCCTCGTCGCCCAATTCTGCCAGACCCTCAGCCCAGCTTAACCCAGAAACCCGACCGGACCCCTCAGACTTGAAAATCTCAACTATACCATCCCGAACCCGCGCCCGCGGAAATTCACGCCGTCCGGGTTTCTTATTTTTACTAAAGGCGGCGGGCAGGTCAAACCCCTGCGGCTCCATCCAATTCTGCCCTGACAGAACCATCAACGCGGGCCGCGCAAAGACCAGCGTGCACACAAAGGCCGCAACCGGATTTCCGGGCAGGCCAAAAACGGGCACCCCGTCCCACATGGCCAGCGCCAAAGGTCGCCCCGGTTTGATTGCTATGCGCCATGTTTGTAGGTTTGCATATTTGGTCAGCACGGCGGAAATATGATCCTCATCGCCTGCCGAGGCACCGCCGCTGGTCAAAATGGCATCGGCTTTTGCCGCCCCTTTATCCAAGGCGGCGCGCACCAGTTTAGGGTCATCGCGGACATGTCCAAGGTCAACAGGCTGAAACCCCCATTTGCGAATAACCTCCAGCAACATCGGGCGGTTGGCGTCAAATATTTGGGTCTCAGTTGCCGCAGTCCCTGCTGGTACAACCTCATCTCCTGTCGATAATACGGCCACTCGCAAGGGTTTTCGCACCGAAACCTCACTGATACCAACAGAACACAGCAGCGCTATATCTTGTGCTTGCAAGTGATGTCCGGCAGCGAGCGCGGCGGCACCTTTCACCATATCCTCACCCGCCAAACGTACATTGGCGCCCTTTTTCAGGCCTGCGCGAAAGGCGATGCGATCTTGCTCAATCGAACAATCCTCCTCAAGCACAACCGTATCAACCCCCGCTGGCACCTTGGCCCCGGTCAAAACGCGCAAGGCCTGACCAGCGGCCACCGTTCCCGCATAGGCATTGCCCGCAGCAGAACGCCCATTCGCCAAGGGCACTTCCTTCAAATCATCTTTCGGTAGGCTGTCAAAGGCAAAACCATAGCCGTCGATTGCAGAATTTGCGTAAGGCGGATTGGAGCGCAAGGCCACAGCATCTGCCGCAAGAATACGCCCGCCGGCCTCTGAAATCGGCACAGTCTCGAAATCGGTAACCGCATGTAAACTGCCACGCAGTCGTTCCAGCGCCACATCAACAGAGGTCCAGGCCACCCCTGGCGGCATCGAAAAACAATCGTCTTTTAGCGGCGGTGGTTTCATTTTGTTAGCCCGGTGTGGTGCAGTACAAAATCGGCAATTGCATTTGTGTCATCCAGATTAAACACCGGTTGCTTTACGTCAACAGCCACATCTGCTGCCACTGCCACCACCGTAGTATCATCGGCTGCAATCAACCCATTACCAGTTGTTGCGCGGTGACATTCGATTTTTGCATGATCATCGCGTTTGAACCCCTCAATCAGCACCAGATCAACAGGAGAAAGCCGTTTCAGCAATGCGTCCAGTGGCTCCTCAGGGGCGTCTTTCAGCTCGTGCATCAAGGCCCAGCGATTGCGCGAGGTCAGCATGACTTCGCGCGCGCCCGCGTCGCGGTGGCGGTAACTGTCGCGGCCCGGGTGATCCACATCAAACGAGTGGTGCGCATGTTTGACGGTCGAAACGCTAAACCCGCGCTCGGTGATTTCACTGACCAACCGTTCAACTAATCCTGTTTTGCCGGAATTTTTCCAGCCTACAACGCCAAATACCTTCACAAGCCAAACTCCTGTAACATTTGTTCCGCCACCACCATATCGGCTGGCGTGTTGACATTAAAGAACGGATCGAAGGGGGCGGCCTCAAACTGTACATTGGCGCAGCCATGCGGAGCTGTCCATTGGACCACTTTGCGCAGGCCACCGTTCAGGGCGTCGCGCAGGTCATTGCGCAGGGCCACAGACCACAGGCCAAAGGTGGGGTGGCGCGCTTGGCCCCGTTCGGGATCAGGGGTCACGGCCATGGCCAACGGGGTGTTTTCAGCTTTGGCAGTTTCCAACAGGCGGGCCACCAGATTGTCAGGATAAAAAGGCGTGTCAGCGGCTACCGTCACAATCTGTTTGGCCCCCTGTTCAGCTGCCCAATCCAACCCCGCCAAAACCCCCGCCAAAGGCCCCGCAAAATCGGCGATACTATCGGCAACAACCGGCAGGCCGTAACCCGCAAACCGCGCCGGATCACCATTGGCGTTCAGCATCATTTGCGGAACTTGTGGCTGTAGTCGCCCAATCACGCGGGTTAGCAAATCTTGCCCGCCCAGTGCCAGCAACCCCTTGTCGCCACCGCCCATGCGCCGCGATAATCCACCTGCTAATATTACCCCCAAAACCTCAGTCATTATTTGCACTCTTTCGTCTATTTTTCTTGCTGTCATCCGGCACCTTAGACAGGTCGGCATCCCAGATCAGCCGCTCGGCCCCGTTCAAACAGATGAACCGTTTGCCGCGCATGCGTCCGATCAGGGTCAGCCCGACCTGCCGTGCAATCTCCACGCCCCAAGCGGTGAAGCCAGAGCGGGAGGCCAGCACCGGAATGCCCATCAGCGCGGTTTTGATTACCATTTCAGAGGTCAGCCGACCGGTAGTGTATAGTATCTTGTCGCCGGCCTCGGCTTTTTCTGACAGCATCCAGCCGGCAATTTTATCCACCGCATTGTGGCGCCCGACATCCTCCATATAGACCAGCGGCTGATTGCCTTGACACAGCACCGAGCCGTGAATCGCTCCCGCTTGCAGATATAGGCTGGGCATGGTGTTGATCTGCCCTGCCAAGTCATAGAGCCATGAGGTTTTTACCTGCACGTCGGGCAGGCGCACCTTATCCAGCCCCTCCATCATGTCTCCAAATACTGTGCCCACCGCGCAGCCGCTGGTGCGGGTTTTCTTTTGCAGTTTTTCCTCATAGTTGGTCTTGCCATCGGTGCGCACCACCACGGTTTCCAGTTCTTCGTCATAGTCGACGCCATGCACGACCTCGCCGTCCTGCAACATCCCCTGATTGCGCAGGAACCCCAGCGCCAGATATTCCGGGTAATCACCGATTGTCATGGCGGTGACAATTTCCTGCCCGTTCAGAAAGATCGTCAGAGGCCGTTCTTCGACCACTGAAATTTCTTGCGGTTGGCCCAGATGATCCACACCACTCACCACCCGTGTCAGGCGTGCCGCCGTTGGGTCGGGGGCAATAATTAACCCGTTAACTTTCATTTGCACCTCTCCCAGAATTATCCTAGGAGTGATTGATAGTTTGCCGCTTCGGCATTTCCAAGCACCTTCTGGATCATGACAAATCAAAACCCAAATCCTCGCGCCGCTTATTGGAGCGGTTTTCGCGCCGGAGCGCCGTTTATTCTGGTTGTTATCCCCTTTGCCTTGCTGTTTGGCGTGGTGGCACAAGAGGCCGGTCTGAGCATTGCGCAGCTGATGAGCATGACCGTATTGGTTATCGCCGGCGCGGCGCAACTGACGGCCTTGGCCCTGCTCACGGAAAATGCCCCGACGGCGATTGTGTTGATTACTGCGTTGGCGGTGAACTTGCGTATGGCGATGTATTCGGCGGCGCTGGTACCGCATTTTGGCAAGGCCAAGCTGTCGACCAAATTATGGCTCAGTTATTTTTTGGTAGACCAGACATTCGCGGTTTCAATCCAGAAATTCGAGGATACGCCTGATATGGCCCTCTCCGAAAAACTGGCCTTTTTCTTTGGCGCGATGAGTCCGGTTGCTCCGCTTTGGTATGCGGCCACTTTGGTGGGGGCTTTGCTCGGGTCGCAAATTCCACCGGCATTCTCGCTCGATTTTGCGGTGCCGATTTGTTTCATTGCGATTACTGGCCCGATGTTGCGCACGCCTGCGCATATTGTGGCGGCTTTGGTATCGGTTATTGTCGCGCTGATGCTGGCGTGGATACCCTATTCCATGGGCCTGCTGGTTGCGGCTGTTTTGGCAATGATCGCAGGTGCCCAAGCCGAGGTTTTCTTGGCTCGGAGGAAACGGCATGCCTGACCAGTCCACCATCTGGATCGTGATTGTCGGCTTGGCAATCGGCACTTTCCTCATCCGTTTTTCCTTCATTGGCCTGATTGGCGATCGTGATTTACCGGAATGGGTGTTGCGCCACCTGCGCTACACTGCCGTTGCCGTATTGCCCGGCCTGATCGCGCCGCTGATTGTCTGGCCTGCCGCGACGGGTGGACAGATGGACGCCACGCGCATGGCGGCGGCACTGGTGGCCTTTGTCATTGGCATGTGGTGGAAAAGTGTGATCGGCGCGGTGTTTGGTGGCATGGGCACGTTGTATTTGCTGCAATATCTGGCAGGTTAGGGAAATCCATTAACCTGCCAATATTACAGCTATTGCAAATCGCCAAAGGCTTTTTGTATGCGTTTAAGCGCATCCTCAACAACCGAGTGTGGGCAACCGAGGTTGAAACGCAAAAAGTTCTCACCACCTTTGCCCCACTGCACGCCGCCGTCAGCCGCGATTTTGGCAATCTTTCCGACGCGCTCTCTGACTTCAGTTGGGTCCATTCCAGTATCGCTAAAATCGACCCACGCCAAATAAGTTGCTTGCATTGGCATTGATTTCAAGCCGGGAATGGCGTTGATACCTGCATCAAAGGTTTGGCGGTTATGTGCAATATAAGCCACCAGAGCATCCACCCATTCCGCACCTTCTGCGGAATAGGCGGCTGTCGTCATCGCTGTGCCGAAGATGCTGGGTGAAACATGCAGCGCATTCATCATCCATTCAAACTTTGCTCGTAGTTTCGGATCGGATATTGTCACTTGACCTGCGTGATTTCCTGCAAGGTTGAACGTCTTGGATGGTGCAGTAAACACAAGCAAACGATCCCTGATTTCAGGGACTGCTACAGGCATTGGTATGTGCTTGTTTCCTGAAAAAACAAGGTCATGGTGGATTTCATCAGAGATAAGTAACAGGTCGTGGCGCTGGCAAAATGCAGCAACTTCGCGTAGTTCATCTTGTGTCCAAACACGCCCGCCGGGATTATGGGGCGAGCATAAGATCACAACTTTTTCAGAACCTGTCATTTGGGCGTCATAGGTCGCAAAATCAAACTGGTATTGCCCGTTTTCCAGCACCAGCGGGCATTCCACAATTTTGCGACCGCTTGCAGCAATATTCTTGCCAAAAGAGTAATAGACGGGGGTAAATAGGACAATTCCGTCATCCGGTTGGGTGAAGGTTTGCAAGACTACCCCCAAAGCATTCACCAATCCGTAAGTGGTAAAAATATGGTCGGGATCCACTTGCCAGCCGTGACGGCTTTCCATCCACCAACAGATCGCATTCTTATAGTCTGTGTAATCGCCCTGATAACCAAACACCCCGTGATCCAGCAGTTTTTGCCCAGCCTCAATGATACAATCCGCTGCGCGAAAATCCATATCAGCCACCCACATGGCCAACCCGTCATCGGGGCTGATGCCAAAGAGCTTTTCCATCGCATCCCATTTCCCGCATTTGGTGCCACGGCGGTCAATAATATCGTCAAAACTCATCTGTTCATTCCCTGATTGATCAGCGGCAAGCTATCGCGGGGTTTTAGGAATGCCAAGATGTAAACCACCTTGAAAACGGTCATTTCATCGCGTAAATGCCTCTGCATGACTGTTCAAAAAATACTCTGGCACCCAGATCCGCATCTCAAGAAGAAATGCAAGCTGATCGGATCGGTGGATGATGCAACCCGCACACTTGCGGATGACTTGTTGGCGACCATGTATGATGCCCCCGGCGTTGGCTTGGCCGCGCCGCAAATTGGCGCGATCCAGCGGATGTTTGTGATGGACTGCACCGCCAAGGAAGATGACGCCCATGCGATGGTGCTGATTAATCCTGAGATCGTTTGGACCTCAGACGACACCAATGTCTATAACGAGGGTTGCCTGTCGTTGCCTGAACAATATGCAGATGTGGAGCGGCCTGCCGAAGTTCGGGTGCAATATCTGGATCGGGACGGGCGCGAGATCGAGGAGCAGTTCGACGGGTTGTGGGCAACTTGTGCGCAACATGAAATCGACCACCTGAACGGCAAGCTGTTCATTGATCATATTTCCGGACTGAAACGCACTATGTTTACCCGCAAGATGATGAAAATGAAAAAAGAACGGAACCGCGACGAATGACGATACGCGCGTTCATCCCTTACCCCGACAAACGCCTGCGTACAGTTTGCGAAGCCGTGACCGCGATTGATGACGATGTGCGCGGCATCTGGCAAGATATGCTCGACAGCATGTACGCCATGCCCGGCGTCGGCCTTGGCGCGCCGCAAATCGGTGTGTTGCGAGCGCTGGCAGTGATGGATTGTAGCGAGGCAGGCGATCAACCCGTTCTTATGGCCAATCCCGAAGTTCTGCATGCCTCAGTTAAATTGCGGGCGCACTCTGAAGGTTCGCCCAATTTGGCGGGTGTGTGGAGCAAGATCGAGCGCCCCCGTGCGGTAACTGTTCGATTTATGGATGAAAACGGCGACGTGGTGGAAAAGGATTTTGTTGGGCTGTGGGCGACATCGGCTCAACATCAGATCGATCATTTGAATGGCAAGATGTATTTTGATCATCTGAAGCCGGTGAAACGCAAGATGCTGCTGGCTAAGGCAATAAAGCTGGCCAAACGGAAGAAGACTTAATGCGCGTGATCTTTATGGGGACGCCGGATTTTTCGGTGCCGACCTTGCAGGCGTTAGCGGCTGAACACGAAGTTGTGGCCGTTTACTGCCAGCCGCCGCGCCCCGCTGGCCGTGGCAAAAAGGATCGCCCGACGGCAGTTCAGATCGCGGCGGAAAAGCTGGGGTTGCCAGTGCGCAGCCCGTTGAATTTTAAAGCCGATGAAATCCGCGCGGATTTTGCCGCGTTAAATGCCGATGTGGCGGTTGTAGTGGCTTATGGGCTGATCCTGCCGCAAGCCGTATTGGATATGCCGCGCAAAGGCTGCCTGAATATTCATGCCTCCCTGCTGCCGCGTTGGCGCGGGGCAGCACCGATCCACCGTGCGATTATGGCGGGGGACGTGGCCACTGGCGTTTGTGTGATGCAGATGGAGGTGGGGCTGGACACAGGGCCGGTTTTGCTGCGCTTGGAAACCGAGATTGCGGCCAAGGATACGACGCTGACCTTGCATGATCGCCTGTCACAAATGGGCGCGGATCTGATTGTTCGGGCGTTAGCTGATCTTGATGGATTGACGCCTGTTGCGCAGCTGGGTGACGGCGTAACCTACGCCAAAAAGATCGACAAATCCGAGGCAAGGGTGGATTGGTCCATGACCGCAGAACAAGTGGATTGCCATATTCGCGGCTTGTCGCCTTTCCCTGGTGCCTGGTCCGAGATTGACGGCCAGCGGGTAAAGCTGTTGAACAGCCGTGTGACCGAGGGTTCGGGGACTGCAGGCGCGGTTTTGGATGATATGCTAACCGTTGCCTGTGGCACAGGCGCTGTGCAATTGTTGCGGTTGCAGCGCGCGGGCAAAGGCGCGATGGAGCCAAGGGATTTCCTGCGCGGGTTCCCAATTTCAAAGGGTCAGTTATTTGGGGCTTAAAATCCGCTAGATAGTCCCTATATTATCTCTGAAAGGATGGTGACCATGGGTTTTATCTTGTTGATTATTGTAGGTGCCGCTGCGGGCTTTATCGCCACGCGAATGATGAAGATCGAGGCGAATATTTTTGTCACCATCGCCATCGGCATATTAGGCGCGCTTCTTGGGGGCTTGGTCCTGCGGGTGCTCGGCTCGTTGCTGGGCATGGCATTCGGCTTTGTCGGAGCGATTGCGGGTGCGGCTCTGCTGATTTGGCTGTGGCAAACTTATTATCGTAAATAGCACTGCAGCCAAAGGGTTTTACTTATAGGTAAAAATATGTAAACTTCGCCCAACAGGCAGGAATGTAGGGGTAGTCGATGGCAGTTCCAACCAAATTTGGCGATGAATTTTTGGTAAATTCTACCACATTTAACAGTCAGAAGGAGTCGTCGATTACGGCGCTGTTTGATGGTCGTTTTGTCATCAGTTGGACAGACACCAGCGGCACGGTTGGCGGTGCTTTCGATTCGGTGATCCGCGCCCAGATATTCAATGGCGATGGCACCCCGTCGGGCGGTGAGTTTGTTGCGAATTCGACCACCGATAAATTCCAACAGCTTTCTGACATCACGGCGCTAGAAAGTGGCGGATTTGTCATCAGTTGGTCAGATAGCAGCGAAACCGGCGGCGACACGGAAAGCTATGCTGTGAGGGCACAGGTTTTTAACCCGGATGGCACAGCCCTGGGCGCAGAGTTTTTAGTTAATACAGTTACCAACCTATATCAGGACCATTCATCCAACGCAGCATTGCAAGATGGACGTTTTGTCATTGCTTGGACGGATAACAGCGCACGCGATGCGCCGGAACGGGTTATGGACGACGTTCGCGCACAGATTTTCAATGCCGACGGCACCCCGTCTGGCGCTGAATTCATTGTAAATAGCAATGTGTACGGAGATCAGGTTCGCCCAGAGATCACCACCCTTGCTGATGGTAAATTTGTCATCAGTTGGTGGGGAAATAATCTACTGCGCCCTGCTGATGGCTTTTTTGATGGCTTTAGTAATGTCGTTACAGCACAAATTTTCAATGCAGACGGCAGCCGATTCGGATCCGAGTTTCAGGTTAATACAACAGTTGGCGGCTCCCAGCATTTTGCGGAAATATCGGCACTGTCAGGTGGTGGATTTGTTGTTACTTGGCACGATACCAGCACTGCGGTGGATGGGGGCGTTGCAAATCTGCGAGCGCAGGTTTTCGGTTCGGATGGCACGCAAATGGGCGGTGATATTGTTGTATATTCCGGGGCATCCAACCCGTCAATTGTTGGGCTGGCCGATGGGCGGTTTGCCGTTACTTGGGCTGGATTGCAAAGCTCCGTTGCCGACATCAATGAATTTCGTGTTCTTTTGCAGATATATAACGCGGACGGTAGCAAATCTGGCGGCGAGCTGTCTGTAAATACGACAACGGGTGGGGACCAATTCGACTCAGTAATTACCGAACTGGTTGATGGGCGGCTTGTCATTAGCTGGGAAGACACCTCCCAAACTGGCAGTGATACATCAGGTGCCGCCATTCGCGCACAAATTGTTGATCCGCGCATTGCAGCAGTTGATCTGAACGGGACAAAGCAAGGTGACAATCTGGTTGGGACCGCTTTTAACGATACAATCGCAGGCGCGGGCGGTGATGATGAGCTGTCAGGTGGTCTCGGTGATGACAAACTGCTTGGGGGGATTGGTGACGATGTTCTGACGGGTGGCAAAGGGCGTGACTTGTTGAACGGTGGCGTTGGTATTGACGAGATGACGGGAGGGCGCGGTAATGACAAATATTTTGTTGACCGCGTAGAGGACACTGTTCGCGAGTTGAAAGGGCGGGGAATGGATCAGGTTATTTCCAGCAAAATTAGCCTTGATCTGGCGGATTTCAAAAACATTGAGAACCTGAAGCTGACTCAATCCGCAGACCTGTCCCTTACTGGAAACGGCAAAGCGAACCGTCTGGTTGGGAATGGCGGCGATAATGTTCTGACGGGTCTGAGAGGTTCGGATACGTTGAATGGCAAAGATGGGGCTGATATTCTGGAGGGCGGCGGCGGTCATGATCGGATACTTGGCGGTGCTGGGGATGATGTTATAACGGGCGGTGCTGGCCGTGATTACATGAGCGGTGGCAGCGGAGCGGATGTTTTTATTTTTTCTAAGGCTGTCCATTCACCGAACTCAACGCGTAACGATGTGATTACGGATTTTGAAACAGGCATTGATACAATTGATTTGTCGGCAATTGATGCAAGCAGGGATGCGGGGGATCAGGCGTTTACTTTCATAGGCGAGGCAGATTTTAGCGGGGCGCAAGGCGAGCTGCGTTATTATGTTGTTGGCGGTAGCGCGTCAGTCTTTTTGGACAAAAACGGCGATGGTAGCGCAGATATGGCGATCTGGCTTACAGGCGTGTCAGAGTTAAGCGCGGATGATTTTATCCTGTAAGTCATCCTGCCGTGGATTTCACCCAGGCCTGAATTTGCGGCGATTGCATTGCGCCGGATTTTCGCCCCTTTTCACGGCCGCCTTTGAACAGTGCCATGGTGGGGATGCCCCGAATATTGTAAATTTGGCCTGCTTTTTGGTGCGCCTCTGTGTTGATCTTGGCATAGCGCACCACACCCTTCATTTTTTCGGCAGCCATGGTGAATTGCGGGGCCATGGAACGGCAAGGCCCACACCAAGGTGCCCAGAAATCGACAACCAGCGGGATGTCGTCCATTTTGGCGGCTTTTTGCAGGATGTTCAGGTCAACCTCGGCGACTTTTCCAGTGATCAACCATGAGCCGCATTTGCCGCACTTTGGCGTGTCGTGGATTTTTTCAGCAGGAAAGCGGCTGACGGTGCCGCAATCGAAGCAGGTGCATTTAAGGGAATTGGCCATGATAGCCTCCTGTTACATTCGTTAACTGGAATATAAGCGCCTTTCGGCCAAACTCAAGCCTTGAACGGTTCCATGCCTTTGCGGGCCAATTCATCGGCGCGTTCATTCTCGGGATGGCCTGCGTGGCCTTTGACCCATTCCCAAGTCACGGTATGGCGCGCCTGAGCTGCGTCCAGCATCTTCCACAGGTCTACGTTTTTCACCGGCTTTTTTGCGGCGGTTTTCCAGCCATTGCGTTTCCAGCCGAAAATCCATTTGGTCAGGCCGTCTTTGACGTAGGAGCTGTCGGTTACAACTGTCAGAACTGAGGGGCGTTCAAGGGCTTCCAGTGCCTCAATCGCCGCCGTCAGCTCCATGCGGTTGTTGGTGGTGTCCGATTCACCGCCGCAAATGCCGCGTTCCTTGACCACGGTGTCGCCATCGCGGGCTATCAGGAGCGCGCCCCAACCGCCGGGGCCGGGATTTCCAGAGCAAGCTCCGTCGGTGTAGGCAAATAGTTCAGGCATGGCAATCCAGTGTGATCCAAGGGGCGATGACTCCGTCAAGGCCGGGGCCAGCGCCAATGGTTGTATTGGCGACGGAGAATCCGGCTTTTGTGAGTAAGTCGCGTAATTCCGGTTCGGTGTAATAAGTGTATTTGCGCCCTAGTGGGTCACGTTTTTCGTCTGTACCAGTCTTCATGCCGATGTAGAATAGGCCCTGTGTTTTCAAGGCACGGTGGATGGCCGTTAAGTGACGGGGCATATCGCGACGGGGTGCGTGTAACAGGCTAAAGCTGGCCCATATGCCATCAAATTTAGCAACGTGCGTAACATCGTCGAAGGTGCCAATTGTGACCGTGATGTCGTATTTACGCAAGGCGACCGCCGCCATTTCAGCGGAGGGGTCGATTGCGGTGACGATCAAGCCTCGTTCTTGCATACGTGCCGCTGCGCTGGCTGGGCCGCAACCTAGATCGAGGGCAGTCCCACCCTGGGGCAGTGCGTCGATAAAGGATTCCAAGGGGCGGTCTGCGTCATCAGATTGCGCAAGATCATCATATTCAGCCGCCTTTGCATTATAGACAGCGATTGTTTCAGGATCATAACTCATTGGGTGGACTCTCTTAGAATGCGCGGTACTTTGAATTCGATATTTTCAACGGCGGTTTCAACGATTTCAGATGTGACGTTGTAGCGGGTTTTGAAGGCGTCGATGACCTCGTTTATCAGGATTTCGGGGGCGGATGCGCCGGCGGTGATGCCGATGGTTTTAATGCCCTCCAGCGCACGCCAATCGATGTCTTTTGCGCGCTGTACCAGCATCGAATATTTGCAACCAGAGGTTTTGCCAACCTCCACCAATCGACGAGAGTTCGAGGAGTTTGGTGCGCCAATCACCAGCAGGGCGTCGATCATCGGGGCCACAGCCTTTACCGCCTCTTGGCGATTGGTGGTGGCGTAGCAAATGTCTTTTTTATGGGGGCCAACGATGGCGGGAAAACGGGCGCGCAGGGCGTTGACTGTTTGGGTGGTGTCGTCGACGCTCAGGGTGGTTTGGGTGATATAGGCCAGTTGATCTGGGTTGCGGGGCTGCAAGGTTGTTACGTCCTCGGCGGTTTCTACCAGCAGCACTTCGCCCTCTGGTAATTGTCCCATGGTGCCGACAGTTTCGGGGTGGCCTGCATGGCCAATCATCACAGTTTGCAAGCCGTTGGCGTGGTGGCGCTCGGCCTCGATATGCACCTTACTGACCAGCGGGCAGGTGGCATCGACATAGATCATATTGCGGGATTGGGCGGCGGCAGGCACGGATTTTGGCACGCCGTGGGCAGAGAAAATAACAGGGCGGTCGTCAGGACATTCTTCCAATTCTTCGACAAATATTGCGCCCAGCTCGCGCAAGCCGTCGACCACGTATTTATTGTGGACGATTTCGTGGCGCACATAGACCGGCGCGCCCCATTTCTCGATCGCCATTTCGACGATCTTGATCGCCCGATCAACGCCCGCGCAAAAACCGCGTGGTGCTGCGAGGTAGAGGATGAGGTTTGGTTTATCCATTGGGATACCCGCGTGTTGGTTTACGCAGGTTTTAGACATCTATCTGCCAAATGAAAAGGGCGCCCGAAGGCGCCCCAGAGCGTTTCAACGAAAAGTCGAAAGGCCTTAATCTTATTCTTCTGTTTCAGTTTCCGGTTCAGCGTCTGCTTGCACTTCCGGCGCTGGTTCCCGATCAAACCTAGGATCGTGACGCTCTGGCATATCAGGGCGCGGTGGGCGGCCGATAACATCGCGCAGCTCATCCAGCTCAATGAAATTGTCCGCTTGGCGACGCAGATCATCCGAGATCATCGGCGGTTGCGAGCGGATTGTGGAGACCACAGAGACCCGAACGCCTTGGCGTTGCAGTGATTCGACCAGTGGCCGATAATCACCGTCACCCGAGAAGATCACAATGTGATCCACGTGGGCGGCCAGTTCCATGGCATCAACAGCCAGTTCGATGTCCATGTTCCCCTTAACCTTACGACGGCCCATGCTGTCGGTGTATTCCTTGGCGGGTTTGGTGCGCATGTTGAAACCATTATAGTTCAACCAGTCAACCAGCGGTCGGATAGGGGAGTATTCTTCGCTTTCCAACAATGCAGTGTAATAAAACGCGCGCAATAATTTGCCCCGTCTCATAAACTCTGATCGCAGAAGCTTGTAGTCGATGTCGAAACCTAGGGCTTTAGCAGCGGCATATAAATTAGAGCCGTCGATAAATAACGCTAGGCGCTCGTCACGATAAAACATAATGCTTCCTTTCAAATGTAGCCAATCAGCAATTTGTGGGTTGATTGCGTGTTACTTAATGCTGATTGCACTGGGCAGAAAATAGGCTGATATTTTGATACTGCAACCGAAAAACGATCAAGTAAATGAATGTCTGTGTATAATTGCAACGGGTTCGAACCTATCAAGTGGACCTATGGGAGACCAGCCTCCAGTTGCTATCGCTTTAGGGTTGTTGTCAAGCGAATCAGTAAAGATTTTGAATTTTGGCCGCTCATACCAAACACCTGCCTTTCCACCGACCTCTGGTCCGGATTTTGTCAATGGTGCGGTACTCGTTTCGACAACGCTGTCGCGCACGGAATTGCTTGCGCACCTCCATGAAATTGAGCGAAAAGTTGGGCGGACGCGCAACAAACGCTGGGAACCGCGCGTTGTTGATTTGGATTTAATCGATTATGCGGGGCAAGTCGCACCAGATGAAGTGATTTTTCGGGAGTGGTTTGATCTGCCGCTCGATCAGCAAATGCAGCGTGCGCCGGAGCAGCTGATTCTGCCGCACCCGCGCTTGCAGGATCGCCCGTTTGTTTTGGTTCCAATGCGCGATATTGTGCCTAATTGGGTGCATCCGGTGACAGAATTGTCGCTGAATCAGATGCTGGCGCGGTTTAGTGCCGAAGAATTGACGGAAATTCAACCGATTACCGAGCCTGATTCGACGTCATAGCCCTTGCCATTGCAACATAAACGCCTTATCTGCTGGCTTTCTGTATATCCCGCAAGCTGGAGTCGCCCTATGGCCCGTGTAACCGTCGAAGATTGTGTAGACAAAGTCGCCAACCATTTTGAGTTGGTCATGTTGGCCGCGCACCGTGCGCGTGAGATTTCTATGGGGTCAGAATTGACCGTTCCGCGTGACAACGACAAAAACCCGGTTGTGGCCCTGCGTGAAATCGCTGAGGAAACCATGACAGCGGAATATCTGCGCGAAGCAGCGATCCAAGCGCTTCAAACGCAGATCGAAGTTGATGAGCCTGAAGAAGATCAGATGGCCTTGTTGATGGGCGCCGAGAACGACAAACCCGAGGACGACATGTCTGAGGAAAACCTGTTGCGTGCCTTGATGGAAGCGCAAGAGATGAAATAATCTGCCGTTGATCGGCCTGTATTAAGGCCGATCCGGAAAGTCGAAACGCTCTAGTCAGGAACCACCCAAGAATGATCGCGGTTAAAGAGCTGATCGACCAGATTAAAGGGTATAATCCCAATTCCGATACAGACCGCGTTGCGGCTGCCTATGCTTATGGCCTGAAGATGCACGATGGCCAAATGCGCCATTCGGGCGAGCCGTATTTCACCCATCCCGTTGCCGTTGCCCGTCTGATGGCCGAGCAGCGTTTGGATGATGATACAATCATCACCGCCCTGCTGCATGACACCATCGAGGACACCGATGCTACTTATCACGAAGTTGCCGATCTGTTTGGCAACGAGGTGGCGCAACTGGTGGATGGCGTTACCAAGCTGACCAATCTGGAGCTGAGTTCCAAAGACGACAAACAAGCCGAGAATTTTCGCAAGCTGCTGTTGGCGATGTCCAAGGATGTGCGGGTCATACTGGTTAAGCTGGGGGACCGTCTGCACAACATGCGCACCATCCGCCACATGCGCAACGAAAAGCAGGCGCAAAAGGCCCATGAGACGATGGATATTTTTGCCCCCTTGGCCGGGCGCATGGGCATGCAATGGATGCGCGAGGAGTTGGAAGACCTGTCATTTCGGGTTTTGAACCCGGAGGGTCGCAACTCGATCATGCGGCGTTTTTTGAATCTACGCAAAGAAACTGGCGATGTTGTTACCAAGATTACCGGTGATATCGAGGATGTTCTTGCGGCGTCACAGGTCAAAGCTTTGGTCATTGGTCGTGAGAAAAAACCCTATTCCATCTGGCGCAAGATGGAAGAGAAGAAAGAGGGTTTTTCGCGGCTGTCCGATATTTATGGCTTTCGGATCATCACCGAACACGAGGATGACGTTTACAAGGTTCTGGGCGCTGTGCACCGCCGTTGGATGGCGGTGCCGGGGCGGTTCAAGGATTATGTTAGCCAGCCAAAATCCAACGGTTATCGCTCGCTGCACACCACGGTTTCCGGGCGTGACGGTAAGCGGGTGGAAATCCAGATACGCACACAGGAAATGCACGACGTGGCGGAAACGGGTGTTGCAGCACATTGGTCTTATCGCAATGGCGAGCGCGTAGAGAACCCTTTTGCGGTTGACCCTTTCACTTGGCTCGCCAGCCTGACAGAGCGGTTTAGCAACGAAGATTCGACCAACGACGAGTTTTTGGAACATGTGAAACTGGAAATGTTCGCGGATCAGGTGTTTTGCTTTACACCGAAAGGCGACGTGATCCGTCTGCCACGCGGGGCAACGCCGATTGATTTTGCCTATGCAATCCACACGCGGATTGGGTCGGCCTGCGTTGGAGCCAAGGTTGACGGGCGCCGTGTGCCCCTGTGGACTCGATTGCGCAATGGCCAATCAATTCAAGTGACAACAGCACAAGGGCAAAAGCCGCAATCTACTTGGATGGATATTGTTGTGACGGGGCGCGCCAAATCGGCGATCCGGCGGGCTTTGCGAGCGGAGCATCAAGAGGGTCAGGTGCGCCTTGGGCGTGAATTGGCCCGTGTCGCGCTGGAACATGTGGGGAAAAAGGCGACCGACAAGGCCTTGTCTACGGCGGCCAACCATTTAGGTTTAGCAAATACGGAGGCATTGCTGGCCAAGATGGGCACCGCAGAGATGACGGGCACGGAGTTGGTAGGCGTTCTGTATCCAGAGCTTATCCGCAAGAGTGACGCCAAATCTGATTTGCCACCAGAGCGCATTCTGGGGTTGGAGGCGGATCAATTCGCCCAACCTGCGGATTGTTGTCAACCTTTGCCTGGCGAACGTATTGTTGGCATTGCCACGCGGGGCAAAGGTGTTCTCGTTCACGCGATTAACTGCGAGCGTTTGCAACTTTACGATTCAGAACCGGAGCGCTGGATTGATTTGCATTGGTCACAAGGGCTGCGCCTGCCAAACCAACGGGCAACGCTGCAAATAACGATGGCGAATGATTCGGGCGTTCTGGGGCGTATTTGCACATTGATCGGTGAACAGAATGCAAATATCTCTGATTTAAAAATTACCGATCGTAAACAAGATTTTTACAGGATGACGGTTGATATAGAGGTTCGGGATGTGGAACATCTGATACATGTCGTCACGGCGATTGAGGCTGATTCGGATGTCTCGCAATGTGTGAGAAAAAATAGGGACACCTAAGACAACAATCGGTGCCGGGGTGCGCCAAAGGCAGGAGCAAGCGTGTTTAAACGCCGCAAACCAAGATCGTATTGGGAATCCGTGATGGAGGCCTTTTACCCGCGCGCCGGATGGGTGCGGGTGCTCAACTATGTTGGGCTGCGGATAAAGCGTTTGCCAGATTCACCCCATAAGATTGCGATTGGATTTGCTTGCGGGGCCTTTATTTCCTTTACGCCGTTGTTCGGGTTTCACTTTGTATCCGCCATGGCGCTGGCTTATGTGATGCGCGGCAATATGATTGCATCGCTATTGGGAACTTGGGTTGGCAATCCGATTACCTTCCCGTTTATTGCCACAACCAGTTATCAGCTAGGCTTGCTGATGTTGGGGCAGAGTCGCGAGGAAACCGTATGGTTCAAACTGAAGTCCAGCTTCTCAGAGGCGGCAGGTACAGTTTGGTCCAATTTTAAATCCATTTTTGGTGGCGATCCCGCGCCTTGGAGCGGGTTTTACGAATTTTTTCACGATGTATTCCTACCGTATCTGGTGGGGGGATTGGTGCCGGGAATCATTTGCGGCATCATCAGTTATTATGCGCTTCGACCCGTTGTTGCCCTGTACCAACAACGCCGTAAAGGGCGGTTGTTGGCCAAGTTCAAAGAACTTCGCGCGAAACGTAAGGACGGGGCTGACGGGGTTTAACAAACGCGCTAGGCTGGTTCTGTATTCAACAGGAGTCGGACCATGACCGGAACTTTGACCATGCCTTTAGGCAGACTGCGTTTGGGCATTAACATCGATCACGTAGCAACCGTGCGCAACGCGCGCGGCGGGGCTTACCCCGACCCTTTGCGGGCGGGGCTTTTGGCGGAAAAGGCCGGCGCTGACGGGATTACGGCGCATCTGCGCGAAGATCGCCGCCATATAACCGATACGGATATTGATGGGTTGATGGCCGGGCTTAGGGTTCCGCTCAACTTTGAAATGGCCGCAACAGATGAGATGTTGGCCATTGCCCTGCGCCACACACCCCATGCGGTGTGCATTGTGCCGGAAAAACGCGAGGAACGCACCACCGAGGGTGGGTTAGAAGTGGCGAAAGAAGAAAACAAGCTGGCACATTTCATTGCGCCCCTGCGGGAGGCCGGCTGCCGCGTGTCTATTTTTATCGCAGCAGAGCGACGCCAAATTGAGGCCGCCGCCCGCATTGGTGCGCCCGTGATTGAATTGCACACAGGGGCCTATTGCGACGCCCACGCCGAGGGGCGTTTTGATGCACGTGACGCGGAGTTGGAGCGTTTGCGGGATATGTCTGCTTATGCAACCGAATTGGGGCTAGAAGTCCACGCAGGCCACGGGCTGACCTATGACACGGTAAAACCGATTGCCGCCTTTCCCGAGGTGATGGAATTGAACATCGGCCATTTCCTGATCGGCGAGGCGATGTTTTCCGGCCTGGACAGCGCCATCCGCCGGATGCGCTCCTTGATGGACGAGGCCCGCAATGAGGCATTTGGGGTTGGGGTGGCCTAATCATGAGTGCGTTCGAGTTGTTTTTGCTAACGGTTGTTTGGTTCTTGGGTGGGATAAGCCCCGGCCCTGCGACCATGGCCATTGCAGGCACGTCGATGGAACAAGGGCGCGCGCACGGTGTGTCTTTGGCACTTGGTGTGTTTTCAGGCTCGGCCTTTTGGGGTCTATCCGCCGCTTTGGGTTTGGGCGCGCTGATGATCGCAAACGCATGGGCGGTTGAAATGCTGCGCTATGTTGCGGCGGCCTATTTGATTTGGCTGGGATATAAATCTGTCAAAGCGGCGCTGAATTCGCGGACTATTCAGGCGGGGCGAGGGACGGAAAGCACCCTAAAGGCATCTTATCTCAAGGGCCTGCTGATCCACTTAACCAACCCCAAACCGGTATTCGGTTGGGGCGCGGTATTCAGTGTTGCGGTACCGCCGGGATCGGGCACTGCGGAATTGTTGATCGTTGGCCTGACTTTAGGCACGTGTTCGTTGTTTATGTTCCCTGCCTATGCGTGGGTTTTATCGACGAATCGCGCTTTGGCCGTTTACCAACGTTTTGGCCGCTGGATTACAGGCACATTCGGCATGCTTTTCGGCGCTGCGGGCGTTGGAATATTGGTTGCACGGCAATGATCCTCGGCATCGGCACCGACATGGCGAATATTGAGCGGATTTCCGGCACGTTGGATCGTTTCGGCGATCGTTTTCGCAATCGGGTTTTTACCGAGATTGAACAAGCCAAGGCGGAGCGGCGCAAGGATGTGGCTGGAACCTATGCCAAGCGCTGGGCCGCCAAGGAGGCGTGTTCAAAGGCGCTGGGCACTGGCTTGGCGATGGGGATTAGCTGGAAAGATATGTCGGTAAAGAACCTGCGCACGGGGCAGCCGGTGATGGAGTTAACCGGTTGGGCAGCAGAGCGGCTGGCGAAAATGACGCCGAAGGGGTATACGGCGACGGTTCATGTATCCTTGACCGATGATCATCCTTGGGCGCAGGCCTTTGTAGTGATTGACGCGCAACCTGTTGATCGCGGCTGAGGTTGACTAATCCCCCACAAAACGCCATGTAGCACTGGAATTCTTACCCCAAAGGCACGGCACATGGCGAGCAGCGAAAAATCATCCGGCGGAATCGCCGAAACCTTCAAAACGGTCTTTTGGGCGTTGTTAATGGCGGGCATCATCCGCACCATCCTGTTTCAACCGTTCTGGATCCCGTCAGGCTCGATGAAACCGACGCTGCTTATTGGCGATTTCCTGTTTGTGAACAAATTCACCTATGGCTTTTCCTGGGCGCCTTGCCCGACAATTGGCAATTACAACCTGTGTGGCTTTGCCAAGGACTGGGATGGGCGGTTGTTGGGATCGGACCCCGAGCGCGGCGATATTATCGTGTTTAAACATCCAAAACACGAGGCGGATTATATTAAGCGGCTTATCGGCCTGCCCGGCGACAAAATTCAGATGATACGGGGCCGTTTGCACATTAACGATCAGCCCGTTGATTTGGTCGAGGCGGGGAAATTTGTTGAAGTCAAAGACATGCAAGGCCCGATGGGTAACTTGCCACAATGTGCAAACCGGCCTGTTGGCCTTGGTGGCGATTGTATCAAGCAACAATTTACCGAAACGCTGCCGAATGGCGTCACACACCCTGTGCTGGATATTGCAGAAATCGGCAATGACAATACCAATGTTTTTGCTGTGCCTGAGGGCAAGTATTTCTTTATGGGTGATAACCGCGACAATTCAGCCGATAGCCGTGCAGGCGTTGGTTTTGTACCGGCGTCCTATCTTGTTGGCCGCGCGGATCGTGTGATGTTCTCTTCTGCCGGGTCGTCGATACTGGCGTTCTGGACGTGGCGCAGCGATCGATTCTTTAAGGGGCTAGAGTGAAGCTCGCCGCCGAACTCAAGGAATTTCAGGTCCGTTTGGGGCATGTCTTTGCACGGCCTGAATTGCTAATAGAGGCGATGACGCATTCATCCCTGTCCTCGCCCACCCGCGATGACAATCAACGGCTTGAATTTTTGGGCGACCGTGTGCTGGGTTTGGTGATGTGTGAGGCATTGCTGAACCATGACCGGAATGCCGCCGAGGGTTTGCTCGCCCCGCGTTTTAATGCGATGGTACGCAAGGAAACTTGCGCCGAAGTCGCCCGCGATGTTGATCTAGGGGCGGCGCTAAAAATGGGACGCTCTGAAATGCTGTCGGGCGGGCGACGCAAACAAGCGCTGCTGGCCGACGCACTGGAGGCGGTGATTGCTGCAGTTTACGTTGATGCAGGGTTTGACGTGGCGCGGGCGCTGGTGTTGCGTCTGTGGGGCAAGCGGATCTCATCAGCTGAGAAAGACGCACGCGACGCCAAAACCAGCCTGCAAGAATGGGCACAGTCGCGCGGCATGGAACCACCGGAGTATGTCGAGGTTGGCCGCTCAGGCCCCGATCATGCCCCCGTATTTGAAATTGAAGCACGCCTAGGTGATGGTAATGTAACCAAAGCAAACGCGCCGTCGAAACGACAAGCACAGCAGGCCGCCGCCGCTGCAATGCTGGAAAAACTGGATAAATGACATGACTGATAAACGCTGTGGATTTGTGGCCCTGATAGGCGAGCCGAACGCCGGTAAGTCAACGCTGATGAACCGGATCGTCGGAGCCAAGGTTTCGATTGTAACCCATAAGGTGCAAACCACCCGCGCCCGTATTCGCGGCATCGCGATGGAAGGGCAAACGCAAATTGTGTTTATTGACACACCCGGCCTGTTCCGCACGCGGCGCAATTTGGATCGGGCCATGGTGGCGGCTGCTTGGGCGGGGGCGGCTGATGGTGATATTACGGTGTTGCTGGTCGAGGCCCATCGGGGCATTTCACCGGGCGTTAAGATGATACTGGAAGGGTTGAAAAATCGCGTGGGCTCCAAGACCAAGATAGTTCTGGCGATCAACAAGATCGATAAAGTTAAGGCTGACAAACTGCTGGCCCTTACGCAAGAATTGAACGAGGCGTTTGATTTTGAAGAGACGTTTATGATCTCTGCCGAAAAAGGGCATGGTGTGGATTCGTTGCGCAAATATCTGGCAGCGGCCTTGCCGGTTGGCCCGTGGCATTACCCTGACGATCAAATCGCCGATGTGCCGATGCGGATGCTTGCCGCCGAAATAACCCGCGAAAAACTGATGTTACGACTGCATCAGGAATTGCCGTATTTCCTGACCGTGGAGACCGAAAACTGGGAAAACCGCAAGGATGGCACTGTGCGGATCGATCAGGTGATCTATGTGACCCGTGACGGACACAAAGGGATCACTCTGGGCCCCAAGGGTGAGACGATCAAGTCGGTGAGCATGGCCTCACGCGCGGAGTTGAAAGAGATGGTGGGCTGTGAAGTGCATCTGTTCTTGCAGGTCAAAGTACGGCCAAACTGGGAGAAAGAGGCGGAGCGGTTTACCGAGATGGGGCTTAACTTCTCTGACACCAAGGCCTAGCTGCAATGACCCGTCTGACCGCCGAGTTCTGGGTTCACGCGTATCTCAGGCGGTTGTCTTTGGCCAATATTCCCGCCTATGTGACCGCCAAAGGCGACGCCACGGCGGGGGCAATTCTGGTGAAACAAGCGCCGCTGGACGGCACGGCCGTTGCCTATCAACGCAGTTATGATCTGGATGGGAGTCGCATTTGGGTGATTCTGGCAGAGGGCGCGGAGCGCGATGTGGACGCTGTGCTGACCAAGCAACGCAGCTTTGATCCGGACCTGTGGATTGTCGAGGTCGAGGATCGCGACGGGCGGCATTTGCTGGACGAAGAAGGTCTAAGCTGAATGCAGGCAGATGTGCTTATCGTTGGGGGTGGTCTTGCTGGGTTGGCGCTGGCGTCCAATCTGCACAAGGCTGGAATTGATTTCCAACTGATCGAGGCGCGCGCTAGGTTTGGCGGACGGATCAAACGGGCGAGCGCAGGTGGTGCAGGCTTTGATCTTGGGCCGTCTTGGTTCTGGCACGGCCAACCCCATATGGCGGCATTGGTTCAGCGGTTTCAGTTGCAAGTGTTTGAGCAGTATTCTAACGGCGATTTGATGTTTGAGGACGAGGCCGGTCAGGTGCATCGCAATCAAGGCTTCTCGTCTATGCAGGGGTCCTTGCGCATTCACGGCGGGATGGCGGCAATTATCGATGGGTTGGTTCAAAGCCTGCCCGCCAATCGGCTTCATTTGAATACTCCTGTGACACATATCAGCCATGGGTTAGTAAATGGGGGAACCAGGGCCGAACACATCGTCTTGGCGATACCGCCAAGGGTGGCGGCTGGGATTGCTGGTTTGGATAAACCCGTGCAAAATGCCTTGAATGCCATCCCGACGTGGATGGGCGGGCAGGCCAAATTCCTTGCGATTTACGAGCGGCCTTTTTGGCGCGACGCGGGCCAGTCCGGTGATGCAATGAGCCACCTCGGACCGCTTGTGGAAATCCATGATGCCTCGGCACTCTCTGGCCAACCTGCGGCACTGTTTGGATTTGTCGGGGTGCCTGCGGTGCATCGGTTGGGTCAACGCGATGCTTTGATTGCGGCAGCGACGGTACAGTTGGGGCGTTTGTTTGGTGTGCAGGCATTGCACCCTTTGCAGGCCATTCTGGCCGATTGGGCCTTCGCCTCTGAAACCGCGAGTTCGCGCGATCATGCGCCATTGCGAGAACACCCGCAGTATGGTTTGCCGCCCGAGTTGAGCCAATTGTGGGACGGTCATTTGCATTTTGGCGGCTCGGAAATGGCGCAAGAATTTGGTGGCTATCTTGAGGGCGCACTAGAGCGGGCAGAGGTGCTGGGCGCGCGATTGGTTCAAGTAAACAAATAGGTTTGCGGCTGCCGTTTGACGCTGTTCAACAGGGCAAACAGGCCCTAGGCTGATGCCATGGATTGGCGAGATGAAGGGGTGATTGTTTCGGTGCGCAAGCACGGAGAGACCTCTGCGATTATCGAAGTTTTGACGGTGGAGCATGGGCGGCACGCAGGCGTGGTGCGCGGCGGTGCGTCGCGGCGTATGACGCCCGTGTTGCAGCCCGGCAATCAGGTGGAGCTGGAATGGCGCGCGCGCCTTGAGGAGCATCTGGGCAGTTACCGTGTGGAGCTGCTGCAATCACGCAGCGGCGTTATGGCGGACCGCGCGGCACTGGCCGCCCTTGGAGCGATTTCGGCGCTGGTGTGTTTTGCGTTTCCCGAGCGGATGGTTATGCCGGAATTATACGCTAGTACCCTTGCCTTGTTTGATGCTTTGCAGGGCGATCAGGAATGGCCGTCAATTTACGCCTTGTGGGAATTACAGCTGCTAGAGGAGTTGGGTTTTGGGCTAGACTTTTCCAGTTGTGCGGCCACGGGTGGCCTGCAAGAATTGATCTATGTATCCCCGAAAAGCGGGCGCGCGGTTAGCCGCCAAGGGGCGGGCGTTTGGGCCGAGAAGTTACTGCCTTTGCCACTGTTTTTGCGGTTGGGAAATGGGAGCGCCTCGAAAGAGGATGTCCGAGATGCATTGAAAACGACAGGTTACTTTTTGGAACGGTGGTTGGCGGCTTCTTTGGGTAACAGGCCGCTGCCCGCGGCGCGCACGCGTTTGGTCGCGGTTTTGAGCCGTTAGTTTTTCACAAACTCCAGATACTGATCGTTGTTGTTGCTGAGCAGCAAGGTGGTCCCTTTCCGTTCAATCAAGGTCATCTTAGCCAGCGCCGCCAGATATTCCTGCTCGAGAGCCAAGGCTTCACAAGCACGTTTTGTCGCTCGGATCGGGCCGATTTCAAACCATGGCAGCGGGGCAGTTTGGGCCGCGCCATAGGCATTGCACGGGGCTTGGCCTGCGATACTGCCCTTCTCGGGGAAGGTTAGGGTGATATGGGTGGGAACTGACATTCCGTTAAGGGACTGCAAAACCCAAGTATCGGAAGCACTGGTCTGGCCGGATATTGTTTCGTCTTTGAAACAGGCCGACAGAAACAAAGTGATGATGAGGCTGGGGATCAGGTAGTTCATAATGCAGGTTTGCAAATTTGATGGGGAAGAGCAAGGTTACATAAGTGTTGCGAGTGGGAGGAATGCTTGGCTATATTTGCGCCCAAGCCACATTAACGGAGAATGATATGAAATCCCGATTTACCACAAGTTCGATCTCAGCCGCCGCACTGCCGCTTGTGGTCAAATGATGGTTCTACATGCAGAAATGCCAGCCTCTGTTGCTGAACTAGAGCAACTGAGCCATGCGCCCCTTTCCGGTGCCGACCTTAAGGCGCGTCTTGCGGGTAAGTGCTTTGAAGGCCTGTACCAGCCGCCTTTCCGATTTACGACGCGGATTGGGGTGGATGGGAGTCTGCACGGTGAAAACAACTATGGAACGCGTGATCAGGGGCGCTGGTCAATTGATTTGGGCACTGGTGCCTATTCAGTAGTATGGGTTGGGCCTTGGGATAACACCACGACAATTGGCTATGACGTCGACGGTGTTATCCATATGTTTGACGTGCAAACCGGAAAGTGGCGCAACGCACTTTTCAGTGAGATTGATGAAGCGAGGCTGGGATATTAAAGCAATTCGCCTGCATTTTGAATCATCTTGGCCACCGAACGCACCAGTTTCACAAGCGCTGTGTCGGTGGCCAAGATGATAATCTGATCCAAACCGAACGGGAAATGCTCTAAGTATCCAAAAGTCGCCGTGCAATCACCGTTGCCTGAATTTCTGCGGCACCTTCAAAGATGTTCAGGATGCGAGCATCGCACAGAATGCGGCTGATCGGGTATTCCATGGCGAAACCGTTGCCGCCGTGGATTTGAAGGCCGTTGTCGGCGGCGGCCCATGCCACGCGCGCGCCCAGCAATTTGGCCATTCCTGCCTCTAGGTCGCAACGGCGGTCGTTGTCTTTCTCGGAGGCGGCGAAATATGTTAGCTGGCGGGTGATCATGATTTCCACGGCCATCATGGCGATTTTACCGGATATGCGCGGGAATTCGATCAAGGATTTGCCAAATTGCTGGCGCTCTTGGGCGTAACGCAGCGCGGTTTCCATGGCGTTTTGGGCCACGCCAATGGCGCGGGCGGCGGTCTGGATGCGGGCGGATTCAAATGTTTGCATCAGCTGTTTAAAGCCATTGCCCTCGGCACCGCCCAGCAGGTTCTCACCTTTGATCTGAAAGTTGTCGAACGCCAACTCGTATTCCTTCATACCACGATAGCCCAGAACTTCAATTTCGCCGCCAGTCATGCCCTCGGTTGGGAAGGGTTCGGCGTCGGTGCCACGGGTTTTTTCGGCCAGAAACATCGACAGGCCGGAATAATTACTGGTCTCGGGATCGGTGCGGGCCAGCAGGGTCATCACATCGGTGCGCGCCGCGTGGGTGATCCAGGTTTTATTGCCGGTAACTGTATAGTTTTCGCCGTCCTTAACAGCGCGGGTGCGCAGGCTGCCCAAATCGGATCCCGTGTTTGGTTCGGTGAAAACAGCGGTAGGCAGCTTTTCACCGGATGCAATCAGCGGTAACCATTTTTGCTTTTGCTCCTCGGTCCCGCCGCATAGGATCAACTCCGCCGCAATTTCGGAACGGGTGCCAAGCGAGCCGACGCCGATATAACCGCGCGACAGCTCCTCGGAGACCACACACATCGTCGCCTTGGACATGCCAAAGCCGCCGTATTCTTCGGGGATGGTCAGGCCAAAAACGCCCAGTTCGGACATCTGTTCGATGATTGCCATCGGGATCAACTCATCCTTCAGGTGCCATTCGTGGGCGTAGGGGATTACCTTGTCGTCAGCAAAACGGCGGAACTGTTCCCGGACCATTTCCAGCTCGTCATCAAGGCCGGTCATGCCGACAGTGTTCGCACCTTCGCGCTCCAACATCAGTTCAACCAGACGGGTCCTTGCGGCTTGGGTATTGCCTTGCTGGGTCAGGATTTGCACCGACTCTGCAGCGATTGCCATTTGATCTTGCTGGCTAAGGCCGAGGTCTTGCAGACGGGCCATTTCGCCCTGAGACATCGGTATTCCGCCCCAGACTTGCCACAGATATTCGCCGAAAGAAATTTGCAGGATCAGTTGTTCCAGCTCGCCGAATTTGTCTTCGGATTTTAGGGCTGTGGCCCAGCGGTGCATTTGGCGCAGGCTTTCGAGATAGGTGGTAAACCAAGACAAGGCGTGGGCCGCGAACTGGTTTTCCTCCATCAACTTGCTGTTAACTCGACCGTTCACACTCACCATTTCGCGCAGATTTTCCTTGGCTTTGCCAACCACTGTTTCAACAGCAGGTATGGCAGCAGAGCAAAGGTTCAACAGTTCAGGCAGGATCATAGCAGCGGGCCTTTTCAGACATTGGAAAGAGTTTCTTTTAAGCGGAATTACCGCGCAGGTCGTTGATACGGGGTGTATGGCGCGCGGCAATGGAGGTCAATGCTGCGACGCAACAAAATACCGCTTTGTTGGAGGTAGACGAAATTTTATTGCGCGCCCAAATATTATTGGTCCGTTTTTTCCCTGCCTGAAATGGCCAACCCTCCTGATTACCGAAGGAAAATTGCCAGGTGGGCTGGAGGATATCGCGTTGGGGCGGTTAAGCGGGCGGCAGTTCAGGGTCGGCTGATGTGCATTCGGAGAGGGTAACAAAAAGCCGAGGCAGATGCCTCGGCTTTCTCAATCAGTAGGCTGGAATGTTAACCAACCATAACCTTTTCAGCCAGCACATCATCGCTGACGTATTGTTCATACTGAGCAAAGTTATCGCTGAACATCTGTACCAGTTTCGCTGCTTGCGCGTCATAAGCCGCGCCATCAGCCCATGTTTGGCGCGGGTCCAGTAGCTTATCATCGACACCGGCAACTGAGACCGGAGCTTCAAAGCCAAAATTGCCGTCTTTACGGAATTGACCTTGGACAAGCGAACCGTCAAGCGCTGCGGTCAGCAGGGCGCGGGTTGCTTTGATGGGCATTCTTGATCCGGTGCCGTAAGCGCCACCTGTCCAACCGGTATTCACCAACCAGCAGGTTGCGCCGCTTTCGGCGATACGGTCCCGTAATAGAGCCCCGTATACCTCTGGTCGGCGTGGCATGAAAGGTGCGCCAAAGCAGGTGGAGAATGTCGGTTGTGGTTCTGTCACACCGCGTTCTGTGCCTGCAACCTTGGAGGTGAAGCCGGATAGAAAATGGTACATTGCCTGCGCAGGGGTCAGGCGAGAGATTGGCGGAAGAACGCCGAATGCGTCACAAGTCAGCATGATGATATTTCTGGGTGTGCCACCCAATGCCGATTCGGAGGCGTTCGAGATATAATGCAGCGGATAGGCGCAACGCATGTTGGCGGTCAGGCTGTCATCCTCGAAATCCAGTTCCTTGGTGTGTTCATCGTAGACCATGTTTTCGATCACAGTGGCGAACTTTTGCGTGGTGGCGTGGATTTCCGGCTCAGCCTCGGCGCTCAGGTTGATGGTTTTGGCGTAGCAGCCACCCTCAAAGTTAAAGGTGCCGTTGTCTGACCAGCCATGCTCGTCGTCGCCGATCAGGGTGCGGTTTGGATCGGCGGACAGCGTGGTTTTACCGGTGCCGGACAAGCCAAAGAAAACCGCCACATCATCGGGGTTGCCAACGGCGTGGTTGGCGGAGCAATGCATTGGCATGATGCCCTTGGCGGGCATTAGATAGTTCAGCAATGAGAAGACCGATTTCTTGTTTTCGCCGGCATATTCAGTGCCCGCGATCAGAATCAGCTTTTTCTCGATCGAGGTCACGATCACTACATCTGAGCGACAGCCATGGCGTTCGGGATCAGAATTGAACGACGGGCAGTTGATCACGGTGTATTCCGGCACAAAGCTATCAAGCGCCGAAGCCTCGGGGCGACGCAACATGGTGCGGATGAACAGGTTATGCCAAGCCTGCTCGGTTATCACCCGAACATTCAATCGGTGGTCAGGATCCGCGCCGCCATAAAGGTCCTGGCTGAAATATTCGCCGCCCTTCATGTGGGCCAGCATGTCGGCGTGCAGGCGATCAAACGCGGCAGGGTCCATCGGCGGGTTGTTCTCCCACCAAATGCTGTCTTTCACGGATGGTTCATCGACGACAAATTTATCTTTGGGAGAGCGACCGGTATATTCGCCAGTGGACACCAAAATTGTGCCCCCTTGTCCCAACTCGCCCTCGCCTCGGCGTAGGGCTGCGGTCATCAAAGCTGGCTCTTGTAGGTTATAATGAACGGTTTTTACACCGGAAATGCCTGTGTCCTCCAACCGTTGGGTTGGATTTACGCGACCAGTTTCCATATTATTACGCTCCTTAGTGCGGGTTGGCGTGATGCCGCCCCGCTTGCGATTATAGTTCTTAAAAACAGCCCTGATCGGCTGCCTCAACTCGATGTCTCAATGGGTTCCGTGTACAACAATATACAATGACATTGAAAGGTTGGTTACGTGCTTTCTGACACAGTTAACGATAACAAGAATGACCCGTTATCGGTAACAAGTGTGACTCAAAGAACAAAATTGGGAAAAATTGTGGCGAAAAATAGCCGGACTAAGGCAGAAATTGGTTGATTCTGTAAACCTTACCTTTCTAAATGGGTGCAATAATAAAAAAAAATCAGGCAGCTTTCGAGGGCAAATACCATGGCAAGAATCGCGTTGGTCGATGACGACCGCAATATTCTGACGTCTGTGTCTATGACACTAGAGGCAGAGGGTTACGAAGTTTCAACATATCACGACGGGCTACAGGCGCTGAATGCGTTTAACGAGGAGTTGCCGGAATTGGCAGTTCTGGATATCAAGATGCCCCGTATGGACGGTATGGATTTATTGTCCCGCTTGCGGCAGAAATCGAATGTTCCGGTGATTTTCCTGACCTCTAAAGATGATGAAATCGACGAGGTTTTGGGCCTGCGTATGGGCGCGGATGATTATGTTCGCAAACCGTTTTCCCAACGTTTGCTGGTGGAACGCATCCGCGCAATCTTGCGCCGCCAAGAAGCGCGGGTTTCCGATGCTGGTGTGGTATCCGAGGATAAAAGCGAGGGTTTGATTGAACGGGGCGAGCTTACTATGGACCCGTTGCGCCATTCCGTTTCCTGGAAAGGAAAAAGCGTTTCCCTGACTGTTACCGAGTTTTTGTTGCTGCAAGCACTGGCGACACGGCCCGGATTTGTCAAAAGCCGCGACCAGTTGATGGACGTTGCTTATGACGATCAAGTGTATGTGGATGACCGGACAATCGACAGCCACATCAAGCGGTTACGCAAAAAAATGCGTACAGTTGATTCGGAGTTCTCGGCGATCGAGACCCTTTATGGCATCGGTTATCGGTACACTGAATAATGGCTGCCATTGCTGATGAGCATTTGGCAGATGAACCGCGCGACGGCCGGGGACTCATGTCTAAACTTTTGAACCACAGCAAACTATCAAGGCTGGCCAATAGTCTGGGTTTTGGCGGTCTGGGCTTTTTCCGCATCCGGTCATCTGCTCTGGCCCGCCGAATTATCATCTTTAATCTGATCGCGCTGTGCGTTTTGTTGGTGGGTATGCTGTACCTGAACCAGTTCAAAGGTGGGCTGGCACAGGAAAAGCAAAATGCCATGTTGGTCGAAGCCAGCCTTTATTCGGGTGTATTGCAAGAACGCATGAGCCTTGAGAATAGCACAGGCTTGCTGGATGATTTGACAGTATCCGAGGGCACAAGTGTTCGCACCTATACTCTTGATGGTGCAAATAGCGGGATGATTTCCGGCGATTGGCAAGCGAATGCGGCAAAGGGCCGTGGAATTTCGGGTTGGCTTGGCGGAGTCATGAGCTGGGCTTCCGGCTTTGGCGGGGCAACGAACCCAAATGCGCCGGCGAGCGAAAGCATGATGGCGCAGGAAATGGCCGACGCGGCGCTTGCAGGGCAAGAATTGATCCGGCGCGCTTCTATTCAATCCGGCGAGACTGTCCTGTCTGTTGCGAAACCGGTTAAGGTTGAAGGCCAGATTGTCGGTGCGGTTGTTCTGACCTCGCAGGCTGGCTATCTGGACAGCTTGTTGCGCGGCGAGCAGGAAACCGTTTTGCGCCTGTTCCTGTTGGCAGTCGTTGTTTCCATAGTTTTGTCCATTGTATTGGCCAACGCAATTGCCAACCCCATTCACGATTTGGCTGCCGCTGCCGAGGCAGGCGCAACAAAACAAGGGCGCTCTGGCGAGCCGGAGCGGATACGCATTCCTGATTTGACAGGCCGTCCCGATGAAATTGGGCATTTGTCGCGGGCAATGCGGGATATGACCTCCGCGTTGTATGAACGGATTGATACAAATGAGGAATTCGCCGCTGACGTGGCGCATGAAATCAAGAACCCTTTGGCTAGCTTACGTTCTGCAGTGGAGACCTTACGGATTGTGAAGGAAGATAAAAACCGGAACAAACTGCTGGATGTGATCGAGCATGATGTGCGCCGTCTGGATCGTCTGGTGACCGATATATCGAACGCCTCGCGTTTGGATGCGGAGCTGGTCAAAGAGGAACTGGAGCCGTTTGATTTGACATTGATGTTGGATCGGATTGTAGAGTTTCACGGCCACGAAGCAGGCGACAAAGGTGTCGAGTTGATCTGGGTGCAGCCCAATGAACCGATCATGTATGACGGGCTAGAGGCCCGCCTTGCGCAGGTTTTTGTGAACCTGATTACCAACGCTGTTTCTTTTTGTGGCGAAGGCGATGCGGTACGTGTTTGGGCGCGCGCGAAAGATAATCGTGTGCTGATCGTGGTTGAGGATACTGGCCCCGGCATTCCAAACGAGGCTTTGACCAAAGTGTTCAAACGGTTTTATTCGGAACGATCTGCCGAAAACTTTGGTAATAACTCCGGTCTTGGGTTGTCGATTTCCAAACAAATCGTCGAGGCCCATAAAGGCGTAATCTGGGCCGAAAACATCCGGCCAAAGGGTGCCAGCGAAGACGACGCCCCGCTGGGCGCGCGTTTTGTTGTTGGGCTGCCTGTGTGACAGCGAAAATTCCAACAGGCCTGATCCACGCAACGTCGGTTGCGATTAACGGGTCGGGCCTGTTGATTACAGGGCCGTCTGGCTGTGGAAAGTCTGGGCTTGCGATTCAATTGATTGCCCTTGGTGCCATCTTGGTTTCTGACGATCAAACGCTGCTTGTGCAAACCCCCTCAGGTATCGAAATGCGGGCGCCTGTTACGATTGGCGGCAAAATAGAGGCACGGTTTCTGGGGATTCTGGAATGTGCCTATTTACCTTCAACACAATTGTCGTTTGTGGTGTCATTGGAACAAGACGAGCCGGATCGATTACCACAGCCGCGCAAAATCGTGATCGGTTCAGCACAAATTGACTTGATAAATGGCGCGAATGTGCCAAATTTGGCATCTGCATTGATGGTCAGGTTTTCTGGACCGTAACGAAAGCACCGACAATGATCGCGCCACAAGCACGCCCCAAAATAGTTTTGGTCACGGGTCCGTCGGGTGCCGGACGCAGTACTGCTATCAACGCATTTGAAGATCTGGGTTTTGAGACCATCGACAGTATGCCGCTGGCCCTGCTGCCAAGGTTGCTGACCGGACCACCGCTGGAGCGGTCTATGGCGCTGGGCATTGATGTGCGGACACGGGATTTTGAGCCTGCCAAAGTGCTGGAGCTGCTGGATACGATTGATGAACTGGCAAGCTATGACGGCACATTGTTGTTTCTGGACAGTACTGTCGAAACCCTGTTGCGCCGTTATAGCGAGACGCGGCGGCGCCACCCCCTGACGCCGGATGAAACGCCAATCAAAGGAATCGAGCAGGAAAAGCAGCTGTTGGAACCATTGCGTGACAGGGCAGGTACATTGATCGAAACCACCCATTTTACTCCGCATGAATTGAAAGCAGAAATCGGTATGGTTTTTGCAGAAGAAAAGTCAGAAACGCTGGCCGTCTCGGTTCAATCGTTTTCCTATAAACGCGGCGCACCACGTGGGTTGGATATGATGCTGGATTGTCGGTTCTTACGGAACCCGCATTGGCAGGAATCGCTGCGCTCAAAAACCGGGATGGATGCCGAGGTTAAGGCTTATGTGGCCGCCGACGATCGCTATGAGATATTCTTTAAACAATTGTTTGATATGGTGCTGTTGTTGTTGCCCGCATACCAACAGGAAGGCAAAGCGCATTTCAGCATTGGCCTTGGCTGCACCGGAGGGCAACACAGGTCAGTTGCTATTACCGAAGAATTGTCAAAAGCCCTTGCAGATGGGGGCTGGCAGGTGTCTATTCGACATCGGGAAATGGAGCGCCGCAAAGATGCGGAAACGGGTTAGGAGTCCGGCTTGATCGGGATTGTAATTGTTGCACATGGTGGGCTGGCCAAAGAATATTTGGCCGCCGTGGAGCATGTGATTGGCAAACAACAGGGCATTCGGGCGATTTCTGTTGCTGCTGAGTGTGACCGAGGTGGAAAAGAGCAAGAAATCTGCGAAGCGGCTGATGGTGTGGATCAGGGTGACGGCGTGGTAATTGTGGTCGATATGTTTGGCAGCTCTCCCTCTAACCTATCAATGTGTGCTTGTAATGGCGTCGAGCGCAAGTTTTTATACGGCGTGAACCTGCCGATGTTGGTGAAATTAGCTGGATCGCGCCATATGCCCATCGATAAAGCGGTTGATATCAGCGTTCAGGCAGGCAAGAAATACATGAACGCGCGCAGCGGCCCCTCTGCTGCATAAGATCAAAGGTCTCAATTGGTGAAAATCTCTCTCGATATTGTGAATGAAAAGGGTCTGCATGCGCGGGCCTCGGCCAAATTTGTGGAAACGGTCGCCAGTTTTGACGCCGAGGCCGAGGTGACCAAAGATGGTATGTCGGTTTTTGGTGATTCAATTATGGGCCTGATGATGCTTGCCGCTTCTAAAGGGACATCAATTGATATAGAGACCAGCGGAAACCAATCGCAAGAACTGGCACAAGCACTGACCACATTGGTTGCGGAACAGTTTGGTGAGGGAAAATGACAGCTGAAAATACCAATCATATTCTGGAAGCAACCGGCGGGGCCAGCCCCTATAATCCGGCCGACCTGACCTATGCGACGTCTTTCACTTCGCCCTATAAGCGTGCCCTTATTAAAACCATCGAGAACCTGACTGGCCGTATAAAACTGCTGCGTTTGGTTCGCAAATGGGAGCGGGACACAGGACGGGCTGATGACTTTTGGGAATCGGTGCTGGACCGTTTGCAAATCAAACTGACGACGCCGCAGGCGGAACTGGACTATATTCCCAAGGACGGCCCGTTGGTTGTTGTCTCTAACCATCCGCACGGGTTGATTGACGGCATCGTTATGGCGCATTTGATGGGGCATGCGCGGGACGATTATAAAATTCTGACGCGCTCGCTGTTGTGCCATGTGCCACGGATTGACAAGTATTTGCTGCCGGTCAGTTTTCCCCATGAGGAAGGCGCGATACAAAACAACATCCACACCCGCAAGGTTGCCATCCAGCATCTAAAGGATGGCGGCTGTGTTGCCTTGTTTCCTTCGGGGACTGTGGCGACGAGTGATACATGGTTTGGCCCAGCAATAGACAGCGACTGGATGACCTTCACCGCCAAAATGATCCGCCAAAGTGGCGCACAAGTGTTGCCGGTGTATTTTCCGGGGCAAAATAGCCGCTGGTTCCAGATTGCTAACAAGCTCTCGACCATCCTGCGACAAAGCTTACTGCTGCACGAAATTGCTTTTGCGATGAAAAAGGAGCAGCCAGTCAAGGTGGGTAAATTGATTTCCCAAGACGTGCTGAAATCCTATGAGAAAGACGCCAAGGGTTTGATGAAATACCTGCGCGCGCAAACGCTGGCATTGAAGCCAAACTAACGGCGTACTCCCGCCTTTCGGCATGAATTGACATTCATTTCTCAAGTTGGGCGTGGCCGCGCTGGGCGCGGAAGTGGCCCTCACGAAGGGCTGTCCCCCATCAGATAGCGCGGCCCAACCCCGCGCTTCCCTGCGCGATCCTCTGGGTTATACAGCTTGCAGGCATCCAGCGATAAACAACCACAGCCGATGCAGCCATTCAAACGATCACGCAATTGCGTTAGCGCCTCGATCTTTTGATCCAGTGATTTTCCCAGCGTTTCCCCAATTCGTTCCCAATCGCGTTTGTTGGGTGTTCTGCCTGCGGGCAGGCGCTCCAGTTCTTGACGTATGTCGTTGAGCGTAAAGCCGAACTGCTGGGAAATCAGGATGAACGACAGGCGACGAATGTCAGAGCGCAAGAACCGCCGATGACCGCCCGCATTGCGTTCGGGATGCACCAAGCCCTGTTCCTCGTAATAACGGATTGCCGAAACGGCGAGGCCCGTGCGCTCTGCGAGGAAGCCGATTGAGATGGTGGTCGCGGGTTGAACTCTGCGTTTGACTGGCATGAAAAAACCCCTTGACCTCAAGTAAGGTTGAGAAATTACAGTAAGGCCAAGCCAAATCCTTGGCAAGAACCTATAAGGGGAATGAAAATGAGCATCGCAATTCTGGAACACACAAATTTTTCGGTGAGCGACCCCAAAAAAACCGCGCAACATTTGGTGGATATTTTTGGCTGGCATATCCGCTGGGAAGGCCCGTCTAAATCGGCGGGATATTCCGTGCATGTCGGTACTGACAGCGCTTATCTGGCGCTTTATGCGCAGCCGGGAATGGGTAAGTTGACGCAAGATACTTACAAAACCATCGGCGGATTGAACCATCTGGCTGTGGTCGTTGACGATATTTCCGTCATTGAAAAACGGGTGCGCGCGGCAGGTTTGCGGATGGGGGATCACTATGATTACGAACCCGGCCCGCGGTTCTATTTCTTTGATGATGACGGGATAGAATACGAGGTTTGCAGCTATTCTAGTTAAGGCTCAACCTTGCAACAAGATATGCGATGCCTGACTTGTCAAACGGCTCGGCGTCGACGTCAAAGCCGAGCTTTTCATAGAACGCCCGAGCAGTTTGGCGGGCATCGCACCAAAGCAATCCAGCCCCGTTTTTTTGCATCACTCTGGCACCGTGCAAAACGATGTCAGAGCCAATTCCCATCTTCTGATAGTTTGGGTCAACAGCAAGTTTTCGCAACCGGGCCTTTGTGCCTTGTGAATAGAAAGATCCAACCCCGATCAAAATTTTCCCATCAAATGCTCCGATATGCAAGGCGCGCTCGTCTCCTTCAACCTTCACATGAGAAAGTGGTTTGTCAGGCCATAAATGCGTTTGGCGAAACACCAGCGTTTGACTTGCAGGAATTGGCCGCATTGGAAATGCAGTCTTAGTGTTGGGATATTTGGGTGGATCATCGTTCAAGAGCAGCAACCGCATCTACCCTTTATTCGCAGAGGTTTGCCGGCGAATACCACGCGCTTTTGCCCGACTCCTCATTTTCTTGCGTATCTTTATTACATCCTTCCCCGTCGGGATTTCTAGGGACATCAATTCGTCAATTGCCCTCCGATTATTTTTGCGCAACATGATAATGGCCTTTTGGCTATGACCTTCTTCGAACCTCGCGGGTAGCGCAAACATTGCGTCAAATGTACCTTCGATTTGGGAGGAGAAGTAGGCTCGATCAATTTCGACAGCCCGCAAAACCTTGTCAAAACTTGCGCCCGTAACATGCAGTTTTGGTGAAAACCCCTTCTTGCCGTCAGGGAATAGTCGGTCAATCAATTGTCGGCAGTTGCGGGTGCGCTTGAAACCATGGGTCCGGTTCGCGTAATGCAGTGACAACAGCGTTTTAGTGGAAAACCGCGCATTCGCCGGAGTAGAAATCTCAGGCAGCTGTAAGCCAAGTTTTGCGCAAAGTACTTCGATGACGTCCTTGCCGTTCAAATCTGATTTATCAATTGAGTAAACATCTATTTTATTGTCGGGCGCGTGCTGACGAAACCGGTCAATCATTTCGGAATAACAGAAAAAATCAAACCGGTTATTCTCATTGAAACAGTCAATATAACCGGAAATACTGGTATCATCTCGCTGATAGAAGGCGTCGGCAGGAACACGAAACATTCCGCCTTTGAGGAACTGGGAAAATACAGATTCCACGAATGAAAAATGGTTCCGGACCAGAAATACAAGCCGCACATTTGACACACCAAAACAACGGTTTAGGGACTGTATAACTTCTGCGGTATTTTCCTTGTCCCAGCGTGAATTGGTGAATTCTTCGGATGACAATATTATTTTCTCGCAGTTAGCTACTTTGGCTTCCTGTGCGATCGCAGCAACTGCTCCGTCCACCTCTTGAAGGGGCATATTGTGGAGTGGGCGGTGACTGAAATAGCCAAAATCATCACGAAATGCGCGAGGATAACAAACGCCTTGTTTTCGGTGAACGTCATCAAACTTTCTAAATGTCGATTGAAGTGTTGAAGACCCGCACTTAGGCATTCCGACATGTAAATATACGGTTGTCATATCTTGTCCCACCAGCAGGTATTTTTGAGTAGAAAGGCATCAAATACTCTTGAAGCCTATATGATGACCGCCACATTCCGCAATGTTTCAATGATTTTTCGCTAGCAACTCGTCCAGGGTTGCTTGTGCCGAGTTCGACTTCGGCACCCACATGCCCCGATCAATCGCCTCTTGCAGGCGTTCAGCAATTTCACGCAGGGCGGGGGCATTGCAGTTCTCGATGAACTCCCGTGTCTCGTCGTCCTCCAAAAACGCCTGATGTACCAAATCGAAATGATGGTTCTTTACCGCCCCTGTGGTGGCGGCAAAGGCAAACATGTAATCAACAGTCGCAGCGATTTCAAACGCGCCTTTATAGCCGTGGCGCTTCATGCCGTCGATCCATTTGGGGTTCACAACGCGTGAACGGACCACGCGGCTGATCTCGTCATCCAACGTGCGAATGACGGGGCGTTCGGGGCGGGAATGGTCGTTGTGGTAAATCGGACGGTCGCGCCCCTGCAAGATGGAAACGGCGGCGGCGGCACCGCCCTCGAATTGGTAATAATCGTCGCTATCCAACAAATCATGCTCGCGGTTATCCTGATTTTGCACCACTGCGTCCACCTGCGAGAGGCGTTGTTTCAGGGCATCTTTGGCGACTGCACCTTCTGCTTTGGCCCCGTAAGCATAGCCTCCCCACTCTAGGTAGGCTTCTGCCAGATCGGCCTTGTCGGCCCATAGACGCTCATCAATCATCGCTTGCAATCCCGCGCCATACGCCCCGGGCTTAGAGCCAAAAACGCGGTAGGCGGCGGCTTCGGTTCCCTCCGAGCGCAAGCGTGCAGCTGCGGGATTCATATTGTCCGGTTCGTCCAACGCCATCACTGCGCGGGCGGCGGAATCCACGAGGGACATCAATTGTGGAAAGGCATCGCGGAAAAACCCGGACACCCGCAAGGTCACATCAACGCGGGGGCGATCCAACACGGAAAGGGGCATGATTTCAAAGCCCGTCACGCGGCGGTTGGCGCTGTCCCATTGCGGCTTCACCCCCATCAGGGCCAGCACCTGTGCAATGTCATCGCCGCCGGTGCGCATGTTGGCGGTGCCCCAAGCGGTAACCAACATGGCGCGGGGCCAGTCGCCTTCTTCTTGCAAATGGCGTTCAATCAGCAGGTTGGCGGATTTCCAGCCGAGCTTCCATGCGGTTGGTGTCGGTACAGCGCGACTGTCAACCGAATAGAAATTGCGCCCTGTCGGAAGCACATCCAAGCGGCCCCGCGTGGGCGCACCTGATGGTGCCGGGGCGACGAATTGCCCTGCAAGGGCGGTGAGGAGGCCAGCGTTTTCTTGCGGTCCACAGGCGGCCACCGTAGGGCGAATTGTGGTTGCGATACCCTCGAGGACGGCTTGGGTTTTAGGGGAGTCTTCAACCGCTTGACCATCTAGCAAGGCGCTGGCGAACAGTTCAATCCGTTCTACTGTGTCCCCAAATGTGCGCCAATGATCGTTGGAAACGGCTTGCAACACATCAGGCCGCAACCCTTCCCATGGCGCTGACATCTTGCAATCCAGCGGGTCAAATTCCAGCCCTAAATCCAGCGCAATTGCCCGTTGCAGAGAGGCATTGGCCCCCTTGGCATCGTCGCGCGGTACCCGCACTAGGGCTTGCACCAAATCCCGTTCCAAGCGCCCTGTTGGGGATTGGCCAAACACATGCAACCCGTCGCGAATTTGCGCCTCTTTCAGCTCGCACAGGAACTCGTCAAGTTTGGCGAGGTCACCGTCCTCATCCTGCCCTGCCATGCCCGCATCAAGGTCAATGCCGGTTGCAGATGTTAGAGACAGGATTTCACGGCGCAGATGGGTCAGGCGGCGCGGGTCTACGCCTGCGGCTTCATAATATTCATCAACCAGCGCTTCCAAATCACGCAACGGCCCATAGGTTTCAGCGCGCGACATAGGGGGCGTTAAATGGTCAATGATCACAGCCGAGGCGCGGCGTTTTGCTTGGGTGCCTTCGCCCGGATCATTGACGATAAACGGATAAATATGCGGCATTGGGCCAAGCACCACCTCAGGCAGGCAGGTTTCTGACAGGGCGAGGGCTTTTCCGGGCAACCATTCCATGTTGCCGTGTTTGCCCATATGCACCAGCGCATCGGCACGGAACTGGTTGCGCATCCAGAAATAAAACGCGAGGTAGTTATGCGGCGGTACGAGGTCGGGAGAATGGTAGGTATCTTTGGGGTCAATGTTATAACCACGTGCCGGTTGCACGCCGATAACCACATTGCCAAACTGGAAAACAGACAGGTTGAAACGGCCACAGTCAACAGACCCCTCTGTGAAAAACGGGTCTTGTTCCGGTGCCCCCCAGCGCTCTTCAATGCGCAGCCTCACTTCCCACGGCAGTTGGCCATAAGCAATTTGGTAGTCGGCCATCGACATTTCCACGCCGCCGATCCGGTCCGCGCGATCCGTCAACCAATTGGTTGGTCCGGCAAGAATAATCTCCATCAGCGCGACGCTATCTGCGGGGATGTTCCGCAAAGAATAACCCGCTGCCTCGAGTTCCTCCATCACAGAAACCGTACCAGCCGGGGTGTCTAGGCCAACCCCGTTGGCAAGGCGGCCATCCTTGTTGGGGTAATTCGCCAAGATAATGCCTACGCGGCGCTCACTTTCTGGCTTGGCGCGCAGACCTGCCCAATTGGCGGTCAGCTGAGCAACAAAATCAATCCGGTCGCCGCGTGCGCGATAGGCAGCGATAGGGCACTCGGTCGCCTCGTCAAAATAGGCCTCCCCCTTAAAGGAAATCGCGCGCGACAAGATGCGACCATCAACTTCTGGCAGGGCGACATTCATTGCGATGTCACGGGCGGAAAGGCCGTTAAGCCCTTCCTCCCAAGCTTGTTCGGAAGATCCCGCAAGCACCACCTGAAAGATTGGCGCAGCGTTGGCGGCCTGCATCACAAGGGGGTTCGACGCCCCCTTGTGATGCTCGCCTTGATGCGGGGAACCTACGGAAAAGGCTGTCATGTTCAAGATCACGGATGGGGGTGCAGCGGTGAACAAGCTTTCAAGCGTGGCAACGGAAATCGGATCTTTCAGGCTGGCGACAAATATCGGCATCGGGTTGAGGCCTTGACGCAGCAGCGATTTTGTCAGGCGGTTGATCGGGTTCAAGCCTGCACCTTGCACAAGGGCGCGGTAGAAGATCAGGGGTATGATGGGTGCGCCCGAAGTCCAATAAGGTCGGATGGTTGCCAGATCGCCAAGGCCTGCTCCGGGCCAATAAATGCCTGCCCGCAGTAGTGGTTTGGCGGCAGCGGGGCGCTCGGTATTTTCGCGCATGGCGTGAGCATAGTGCAGGAAGTTAATGTTATTCTCCGGGCCACCCTCCACCAGGTAAGCCCAAAGGTTTTCCCAGTCATCACGCGGAACCGTGGATAGGCGCCACAGGTCCTCGTCAGGTTTATCGTCGCCGGGCAGGGCGGCAAAAGCAATGCCTTGCTGCCCCAAATGAATCGCGTATTGTTCCAGCCCGTATTTCCAATACCCCGCTCCGCCGAGCACCCGCGCGATTACCAGTTTGGATTTAGTGGCGCAGTTCTCGATATGCAAATCCACCGACATCGGATGTTGCAAATGGATCATGCTGGCCAGACGCAGGGTCCCGGTTGTGCCTTGCAATTCGTTATGGGCCTCTGACAGGCCTGCGATCTCGGTGTCGGCGGCCGAAATAAATACCAGATCGGCAGGGGTTTGGCCGAGGTCAACTGGTTCGTTGCCGTCATCGATACTGCCGGGCTGGGCTTGAAGAAGGTGCATGGTTTACTGGCCTTTGGGTTGGGCGTAGGGGCGGATGCCTCCGGCGGGGATATTTAAAACGAATTCGAAATGGAAGAAGGGGTTATGCGAGGTGCTTTTCCATAAAAAGGCTGGCGGGGTTTGGGGCGTAATCCCCAAAGCGGTTGCATTTTTTGTAGCCCAGTTTTTCATAAAGGGACACGGCGGCAACGAGCTCTGCGCCGGTTTCAAGGCGGATCAGCGGCAGGTTTGCCGTTTGTGCATGTGCTTCCAGGCGGGACATTAGAGTTTCGGCGACACCCAATCCACGGGCAGTTTTGGGAACAAACAAGCGCTTTACCTCGCCGTAGTCCTGGTGTTTTACCAAAGCGACGCAGCCGACGATTTTGGATGTCTGTCGTGCAACAAAGAAAGCAATGTTAGGTTTATCCAGCTGTTCCGGTGAGAAAGTATAGCAATCCTCCTCGGTAAATACCGCCCGCATCGCCGCCTCACTGCCAGCGATTAGGGCGCGGGAACTGGCAGTGAGTGGGCTTTCAATGGTGAGGGTAATCCGGGTCAATCGATTAGCGCCTTTTGAATGGCAGTTTGGTCAAGGCCTGCCTGGCCGATGACCACAAGTCGGGTTGAGCGTAGTTCACCTGATTTGAAGGGGCGGTCGAAGTACGTTTCAATGCGCGGGCCAACGGCCTGAATGGTCAGGCGCATAGGTTTGCCAGTTATGGCGGCAAAGCCTTTGAGGCGCAGAATATCGTGGGCTTTGATCACCTCCACCAGTTGCTCGGCAAAGGCGGCAGGATCAGTGATTTCGCCCCGCTCGATCACGAAGCTTTGGAATTCATCGTGATCATGCTCGTGGTGGTGATCGTCGTTTTCGTGGTCGTGATGATGGTGGTGAACCTCGTGACGGTCCTCCAGATCATCCTCTGCGCCGATGCCTTGGCCGAGCAGAACATCAACCGGCAGCGCGCCCATTTTCGCCTTAACCACTTGTACCCCGTCGCGGCTGGCGGCTTGTAGCCTATCGACCAGTTTACTGGCTTCATCCTCGCCCAGCAGATCAGATTTGTTGACCACAATCAGGTCGGCGCAAGCGATTTGATCGTCGAACAGCTCTGACAGCGGGGTTTCATGATCCAGATTTTCATCTTGTGCACGCTGGGCATCCACCGCGGCGACATTATGGGCGAAACGGCCCTCGCTCACTGCTTTGCCATCCACCACTGTGACCACCCCGTCGACGGTGACTTTGGTGCTGATTTGCGGCCAGTTGAAGGCGCGCACAAGTGGTTGCGGCAAGGCGAGGCCGGAGGTTTCAATCACGATGTGATCGGGGGCCGGATCGCGCGCCAACAGCATCTCCATGGTTGGAATGAAATCATCAGCCACTGTGCAACAGATGCAGCCGTTTGACAGCTCTACCACATCTTCCTCGCGGCAAGTCTCGTCGCCGCAGCCTTTCAGGATTTCGCCGTCCACGCCAAGGTCGCCGAATTCATTGATAATCAGTGCGATGCGTTTGCCTTGTGCGTTTTGCAGCATGTGGCGGATCAGGGTGGTTTTGCCGGCACCAAGAAAGCCGGTTACAACGGTGGCAGGGATTTTAGCAGGCATGGTATTTGTTCCGGTGTTTGGATATAGCCCAAGATAGGGTCAATGTTTTCAGGGATCGGACGCGGGTTATGCGCCATTGTTTAACGGTTTGCGCGACCTGCTGTAAAGCAGGGGTTGCGCCGCAAGGGGTGGCGCAAGCGACAGCGTTGCGGGAATTGTTCTCGGCCTCGGGGGATGCGGATATTCGGGCGTTTGATATTGCCACTGTGGAATGCATGAATATCTGCACGGAACCAACAGCGCTGTCATTTCGAGCAACAGGCAAAGCTGCGTATTTATTTGCAGGGGTAGATCCAAGCGGGGACATTGCCGATATTCTGGCCTTTGCTCGCTTGTATCTAGACAGCGCTGATGGTGTGATAGAAGACGCCCGTTCTTGTGGCCGCCTGAGGCATCTTTTGAAGGGGCGAATTCCCGCACAGAGCATTGTTACTCCACCACAATAGACGTGCTAACGCTCAACGGTTCATCGCCTAGGTTCAAGGGGCTGTGGTCGTTTGCATTGAGGGAAACAGTTACCTCGACCACCCCTTTGGGCAGCGCGTCAAGATGCATCCATGCGCCATAAAGACGGCCAAGTTTTTCGCCATTGATATAGACATGAGCGTGGCCTTCGCCGTCGATGTTTGCGGTTGATGCGTGTTCCGGGGCAAAACGAAAATTGCTGGTGCTAACTTGCAAATTCCAGCCTGACATGGGGTCTTGGTGCAGGGTCATGGCCAGTGTCGGGGCGTTCTCATCGGCGGTGATGGATACCGGTGTGCCGTGGTGTGTGCTGTGATCCATTCCTGTCACGGCTACGTCATGTGCGTGGCCATCCAGCGTGGCCCCACCTGAGGCGGCCAGAAGGAAGCCAAGGCCGCCTCCGAAGAACAGACCTATAAAGAGGAGTGTAAGTGATCTTGGCATTTTTTATCCTTTGATACCGTACTGTTAGAGGGGGCGTTGGCCGCCGCCCCTTGTTCTTTAGGTATTATTTTCCCGTTGCCAAAAATAGGCGCTGAACAGCCCGAGCAAGACCCATGCGGCCAAGCCAACCCCCAAGGCGCGGCTGGCGAACAGCGCGGCGAGTTCGGGGGGGACGGGGCCCAAGAATTCTGTTGGATGGGGTGCGCCGATCAGATGGGGCACCAACAACAAAACGATAGCAACAACCCAGATTGACCAGCTTTTACCAAAGGCAATCAGCCACAGGGCCAGCGTGGAAACGGCAACGGTTCCAAACCACCAGATCTGGCGCGGGGCCACGTCTGCGGCTGCGGAACCGGGCAATTCTGGTGGCAGGCTGAAGGCAGGCAGGAAATGTACTGCCATGAAACCGGCGAAGCCCCAGAGTATACCGTTGCGCGCGGAAATCACAGCGCCGCGATCCTGTGCGGCGGCCATGGCGGCAACCATCATCAGGGCATATCCGGTGTAAACCAGCGCGGTGAACAGGATGCTCAGTCCATCGCGAACAGGATCAATGCCGCCCATCGCGGGGGCGGCGCCAGGGGTGGCCGCCGTGCCAAAATGCACCAAGGCTCCGGTTTCATATAGCTCCGCATGCAGCAGAACGGGCTGCACAAAATACAGTTGCAACAGGGCAGCAATCAGCCCCGCCGCAAAGCCAGCGAACAGGGCGCTGGTCACAAGACGTGTAAACATTTTTCAACCTTTCCAGTCAAAACACGGAGCCACCGCTTCGCTGGCGGCCGATGAAACAAGGGCTGCCGGCGAATCAGGTGACGATTCGTTTGTTAATAACCGAAAGGTTTTAGTGGCAAGGAAAGCCGGTTGCGTGACGTACATCATGGGCTGCGTCATGCAGAGTGGTTGCCTGCACATGGCCAGCAATCATCATTACGCCAAGGCCCAGAAACGCGGTGGCAACAATTGCCAGCATTTTGGAACCAACGCGGGTGGTATCTTGTGTTTTCGTAGTCATATCAATCTCCTACAGCTGCCTCTCCCGACAGCATCGGTTGCGTTATGCCGGGCTGGTCTCCTGACTCGCGGATCATCGGGGTTGTCGGCCTTCCCAGCATGAATGCCAGTGGCGTATTCAACAAACCCTAACCGCAAACAGTCGCGGGGGCGGTTGTGGCGTCAGGCCCCGGATATCGGTCAGCCCTTCCACATTCCCATTTCATCCCCAAGCGCGTGGCGCATTACAGGGGAACCTTGCCCCACACTTGTGCGCGATTCGCAGGGCTTGGGTCAAGTAAAATCAACGGGCCGCGCGTTAACCTTTGGCATAATTCGCTTGTCTGATTTGTGGTACGCAATTGGTACGCATTGGGTATGCAAAGGGAAAAGTTAATGAAATATGATTCATAATACACGCGGCCCCTTTTGCGTGTGAGATTGGCAGAAAATTCATTTACTTGCTGTCAACCCGAATCGGGTACCTTCCTTAGAAGGTGATTCGAAAAAAACCGGCTAGCACATATTACCCACTTGTGTCAATGCACGGTACGTGTTAGATACTGAGTCGTAAGGTCATTGCAAGTTGAAAATCCTGATGATGTCAGGAGAACGACTGGAGCGTAGTCCGTGAGGGCGTAGATTTGTAGGGCCTTACCTTTTTCTTTCCCGTGCCTTGAAATTCCAAACCGTAAACCTGTGAACACCGCTGGGGCTATCGCTCGCGAATTTTTGCAGTCCGGAGTTACTCAAGACTTTTCGTGCGATGACTTTCTTCGCCTCCCTGCCGCCTGCTAGGAGATGCCTGCCGTTGCGGATCGCGCATACCGCTCCCAAAATAACGTCGTTCAATTGAAGGATGTCGTCCAATTTTGAGTCCTTCGAAATTAGCTGTTTTAATGGCCTATTGGAGAGACCAGATTGATTTTCTCCAGCATTTAACATCTCTCTTAGCTCGTTTAGGGAAGTACTACTGTTTCTGCGGTCTAGGCAAGCAAACAAGTCGCCTTCCTTGCCGCATCTTTTGATAAATTTTTGGAGTATGAGTTGGTAATACAGCTTCGATAAGCCCACATCTCGATCGCCATTATTGTAGGATTTGTGATCCCACTGGTGGCTATCAAAAATAACGGAATGGAACTGAATATGATTTGTGCTGTTTAGCGCAAAAAATAGTTCTACAAATGCTTCGTATTCTTGGACTTTCTGATTGGATATTTTGCTCCACTTCAATTCAGAATGCATGTTAAAATCATTTCGGTACTTTTCAATCGAAGCGTAGACTTCTTCGGCCATCGCGCTGGTAAGGCAGCACCCTCCTACGACTGTAAAGCGATCTTGGCTAATTCCAGCTTCGTCAGCGAAAAACGCGTATTTCTGAGGGATATTACATCTTGGCATTGTGTATGATTACAGTGTTCACAAGGTTAGCGCTAGATAAGTTTCATTGAGGTTTTATCGCAAATGTCAATTTTGGCGCTTCATCAAGTTTAGGAAGAGTCGATAGAGCCAATATCTTGTGGAAAACTCGCGGCATACCGCTACATGCGGGGGTTTTGGGTTGACTCACGCGGCTGTGGCGGGATGATTGCGGGTTCAAGTGGAATCACCAACGGGACGACCCTTTTTGAAGTTTTCCAAACTGCGTCTGACGGGCTTTAAAAGCTTTGTGGACCCGACCGAGCTGATTATCTCGGACGGGTTGACGGGGGTGGTGGGGCCGAATGGCTGCGGGAAATCCAATCTGCTGGAAGCGCTGCGTTGGGTGATGGGGGAGAACCGCCCCAAGGCGATGCGGGGCGGCGGTATGGAGGATGTGATTTTTGCGGGTGCGGATTCGCGCCCTGCACGGAATTATGCCGAGGTTTCGCTGACACTTGATAACAGTGAGCGGCTGGCCCCGGCGGCATTCAACGATCAGGATAATCTGGAAATTATTCGCCGGATTACCCGGGATGCGGGGTCGGCGTTCAAGACCAACGGCAAGGACTCGCGTGCGCGCGATGTGCAGATGTTGTTTGCGGATGCCTCGACGGGGGCGCATTCGCCAGCGTTGGTGCGGCAAGGGCAGATTGCAGAGTTGATTAACGCCAAGCCGAAATCGCGCCGTAGGGTTTTGGAAGAAGCGGCGGGGATTTCCGGCCTGTACCAGCGGCGCCATGAGGCGGAGCTGAAGCTGAACGGGGCCGAGGGCAATCTGGAACGGCTGGATGATGTGATCGAGCAGATGGACAGCCAGTTGGCCAGCCTTGCGCGGCAATCCAAACAGGCGGCGCGCTATCGGCAGATATTAGAAGAGTTGCGCCAGTCCGAAGGGTTGTTGTTGTACCGTCGTTGGCGCGAGGCGGATATTGCCCATGCAAGCGCAGTGGCGGCGTTATTGGAGGCGACCAAGGGGTCTGGCTTGGCGCAAAAAGCGGCGAGTGCTGCGGCACGGGCGCGGCTGGATTTTGAGGGCAAGGTGCCGCCGTTGCGAGAGGAAGAAGCGATTGCAGGGGCGGTTGTGCAGCGCTTGCTGGTAGAGCGGGATACCCTGAGCGACCAAGAGGCCCGCGCCAAGGCGACAGTGGATACATTGCAGTCGCGGGTTGCACAATTAGGCAAGGATATAGACCGCGAAACCGGGTTGAACAAAGACGCCGAGGAAACGATTTCGCGGCTCGATTGGGAACAGCAGGCAATTGAAAAGGCCTCGCGCGGGCAAGACGATCGCACAGAGGCCGCAAGCGCGTCGGCGCAGGATGCGGCGGCGTTGATGCAGGAACAAGAGAGCGTTCTGGATCGCCAGAATGAAGACGTGGCGCGGCTGGCGGCACGGCATCAATCGGCGCATCGACGGTTTAATGATGCCAAATCGGTCTTGGGTAAGCGCGAGGAGCAAAGCGGCGCGGCAGAACAAGCGGTGGTCCGGGCGCGCGACGGTGTTGTACAAGCCGAACATGCGTTGACCGAAGCCGCAAATACCCAAAATATTGCGCAGCAAGCGGCGCTGAAGGCAGATTTGGATTTGCAAGCGATCGAAACGCAACGCACGGATGCACAGGCGCAAGATGGCGACACCCGCGCGGTTTTGGCCGAGGCAGACGGCGAGGCGAATGCTTTGGGTGCCGAAGTGCGGGCCTTGCAAAAAGTGATTGCGCGGGATCAGTCGGGCGGTGCGCAACTGTTGGATCAAGTACGCGCGGCCAAGGGCTATGAAGCAGCACTGGGGGCGGCTTTGGCGGACGATTTAAAAGCGCCATTAGTGGGTGCGGCAGACCCATCGGGTTGGGTTTCATTGGCAGGTTATGACAGTGCCGCGGGTTTGCCCGGCGGCAGTGAGCCTTTGGCGCAATTTGTGACCGCGCCAAGTATACTGGACCGCCGTTTACAACACACCGGATTGGTCGCGCGTGATGCGGGGGCAGCGTTGCAGCGGTTGTTACAACCAGGTCAACGATTGGTAAGTATAGAAGGCGATTTGTGGCGTTGGGACGGTTACCGTGCTGGCGCGGATGATGCGACCAGCTCGGCTGCTTTGCGGTTGCAACAAATTAATCGGCTAGAGGATTTGCGCGAGGCCCACGGGGCAGCGGATACCCGTGCGGTTGCCGCGCGGGGCGAATTCGATGCGGCACATGCGACTTTACAGGCGGTAATTGCGGCGGATCAAGAGGCGCGCCGTGCGCGCAAGGTTGCGGATGACACGGCAACAGCCGCAACACGAAAGATGTCACGCGCCGAGGCAGATCGGGATATGTTGCTGGGTAAGGTCGAGACACTGACCTTGGCGCAATCGCGGTTGGCGGAGGAAACCACGGCAGCGCAATTGGCCATGCGCGAAGCAGAGACTGGCCTGCGCGATCTAGGCGATCTGGAGGCCGCACGGGGCAACATTGAGGCGCGTAAGGTGGCCGTAGAGGCCGCGCGGATGACCATGCTGACCAAACGCGCTATGTTTGACGAGGTGCGCCGAGAGGCAGAGCAACGCACCAAACGGCGTCAGGAAATTATTAAAGAAGTCAGCGGCTGGCGGCATCGGTTGCAGACGGCGGGGCAACGGATCGCGGAGTTGGCGGCGCGCAAAGATGAATCCGAGGTTGAGCTGAAGCAGGCGACTGCGGCACCGTCGGAAATTGCGGCCAAGCGGGATGAATTGGGCAATGCAATTGGCGTGGCTGAAACGCGGCAGTCGGGCGCGTCGGACGCCTTGGCGCTGGGCGAAACCGCGCTGCGTGATGCGGTTCAAGCCGAGCGGGATATGGAACGCGGTGCGTCGGATGCGCGCGAGGCGCGGGGCCGCGCTGATGCGGTGGAGGATGCGGCGCAGGTACAGGTGGCCACGGCGGCGGAACGTATCGTTGAGGAAATGAACATCTCGCCGGATATGTTGCTCGCACAATTGGAAGCGGACCCTGACAAAATGCCCCCCTCCAAGATGATCGAGGATGATGTCGCACGCTTGCGCCGTCAACGGGATGCTTTGGGCGCGGTGAACTTGCGGGCGGAAGAGGACTCGATTGAGGTGGCCGAGGAGCGCGATACGCTGGTCACGGAAAAGGATGACCTGCATGAGGCGATTGGCAAATTGCGCACGGGTATTGCTAGCCTGAACAAAGAGGGCCGCGCGCGGCTGCTGGCGGCATTTGACGAGGTGAATGTGAATTTTGCCTTATTGTTCAAACACCTGTTTGGCGGCGGCGATGCTAATTTGGTTTTGGTTGAAAGCGACGACCCGCTGGAGGCCGGCCTAGAGATCATGTGCCAACCACCGGGCAAGAAACTGTCAACGCTTTCCTTGCTGTCAGGTGGCGAGCAAACGCTCACGGCGATGTCGCTGATCTTTGCGGTGTTCCTCGCCAACCCCTCGCCAATTTGCGTGCTGGACGAGGTCGACGCGCCGCTGGATGATGCCAACGTCACGCGGTTCTGTGACTTGCTGGACGAGATGACCAAACGCACCGACACGCGCTTTCTGATCATCACCCACCACGCGGTGACCATGTCGCGCATGGACCGCCTGTTTGGGGTGACTATGGCCGAGATGGGAGTCAGCCAGTTGGTTTCTGTTGATTTGATTCAGGCTGAGGGGTTGATTGGGTAGGGGATGTATTTCGATCACCTAAAGAAGAATATCGGAAAGATAGAGTATTTGATGCTCTATCCCGCAGAGGGGGATAGTTCTGTCCTTGAAGTGTCGGCGGAGGGGTTTGGTGATTTTCTGCACGTCTCGCTAGACGATGATGGCGAGTTGGTGTTCGCCTTTTTTGCAAAGCAGAATGTGACGCTTTCACAGGTTCAGATGGATGAGATTTCTGCGATTGCGAGAGATCGTTTGGCTTTGACATATGCGGATAAACTTTTCGATTAAAACAGACTTACTGATTGGGTAGGGGGAAGTGGTGGACAGCCAACAGGATAAACTCGAACACTTTAACTGGCATTGTTCAGAGGAGCAGCAAGCGGCTGCTCGGAGATACTTTGTTGAAGAGTTTGAGGGTGATTTATCGTGTCTGATACAGCCCTCCGGTGAGAAAGGTTATTGGGATAACGCGGCTTTGGTTTTTGCAGAGATTGGCAGCCCTCGGATTGACCCCTATTTACCAGAATTGTTGAATTGGTTGATGGATATGAACTGGCCCGGAGCGTCGGTGATTTTTGAATTGTTGAGTGGGGGTGATGAGCTTGTACTTGCACCAGCGTTGAAGGGAAGTATTGCGACAGCCATATCGGAAGGTGATGAAGATTGGTTTGATTCTTTGCACGAGTTGAGCTTGCGTATTGGTGATGATGGACAGCCAAAGGAAATCTCTCCCGAGGTGATGCTATTCAAAGCGCTTAATTTGGCACTGGGCGTCAATTTTTACTCCAGTAGCGATCTTCGAAAATGCCTCAAATACTTTTCTGACCAAGGCTATCATGTTCACAGCATGGAAACCCATGAATGGGAGAGCGAGGAGTTATACCATTTGCGTGTGGACTTGAGCATTCTCGGCCTCGATGGTGAAATCGATTGGGATCGCCACCATGATATTTCCAAGTCGGTTGAGTTGGTAGAGGCCAAGTTAGCATTGGCGGATAAAGAAGGATTTAGGGCAATGTTTACGGTGTGGGTCTGAAATATCAGGCGCTGCCCCCCTCCGATGCAAATCGCATGAACGTCCTTATCGCGCGCACTTCACCGCGTTGTTTCATGCAGACCAGTGTTTCGCTCATCTGAATGTCCACGTCTTTCAACATCACTTGAACCAGCCTTGCGTCGTGGCCGAATTCGGCTTGGGAGACAAAGCCGATGCCGGCGCCGGAGGCCACCACTTCGCGCATGGCTTCGCGGCCTTCGATTTCAATTGCGGGGCGCAGTTTTACGCCTTGGGCGCTGGCGGCTTCTTGCAGTTTTTGGCGGGTTCGGGAGCCTTGTTCGCGAAACACTAGGGGAAGTTTGGCGAGTTCCGCAAGCGTCAGTTCGGGGTTTTCCGCTAGTGGAAAATCTTTGCTGGCGCAGGCGATGATTTGGGTGGCCCCTAGGTCGTGTGTGTCCATATCTCGGTTGGTGATTTGGCTGCCGAGCACGCCGATTTCGGCGGTGTAGCTGCGCAAGCTTTGCAGGATTTCGGCAGTGTTTCCGGTGCGCAGGCTGACGAACACCTTGGGATAGCGCGCGCGGAAACGGCCCAAGATGTCGGTGATATGGTGGGCGGAATCGACGATGATGCGCAGGGTGCCCTCTACGGTTGTGCGCGTTTGCGACAGGTAGTCGCTGATGCGGTCCTCGACCTCGAATAATTGGCGGGTGAGCAGGAACAACTGTTCGCCCTGCTCTGTCAGACGCACCGAGCGGTGTTCGCGGATGAACAGCAGCACGTCGTAGGATTGTTCAAGTTTGCGGACCTGTTCGGAGATGGCGGGTTGGGTTTGGTTGAGTGCCCTTGCTGCATTGGAAAATCCGCCGTGCAGGGCAACATTGTGGAAAGATTTGAGCTGGTTTTGTTGCATGGGTTACCTATAGGCTGTGCTTATATATCCATTCATATTGATGATTTTACATATAGGCAAGTATCGCGCAAAACCGCCCCAATTCTAACGCCTTTGGAGAGGCCCAAGATGACCGAAAATATCGAAACACCGCGTTTGGGAGAGCCCTTTTTGCTGACCCCTGGCCCGTTGACGACATCCTACCGCGTCAAGCAAACCATGCTGCGTGACTGGGGTAGCTGGGATGGGGACTTTCGGGCGCTAACGATTGAGATGCGGCAAGGGTTGCTGGCCTTAACGGGTGATACGCAAGGCTTGCTTGATTGTGTGCCAATGCAAGGGTCTGGCAGTTTCTCGGTAGAGGCAATGCTGGGGTCTTTTGTCCCGCGCGACGGTAAGGTTCTGGTGCTGAGCAATGGGGCTTATGGCAAACGGATTGCACAAACGCTGGAGTATTTGAATCGTGCTTATACCGTTATTGACAAGGGCGATTACATGCCGCCGCGCGGCGCCGAAGTGACGGCGGCGATTGAGGCGGATCCGGCGATCACCCATGTGGTGATTGTGCATTGCGAAACCTCTTCTGGCATTCTTAACCCAGTGAAAGAAATTTCCGACGCGGTTGCAGCCAGTGGGCGTAAATTGCTGGTGGATAGCATGAGCGCCTTTGGGGCGGTGGAGTTGGATTTCAGCGAAATCAACTATGTCGCGATGGTTTCATCTGCCAATAAATGTATCGAAGGCGTGCCAGGTTTTGGCTTTATCATTGCGCGCAAAGACGAGTTGGAGGCCGCCAAAGGGCGCAGCCATTCCCTGAGCTTGGACGTTCACGCGCAATGGGCCCATATGAACAAAACCGGCCAATGGCGTTTCACCCCGCCGACTCATGTGGTGGTTGCCTTTGTCGAGGCGCTGCGAGCCCATGTCGAGGAAGGCGCGGTTGCCGGACGGGGCGCACGCTATGCCAAGAACCGCGATGTGGTTGTGGCGGGGCTGCGTGATCTGGGCTTTGAGACCCTGTTGAAAGACAGATGGTTGTCGCCGATCATCGTGACGTTTTTCTGCCCTGCCAGCCCGGCATTTGAGTTCAACCGGTTCTACGAGTTGATGAAAGCCAAAGGATTTATCATCTATCCCGGCAAGCTGACCGTGGCGGAGAGTTTCCGCATTGGTTGCATCGGCCAGATGGATGAACATGTAATGCGAAAGGTTGTGGAGGCTGCGGCCGAGGCCCTGAGTGAAATGGGTGTCAACAATGCCGCCCCCCCCGAATCTGCTCTGATCGAGCGGGCCAAACTGGCCGCTTGAAGACATAAAGGAACCATGTGATGACTGTAGAAAATTCTGTGATTGTAAATGACCGCACCTATGCAGCGCCAAAGACCTGCGCGATTGCGATTTGTCTGGATGGATGTGAGCCGGCCTATCTGGATGAAGCGATTGCTTTGGGGTTAATGCCCAACCTTAAGCGGATCAAGGAAACCGGAACGGTACGTTTGGCCCATTCGGTGGTGCCGTCTTTCACCAATCCCAACAACATGTCGATTGCGACAGGTCGGCCACCATCGGTACACGGGATTTGCGGTAACTTTCTGTATGATCCGGAAACCAAAACCGAAGTGATGATGAACGACGTGCGTTTCCTGCGTGCGCCCACCATTTTCCACAAGTTCCAACAAGCCGGAGCGCGGGTGGCGATTGTAACTGCAAAAGACAAGTTACGCGCACTTTTGGGTGCGAAACTGACGTTTGACAATGATACGGCGATTTGTTTTTCCGCAGAATGTTCTGACACAACAACCGTTGCTGAACATGGCATCGAGAACGGCAGTAAATGGACCGGCATGGATGTGCCCGAGGTGTATTCCGCCGAACTGTCCGAGTTTGTTTTTGCTGCTGGCGTAAAGTTGTTGGCGGAATGGAAACCGGATGTGATGTATCTGACAACAACCGATTTTATCCAGCACAAACATGCGCCGGGCGCGCCTGTGGCAAATTCTTTCTATAAGAATTTTGATGGCTATCTTGGCCAGCTGGACGAAATGGGTGCCGCTATTGTGATTACCGGCGACCACGGCATGAAACCCAAGCACCACGCAGATGGCAGCCCGAATGTGGTTTATATCCAAGATGTTATGGATGAATGGCTGGGCGAAGCTGTTGCCCGTGTAATCCTGCCGATCACCGACCCTTATGTGGTCCATCACGGCGCGCTTGGGTCTTTTGCAACGATGTATTTACCTGCTGAGGCGGGCCGTCAGGACATCATCGACCGTCTGGCCAAGATTGAAGGCATTGAATTTGTTTGTGGCCGTGAAGAGGCCTGTGGGCGGTTTGGACTTCCTGCCGACCGTATCGGTGACATCGTTTTGACATCAGGTGAAAACGTCACCATCGGCACCTCTGAGCATCGCCATGATCTGGCCGCGCTGAAAGATCCGTTGCGTTCACATGGTGGGTTGCATGAGCAAACGGTACCGTTCATCGTGAACCGCAAACTGGAGCTGGAAAATGCACCTGACCTGCGCAATTTCGATGCATTTTTCTATGCAACCAAAGCAGCTGCTCTTTAAACAAGGACGAAAAAACCATGTCGGAAAAAAGAGATTTCAGAAATGAAGGAATGCGCATCGGCGGCGAAGTGGTTTTCACAGATGCTGTAATTGAAGTGACATATCCATATACGGGTGAAGTGATCGGCACGGTGCCTGCGGGCACTGCCGAGCACGTCAAACGCGCTTTTGAGATTGCGGCGAATTACAAATCGAAACTCAGCCGCTATGAGCGCAGCAAGATATTGCAACGCGCTGGCGAGTTGATTGGCGAGCGTCGCGAGTATTTGGCCAAATGGTTGACGCTGGAACTGGGGATATGTCACCAACATGCGATCTATGAGACCAAGCGCGCCCAGGATGTCTATCAATTTGCCGCGAGTCAGGCGTTGAACGACGATGGCCAAATATTTTCCTGCGATCTGACCCACAACGGCAAAGAGCGTAAGATTTTTACCAAACGTGAACCGGTCAAGGCGATTTCTGCTATCACGCCCTTTAACCACCCGTTAAACATGGTTAGCCATAAGATTGCCCCCTCGATTGCCACCAATAATTGCATGGTGTGCAAGCCGACCGAGTTGACGCCGCTAACAGCCATTGCGTTGGCTGACATCCTTTATGAGGCGGGTCTGCCGCACGAAATGTTCCAGATCGTCACCGGCTGGCCTAAGGATGTCGGTGAAGAGATGATGGTGAATGAAAATATCGACATCATCACCTTTACCGGTGGTGTGCCTGTGGGCAAGTTGATTGCCTCCAAGGCTGGATACAAACGTCAGGCGTTGGAACTGGGCGGCAATGATCCTTTGATCGTTTGTAATGATCTAAGTGATGCGGATCTGGAAAAGGCCGCGACCATCGCTGTTGCGGGTGCCACTGGCAACTCGGGTCAGCGTTGCACAGCGATCAAACGGATTTTGGTGCAGGAAAGTGTGGCTGATCGGTTTGTGCCCTTGGTGTTGGAAAAAGCCAAGGCGATCAAGTTTGGCGATCCACAAGACCCGGAAACCGAGTTGGGTTGTGTGATTCATGCGCAGGCAGCTGAATTGTTTGAAAACCGCGTGCTGCAGGCTGAAAAAGAAGGCGCGAAAATTCTGTATCATCCGGGCAGGCACGGGGCATTGTTGCCACCGATCGTGGTTGACTATGTGCCCCATGATAGTGAATTGGTGATGGAAGAAACCTTTGGCCCAATTGTGCCAATTGTCCGTGTGCCCGATGATGATGATGAAGTGATGCGCATTTCGAACTCAACCGACTTTGGCCTGTCTTCGGGTGTTTGTACCAATGACTTGAACCGAGCGATTGCCTACATCAATGGCTTGGATGTCGGCACCTGCAACATCTGGGAACAGCCCGGCTATCGAATTGAAACATCGCCGTTTGGCGGCATTAAAGACAGCGGCAATGCTGTCAAAGAAGGTGTGACCGAAGCGATGAAATTCTTCACCAACGTCAAAACCTATTCGTTGCCCTGGCCAACGTAATCAGGGGTCCTGTCCCTATGGGGCTTTTCGCGCCACATACCAGACAATGCCCATCTGGCGCGCGGTGAGAAGCCTTAAGGGGCCTATCTTTTCAGCAAAATAGAAACAGGGGCGAGATCGCATCTCGCCCCGATTTGCGTTTGGAACATTGTAAATCAATGGTAATTCATTAAGTAGGGTACAACTGGAAGTAACGAGAATTCATTATGGCCACTGTCACAGATTACACGGCCTTATTGGCAATCAATGACGAGGCTGATGCCCGCTGGAACGGCATTGCAAAACTGGGCAAGCCGGTCATTGTGACCTATAGCTTTGCCGATGAATCAAACGTACCAAAAGTTGACGAAAGCCTGTTTGATGTAACGAGCACTTCAGCCTTTACCACTGGACAACGGGCCAATTTTCGCAAGGCAATTGCGGCCTATGAGGCTGTGACTGGTGTGTTGTTTGTCGAAATTGCAGAAGGCGGGATGATCGATGTCTCGAATGCCGATGGCTCGGAATATGGCGGTTGGGCCAACTATGCGGAATCCTCTCAGAACTATACTGGCAAAGGTGTGCTGGTCGTTGACAGTGATAATGGTGATTACAACATCGGCACATATGGCTATCTGACCATGTTGCACGAAGTGGGGCACGCGCTGGGATTGCAGCACCCACATGATGGGTCTGTCCTGCTGGCAGACGCTTATGACATTCAAAGCAATACAGTGATGACCTACAACAACACCGAGCCATATGCGGTCGGTTTGGGTGTTTTTGATGTTCAAGCTTTGCAGCATTTGTATGGGGCCAAGGCGGATAGCAGCGATTGGGCGGTAAGTTATAATGACGCCAACAACGTTCTGAGGGTTGTCGCGGGTGGCGCGGATGATTTCATTCTGGGCGTGGCGGGCGATAATGATCTGCGTGGCGGTGATGGTGATGATGTTCTTTTGGGGCGAGAGGATTCGGATACATTGTCTGGCGGAGAGGGCCACGATATTCTGAAAGGGATGAACGGCAGCGATACGCTGTTTGGGCGTGATGGAGACGACACTTTGATTGGGGATGCTAAAGGCAGCTCATTCTTCCACGGCCAAGATGTGTTGTTTGGTGGTGGTGGGAATGACACTCTCGTAGGCTATTACAACCTTGATAGCCTTTATGGTGGGCATGGCGATGACGCTCTTTTTGGGGGTAATAGTAACGACAAGATGATGGGCGGTGCGGGCGCTGATTTGCTGGAGGGTGGCAGTGGCAATGACGTGATGATGGGCGGCGGCGGCAATGACCGCCTTTTTGGTAGATCAGGAGATGACAGTCTTTTTGGCGGCAAGGGCGATGACAGGCTGGCGGATTTTACTGGCTCCAATCTATTTGATGGCGGAAAAGGTAATGACATTATCCGCAGCGGTTATAGCAGGGATACTTTCTTTGTTCGGGACGATTCCGGTGATGACCGGATTATCAATTTTGCGGCTGAGTATGGCTTAATACACTTTGTCGGTAGGAATATGGCTATTGGTGACTTGCAGTTCATTGCCAAAAATGGCGGAAAAGACACATTGGTGAAGTTTGCCGATACGGGTTCGTCGGTATATTTAAAGGGGGTGGCAACCGGGGCCCTTAGTTCTAAGAATTTTATCTTTAACGGCGCAACTTCTAATGATGATGTTTTTTATGGGAACGCGGACTCCAACACTTTGTTAGGTGCTGCGGGGGACGATATTCTGTATGGGCGGCAAGGTGTAGATAATCTCTTTGGGGGAAAAGGAACTGACACTATGTTTGGCGGGGCCGGAAATGATGATCTATTCGGTGGTGACAGCAAAGACATTCTTTATGGCGGCGGCGGCGATGATCGTCTTTTTGGCGGGTCTGGCAATGACCTGTTGGTAGGTGGTGGCGGTGCCGATATTTTTGTCATTGATGGAAGCTCTGAAATTGATCGAGTTAGGGATTTTCAGATTGGTCAGGACAAAATAGACCTAAGAGAAATTCCTGTTGGGTATTCAGGTTTGTTATTCTCGAAAGCTAATGGCGGCGCAGATACACGCGTTTCAAATAAGGTAACTGACCTGTCTCTCTATCTAAAGGGTGTTGAGAAAACAGAGTTGTCAGAGTCGGACTTTCTCCTCTATTCGGTACCAATGGAGCTTGAGGTTATCGGTGACGATTCTGCCAATACATTGTATGGTGGCGCGCTAAACGACACCCTCTATGGGTTGGGCGGGGATGATCGTCTTTTTGGCGGCGTTGATGGCAGCGACACTATATTTGGTGGCGATGGCAATGATTTTCTTGAAACCAGTACTCAAAATAACTTTTTCGCCTCTAATCTCTACGGTGGAGCAGGTGATGACACACTTTTGATGGGGTCGTTCTCAGGTCAATTGTATGGAGGTGATGGATCTGATATTTTAAGAGTGGTTGGCAGAAACAACGAAACCTACGCCTTTTTTGGGGGGGCAGGAGCAGATTCGATCTATGGTGGGGCTGGCTTCGCTTCCCACTACTACGGTGGTCGTGGAGATGATTTTTTTAATATTTCAAAAACTTTTTATGAAGACACGTTCTATTTTGACGACAATTCAGGGAATGATCGGATTGTTGGTTTTCAAATAAGCGAAGATTTGATCGATTTTTCCGATAGTTCTATCTCTTACGACGACCTTACCTTTACTGATAGCAATGGCGGAAGGGATACTCTTATTCAAGCGGTCGGCTTTGACGTATCGATCTATCTGGATGGCATTGCAACAAGCTCCTTATCGCAATCAGAGCTTGTTTTTTAGGACAGCATCAGGGATCTTCCTTCACCACATATTCCACAATTTCCGTTCGCTGAAACCAGCGGAAATTGTCGTCGGAAATCAAGGTGACGCGGGTGTTGCCTTGATCGTCTTGCCACACGCTGATGCCTTCCAGATTATCATGCCGCCCTACAGGGGTTTGCAGCAAAGTTTCGCCTTGGTCAAAACCCTTTGCGGTGAGGTTGAAGCGGCGGATGCGGGTCGAGAATCCCTGCAGTTTGGCATAGTGGCGCTCTAGCAGGTACAATTTGCCGTCCGGTCCGAAATCCGCGCCGACGACAAGGTGTTGGCCGTGGCGGGGCAGGGATAGTTTGCGGTCCCATTGGCCGTTTTGATAACGGTAGACAGGGAAGGGGCGGTCCAATTCACCGGACCGTTCGGGAATTGTGTAGAGCGCCCCTGCGGCGTCAATTGCCAAGGCCTCCAGGGAAGAATTGTTTTGCAGGGTTTTGAAATCTGGATGGCGGGGCAGCCATGCCGCCTCGCCTTTGATCGATGTGTAGGTCCAGACACGGTGAAAGGCCTCAAACGATACAAATATCCGCCCGTCGGAGCGCATGGCCAAGCCTTCGGCATCAACTTTGTGTTTGGACAGGATGTTGCCATTTGTGTCCAGGATCGGGGTCAGCTGAATGTTGGTTATGTCGGTTACATTGCCGGCATCGCGTTCTATTGCCCCGGTCATGAACTGGCCACGATCAGAGACGGCCAGAAACCTTTGCCCATCGGGATAGACGTGCAGCGCGGAAAAACCGCCGAAGACGTCGTTGGTATTGTTGAAACTGTGGTTTGACAGGAATTGCAATTCCGCTGCCTGCGCTGGTAGGGCAAGCAGCAGAAATGCCAATACAAAACGGATCATTTGCTGCTCAATACGCCCTGACACTGCTTGGGCAGATCAGCCATGACGTAATCCCGCGCGCCGCGTTTTCGGGGTTTCTTTTTGACCTTTTTCTTCCTTTTATTTGGGTCAACTTTGGGCGGGTCGAGCGCCGCCGTTACCCACCAGTTTAAGGTATCGTCGCAACCATCGCCACCTTTGGCCAGTTGTGAAACGGTTGGGGTCTGGGTGACGCAACCCGCCGCCCCGTCGGGGCATTTCAGGCGGACGTGGAAATGATAATGGTGCCCCCAATAGGGACGGACTTTTTGCAGCCACTTGCGGTTGCCTTTGGCGTTTTCGCACATCCAGATTTTGGCAGGCGCGGTGATGAATATCCGATCAACGCGCGGGTCTGACGCCGCCGCCTTGAGGATGTTCATGTGCTGGCGGGACCAGTAGCTGGTCACTGAGCGCAAGTTTTTAGAGCGCACGGTGGTTGAAGACAAGGTTTCGCGTTCTGCCCGTGTCAGGTTCATACGGGTTGCTTTGTGCAGCCAGATGTCGGCGTCCAGTCCCAGTTGATGCGATTGGTGGCTGGAGGTCATTGGCCCGCCGCGCGGTTGCGAAATATCCCCGAGGTACAGCCCCGCCCAGCCCGGTTGTAGGGCCGCCTGCGCGCTGAGGTCTTTGAGGAAGGCAATCATCGAAGGGTGGCCGTAATTGCGGTTGCGTGACAGGCGCATCGCTTGCCATGTGGGGCCGGTTTCCGGCAGGCGCACGCCGCCCGCCAGACACCCTTTGGCGTAGGAGCCGAAGGGGTTGGCCGTTTGCCGTGAGGGCACCGCTTTGGCACCAAACAGCTTATTCGCCTTTGGGCCTGACGCGGTGCTGATGCGCACGGTGGATTGTGAAACCGCCACGGCCTTGGATTTGCTGGTGTCATTGCCACCACCACAGGCGACAAGCCCGAGTAGCAGGAGAGCAGTTAAACGCATTAGCGGTACTCCTTTGCAGAGCGGACCCAGAACAGCAGAGCGAGGCCGATCAGGAACAGCAGAATTACGGGCGACAGACCGAGGCGCTGATTTCCGGTTAGCGTGGTTACCAGATCAATCATTGCAGGGGCAAGGAATGCTGTGGCACGCCCCGATAAGGCATAAAGGCCAAATGCTTCGGTGACGCGGCCCGGTTCGGCTTGGTGTACCAGCATGGTGCGAGAGGCGGCCTGCAAGATGCCACCAGCCGCGCCGATGACTGCGCCGCAGAACATGAATAGGCTGTCAGGTAAGGTTGACCCTTCGGACAAGAGTACGCCGAAAAAGGTCGTGCGCGACGTGCCGATGATTAGGGTGCAGACGACAATCAAGGCGAATACTGCACAAGTGATAACCATTTTGGGGCCGAATTTTTTATCGGCGAACCCACCGAGCCACGAAAATATCGCGCCGGTGATGATGGCGACAATACCGAAGATGCCGACTTGGGTGACGGACCAGCCAAGAACGCCAACAGCGTAGATACCGCCAAACCCATACAGCCCGTTCAGCGCATCACGGTAGAACATAGAGGACCCGAGGTAGGCGGCGAGGCTGGTGTTGTTGGGCAGGTTGGATAGGGTGGTTTTTAGTTCGCTGAGGCCCTTGGATATTGCACCTCCAGAGCTGGCCTTTTTGACGACATCGGGGACCCAGAGGAAAAGAGGGATCACGAAAATGACGTACCAAATGGCGGTGAGTGGGCCAACGGCGCGGGTGCCTTCACGGGCGGCGGCGTCTAGGCCAAAGACCGGAGGGGTGCCCAGCATGGTCAAGCCATTCTCACCCTCGGCCAAGAATAGCAGCATGATGACCAGCGTAAGCAATCCGCCACAATAACCAAAGGCCCAGCCGTTGCCGGAAATGCGGCCCAATTCTTCGCGCGGGCCAAGGCTGGGCAGCATGGCGTTGATCAGTACTTGGGCCAGTTCGACGGCGGCGAAACCGATGCCAAAGGCTAGTAAAATGACAGTTGTATCTTCCATGCCCGGCGTTGCCAGCCAGAGCGAAGCAGCGGCGATGATGTAGATGACAGAGAACATGGCAATCCACGGTTTTCGCGGGCCGTTACTGTCCGCAATGGCACCAAGGATCGGGGCAGAGATCGCCAGAAACAGGCCGACGATCCACATCATGCGCGCCCAGAGCGCCTGACCGAGGACCGGATCACCGACCACAGCTGACACAAAATACGGACCAAAAATGAATGTCACCAGCAGGGTGTGATAAGGTTGCGCGGCCCAGTCAAAGAAATACCAGCCCCAAATGGCCTTGCGATTGCTTGGTTGTGACATGTTTTCCCCTGCCCGTATTTTTGTTATTGGCGGGATTGAACTATGATCTGGGTCTGTGCGCAAGGATTTTCGGGGTCAACTCAGTAAACGGGCGGCCATTCGCGGCTGTTTTCGGCCTTGGCCCACTGGTCCACCCAATCGGGCATTTTGGGGTTCCAGTCAGGGAGTCCTATGGCCTCTGCGACACGGTCGGTATGAATAATGCCGGAATTATCAGTCACGGCGACACGGTAGACCACCGAAGATAACGCGCGCCCCTTGCGCCACATGGTTTGGTGCAGGTATAGGAATCGCGCGTCGCGGCCCAATGTGCCAGAGCGCATTTCAAAGCGTTGAAACATGGTGACGCGGTGGCGATAGCGGATGGTGGCCCCTGCCATTGACATGCCCCAGCCTTGCGCGCGTATCCGTTTCCAAAAGCCCGAGCGAAGGGCTAAAGGCAGCCGCCCAAGATCATAGATCGACAGGGTGCGACCGTTGTTCAGCTCTCCAAACATGTCGATGTCCCACGGCCAACAGATGTGGTGTGAGACATGAACCTCATCCATTGCCAATGGCGGGGCGAGGCTAAATTTTGTCAGTTCTTTGGCCAAACGGACGAAAGGGAACATTGTGGCATACTCCTGCGTTTTGGGCAGTTTGACGAGAAAGGCACAGAGGGCAAGGATGACGTGGCGGTAGGTTTAGGTAAAGCAAGCTTGCCAATGGCGGGGACGGACCCTAGGTAAGGGGAAAGGTAATGACGAGGTTAAATGATGCAGTCTCTGGGCGAAATTCTTTATGCAATTCTGAACGTAGCGAAGTGGATTTTAATTATCCATATTGCTATGGGCTGGCTGATCAATTTTCAAGTTCTCAACATGCGCCAGCCAGTGGTTGCGCAGATATATTATGGATTGAACAATCTGCTGGAACCGATCTATCGTCCAATTCGCCGGTTTTTACCGAGCGCAGGTGGCATGGATTTTTCTCCCATTGTGGTGTTCCTGGGGATATTTGCCTTACAGACGGTTATTCTTAACAACTTGATTTATTAGATCTTTTTGATTTATCGTCGAAAAGCAATTCCCAGCCTTTCGCAAGGGATCAAATGGGAATTGCGTTGTTTGATGAATCGATAAAAGTCGAAATTCTCTCGGTTTCTATGCGCTCCGCGCGGGGATATTTAAGAGAACAAAGAAAGGTGTAGGGCAGGTTAACTGCCAGCCACCACAAAGGCGCGGTTGCCCCAGAGCTGTTTGACACGCGCGTCACGGCCGCAGGATTTGCGGTAGCGCTTGTAGGCGTCTTTCTTTTTAATCAGGCCATAGCGGGTCAGGACCTTTTTGCTGCTTTTGTAATAATTCTGGTGATAGGCTTCTGACGGGTAAAATGCGGTGGCTGCTAGGATCGGGGTGACGATCTTTTGGCCCAATGCTTTGGCGGCGGCAGATTTAGAAGCTTCGGCCACGGCGCGCTGGCCATTTTCGACAAAAACCGCGCTGCGATAACTGGCACCACGATCACAAAACTGGCCACCGGCGTCCGTAGGATCAATGGTGCGCCAGAAGATATTCATCAGGGTGTCGAGCGTGACGACATCCGCATCAAAGGTGATTTGCACCGCTTCCAGATGTTTGGTGCGGCCTTTGGAGACTTTTTTGTAGCTGGCATTTGATGCCTTGCCGCCCGTGAAACCGGAGACAGCGTCGACCACGCCATTGATACCCTCATAGTCGGATTCAACACACCAGAAACAGCCGCCTGCGAGGGTTAATTGTTGCAAGTCTTTGGCGGCGGCGGGGAATGTATTGAAAAGGCAAAGGGTGGTTGCTATCAGGAATTTGTGGATATGAGTCATGGGGTGCCTTTCTGGGTTATCTTGTTTTGGCTTTTTGCCTCCGCAACATCAAATAAATTCTAAGTGAGGGCAAATTATGCGTATTGCAATGTGGTCTGGGCCGCGAAATCTTTCAACGGCGATGATGTATTCTTTTGGCGCGCGCAGTGATTGCGCGGTTTGGGATGAGCCGTTTTACGGGGAATATCTGGCGCGTACCGGATTGGCGCATCCAATGGCGGCTGAAACGATTGCAGCGGGCGGCGTGGATATGGCGGCAATTCGGGCGCGTTGTTTGGGGGACGTGCCGGAGGGCAGGGCGGTATTTTACCAAAAACATATGGTGCATCATTTGCAGGTAGGTTCTGATCTGGATTGGATCAACAGTTTTGTGAATGTATTTCTGATCCGCCATCCGGCGCGAGTGATTGCCAGTTACCATGCCAAACGGGAGCATCCGACGCTGGAGGATATAGGGTTTCGCCAGCAGGCGGAATTGTTTGATTTCTTGTGCCAGCAGGACGGGGCCGCGCCAATCGTGATTGATAGTGCGGACATACGGGCCGCGCCGGAAATGATGTTGCGCGCTTTGTGTGATCAAATTGGGCTGGGTTTTGATCCAGCAATGTTGAGTTGGCCCTCGGGCGGGCATCCGCAAGATGGGGCTTGGGCACCACATTGGTATAACGCGGTTTGGAAAAGTACGGGCTTTGCGGTGGCAGAGGGCGCGATTCCTGATGTTCCCGAGGCGTTACAGCCCATTCTGGAACAGGCTTTGCCATATTACGCGCAGATGGCCGCGCATAAGATTAGCGGGATGTAAGCACGATCTCGATACGGCGGTTTGCGGCTTGACCGGCGGGGCCGTTGCCCTTGCTGATCGGTTGGTATTCACCAAAACCGTTGGCAGACATACGCCGCGCCGGAATTGTGCTTTGCTTTATCAGGTGTTTGACAACCGACAGGGCGCGGGCCTGACTGAGCTGCCAATTGTCCTTGAAGCTGCCATTGCCACTGAGCGGGGTTGCATCGGTATGGCCGTCGACGCGCAACATCCAGTCCATATCTTCAGGCACTTTGCCGGTAACCCCCTCAACGATCGAGGTGATCCGCGCAATGGTTTCACGACCGGTTTTCCCAAGGCGGGCAGAGCCGGGTTCAAATAATGCCTCCGATGACAGAACAAAGCGGTCATAGGAAGCTTGCACGGCCTGAGTGTTGCTTAACGCCAGCCGCAATTGTGTGTGCATATCGGCGTTTAGTGCGGCCAGAGTGGCAGCGTTTTGCACTGAACGAATGCGCTGGGCGCTGCGTAACAATGTGTCGGCCTTTTCGAAGGCCCCTAAGGCTGTGGCGATTTTGGCTTCATGGGCCATACCCGCCTGCTGTCCACTGCTGAAGCTGGTTCGGAGGGAAAGCAAGGCGGCAGTCTCACGGGCGAGTAGATCACGCATTTCTTCTAACCGTCGTTCTGCGGAGGCAAGGGCAACAGATGTGACCTCGGACTTATCCTGTGCTTTGGCCTTTTGGGCGGTATGCAATTTGAAGGCTTTGTCGGCGGCTGCGAAATCGAGATAAGCCTTCTCTTCTGCCGCGTTTGTCTGCCTGAACTTGACCTGAGACGGTTTCAACCGATCAGTCACCTGTTGCAGGCGCAATTCGGTAATGGCAACTGCTTTGCTGGCGACAAGGGCAGAACGACCGGCCGATTCCGCTTGCTGGCTTGCTTCTTTGAAAAAGCCGGATTCCAGATTGGCCATGGCAGAGGAGTTGCCGTCTGAGATGATGTCTTCATTTTCAGCCATCACCAAACGGGCCGACTTTGCGGCAGCGACAACAACGTCGGCGGCGGATGCAGCCGCTTTGGCGGCGTTCGCAGCTTTGCGCAATTCGTTTACAGTCGCGTCTATCCGTTTGTGTTCGGCCTCGGCGATACGCATGTCTTTTTGCGCGGCTTCGGCGTTAATGATAGAACTGTTCAGAGCCTCTTTGGCTGAAACAAGTTTGCGCTTGAGCTTCTCGCCCAACAGGTCGTCGAGTTTATCGCGAGCGGACGATGATACGCGCAACGCCTCGGCAACTGCGATGCCAGCCTGGTCGACAGCGGTTTCAGCGGCGGATGTGCGCTGTTGCTGTTTGGCAATTCTCGCTTGATCGCTACGGTTAGTCGTTGCTTGGTCGCGCCCGGACGCCAATGCTATGCCGTATTGTTTTTTGGCCTGAGTCCAGTTGGTCACCAGAATTTGATAGTTTGAACTTTGGAGGTTTGGGGGTTTTGGCTTACTGGCGACTACGGGCAGGTTTGCGGTTTCCTCATTTTGTTTGAAGCCACCAACAAGCCCGAAAATACCGATTACAGCCAATAGAACAACCGCGCCGCCAATGCCCGCGCGGATCAATCCGGTTGAAACCGGAGATAGTTTTCTTTCCGGCTGCTCTGCGAAACTGGCCTCAGCCAGGCCAATGGAAACGACCCGGTCGTCCGGCTCATCTTGAAAATCAATGTTTGCTGTATTTTGACTACCAATACTCATCACGTTAAGTCCCCCGACCACACACCCATAAACCCCGATCCGGTCTCTATGGTGCAACTTAAGGGATAAGTGGAAATTGAACGCACAAGTGCCAACATGCTCTCGGTGATTAACCGAAGTTGGATAATTTTTCTGCGTTCGCTTTTACTGCCCTTATGCCCAGTCTTTGCCAGGCCTGTGATGCACCAGCTTTTGCCGGATTTAGAGGATTCTAGACGCGTTTGAATCGCAGGTCAACGAAGCAGGGGGGGGTAATAAGTGTTTTGAATCAATTTACTGGTTGGCCCTGTGTCGGATGTGCCACATATTTAGGCAGTTACAGGGCCAACTATAGCCTTCGGTTAACGTTTGTCGCGTGCAGCCAACAGTTTTAAACGCAGGGCATTGATCTTGATAAATCCGGCAGCATCTTTCTGATCGTAAGCGCCCGCGTCATCCTCGAATGTGACATGTGCTTCCGAGTAGAGCGAGTCCTTGGACCATCGGCCAACAGTCTGGCAGGAACCTTTGTAGAGTTTCAGGCGCACGGTGCCGTTGACCCGTGTTTGCGAAGTATCAATCAGCGCTTGCAACATTTCGCGTTCGGGCGAGAACCAATAGCCGTTGTAAATCAACTCGGCATATTTTGGCATCAACTCGTCCTTGAGGTGAGCCGCACCGCGATCAAGTGTGATGCTTTCGATGCCGCGATGGGCCTCGAGCATTATAGTGCCGCCAGGGGTTTCATAGATGCCACGGGATTTCATGCCCACATAACGCCCCTCGACCAGATCAAGACGGCCGACGCCGTGTTTGCCACCCAACTCATTCAACGCGGTCAGCATTTCAGCGGGTGACAGGTCTTTGCCGTTCAAGGCAACGGGGTCGCCTTTGGCAAAGGTGATTTCTGCGTATTCCGGCGTGTCCGGTGCATCCTCTGGTGCGACGGTGCGCTGGTAAACGTAATCGGGTGCCTCAACAGCGGGATCTTCCAAAACTTTACCCTCGGAGGAGGTGTGCAGCAGGTTGGCATCGACAGAAAATGGCGCTTCGCCGCGCTTGTCTTTGGCCACGGGGATTTGGTTTTCTTCGGCGAAAGCCAGCAGTTTGGTACGGCTGGACAAGTCCCAAACCCGCCAAGGCGCAATCACTTGAATGTCTGGGTTCAAGGCGTAGGCCGCCAATTCAAAACGCACTTGGTCGTTGCCTTTGCCGGTCGCTCCGTGGGCGATGGCATCTGCACCAACCTCTGCCGCAATCTCAACAAGGCGCTTGGAAATCAGGGGTCGCGCGATGGACGTGCCCAGCAGATATAATCCTTCGTACAAAGCGTTAGCACGGAACATCGGGAAGACGAAATCACGCACGAATTCCTCTCGCACGTCCTCTATGCGGATGTTTTCCGGTTTGATACCCATCAACTCCGCTTTGGCGCGGGCTGGCTCCAGCTCTTCGCCCTGACCCAGATCAGCGGTGAAAGTCACAACTTCGCACCCATATTCGGTTTGCAGCCATTTCAGGATGATAGAGGTATCGAGACCGCCGGAGTAGGCGAGTACGACTTTCTTAGGGGCAGTCGATTGAGCGGACATTTGCGGAAGCTCCGTAATTCAAGGGGAATATTTGCCAGCGGTTTAGGGTGTTTGGGGGGATCGAGCAAGGCCTGCAATTGCCGCGTCTTTGCAGATTAACGGAAATATGCTAAAATGGCCGCATAAAGGGCTGTGCCAAGAAGTGAATCGCAGTCGGCGCACTGTTTTATCCTATGCAATACCCTCGAAATTCAGGGTGCCGTTGGGCGGGTGTTTAGAACGAAACACCCCAAGACTAGAATTTGAATAATACCCACTTTTGGAAATGGAGTTATCACAATGCGTATCAAGATTAATGGCCAACTAACCTCAAGTGTACAACGTGTTATTCTGGAAGTTTTGCAAGACGTCGGCTATCGGTGGCTTCCATTTTTTGGCGGTGAGGGCGCGCTTCGAACCAGATTGGGTAGTGAAAATGTTTCTGTTTCCTTTCTCGGACAAGATACCGTCATTGAAGATGGTGTTATTACCGAAGGTACGATTGACAAGATCAAGATTTTTGCATTTGGCGCAACCAAAGCGACCGCTGTTCTCGTTGATTTTGGTGATTTGCCATTTCAAGATTTAACAGACAATGCAGCCGCTATTCCCAATGACGATTCAGGTAGGCCGGAGTACAGCACGGATGCTTTTCGCGACTTTCGAAATGGACTTTCCTTTCAAAATGCCACCATCAGCGGGGTAACTGCGAATGGCAGCAACCATAGAGACGTTTTGGAGGGAACAACTGGAATTGACGTGCTTAACGGGCGTGGCGGAAATGATGTTTTTGTTTTGCGGGCTGAAAACTCGCTTGCAGGTAATACAATTGGGCCGGATATTTTCAGGGGCGGCAAAGGTAAAAAGGATATGTTTGATGCTTCTGAAATGGATCAAGCGATAGCTCTTGATTTCGGATCAGGAAAAGCCGCATTTAACGATGGGTTTGAAAATGGCCCGTTCGCCAGTTTTGGAGGAATAGAGGGGATAAACGCTACTAGGTTTGATGATGTGATTGTTGGGGACGACAAAGCTAATATTATCCTGACCGGCAAAGGTAACGATTCCGTTCACGGCAAAGGTGGCAATGATGTTATCAAGACTGGCGGCGGCCAAGATATCGTCAATGGCGGTTCTGGCAATGATCGCATCAATTCAGGGAAACACAATGACATCATTAATGGTGGTAGTGGCAACGATCACCTGAATGGGGATAGTGGCAAGGATACAATTGATGGCGGAATCGGATCAGACACCATTGAGGGCGGCAAGGGAAACGATGAATTGAACGGCGGTCTAGGCAATGATTTTTTCAATTTCACTGTACGCCCCTTCACCGGCAAACAGGGTAAAGACCACATCAATGATTTCGATAAGAACGACGATACCCTGCGCATCATCGGTGATCTAGATGGTACCGTTGAAGTTACGCAAAAGTTCGGCAACACAATAATAGACTATGGGAACGGCACCATTGTTCTGGATAATGTGTTACTGAGTGAGGCGGAGATCAATATCGAGTTTGTTGACGAAGGTTTCTAAATATCTTCAATTGCCCATTTGAATTATTCCGTAAAACCCGCTTTAAGACAAACTAGGATTTTGCAATTGGGATACTTCGACAATGGCCAGCTTTCCATCACTCGTTAGCGGGGCAGTGGCGCAGATGCGCACATTGTTTGACGCGACACCATTGCAGCGCAATGCTTATCTGTCGGATAAATACAGCGCCGAGATTTATCTGAAACGCGAAGACTTGTCGCCTATCCGCTCCTACAAAATTCGCGGCGCGTTCAATGCTATGCGTAAAGTTCTGGCCGCTGACCCGCATCAGACGCTGTTTGTCTGCGCCTCAGCCGGGAACCATGCGCAGGGGGTTGCGTTTGTCTGTCGCCATTTCGGGGTCAGCGGGGTGATCTATATGCCCGTGACCACGCCGCAACAAAAGATCGACAAAACGCGGGCTTTTGGCGGTGATTTTGTCGAGATCGTTTTGCAAGGCGATTACTTTGATGAAACACTGGGGGCGGCACAGGCGTTTTGCGCTAAGGAGGGCGGCAGCTTCCTGTCCCCGTTTGACGATCTGAATGTGATTGAGGGGCAGGCAACAGTTGCCGCCGAAATTGTTACCCAGCTGCGGGGCAATACGCTCGATATGCTGATCCTGCCTGTGGGTGGTGGCGGGTTGTCGTCGGGCATTGTGCGTTATTTTCGGGAATTGGGGCAGGACGTGGATTATCGGTTTGTTGAACCTGCGGGGGCCGGTAGCTTGAAGGCAGCAGTTCAGGCGGGGGAGCTGGTGACGCTGAACCATATCGACAGTTTTGTCGACGGCGCGGCAGTTGCGCGGATTGGCGAGCGTAACTTTGAGATTTTGAAGTCGATTGATCCAGCGGATATTCTGGCAGCGCCAGAGGGGCGGATTTGTGCAACCATCACCAATATCCTGAACGTCGAAGGGATCGTGTTGGAACCTGCAGGTGCCCTGTCGATTGATGCATTGCAGGATGTGGCAGAGCAGATAAAAGGCAAGCGGGTTGTCTGCGTGACTTCTGGCGGGAATTTCGATTTTGAGCGGTTGCCGGAGGTGAAAGAACGGGCGCTGAAATATGCGGGGCTGAAGAAGTATTTCATTCTGCGGATGCCACAACGACCCGGTGCGTTGAAGGATTTTTTGCAGCTGTTGGGGCCAAATGACGACATCGCGCGGTTTGAATATCTGAAAAAATCGGCACGTAACTTCGGTGCGGTGCTGCTGGGGATTGAAACCAAACAGGCGGATGGTTTTGTGTCGCTGTGCCAGCGGATGGCGGCAGAGGGTTTCGAGTTTACCGATATTACCGACGATGAAATCCTCAGCGAGTTGCTGATATGACATTACTGGCAACCACCCTATTTGGCGAAGGTGAGGGTACTCCGTTGCTGATCGTGCATGGCCTGTTCGGCTCGGCTCGAAACTGGCGCGCTTTGGCGAAACATTTTTCCCGCACACGTCCGGTTGTCACGGTGGACATGCGAAACCATGGTGCCAGTTTTTGGAACGACAGTAACAGCTACACCGATCTGGCGGATGATCTGGCGCAGGTTATTCGGGCGTCTGGTGGGCAGATGGATGTTCTGGGGCATTCTATGGGCGGTAAGGCTGCAATGATGCTGGCACTGTCGCAACCGGATTTAGTGCGGCGGCTGATTGTGGCAGATATTGCACCTGTGGCTTACGGGCATACGCAAATGGACAGTATTGATGCGATGCGGAGGGTGCCGCTGGACACAATATCGCGGCGCTCCGACGCGGACAGTATTATGGCCGAGGTGATCGCAGAGGCGGCAGTACGGGCGTTTTTGCTGAGCAGTTTGCAAATGGATGCCGCGGGCAATCGCTGGTCGCTGAATTTGGATGTGTTGGCGGAATACATGCCGGATATTATAGGGTTTCCTGGTGTCTCCGGCGTATTTAGCGGCCCCGCCCATTTTGTGCATGGCGGGGCGTCGGATTATGTTCTTCCCAAGCATCATGACCCTATCCACAGCTTGTTCCCGCAAGCGGATTTCCACACAATTGCGGGTGCAGGTCACTGGCTACACGCCGAGAAACCACGCGAGTTTATTGCGGTGGTTGAGGGTTTACTCCGGCGCGACGACCTCTGAAAACTTGGTGAAAAACTTTTTGGCCAGTTTCCTTGAGGTGCTGAGGATCAATCGACTGCCAAGCTGCGCCAGCTTGCCGCCGATGTCCGCTTTGGCGTTATATTTCAATAAGGTGGTCCCGTCTGGGTTTTCCTCCAGCGTTACCACTGCGCCGCCTTTGGCATGGCCCGCAACGCCACCGTTGCCCTGACCTGCCAGCGAAAACCCATCCGGTGCCTTGCTGGTATCCAGAATAACATTCCCCGAGAAACGCGCCTTAACGGGGCCGACCTTCAGCACAACTTTGGCTTCCAGCTCTCCGTCTTCCAACTGGTTTAACTCCTCGCAACCGGGAATACATTGTTGCAGAATTTCCAAATCATTCAAAGCCGCGTAAACGACGGTTTTGGGGGCGTTGATAGTGATTTCGTCGATAAGTTCCATGGAGTTTCCTTTGGTCCGCAGCATTGGGCGATAACACAAACATTTACTTGCCGCGGGGTCAACATGTTACGCACCAGTGAAAAGGCCGCGTGGTGAGCGCGGCCTGTATTAACTTGGTAGTGTCTCGGTTCTTACAGGCCCCATTTGGCCTTTGTGTCCTTAAAGAAACCTTTGGCGGTTTTTAGGATAATCCAGTTATTCACGTAATTGATCCAGATTTGATCATCCTGCGGCAAGATCGCCGCGATTGGGGTGGAGGTGGGTGTTTCAATGCCCGGCACCCGTTCGATGCCGAATTTTTTACCCAGCGTTGCACCTTCGATGTTGGAGGTGATGAACACGTCAGCACGCCCGGCCAAAACCTCTTGGAAACCACGGGCAGGGGCTTCTACCACCTTAATATCAGCGTTTGGATACCATTTGCGCACCAAGCCTTCGAATGTGGTGCCAAGGGTTGTCGCAACCTTAACGCCCGCCATATTGATCGAGTCAGTGCCGTTTAATCCGGCGGGGTTACCCTTGCCCGTAAAAGGCATGATTTGCACGGAAAGATAGCTGTTTGAAAAGCCCGCAACCTTCATCCGGCTAGGGGAAATCGAGGCAGAACCCGTGATGTGGTACTTGCCCGCGACCACACCGTTGACCAGCGTTTTCCAATCGGTTGGTACAAATTCGACCTCAACCCCGAGGTCTTTGGCCAGCTCACTCATCACATCGATGTCGAAACCTTTGTAGCTGTTGGTGGCCGGGTCACGCACGCTCATTGGGTTCCAGTCGCCCGTCGTACCGACTTTCAGAATGCCACTGTCCAGAATTTCATTCAATGCAGATTGGGCGCTGGCGCTGGCAGCGAGGCCAAGACCTATCACCAAGGCGGCGGCGGTGTTTAGTAATTTATTCATGGGTTAACTCTCCGATAGTTTGCATTTTTTCTAGGACGGTGCTTGATTGCGGATCCTGGAAGAACCGCCTTGAGTAAGTGTTGCGAATAACGCTTACTGCAATGACGTAACCTGCTTGCAGCAAACTACAAAGGGCCAGCCAATGCAAGATATTGCGATCGAGATGGTCGATGTGAACAAGTGGTTTGATGATTTCCATGTGCTGAAAGACATCAACTTAACGGTGAAGACCGGCGAACGTGTGGTGATATGTGGGCCGTCCGGTTCGGGGAAATCTACTGTGGTGCGCTGTATTAACCGGCTGGAAGTACATCAAAAGGGTATCATTCGGGTGCATGGCGCGGAATTGGTGGACGCCAGTGCAGCGTTGAACGCTCATGTTGGCATGGTGTTTCAGCAGTTCAATCTGTTTCCCCATCTAACAGTTCTGGAAAACCTGACCCTTGGCCCGATGAAGGCACGCGGCTTGTCGCGGCGGGAGGCCGACGATTTGGCACGCGGCTATCTGGAGCGGGTACGGATACCGGAACAGGCGGACAAAAAGCCGGGGCAGTTATCTGGCGGGCAACAACAGCGGGTGGCGATTGCGCGGTCCTTGTGTATGGAACCCAAGGTTTTGCTGTTTGATGAGCCGACCTCGGCGCTGGACCCAGAAATGATTTCCGAGGTTCTGGACGTGATGGTGGAATTGGCGGACACCGGCATGACGATGATTGTGGTGACGCATGAAATGGGGTTCGCGCGCAAAGTGGCGGATCAGATGATCTTTATGGATGAAGGCGAGATCGTCGAGGTTGGCACGCCGGAGATGTTTTTCGAGGCGCCAAAATCGGCGCGCTGCCGCAAGTTCCTCAGCCAGATATTGAAGCATTAAGGGGCGTGGAATGAAAAGGATACTAGCAATCTTGCTGCCAATTGTGCTGCTAACGGGCTGTTCATCAAACGCCACGTGGGGCTGGTATGTGGTCAACCCGATGAACAAATCCGGCTGGATCAACATCAAGTTTCTGATTGGCGGCATGGGCGACACCATCCTGATTTCGCTGATTGCCGCGTTTATCTCTATCGTGCTGGGGCTGGCGGTTGCCCTGCCCGGCATGTCGGACAAGCGGGGCTGGCGCTGGTTTAATAGGATTTATGTGGAGCTTGTGCGCTCAATCCCGCTGCTGCCGATGTTGTTCTGGGTGTTCTACGGCTTGCCGATCATCTTTAAATCCATGGGGATAAACGTGCCGATTGATGCGTTTTGGGGGGCGATCCTGACGCTGGCGATTTCGGATAGCGCGTTTACCGCCGAGATTTTCCGCTCAGGCATTCAATCAATTGCCAAAGGGCAGGCCGAGGCAGCGCAAACTGTGGGGCTGAATGCGTGGCAGACCATGCGCTATGTGATCCTGCCCCAAGCGATCCGGCGCATTCTGCCGCCGCTGGCGAACCAGTTTATCTATATTGTGAAAATGTCGGCTTTTGCCTCGGTGATCGGGATGCAAGAGTTGACGCGGCGTGCGAATGAGTTGGTGGTGACAGAATACCGCCCGCTGGAAATATACTCGCTGCTGATTGTGGAATATCTGGTGCTGGTGCTGATTATCAGCGCCTGTGTGCGCTGGCTGGAACGGCGCATGGGTGCCGATGAGAGGGGTTAAGGTTATGGAGTGGGACAAGTTTCTGGGGGAAACGATGGCCAATATGAACGCGCTGTCAAAGGAGATCCCCGACACGGCGGCAGGGTTTGCGCAGATGGGCAAGGCCGCAAAAACCAACGGGGCGCTGGATGAGCGGACCAAGGAGTTCATGGCGCTGGGCATCGCGATTGCCACTCGTTGTGACAGTTGCATTGGGTTTCACGTCAAAGCGCTGATCCGGCTGAAAGTGTCGCGAGAGGCATTCTGTGAGGCGCTGGCGATGGCGACCTATATGGGCGGCGGGCCGTCGTTTACCTTTAGCGCCAAGGCGTTGAATGCCTTTGATACGTTTTCGGCAGGAGGTAACAAATGACCGCTTGGATTGATATGGTTTCGGATGAGGATGCCGATGGTCGCTTGAAAGAGTTGCTGGACAATGCCCGCACCCCGCATGGCACCGTGGATACGGTGATGCGCGTGCATAGCTTGCGTCCTGAAACGATGAATGGTCATGTGACGCTGTACCGCTCGGTGTTGCATTCAAAGGACAATACCTTGCCGTTTTGGTTTCTGGAAGTAGTGGCCAGTTACACCTCGATCCTGAATGACTGCACCTATTCCCTGACCCACCATTTTATGAACGTACGCAACTTGCTGTTGGATCAACCGCGGTCTGACCGGATGTTCACAGCACTAAAGGCGCATCGGCCCGAGGATGAGTTTGACGGCAAAGAACTGGCCCTGCTGCGCTATGCAGGCAAGCTGACGGTGGATGTGGGCAAAATGGTGAAGTCCGATTTCGAGGCCCTGCGGATCGCCGGTGCGGATGATGGCGAGATTTTAGAGGTCAATCAAGTCTGCGCCTATTTTAATTATTCCAACCGTCTGTTGAACGGATTAGGGGCGACAACGGACGGGGATGTGATTGGTTATTACAAAGGTGAGTGAGTTGCCGTTAGGGGGCACTCCCGCCGGTTTGCGTTGAATTGAAAATTCACCCCTTCCCGTTGGGCGTGGCCTCGCTGCGCTCGGTGGATGCAACCGATAGCAAGTCTATCTGCCTGATGCTTTTCCGAGCGCAGCGAGGCACGGCCCAAGGCTTTAGGATTTTCTTTGAAAACCCGCAAAGGCCCGGGAGTGCTTCTCTGCGGCGGAGCTATTGCAGGAACAGGAACACTAAACTGACCGCAGCACCGCCTGCCAAAAACCAAAGGGCCGCGTTTGCCTTGGATGGTTTCACCGATTCCGGCATCGGTGCGCCGCTGCGCAGCAGGGCGTTTTCGACCAGTTTCGGCAGTTGCGGGCCAAAGCGCGACAGCACCATGGCGGTGCGTTTGAAATCGCGTAGCATGGCGCGAGGACCTAAGTTGTCGGTGATGTAGCGCTCCACAACTGGTTTGGCGGCGTCCCAGATGTTGAGGCTGGGGTCGAGGGTTCGCCCCACGCCCTCAACCACTACCATGGTGCGTTGCAGCAGGATCAGCTCGGTGCGGGTTTCCATGCCGAAACGCTCGGTCACTTCAAACAAATAGGCCAGCAAGCGGGCCATGGAAATCTGGGTGGCATCTTCGCCAAAGATAGGCTCACCCACAGAGCGCAGGGCTTGGGCGAAGGCATCTACATCTTGGTCGGCAGGCACATACCCCGCCTCAAAATGCACCTCGGCAACGCGGCGGTAATCCTTGCGGATGAACCCGATCAGGATTTCGGCGTAAACACGGCGGGTATATTCATCGAGCCGCCCCATGATGCCAAAATCAAGCGCCACCAGATCGCCGTTGGCAGCGACCTTTAGGTTGCCTTGGTGCATGTCAGCGTGAAAAAAACCGTCGCGCAGGGCGTGGTGCAGGAACATTTGCACGATGCGCGCGGCCATACCTTTCATGTCGTGGCCCGCAGCGCGGATCGCCTCGACGTCATTCATTGGCAGGCCATCCTCCCATTCCATCGTCATCACCGCGCGGCCCGAATGGGGCCAGATGATTTTGGGGACGGCAAAGCCTTCGTCATTTGCGGTGTTGGCCGCGAATTCGTCAGCGGCGGAGGCTTCGATTCGCAGGTCCAACTCGCCCTTCACCACGGAATCGAAGTGTTCGATGATCGCGGTGGGGTGCAGGCGACGGGTGGCGGGGGATAGTAATTCGATCATTTGGGTTGAGAAGTAGAAGGCGTCGATGTCTTTGTAAAAGGCCCGTTCAATGTCTGGGCGCAGGATTTTGACGGCGACAAGACGGCCGTCTTCTTTCAGCCGCGCCTTGTGGACTTGTGCAATTGAAGCGGCGGCGACGGGTTCGCTGAATTCGGAGAAAATATCCTCAACCGGCGCACCGAGATCTTTTTCAATCGTTGCACGGGCCTGTTCCATGGAAAACGGTGGCAGACTGTCTTGCAGGACTTTCAATTCATTCGCCAAATCGTCGCCCACCACATCGGGGCGTGTCGACATCAGTTGGCCAAATTTGATGTAGGCGGGGCCAAGCGCGGTAATCGCGCGCACCAATGGCGGGTAGTTTGGATCGCCCTTCAGCCCCAGCCATTTGAACGGCCAGCCCAACACACGCGCCGCCATGCGGATTGCTGGCGGGGCGTCCATCGCCTCAAGCGCTTGTTTCATCGCGCCTGTGCGCTCAAACGTGGCACCGGTGCGGATCAGTCGCCATATATTGTGGGGGCCGCGCATGGGTTAAATTTTCCAGCCAGAGTGCAGGGCGGCGATGCCCATGGTCAGGTTGCGGTATTTGGCGTTCTCGAACCCCGCGTCGCGGATCATTTGCAGGAAGGTGTCTTGATCGGGGAACTTGCGGATGCTCTCGACCAAGTATTGATAGCTTTCGGCGTCTCCGGCAATTACTTGCCCCATTTTGGGAATCACATTGAACGAATATTTGTCATAGGCCCATTGCATCGCCGGGTTGGGGATTTGGCTGAACTCCAGTATCAGCAATCGGCCGCCGGGGCGCAGCACGCGATAGGCCTCGCTCAGGGCTTCTTGCGGGCGGGTGAAGTTTCGGATGCCAAACGATATCGTATATACGTCAAAGCTGTTGTCTTCAAACGGCAGCGCTAACGCATCGCCGCAAATCCATTCCAGACGGTCAGCCATTTGGTCGGCTTCTGCCCGTAGGCGGCCCGCATCCAACATCCCTTGGGTCATGTCGAAAACGGTTGCATGTGCTTGGGGTGCGCGTTCCAGAAAGCGGAATGAAATATCGCCAGTGCCACCCGCCACATCCAGCAGTTTTTGACCGTTGCGCGGGGCCAGCCAATCCATCATCGCCTCTTTCCAGATGCGGTGGATGCCCATCGACATAGCGTCGTTCATCACGTCGTATTTTGAGGCAACATTGCTGAAAACCCCGTGGACCATGCCCGCCTTGGCGTCCTCGTCAACGGTTTGAAAGCCGAAATGGGTGGTGCGATTTGATTCGGTCATGGCTTTGCCTCGTGCTTTTGCAATTCGGGGTATATAGGGTGTAGAGGCGGATGAAAATGCGTTTTGGAGGTAAAAAATTATGGGCCGTCCAGATCTTCGTAATAGACCAAGGCAGGCAAGTTTCGTTTTTGGTGGAGGATGCGCAGGACCACAGGGTCATTGTTGGCCGCTTTAATGGGTTTATAAAAGACGATGTGTTTTTCATAATTCACAGAGAGCATTCCGCGCGTAAATAAATCTCGATTGCGGCCCTGATCTGGGTTTGCTTGTATGCGTTCAAAGGTTCTTGCCAAGCCACGATAGTATTGGAGCCACTGGGACCGCCCCCAAGTTTCAACTGTGTAACGTCGTATGTTTTCGAGATCTTGGCGGGCGAGATGGGTTAGCCTAATTGGCATGTTTAGCATTGAAAGCATCGGGCTCAAACGAAACAGGGTCAAAATCTTCAAACTCGCCCTGTTCTGCGGCGGTTACCGCGCGTGTCAAATCCGCCTTGAGGCTGTAAAATTGTCGCGCGCCTTGTTTTTCCATCAACAGGCGAATGCCCGCACGCACAACCTCGCTGGTATTGGCATATGCTCCAGAATCGATCTGGTCTTGCACGTATTTTTGCATAGGATTGGTTAAATGTACGTTTGGCATATTGTCCTCCGTATGTTCAATTGTATCAGATACTGCCATAATGAGGCAATCTACATTTTGGAGTAGCACCATGCCCGAATTACCCGAAGTTGAAACCGTGATGCGCGGCCTTGAGCCGGCGATGGTGGGGCAGGTGATTGCCAAGGCGGATGTGCGCCGTCCCAACTTGCGTTGGCCGTTTCCGGACCGGATGGCGGAACGGCTGAGTGGCAAGCGGGTAGAACGGTTACGCAGACGGTCCAAATATATTCTGTGTGATCTGTCCAGCGGCGAGACCTTGTTAATTCATCTCGGCATGTCTGGCTTTATGACAGTGGTGCCGCCAAGTGATGTTCACCCTGACCCTGCCAAACACGATCATGTGGTTCTGGACATGCAAGACGGTACACGGATCAGTTTTAATGATGCGCGCAGGTTCGGTGCGATGGATTTGGCGGCAACAGCGGAAATGGATGCGCATAAACTGTTGACGGTTCTGGGGCCGGAGCCTTTGGGGAACAGTTTTGACGAGGCCTATCTGATTGAGAAGTTGAAAGCCAAAAACTCCCCCATTAAATCCACGTTGCTGGACCAACGTATTGTCGCGGGATTGGGCAATATCTATGTCTGTGAGGTATTGCACCGCACGGGAATCTCGCCTTTGCAAAAATCGTCAAAACTATCGACCAAACGGGTGGCTTCGCTGGTGCCGATGATTCGCACAGTTTTGGAGGAAGCCATCGATTCGGGCGGCTCCTCATTGAAAGATTACCGTCAAACAGATGGCGAATTGGGCTATTTTCAGCACAGGTTTGCGGTCTATGGCCGCGAGGGTGAACCTTGTAATACCCCTGATTGCACTGCAAAAATCAAACGTGTGGTGCAATCGGGACGTTCTTCGTTTTACTGTCCAACTTGTCAGAGATAGCTTGAAACCCGCTGAAAGCGTGGTAATGCTGGAAAACTTAGAAGCAAAAACGAGGCCTTAAATGGGCTATGAAACACTAATCGTCGACGTCGAAGATCATATTGGTCTTATTCAGTTGAACCGTCCTGACGCCCTGAACGCTCTGAACCAACAACTGTTGAACGAGTTGGCGGAAGCGGTGACAGCGATGGGCACCAATGACAAAGTTCGGGTGATTGTCCTGACCGGCAATGAGAAAGCCTTTGCTGCCGGTGCGGACATCAAAGAGATGCAGGAGCAATCTTTCGTTGATATGTTCAACAGTGATTTCTTCACGGACCAGACCGAGGCAATTTTGCGCTGCCGCAAGCCAATTATCGCGGCGGTGTCGGGCTATTGTCTAGGCGGTGGTTGTGAACTGGCGATGATGTGCGATTTCATTCTGTGTTCGGATACCGCCAAGTTTGGCCAGCCAGAAATCAATCTTGGTGTTGTGGCCGGTATTGGCGGCACCCAGCGACTCACCCGGTTTGTTGGCAAGTCCAAGTCGATGGAAATGCACCTGACAGGTCGGTTCATGGACGCGGAGGAGGCCGAAAGCTCTGGGCTGGTCAGTCGTGTTATCCCCGCGAAGAAACTGATGAAAGAGGTGATGGCAACGGCGGCGAAAGTGGCCGAGAAATCACCCCTGACCGCGATGGTTGTCAAAGAGGCCGTGAACAGGTCGTATGAGACAACATTGCGTGAGGGCGTTTTGTTCGAGCGCCGTTTGTTCCACTCGCTTTTTGCCAGTGAAGATCAAGCTGAGGGCATGACTGCCTTTGCTGAAAAACGCACTCCGAAATTTCGGGGTAAATAAGCCACAGAAATTGCACCACACACCGTTGACAGACCGCGCGATCACTCCTACAAGCGCGGTTCATCTTTCGAATCCGTAAGATCAGGAATTATATCATGGCCAACTCGCCACAAGCAAAAAAACGCGCACGTCAAATCGAACGTCGCACCGCAGTGAACAAAAATCGCCGGACTCGTATCCGGTCTTTTGTCCGTAAAGTCGAAGAAGCAATCACTGGTGGCGATCAAGCCGTCGCTGTTGCTGCCTTGAAGGCCGCTCAGCCAGAAATGATGCGCGGTGTTACTAAGGGTATTTCGCATAAGAACACTGTCAGCCGCAAAATCTCTCGCCTGTCGGCGCGGGTTAAAGCGATGACTGCTTAAAACAGTTATAACGACTGTTGCTTTTAAACGGGGTTGATCTCAGCTCCGTTTTTTTGCGTGTTCTATGCCGAGAATTGAATGTTCTGTTTTTGGACACCTTGCTTGGACTAGAGCAATTGCATAGAAATGATTCTATGCTTTGGGGCTGCTCCCCTAGCTTATCACTGGTTAGAATATCCATGTTGTGCGCCCATAGATTGGGGCGCATGTTTGCGTTGGTGGGTCGAAAATATTAACTATTTCAACATGTTGCGGTATTTGTCGATTCGGAATTTAATTACGAGTCAACAGTGAAGATTCATTGAACGCCCCCGCATCGGTTTGCTAGTTTGCCTGAGTGAAGCAAGCATAGCTAAGAATCGGACAGACCCTTCCATGCAAAATACGGTATCAGAATCATCACCAATGGCCGCATGGGAAGCGTTACAATCCGACGATGCTGCAATTCTGGTGGATGTGCGGACGATGGCCGAATGGTCTTATATCGGCATTTCCGACCTGACTGCCCTTGGTAAGGCACCCCTACTGCTAGAGTGGATGACTTTACCGAGAATGGCGGTGAATGAACGGTTCACAGACGAATTATCAGAGCAGTTAGCGGGCGTTGTGCCCTCTCGTATATATTTTTTATGCCGCTCTGGTGTGCGCTCGCTGAGTGCCGCGCGTGAAACTACTATGGCCTTTGCTGCAAGGGGCCAGTCTGTTGACTGTATAAATGTTGTTGGTGGATTCGAGGGCGACCTTGATTCCGAGGGGCATCGGGGAAAAATAAACGGCTGGAAGTTTGACGGGCTTCCATGGCGTCAAACATAAAAGAAATCGGGAAAATATGACTGCTGACAATTGGGGACGTGTTTGTAATGGGCTGCAAAGTGAAGTTGGAAAAGACGCTTATAAGAATTGGATAGAGCCGCTGAAGTTTCAGGGGTTGGACGGGGGTGTTGCCCATTTTGTGGCCCCAACCGGATTTATCGGCAATTGGGTCACACGCAATTACAGCGACAAAATTTGTACGCTGTTTGCGGCTGATGGTGTGAATGTTGATCGCCTGTCATTTTCCACTGAACAGCGTGTTTTGCGACCAGTTGCTGCGACGACGGATAAGCCTGCGCGCGTTGCCACTGGTTCCCCCGATCTGCCGGGCGCACCGCTTGATGCGCGCTTTACCTTTGATAATTTTGTCGTTGGCAAACCGAATGAGCTGGCCCACGCTGCCTCTCGCCGTGTGGCAGAGGGTGGCCCTGTGACGTTTAACCCGTTGTTCCTGTATGGCGGTGTTGGCCTCGGTAAAACCCACCTGATGCACGCGATTGCCTGGGAGGCAAAGCAACGCAACCCGAATGCGCGAATTTTGTATCTGTCAGCGGAACAGTTCATGTACCGCTTTGTGCAGGCCTTGCGTTTCAAAGACACCATGAGCTTTAAGGAATTATTCCGCTCTGTTGATCTGTTGATGGTGGACGATGTGCAATTCATTGCGGGCAAAAACAGCACCCAAGACGAGTTTTTTCACACTTTCAATGCGCTGGTCGATCAGCAAAAGCAGATCGTTATTTCTGCGGACCGTGCGCCGGGTGAAATTGACGGGATGGAAGACCGGATCAAATCGCGCCTGCAATGTGGCTTGGTGGTTGATTTGCACCCGACAGATTACGAATTGCGACTGGGTATTTTGCAAAGCAAAGCCGAGGCGCAGGCGGTTCATTATCCCGAAGTGGAAATCGTTGACGGTGTGATGGAGTTTCTGGCGCACCGGATTTCGACAAATGTTCGCGTTCTAGAGGGCGCGTTGACTCGCCTGTTCGCCTTTGCCTCGCTTGTTGGGCGCAAAGTGACGTTGGAGGTGGCGCAAGAATGCCTGTCGGATATCTTGCGGGCGTCTGATCGCAAGGTCACAATTGACGAGATTATCCGCAAAGTTGCGGACCATTATAACATTCGCATGACCGACATCCTCAGCCCGCGCCGCGTGCGTTCAATTGCGCGCCCGCGTCAGGTGGCGATGTTCTTGGCCAAACGTCTGACATCAAAATCACTGCCGGAAATTGGCCGCAGATTTGGCGGGCGGGATCATACAACGGTGATCCATGCGGTGAAAAGGATCGAAGAGCTGCGGGCGATTGATAACCAGATCTCCGAAGATGTTGAATTGCTGCGCCGGATGTTAGAGGCTTAAGGCATTTCGATTTTTCATTAAAAATATTGCCGGAAAACACCCACTCTTAGGGTGATTTCCGGTTCTCCGCTAAATCGAAACACCACTAGCACACATATGCGTGATTTTGAATGTTGATGGTTTTCCTAACGGCGCAAACCCGTTAGGGAGGCCGCATGACATATCTTTCCCAAACCCGCCTTTTCGTTCTGTGCCAAGTTGCACTGGTCCTTTTCGCCACCTCCGTTTTTGCGGAAACCATGAGTGTGAAACAGGCGTATGATGCCGTAAAGAACGATGAAATCATTCTGCTCGATATTCGGACCGAAGGGGAATGGAAAGATTCCGGTGTGGGGGAGGGCGCGTGGCCGCTTAACCTGAAGCACAAGAAATTCGGCGAGAAGCTGTTTGCCATCATTGACGCCAATCCAGATAAGAAAATTGGTTTGATCTGTGCAGTTGGTGGCCGCAGCGGCTTTGTTATTGGCGCGCTGGAGCAACGCGGATATAAGAATATCGTTGATGTTTCCGAGGGAATGTTTGGTTCTGCTGCGGGGCCTGGCTGGCTCAAGGCAGGCCTGCCAACCGTTTCGACAGAGGTCGCCCTATCCCAAATGCCCGAAATATTTCAGGCGGAGTAAACCAAGCCGTTCTTGACCCCGCGCCCAATCCAAGGGATTGTGTATCAGCACTTGAATTCAAGGCTAAATCGGGTAGGGTCAGCGTCCCATACCATAAGACCTTTAGGGGACGGAAATATGAAAGTCAGCATCGAACGCAGCACATTGCTTAAGGCCATGTCACAGGCGCAATCTGTTGTGGAGCGGCGTAATACTATTCCGATCCTCGCCAATGTTTTGATCGAGGCAGAGGGCGACACTGTCAGCCTGCGGGCCACGGATCTGGATATTGAAGTGGTCGACAAGGTTGGCGGCTTGGTGGAACGCGCGGGCGCGACAACAGTTGGCGCGCACACGTTGCACGAAATTGTGCGTAAACTGCCCGACGGCGCAATTGTGGAGCTGTCCGATGACGGCACATCGGGCCGATTGGAAATTAATGCGGGGCGGTCCAGCTTTTCGCTTGCGACACTGCCGAAAGAAGATTTTCCAGTGATGGCTTCTTCCGACTATGAGTGCAATTTCTCGGCCAAGGCGGGTGTTCTGCGCCGCTTGTTCGACAAATCTAAATTCGCGATTTCGACCGAGGAAACCCGCTATTACCTGAACGGCGTTTATATGCACGCCTCTGAACGTGACGGCGAGCCGGTTCTTCGCTGTGTTGCCACCGACGGCCACCGTTTGGCGCGCATTGATGCGGATCTGCCAATCGGTGCTGAGGAGCTGCCGGGTGTGATTGTTCCGCGCAAAACTGTCGGTGAATTACGAAAATTGCTGGATGACGACGATATGGCGATTGCTGTGTCAGTTTCGGAAACGAAAATCCGCTTTGCGACGCCGGAAATCACCCTGACATCGAAAGTTATCGATGGGTCATTCCCGGACTATACCCGTGTTATTCCCACAGGGAATACGCGCCGATTGGAAGTGGACGCAGCAGAATTTGCCCAAGCGGTTGATCGTGTTTCCACAGTATCATCAGAGCGGTCCCGCGCGGTAAAGCTGTCTTTGGATGAGGACCGTTTGATCCTGTCCGTGAACGCACCGGATGCCGGTGCAGCCGAAGAAGAACTGGCGGTTGCCTACGGCGACGAGCGTTTGGAAATCGGCTTTAATGCCAAATACCTGTTGGAAATATCCGGCCAAGTAGATCGCGAAAACGCGGTGTTCTTGTTCAACTCTTCCGGCGATCCAACCTTGATGCGCGAAGGCGATGACGACTCTGCGGTTTATGTCGTGATGCCCATGCGGGTGTAGCTTGGCAACCCTTGCGGTTCATCGGTTAACCCTTTCTCACTATCGGTCCCATAGGCGCGCCCATCTGGAAACAGACGGGCGGCCGATTGCGATTTATGGGGCGAACGGTGCGGGTAAGACCAATATTCTGGAAGCAATTTCAATGCTGTCCCCGGGCCGTGGCTTGCGCGGGGCCAAGGTGGATGAAATGGCGCGCGCGCCGGAAAACCTAGGTTGGAAGGTTTCGGCCGAATTGGAGAGCCTTGGTCAAACCCATGAGGTTGAAACGGCTTGGCAGGGTATGGGGTCGCGGTCTGTCTTGATTGACGGCAAGGCGGCGCCGCAATTGGCACTGGGCCGGATCGCCCGCATAGTCTGGCTGGTGCCGGTAATGGACCGTTTGTGGGTTGAGGGGGCCGAGGGGCGCCGCAAGTTTTTAGATCGCATGGTCATGAGCTTTGAGCCGCGCCACGGTGAAGTCAGTCTGACCTACGACAAAGCCATGCGGGAACGCAACCGGATGCTAAAGGACCAAGTGCGCGACTCATCTTGGTACGATGCAGTGGAAATGCAAATGGCGCGGGCGGGGGCGCAGATACATGCCAACCGGGTGATGGCATTAGAGCTGTTGAGCGCAGCGCAAGAGCAGGCGGAAACGGCGTTTCCGACGGCAGACTTGGCGCTGACCCATGCGGACGGAGTGGTATTGCCCGACAGCATGGAGGCCCTGCAAATGGCCCTCGCAGACAGCCGGCCGCGTGATATGATGGCGGGGCGTACATTGATTGGCCCGCATCGCGCCGATCTTGATGCCACTTATCGCGCCAAAGACGTCGCGGCGCGCAAATGTTCAACTGGTGAGCAGAAGGCCTTGCTGGTGTCGCTGATCCTCGCCAACAGTCGTGCCCTAGCGGCAGAATTTGGCGCTCCGCCGATTCTGTTATTGGACGAGATTGCCGCGCATCTCGACGTGGACCGCCGGACTGCACTTTATGATGAAATAATTGCGCTAAAGGCACAGGCTTGGATGACAGGAACCGGTGCCGAGTTGTTTGAGGCCTTGGGGGATCGGGCATTAATGCTGCATGTTTCGGAAGCTGAAAACCTGTCGTCCATCCAAAGCTAAACGCCGAATAATAAACCACAAAATATTGTGGCTAACCCGTGACATTCCCCGACAAAACCCCTATATTTAGCGTAACAGTTTTAGGGGCTAAGGCATGTCAGACGATCAAAAGAATCCAGAAGAATACGGCGCGGATTCCATTAAAGTTCTCAGAGGGTTAGAGGCGGTTCGTAAGCGCCCTGGCATGTACATTGGTGACACTGATGACGGCAGCGGCCTGCACCATATGGTTTACGAGGTTGTGGACAACGGTATTGATGAGGCTTTGGCCAAACACGCCGATTTTGTTTCGGTCATTATCCACGCAGACGAGAGTGTTTCTGTGCGCGATAACGGGCGCGGTATTCCGGTGGGTATCCACGAGGAAGAAGGCGTTTCGGCGGCAGAGGTGATTATGACCCAACTGCACGCGGGCGGAAAATTTGACAGCAATTCCTATAAGGTTTCCGGTGGTCTGCACGGGGTTGGTGTTTCGGTTGTGAACGCGCTGTCCGATTGGCTGGAGCTGCGCATCTGGCGCGACGGCAAGGAACATATCGCGCGTTTTGAGCATGGGGACACGGCCAAACACCTGGAAGTGGTTGGCGATGCGGAGGGCGAAACCGGCACCGAAGTGCGGTTCATGGCGTCCCTCGATACGTTTTCAAATCGGGACTATGTTTTCAAAACGCTGGAAAACCGCTTGCGTGAGCTAGCGTTTCTGAACTCTGGTGTAAAAATTATTCTGCGCGACGAACGCCCTGCCGAAGCGCTGGAAGTGACGATGGAATATGAGGGTGGCGTTAAAGAATTTGTGCGCTTTCTGGATCGTTCCAAAACCTCACTGATCGAAGACCCGATCTATATCATTGGCACCAAGGACGACATCGAGGTCGAAGTGGCGATGTGGTGGAACGACAGTTACCACGAAAATGTGCTGCCCTTTACCAACAATATCCCGCAGCGGGACGGCGGTGCCCATTTGGCGGGTTTTCGCGGTGCGCTGACGCGGACGATCAATAATTATGCAACTTCTAGCGGCATCGCGAAAAAGGAAAAAGTTTCGTTCTCTGGCGACGATTCCCGCGAAGGGTTGACTTGTGTTTTGTCGGTCAAAGCGCCGGATCCCAAATTTTCCAGCCAAACCAAAGATAAACTGGTTTCCTCCGAGGTGCGCCCGGCGGTTGAGGGTTTGGTCAATGAAAAGCTGTCCGAATGGTTTGAAGAGAACCCCAAACTGGCGCGTGTCATTGTCGGTAAAATTGTTGAGGCGGCACTGGCCCGCGAGGCAGCGCGTAAAGCGCGTGAACTGACGCGGCGCAAAACGGCGTTTGGGGGCACTGGCTTGCCCGGTAAATTGGCGGATTGTCAGGAACGTGATCCGGCCAAATCTGAAGTCTTTTTGGTGGAAGGGGACTCGGCTGGTGGGTCTGCCAAACAGGGTCGTTCGCGCGAAAATCAAGCGGTACTGCCGTTGCGCGGTAAAATTCTGAACATCGAACGGGCGCGGTTTGACAAGATGCTGACGTCCGAGCAGATCACAAATTTGATCACGGCACTGGGTACTGGCATCGGGCGCGATGAATTTGACATCAAAAAACTGCGCTACCACAAGGTCGTCATTATGACCGATGCGGATGTTGATGGCGCGCATATCCGAACACTTTTGCTGACCTTCTTTTTCCGCCAAATGCCGGAACTGATTGATGGTGGTTACCTCTATATCGCGCAGCCGCCGCTGTACAAAGTGGCGCGCGGCAAGTCAGAGGTTTACCTCAAAGACCAAACCGCGCTGGATGATTTTCTGGTGGAACAAGGTATTGACAGCGCGTCGCTGAAATTGGGCGACGGCACGGTTATTGCAGGCGCTGATCTGGCGCGTGTGGTTGAGGAAGCCCGCAAAGTGGCTGCTATTTTGAATGCATTCCCGACCCATTATAGCCGTCACATTTTGGAACAGGCGGCAATTGCTGGCGCGTTGATTCCCGGGCGGGTGGATGATGATCCGCAAGGTGTTGCCGACGTGGTTGCTGCGCGTCTGGATCTGGTTGCAAATGAATATGAACGCGGCTGGATTGGCCGCCCAACGCAAGATGCTGGCCTGCGGTTTTCCCGTCATATTCGGGGTGTAGAGGAAGTACGCACGCTGGATGGTGGGTGTTTACGCTCTGGCGAGGCACGTAAACTGGCACAGATGACCGAGGCTTTGCAGGAATCCTATTCCAAGCCGGCAGCTTTTTTACGCAAAGGCAAAGACACAGCGATATTTGCTCCGTCGGACCTGTTGACCCTTGTGATGCTCGAGGGCGAAAAAGGCCTGTCATTGCAGCGCTACAAGGGATTGGGCGAGATGAACCCAAGTCAATTGTGGGAAACCACGTTGGACCCAGAGGCGCGCACATTGTTGCAAGTGAAAGTCAACGATTTGGCGGATGCGGATGATTTGTTCACCAAGCTGATGGGTGATGTTGTTGAACCTCGCCGAGAGTTTATCCAGCAGAATGCCCTGAGTGTTGAGAACCTGGATTTCTAGTAAACTGACAGAAGTTACAGGTTGGTTGGGTGAATGTGTTAGAATTGATATGTTCAGTTCTCCATTTCCCGTGCATTTGCTATGACATGCGCTTCTGAAAAATATAGATAAAAGTAGGGGTGAAAGAGGGATCATTTTTGTGTGATCTGCCGGTCTGGTATGCAGCATATTTGGGTAGCAAGGTTTGGACGTGACTACTTCCCGGTTCCCACGTCCCCTTGCTTGCACTCGTACTTTGCTTAACCTAGGTTTCAGGCCAGTTTCTCTTTCACCTCGCAGTCCCTAATCCATGTCGATTTTAATATCTTGTGGCCGCCCCCCGGGACGGTTCATTGGATCCGGCAATATCCCGATGCTCATTGCCAGAGCGGCGAGTTCCGGGCGGGTTGTCACGCCGCTTTTTTCAAAAAGTTTGTTCATACGCTGGCGTACTGCGGAAATAGAGATACCCAATTCATCCGCAATTTGTTTGTCTTGTAAACCTTGACCGATCAGTTCCAACAACTCCTGTTGTTTGGCGGTGACGTGATTGCGGTCGGGGAATTCTGCCAAAAAATGCTCCATATACCGTTGATGCGCCACGAGGGCGGCTGTGTTCAACGCCCAGCCATGGGCTTTGATTATGGCGGTAAACTCACGCTTTGAATGGTCGCCGCTAAAGGTAATAAGCCCTGTCTGCGGGGGGGCCGACGTGCGTAGAGGGATTGAAAAGCCCGCACGCATTCCCCGTTCGGCCGCCATTTTTAACACCTTTACCCGTTTTTCCGGGATGCGGTGGTATTCGTCTACATACTCTAGCCCCACAACAACTGGCGTAAGATGGTGTATTGCGTGTGATCGAAAGTAAGACCAGCGTTGGAGTTCGGGGTCCTTGTTGAGGTCATTCAACCAACCGGAATCATAAGATGTTCGGATGAACAGGGTTTTACGCCAATTCCTGTAATTGGCGGCAACAATAAAATCAACAAACGGCAGGCCAAGGCGCACACTCATTTTGACAAGCGCCTGCCATACTTCTTGCGAGGTTTCTGTCTGTTCCATTTCAACCAGAAATCCCGTCAGTAATTCGGGTGTGTATTTTTCGGCATCCACGACGGCACGTTGGCTTTCAGTGTCTGCTCTCTTGCCCTTAGTCATTTTTTACCAACCAGCTCTAAGTCACTTTATTCAACAATGAATGGAAATTGACCGAAATTCAATCAATCCTATTGCCGCGCGCTTTTCCTTCTCGCCAAACGGTATAAAAACCGGCGGCCAGAATGATGCCGATACCAAGGAACGTCCAACCATCGGGGATTTCGCCAAAAACCAGCCAGCCCAACATTATTGCCCAAAGTACTGATGTATAGCGAAAAGGTGTTACCATCGCGACCTCGCCAAACCGCATAGTGGCAATAGAGAAGTAATATCCAAGGAGTACAAACACGGCAGCAAGCGCCAGTAACATGGTTGTTTCAAGGTCAACCGGTTGCCATTCACCGACCAACAATAACCCAACGCCAGAGGTCGCGGTGATTGTGGTGGCTGTGACGAAAGCCACAAATAATGAAGATACGGAGGCAGTGAAACGCCGGACGATCAGATCGCGAAACGTGACAAAACAAACCGCAGCCAAGGCGAGCAATGCGTAGCTGTTGAATGCACCGCTGGTTGGCCGGATGATGATCAGAACGCCAATGGCGCCGATCACAATTGCCGTGGTGCGTCGCCAACTAATAGATTCGCGCAGGAAAACCGCTGCGGCCAAGGCAATTGTCAGGGGCAGGGATTGCAACACAGCGGTGACGTTAGCAATGGGCATGTTGAACAACGCAACCACAAAGCAAAATGTCGCGCCGACCTCTGCCAATGTTCGGAATGCTATTCGCCGCAGGTCTGGTGGTGAGGGAAACGTGCGGAACGCACCGCTGAAATGGGCTACAATTCCCATAAGGATTGTTGCAAATATCCCGCGGGCGAAAATAGATTGCAATACGCCCATATCGGCACCTGCGACCTTCATCAAAGTGTCGTTGATGACAAAAGCCGCCATAGAGGCCGACATAAAGCTTGCGCCGATTAGATTGTCAGAGAGTTTCATTTGTAGAATCCGAAGTAGCAACGACTCCGTTTTGCATTGATTTAAAGGTGAAGGAAGAGAAATCCATCCTAAGTGCGGATGTTTTGGCCCGCGCAAGTTTCATGCCCCCGCAAACACAATCCCATTCTGACCTATTTACTCCTGAACATTCAAAAGAACTTGGGCTTCATATCCTTTCAAACTGGGAAAGCAGTCGGCACCGTAGCCACGTCCTTTTGCTGGATCAAGTTGGGGAAAAAGATCAAGCAATTCGCCGCGTGTGGCGGTATCCATTGACGACATAACCATTTCGCCGGGGTGGAAACTCTCGCTCCATAAACCATTGGCCCGAATGACCTGATGGCTGTCAAACAACAGGTGGAAATACTGGACTGGTTGGTTGCTGGTATCTAGGCGAACCGTCCTATCATTGACCAAATCCTTGGCCCGAACCAGCACCGCCACTGAATCAAACAGCAGCTCTGCATGGGGACCGGTCAACAATATTCGATGTTGTTGTGAAAGCATTACGGCCCCGTGGCTGCCAAATGTTCCAGCAGCGATTTTCACCGGCGCATGGCCATCAGTTCTGTGTGTGAAACGGGAACCGACCCATCGCAAGGGCTGCGGACCGTTCATGGTCTCTATCATGTCCCCTGCTTTCAACTCCTCAATCAGACACTCCCCGTTTGTGGCTTGCACAAGGGTGCCGGCAACGAAACAGGGTATCGTCGTCTCTAACGTCACGAATCCAGTGTCCGTATTGCCGGTCTCATCCTCTAACGAATAGGAAAAGACATTTGACCCAACATCCCCATCTGCCACAGCTGTAAGCGAGCCATCTGCATTGAGGGTAATAACCTCGCCTGTGGGCAAGGTTATAGAATCACCCGCAGAAACCGCGACGCCGTTGATATGGGTTACTGTCAACGCGACACCCGGTTCAGATATGTCATTGTCCAGAACGTCAATTTCAGTAGATGAATTGGCGGCCACGCTGGCCGTATCGTCAACAACAAGTGTAACTGTTTGGATGCTATTGCCAGCGATAAGTAGATTACTGTCATAAGAAGCATCACCAGCATCAGCGATACCGATTTTAATCGTATTGATTTCGCCTGAATTAACAGGTGCTTTTAGGGTTAGCGTAACGGTGAGACCGTCCATTTCCGTGTTGTACTGGTCGCCCGCATTGTCGAGGAAAAGATTTTGATTGCTGACATCATTTATGTCGTCAATTGAAATTTCACCGCTGCCGATGCTAAGCTGCGCCTGGACGCCATTGACCCAAACGCCAACCGCATCATTGAAACCGGCATTTACATATTCCTCTGAGGAAAAAATAATTTGCATTGTCAATGTATCACCGTCGGGGATGAACTTTGCCTCGAAAATTGCGGCATCATACGTGGATAACCCTGCGACTGCGTTCAAGTCTGCATCACCGTCGATTCCGGCTGTGTTTGTTGATGTACCGGCAGATTGATTAGCCTCGGCTGTCGTGTTGGTATAGTCGGTAGCTTTCCCTGTCGAAAGGATCACGCCGGTGTCAGAGGGCGTAGAATCTGGCGAAATGGCATCGCCATCGGTATAAATACCGGATGAATTGGCATCCCCGCTGTAACTGGCACCAACAATTTTTATGCCATCACCAAACATGGAATCCGCCAATTCCATATCAGTTGCAGTTGTATTTATTGGCAGTTTGGACGCCGCAACCATATATAACCTCACTCATCACAACAGGCGGGACTACGCCTTTGTTCACAGCAAATTAGAGCCGTGCAGTGAAAGAAAGGTTACCCAGCGAGCAGCGGGCTGGCGGAAACCATGACTAATTTGAGTCAATCTTATCGACCTTTGTTCAATTGAAGGTTATTTGCTGTTTGACTGGAAAAGGAAAACCCATGGCGACGCGCGATTCAAACGGAACAGAACTGAATGACGGGGACACTGTCATGGTGATCAAAGACCTGAAAGTTAAAGGCATGTCGAAAACCCTGAAACGAGGTAGTCAGGTCAAAAATATTCGGCTGGTAGCCAATGAAGACCAAGTGGAATGCCGCATCGGCAAGGCCACGCTTGTTCTCAAAGCATCATTCATGAAGAAAGTGTAGGCGGCGCTCATGCTGACGATGTTCTTTGATCTTGATGGTACTTTGATTGATCCAAAAGAGGGTATCACCACCTCTATCCAACATGCCCTGCGGGAAATGGGGATGGAGGAAATTCCAAGCCAGAATGATCTGACGTGGTGTATCGTCCCACCGTTGTGGAACAGCTTTGACGCGCTGCTTGGGCCGGGCGCCGACCTTGACCGTGCTGTTGCCAAATATCGCGACCATTACATCGATGACGCAATGTATCTGGCGGATGTTTATGACGGGATAGGCGAGATGTTCGACACGCTGCATCAAGTGGATGCACAGATATTTATCGCGACCTCCAAACCTGCGGTCTATGCAACCGAAATCATCGAGCATTTTGGCATTCATGCCCATGTGGAACGGTTGTTCGGGTCTGAGCTGGATGGCACTAATTCAGACAAGACAGAGCTGTTACAATTCGCCCTGAATGAAACGGGCGCCGATCCGGCAAAGTCCGTCATGATTGGTGATCGTAAATTCGATATAGTCGGGGCGCGGAACAATGACATCCCGTCAGTTGGCGCGCTTTGGGGCTACGGCGAACCGGAGGAATTGCGCATGTCAGAGGCCGACGCGATGGCCGGCGCGCCCGAAGAAGTGCCCGAAATTGTGTTCGATCTGCTTGGGCTGGATTTTGAGTGAGCCGCTAGAATGCGATGTGCTGATCGTTGGCGGGGGTCCTGCCGGATTGTCCGTTGCATCACATCTGGCGTCCACCATTTCCAGCATCATCGTGCATCAAGATGCCGAAATTGGCCGCCCTGTGCGCACCAGTGGCGGCAGTTGGTTGCGGGATGTGAAAACGCTGGGGATTCCGTCTGATCTGTATCAGATTATCGATCAGCTGGATTTCTATTCCGACAACGAAGAAGCATTGTTCACAGTGACCAAAGACAAAATGGTGGTGCTGGATATTACCGGGCTGTACCGGCACCTTGCAGAGCTGTCTAAGGGATTGAATCGGCAATTATTGCTGGGAACCAAGTTTCTGGGAACCGAGGTGCAGCCCGACGGGGGGTACCTTTCAAAGCTGCGGTCCCGTCAATCCGGCTGTTTTGAAATTCGCTCAAAATTCATTGTGGATGCCTCCGGTTGGCACTCGGCAGTTCTGGCGGCTTTGTCCTTGGCGCAAAAGCCCAGGCGAACCGGCGTTGGCATAGAATACGAATTCCCGATTGGCGACTATCCGCAAAACCGCGCAATTTTGTTTGTCGGGGTAACGGCATTAACGGGCTATGGTTGGGTGTTTCCCACGTCGCAAAACACCGTTCGCTTGGGCGTCGGGGTCATTAATCCGGATACGGACCTTACACCCAGGCAAGTGATGGACAGCTTTATTGGTGGCGGCCATGCCGCGCGGTTTGGCCTGACTATTCCCGAGGGTTATGAAGTCAACGCTGGCGTTATTCCGTCGGTTGCTTATGATCCGAAACTGGTGTTTGGCAACATCATCCGAACCGGAGACGCGGCCAATTTCGCGACGCCGACAGTCGGCGAAGGTATCCGCATTGCCATCCAGTTCGGTCGTATATTAGGTGCCGAATTGTCGGCCTTTATGGCTGGGGACAAGAGCGCCTTGCAGCGTTATGAGGCGCAGGCCGCAAAAACATTTGTCCGCGATTATAAATACGGCTTTGCGATGAACAAACGCATCGTCCGTTACACTCCGACGCGGTGGGATAAATCCATTGCCCGGCTTGCCCGCTTATCTGAAACAGAAGTCACGCAAATGGTGCGCGGAAATTTTTCGGCCAAGCTGATTTTGCGCACAATTTACTTGTCATTGCGCGCAAAACTATTTGGCTAGGGGGGAGCGCCAGTTTAACTAACGTCAAACTCCAAAGGACGGATCTGGCTAAAGAACTCCGTGGCCTCTAGGTCTGCAATTGCGGACTCGTTGATTGGTTCGTCCAAATACAACAACGCAATCGCATCTTTGCCCGCATCAGAGCGACCAAGGGTGAAGTTAGCGATATTTGCGCCGTTGCGGCCAAGGATTCCACCCAGACTGCCGATGATTCCCGGTACATCGCGGTTGGTTGTGTACAGCATATAACGCCCAACTTCCGCGTCGATGTTGATACCTTTGATCTGAATAAATCGCGGTTTGCCGTCAGAAAACACTGTTCCGGCAATGGACCGCTCCATCTTGTCCGTCGTTACAGTCAGCTTGATATAACTGTCAAATACACCGGATTTGGCTTGGGTTGTGGACGAGATTTTGATCCCACGTTCAATAGCCAACACAGGGGCGGACACCATATTCACCTCTGGGTTTTGCGTCTGCAAAACACCGGCAATCGCAGCAGAGCCGAGCGCCTTGGTGTTCATTTCGGAAACTTTACCGTCATAGGTGATCGAGATTGATTTGATCGGGTCCTCGGTCAGCTGACCGATGAACGAACCAATGTGGCTGGCCAGTTTCACAAACGGCCCCAAAATCGGTGCCTCTTCGGCGGTGATCGAGGGCATGTTAATCGCGTTGCTCACGGCACCATTCAGTAAGTAGTCGGAAATTTGCTCTGCTACTTGAATGGCCACGTTCTCCTGTGCCTCGGTTGTTGCAGCACCCAAATGGGGCGTCACAACCACGTTTGGCAGGTTAAACAACGGGCTGTCGGTTGCGGGTTCAACGGCAAACACGTCAAAGGCCGCGCCCGCAACTTTGCCAGACTTGAGCGCAACAGCGAGGGCCTCCTCATCTACCAAACCACCACGGGCACAATTTACGATCCGCACACCAGGCTTCATTTTAGCAATCAACTCGGCAGAAATCATTCCCGCTGTTTTGTCGGTTTTGGGAACATGTAAAGTGATGAAATCGGCCTGCGCTGCCAATTCCTCCAGCTCCACCTTTTTCACGCCCAGTTTGGCGGCGCGTTCTTCAGACAAGAAGGGATCATAGGCAATAACCTTCATTTTCAAACCCAATGCGCGGCTGGCAACGATTGAACCAATGTTCCCAGATCCAATCAGACCCAGCGTTTTACTGGTCAGCTCGACGCCCATAAAACGCGACTTTTCCCATTTACCAGCATGGGTGCTGGCGTTTGCTTCGGGGATTTGCCGTGCCACGGCAAACATCATTGCAATGGCGTGTTCGGCGGTGGTAATCGAGTTGCCAAACGGTGTGTTCATCACGATTACACCTTTGCGGCTGGCAGCCTTGAGATTGACGTTATCCACCCCAATCCCCGCGCGGCCAATAACCTTCAGGTTGGTGGCGGCCGCGAGGATTTTCTCGGTTACTTTAGTGGCGGAACGAATGGCAAGACCATCATAATCGCCGATGCGCGCCAGCAAGGCGGCTTTGTCTTTGCCCAGATCAGGCTCAAAATCCACCTCGATCCCATTGTCGCGGAAAATTTGAACGGCGGTTTCAGACAGTTTGTCGGATACGAGTACTTTAGGCATGGAAGCCTCCATTTTTTGATAGGCGATTGCGCCAGAAATTAGGAAATTGTTGCGAGTTGGGTTTCAAAGGCCCAATTCAGCCATGGCATAAGGTCGGCGAGGTCAGTTGTTTCAACCGTGCCACCTGTCCAAATCCGCAGCCCGGCGGGGGCGTCGCGGTAGGAGCCGATGTCATAGGCAACTGCCTCATTCTCCAGCAGTTTTGCCAGACCTTTGGCAAATGTAGACTGACCGGCAGCGTCCAGTGCGGCAACACGCGGATCGTTGATTTTCAGGCAAACAGATGTGTTGGAGCGAGTCGCGGCATCTTCTGCCAAAAAGCCAATCCAGTCGTTGGCGGCTACAAACTTGCTGATGACAGCCAGGTTTGCATCGGCGCGTTTCATCATGCCCGACTTACCCCCAATAGACTTTGCCCAATTCAGGGCGAAAAGGTAATCTTCAACCGCGAGCATCGACGGCGTGTTGATGGTAGCACCCGTAAAGATACCATCGATCAATTTACCATTTTTGGTCAGGCGAAAAATCTTTGGCAAGGGCCATGCGGGGGTGTAGATTTCCAACCGTTCTACCGCGCGCGGAGACAGAATAAGCATGCCGTGCGCGGCCTCGCCGCCCAGAACTTTCTGCCAGCTGAAGGTGGTTACGTCCAGTTTATCCCATGCCAAATCCTGCGCAAAAGCGGCGGAAGTGGCGTCACAAATTGTCAGGCCTTTGCGGTCGGCTGGAATGAAATCACCGTTTTCGACGCGCACACCAGAGGTGGTTCCGTTCCACGTAAACACAACGTCATTGTCGAAATTCACGGCATTCAGGTCTGGTAATTGGCCGTAATCAGCTTGGTGGTGGTTAACTTCCAACCCCAGTTGCTTGGTCACATCCGAAACCCAGCCAGCACCAAAACTTTCCCAGCTGAGCATATCAATGCCCCGCGCGCCCAGCAGAGACCAAAGCGCCATTTCGACGGCACCTGTATCGGAGGCGGGCACAATGCCAATCTTGTAATCGGCGGGAATTTCCAGAACTTCGCGGGTGGTTTCAATCGCCATTTTTAACTTATCTTTGCCAATGGCGGCCCGGTGCGAGCGGCCAAGGGCGGCATCACTGAGCGCATCAAGCGACCACAATGGCGGCTTGGTACATGGACCAGAAGAAAAACGGGGATTGTTCGGGCGATTGCCCGGTTTTTGCAGTGTCATCGGTGGTATCCTCACAGATATTTGCCTCTCGTTGGGGAGAGGTGTCCCACTTGCCGCATTAGGGGGTGATTTCTGTTTTCACAACAGTTAAGGCTGGTTTTTGTGACGCTTTTGAAAAATAAAGCGACGCAAATGGGCATTTTGTTCACTATAGGAAATCTGTACATGTTTGTGGCAACACTGATCGCTGACCCAAAACGGGCGAATCTGAGTGGTGAAATCGTTGAAAATGCAGCAAAGGCGCTGCAAGGAACGGCTGTTAAGTGGCTGTGCAATGACGTGGCTTGCGACGTTTCGCTAAATGCGAAACCTGATGATTTTGAGTCCGCTTGGCAATCCTTGCAAACCCTGAAAATCGATTTGATAGTTCAACCAATTGCAGGGCGGCGCAAGAAAGTCCTGTTAGCGGATATGGATAGCACAATGATCGAGCAGGAATGTATCGATGAGTTGGCCGCAGAGGCTGGCGTTGGCGCGCGTGTTGCCGCTATTACCGCGCGGGCGATGAATGGTGAGTTGGATTTTGACGAGGCGTTAATTGAACGTGTTGGCCTGCTGAAGGGACTGCCTGTCAGCGCGATTGACCGCGTTCTTGAGTCCCGCATTACCTTGATGGCCGGCGGTCCCGAATTATTGGCAACAATGAAGGCAAACGGCGCTTACTGTGCGCTGGTGTCTGGGGGCTTTGTTGATTTCACTTCTGCGATCGCTGCGCGGTTAGGGTTTGATGAAAATCGCGCCAATACTTTGCTGAGAGACGGGCCGGTTTTAAGTGGTGAGCCGGGCTTGCCAATTCTAGGGCGTGAGGCAAAGGTTGATGCTTTGAAGGAAATTGTTACCCGCAAGAATGTGCAAACAGACGACGTTATTGCCGTTGGGGATGGGGCAAATGATCTCAGGATGTTGCAGCTGGCGGGTTGCGGCGTTGCGCTCCATGCCAAGCCGATTGTTGCGGCGCAAACGGATGTGCGGTTGAATTTTGCAGATTTGACGGGATTGCTGTATTTGCAGGGATATGCGCAAGCAGAATTCTGCGCTGCATAACTGGTCTTACACGCCAAAAGAACTGGCCCTATTCAATATTTTGATTTTCCCGCCTTAACAGTTCTAAGGCGCTGGTCGATGGACCCACTGCGCCAAGAGATTCGCAGCGGGTAATGCGCTGGCTATTAAGGGAAACATCACCATGAAAATGACCACAGAAGAAGCCTTTATCAAGGTTTTGCAAATGCACGGAATCGACAATGCTTTTGGCATCATCGGTTCGGCCTTTATGCCGATTTCTGACTATTTTCCTCAGGCCGGAATCACCTTTTGGGATTGTGCCCATGAATATACCAGCGGCATGATGGCAGACGGGTTTGCCCGTGCTTCTGGCAAAATGTCGATGGCGATTGCGCAAAATGGCCCGGGTATTGCCAATTTGGTAGCCCCGGTCAAAACCGCCTATTGGAACCACACACCGATGTTGCTGGTCACACCGCAAGCTGCGAATAAAACCATTGGCCAAGGTGGTTTCCAAGAGGTTGAGCAAATGCGCATGTTCGCCGATTGCGTTGCCTACCAAGAAGAGGTGCGCGATCCATCCCGTATGGCCGAAGTTTTGAACCGTGTGATCAGCAAGGCAAAACGTCTGTCGGCACCAGCACAAATCAATATTCCGCGTGACTACTGGACCCAAGTGATTGATATTGATCTGCCTGCGATTATTGACTTTGAACGCCCAGCTGGTGGCACTAACGCCACTGCGCAAGCGGCCAAACTGCTGTCCGAAGCGAAGTTTCCAGTGATCCTGAACGGGGCTGGCGTGGTGATTGGCGGCGCGATTGGGGCATCACAAGCACTGGCGGAACGGCTCGATTCCCCTGTTTGCTGTGGCTACCAGCACAATGATGCTTTCCCTGGTTCGCACCCATTGTTTGCCGGTCCCCTAGGTTATAATGGGTCCAAGGCGGCGATGGAATTGATTTCCAAAGCTGATGTTGTACTGGCGTTGGGCACACGGTTGAACCCATTCTCGACTTTGCCAGGTTACGGCATAGATTATTGGCCAACAGAGGCCAAAATTATTCAAGTGGACATCAACCCTGACAGAATTGGCCTGACCAAACCGGTGGCAGTCGGAATTGTTGGCGACGCAAAGCAAGTTGCAGAACAGATACTTGCAAAATTGGATGACAGCGCAGGCGACGCTGGCCGCGCTGATCGCCGGAACCTGATTGCCGCCACTAAATCTGCGTGGGCGCAAACATTGACGTCAATGGATCATGAAGACGACGACGAGGGCACGGATTGGAACCACCGGGCACGTTCCGACAAGCCGGACCACATGTCGCCTCGTATGGCTTGGCGCGCCATTCAACAAGTTTTGCCCAAGGATGCGATCATTTCTTCCGACATCGGCAATGTTTGCGCTATTGGTAACGCTTATCCTACCTTTGAGGCTGGTCGCAAATATCTGGCTCCAGGCCTGTTTGGCCCTTGTGGTTACAGCTTCCCCGCCATTTTGGGTGCCAAAATAGGCCAACCGAAAACGCCGGTTGTAGGTTTTGCCGGAGACGGAGCTTTTGGAATTTCGATGAACGACATGACAGCTTGCGGGCGTCCCGAATGGCCCGCGATCACCATGGTGATATTTCGAAACTATCAGTGGGGCGCGGAAAAACGCAACACCACGCTGTGGTATGATGATAATTTTGTGGGGACAGAGCTGGACCATAATGTATCCTATGCGGGCATTGCCAATGCTTGTGGCGTAATCGGGGTTACGGCTACTTCTATGGAAGATCTGTCAGAGAAGTTGAACACAGCGGTTAAATTGCAGATGGAGAAAGGGAAAACCACTTTCATTGAAGTAATGCTCAATCAGGAAATGGGCGAGCCGTTCCGCCGTGATGCGATGAAAAAACCTGTGTCGGTCGCTGGAATCGACAAGGCGGATATGGTGAAGCTGTAGCGCCATTGCCGTTGAAATGATTGGGCTGGAAGCCTGATGCTTCTGGCCCTTTCTGCTCTAGGTTTCTGTACCAGGAAAATTACTCCGCAAAATTTCCTTTAGTGTTTCAAGTGCATTTTTGGATTGCACTGCGATCAATGCTTCTGACCGCTCGCCCAGCCCGTTGAGCGAGCGGTCTCCAACGAGAAGATCACGTTTATTCAAGTCCTCTCGCTGGATAGCGATGCTCAGAGTCCGGGTGTTTTCAGTAGCTTTGGCGATCCTGACCACGGTGGCCGGAACCGCAACTGCACGAGGTAAACCGGAGGATAGGCTGACAGTCACGTTCTGGCCAACACGCACATATGAAAGGTCGGAAACATTGACTGTTGCCAGCACTTCAAAATTGGTTGTGAGGGGGGAAATTTCCATGATGTAGGCTCCGCGGGCAATGCGTTTCCCGCCTTGCTTTATTCGCAGGCGTTGAACGCGGCCACTGTTAGAGGCGTAGATATAGCGGTTCCTTTTAATGCGATCAAGCCGAGCTAACTGTTGCTCTGCCAAAGCAAGGGCGTCAATAATGTTGTCCAGTTGGCGGTTTATTTGCTGCGTTTTGGTAATTTCGGTTTCCTGTTGAAGCATCAGCATTTTTGCCAGTTGATTGCGTAAATCGTCCAGCTTAATCAGGTTTTTCAAAGTGCCAATCAAGTTTTGCAAATTCAAAGTTTTTTGCAATTCCAGCTCTTGAACCTCTTCCCCCAATTGATGGAGCCGGCCGCGAAGGGATTGACCGGTGTGGGACAGGCGGCTGTACAGATGGATTTGATTTTCCAATGCGACGCGCTCGCCGTGATCGGCCATCCTGCGCAATGCAGCCTTGCGCAAGTTTCCTCGGCAATCCCTGACAGAACGGCGCATTTCCTCTAGCTGGTTGAGTCGCCCAAGCGCCACTTTCAGATCGGCGGGCACCAAGACTTGAGTGTTCTTGTCTCGCTCTGCCTTTAGGCATTGAGATTGAAGTATCAGTCTCGCAACGGCACGTTGGGCTTCTGCGTGACCATTTTCAATATCGCTTGCATCCAGCGACATTAGTATTTGACCTTCGGCAACAATCTCACCCTCTGTAACAAAGACATTGCTGACGATCCCGCCTGTGTCATGGGTCACGGGGGTGGATTGTTCCACCGCTTGCAATACGCCGTTCACTCTTAGCACATGGTCAACGCTTTGAGTTGCGAGTATATACGTTGCTCCGGCCAAACCCAAAATGCAGATTATCGCAGCAACACTCAACGCAAACGTTGCGCCTAAATGCATATGCAGCAAGGTGCGGGCCGCACGCATGGCGACCAGAACTTCGGTATCCACACGCCCGGGGTTTTCTGGTTTTAGCTTGCGTTTGAACCGCCAGATCACGTTAAGCCTCCACTGCTGCTGGTGCAGTTTTATGGGTTGTGAAGCGGGTAGAAAACTGTCGGTATCCTTCGCGCAAAGTTTGGGCAAATTCGTCAACTGAATCGACAATCCGAGCAAAATCTTCAAGTCCTTCGGCTTCGGCGTCTTCCAATCGTTCTGATAGAACAACATCGCCACGATCGTGCATGGTAAGGAATACTTCAGATTGGCTCATTTTGATGTCAAATAATATTTCATCATTTGAATTCAAAACGCGGTCTCTCGGGGCCAAAAACAGCATGTCTTGCGCTGTACGTTTTACCCGCGTTTTCAGACTTGTTTCCATACCCTCGGGAAATTGCGTGTCGAGCCAGAGAGAAAGCCTGAAGGCATCCCTTTTGGTGGGTAGAAACGACACGCGAACCCAACGAGCATGATGGCGGGATAGCACTTCCTCTTTGGGGCCCCGGTCAGTGACAAAACCACGTTCCAGTTTAATGACTTCGTCAGCGGCTGACATCAAATAGTCGTCATCCGTGGCCAGTATGACGATTTTTCCGTCGGTTTTCGCCTGTAGAATAAGGGCCATCAGCGCAGAAAGGGATGCCTTGTCGAGATAGGTTTCGGGCGTGTCCAACACGATGATTTCGCGATTGAGCCAAAAAGCCCGGGCGAGCGACAATACCTGCCCTTGCGCGCTGAAATTTTCATCCACCATATCGTTCAAGAAATCGGACGCCAGAAAAACATCCTCGTAAGGGTCCAACTTACGGATCAACTCGATTGCTGACAAGTGGTCCGCTAACGGGTCAAAGCAGGTTACGTTGTCAACGAGTGAGCCGCTCATTGTGATCGGGGTTGGTGGAACATAACTCAAGGAATGAAAACGGCCATGATTGCGGCCCCAATTTCTGTCTTTGTAAGTGATTTTACCTTCATCAAACACACCCGTAGCAATGGCCCGCAAAACGTCTGATTTACCAGAGCCGGACGGACCAATGAGAGCGAGGCAAAGCCCCTGAAATATGTCCACTGAAAGCGGCTCAAAACCCCTGCTCTCAAGGCTTTCAATTGACAACATGACAGGCCCGATATTGTCGGGAGACGGGGAGTCTAGGCGGGAGTTATCCTGATTTTCAACTATTGAAAAAAATGTCAAATCTGGCGCTGGTGGCCTGAGAGATTGAACCTGAAAGCAGCGCACGAATACGGACACAATGTATTGATTTAGGAATATGGCTGCTATACCGGTTCCTAGTGATATTTTACCTGCCATATGCAACCAAATAGCGGCGAATAACATGATCAAGCCTGCTGTCATCTGCACGAAATTCAATAGTGTGGCTTGTCCAACAGTCTGGAAATCTGGTTGGTCTTCCGACGCAATTTCCCCCGTGGCAGCTTTCTGGAGAAAGGCCGCTCCAAGACCCACCACCTCAATAATTACGGGATTAATGTCCTGGTTTCGTGCGGCGTTTGACATTTTCTTTTTGTCGCCACGAAACCGCCAAAGCAAATAAAGGGCAAGGCCGCTTGTGCTTGCTGCCAAGCCAAGTAAGGGATGAATGAACAAGATGGCAAAGGCCCAAAACGACGCAAAGACTGCATCTTGACCCAAGACCAATCCGCGTACATTTGAGAAGTAGTTTTCAAGCGCTTTCATCCGCATGAGGTCGATCAGACACACGGAAAGTACAGTTCCAAATCCAAGCGCCAATAGGGCGGGAAGTGATGCCGTATTGCCCGCGCTAATAGAGCGATCTACCAATAGTAGGACAATTGCGGGAATCCCAAGTGCTAACAGGCTGGAAAAGAAACCCAAAAAACCTGACACGACACGAACCCAATAGGGGGGGGCATCAGCATAACGTTCAGCCACGGATGTTTGCAATGTTGCAGAGTTTGCGGCGCTGTGGTGGGTCGCCGGCGCGTTTTGCGTGTTTTTCATCTTACTGCGTCCTGTTCGTTCAAACCGGTTGCCGACATTTCGACATCTGATTGGCGTAGCCGCCGTTTTACCCAATTGTGCTGTTTATCGGCCAGGTGCAGGTGTCTGCTGCCCTTCTGTCCGCAAGACCTGGTTGATATAATCGTTCAAGGTCACAAAATCGCTAGAAGTTTCCGCTGGCTCCGCCGGAATTGACTCGATGCTTGAAGTAGTTGGTCCCCGTAAACCTGTTTCGCCCCCAAGCTCGTTGATGATCTCTTCGATCAGCTGGCGGTTCACCGCCGCATTATCAATTGGAAGTGTTGCGGCGGGTTGCTGGAGTTCCGGAAGTTGGTTCTGGGCGTTTAACCTCGCCATTAACGTTTTTTCTAGTTCCTCAAGAACTGTTGCCGACGTTTGTTGTTGCCGACTTTGGGTCGTTCTTAAAGGTATGGGGCCTATGGGGGTTTTTGGTCGTTCTATCGCGGGGAAAACTGCTTGAGCTTGAGTTCTGGTGCGCGTGAAAAGTTCTTCACGTAACTCGAAAACTTGTAACGATAGGTCGCGACGGAGTTCCAGTAGAGACGTTTCAAGTGATTCAATGCGCCGGACCAGGTGCGTTTGATCCGCTTGCGGCGAGGCGGACCATTCTTTCCGTGGTTGCTGAGCTTGTGGGAAAGTAAACTGATTTATGGCGGAAGCTGCCCGAGTATTAGGGCGTTCCGCGGATAACGAATCCCCTCCTACACCTAAACCGCCAGGGGAGGCCGGCAAACTCCGCCCCTGGGCCTGTTGAGCAAAAGCCTGGCCATATTCTTGCAAATCCTCAGCCTGATACCTGGATGTGGAGAGACCTGACGATGAGGTGTTTGTAAACCGGTTGTTTCCAGCGCCTTGCTGCATTTGCAGTAAGTTGTTTTGCAGTTGAAATATCTGCTGCTGTAACTCCCCAACTTGATTGTTTGCTGTGCCAAGCTGTTGATTTGATGGGCTCTGCTCTCTTGCGCGTGCATCTAGAGCCAAATTTCCATTCTTTCGAAGTTTTTGTTGGATATGCCAGGTTGTCTCTACGGTTTGCGGTCCCGCGCTCGGTGATTCCCATTGATTAGGCTGTGTCAAACCGGAGAATGTTTGATTTTGGGACTGTGCAGGAACAGGCCACCCTCTGGGGAAAACCCGTGGCGATTGGCGTTGCGCGACCCATCGTAGATAGGTTGCAACTGCGGAAAACCCGGCCAAGGAGACAGATTGCACCACTTCCACTTCTCGTTTGATAATCAATTCTCCACCGCCGGAAAGTAGCGCTTCCAGACGGGGGGCCAGTGGCTCAAGAACGCTGGGGGGTAAGGGAAGTTCTGATTTTCGATCGGACACGTAGAAACTGTCGTCAGGAGTGATGCCGTTTAGTCTGATTTGGGTCTGTCCAGCGGGTGTTAGTCCAATCTCCAGAATGCCTTTTTTAGCTATACAAGCAGTGCTGGCCTGGGCGCAAATCACCTCAAACACGTCTTCATCCAACCTTGGGCTAGGGCTGAACCTTGCATAACCATCAGGATCAAATCGAAAATACACGCCTTCAACAAAACCTTCCTGAAAGGTAGGCCAACCAAATGATCCGCGTAATGCTTGATCTGCCTCTTGTGCGCCGATCGCAAAGAGAACCGCAGTATCCAAAATGGCTGTGGATTGCTCAAACCCAGTCTGGCCGCTGGTTTGAGCCTTTACTGGCTGCGTCATTGGTAACAAAAGGGCTGTAAGAACACCCGCGATTTTACATCTAGTAAGGGTCATTGAGTTTCCTCCAATTGTGCGGGATGTCGATAGGCAGGCAACCAGTCTGCCCTTTGAGGTGGATCAGGAAGCTGCCTTTTGATGCGAATATCTCGATCTCGAAAACGGGTGTACCAAACCTCCGAGCCGCCCCGGCCAGGGGTCAGAATACGGCCCTGAACTTTATGCAGCAGGGAGGCTAAGAGAATACCATTGTTATTGGCTGTTTGAATTTTAATGTGGCCACCACCGGTTTCATACAGCCCCTCAAAGAAACCACGCTCCGGATCGAATAGTTCGATTACGGCGTCGTAAAGAATATCAGTGTAATAGCTGTCCCATAGCGCCCACAGGCCAAAGGCGGCCTTAGTGGCGACTGCGGCATGGTCCGGCGAGTAATCGCCGCGCGGGGTCACGGTGTTCCATGGGTAGCCATCGGAAAAGATTGTATCGTACGTGAAATAAGGAGGGCCTTTTACGTTGTGTTCTGAACGGGCCGTCATGTAACCTTCTCGTTCAAACCGATTGTGTTGCACCTGATAAATACGATCGGCAAATTCCGCGCGCCAGCCATCTGTGTGTACGAGGTCACTAGAGCTGTCGTCATGCGGCAAGTCCCAGTTCAGCTCCAATCCATCCAAAAGGTAGCTTTCTGTAACAACATAGTTCTGCGAATGAAAAACACGCGGATCGCGGCCGTCATAAGGAACACGAACACCAAAAATATTTGTGGTAAGATAGGGTTCTGCGCGATGGGCGAAGGCGGTTTTGAATCCCCAAAGGGCAAACCCTTTCGCGGCGTATTCTTCATAACCCAAACGACCTTCTTGGACATATTTGGTTTCTTTTGTTTTCTTGTCTACAGAGGCACCGTACAAAATGCCTTCCTTGTCCAGAACACGCGAAAAATCCCATTTTAACAATAGATTATCAATTGTATTTGCGAGGTAGGGATAACGGTTCCGACAAATGCGCATCCAAACCAGAAAGCGACCAATATCCAAGGCGGAATACCCAATTTCGCCTGGCTTGTTGGAGTAGTCTACCTGTTCTCCGGTTTTGGTGTGATAAACCTTGTTGGGCAGTTCGCGACGGAAAAGCTTGAGTGTGCGAAAAGTTGTCAGCAGTTGCAGAATCCGTTTGTCGAAAACTGGTTTCTCGATCAAGCATAATTCATACGCTGCGACAAGTCCGCTGATGTAGGAGGCCGTATCCCAAAGTGTTGTGGAAGGGTAGGCCCCAACTGAATTGGCAAGGCCAGTAGTTTCTTGAGTAAATTTTTCAAAGTATCCCCAAGCAATGTTGGCGGCCTTCATTTCCCGATCATTTAAAAAACCACGGCGGGCCTTGTAACGGCGTACATAACCGTTTCTATCGGTGTAACCGGGGGAGAGATCTTCTTGTGCCTCCGCCAGCTTTTCAAAGTAGTCTTCAGGCATGTCACACAAGCGCGGCGGGCGTTTTATTTGCTGCTCGCCAAACTCTGTAGAAGTGGTTTGAACAGGTAATTTTCCGCGAAGTAGGTTTGGTAATATCCCTTCATTTTGCACGGTTAGATTGACATATTGAAAGTTGTCTCCGAAACCCTCTGAAGGGGACAGACCAGTGGTCACAGGGAATGGGGCGGCTGGTGGCGAATTTGCGCCTGAATCAGTTTTCTTAAAGGACAAGTTGTCATTTTGTATTTCTTTACGCGCTGTGGCCAGCTTCTCTGCTGCAACTTTTTGATTTGCCTGGATTGTTTCCCCAACTGCTCCCCCTAGTAAAACAACAGCGGTAAGGGAGGAAACAGTAACAAATGCAACCGTCACATAGAAACCTGTTTTACTGACAGCACTGCGCATTGTTATTCCTTCATTTGTTCCATTGAGCAGCAAGCACCGCCAGCATCATTGTGAAGGCTATCTGTACAATGTGAATTTTTGGATAATTGCGCAGACCTTCATCGAACGGCATGCATAAAATTGAATCGTTTCTAGGGAGTATTGCCATGCAAGTGTTTTTTTAGTTGCAAGTGATTTCTGTTATTTTCGCGCCTTACGCTTACTTCATCAGTCAACATCTGAATCAGGCGCCAGCCAAACCCCCCTTCTGGCAGATCTTCAAATGCCTTTGTTGATGGGTCTGACACGGGCCGCGGTTCTGGCACTGAAAACTCCGGCCCAAAGTCGCTAATATTAATTGTTAGGTTTTGATTGATTAATGACAAATCTACTTCGATATCCCCGTCTTCTGAGTATCGATAGGCGTGTTCAACAACGTTATTTAATGCTTCCGCCAATACGAGGCACACTTCGCCCGTTTGCTCAGGATTGACGCCACTAGCGCAGAGTTGACCCTCAACGTCGGCAACCACACTTGTGACTGCGGGCTGCCGACTCTTTATTTGCGTTGAGTATTGCAATTTTTCACTCCTTTGCAGGCAAGGCTCTGGCGTCAGCTTGATACATTAACCGGTTGCTTTCAAAGCCTGGTCAATTGCGTCGTTCGGCGAAGAAAGGATTTTAAAGACACTGTCCATACGGGTCAGTTTAAAAACCTTGTCCACGGCTGGGGTTAATGCGGCAATACGGAAGGTTTTTTCACGTCCGATGTGTTTCATGACAGAAACAACAGCGCCAAGGCCGGAGCTGTCCATAAAAGCCACTTCGCCTAAGTCGAGTACGATATCGGTAGCACCAGCATCCACAATTTCACGCATTCCTTCTTTGAAGCGAACGGAAAGTGCGGCATCCAAACGCCCTTCGCAAAGCCGCACTATAATGACATCGCCGTATTTCTGTGTCTCGAGGTTCATCGAATTCTCCAATTTGTTTGTGTGTCGTCAGATTCAACTTTGAACATCAACTGATTGACGTTTGATGAATTTGGGAATTGGTAGTGGGCCAAGGCCAACTGTCCAGCCAAGAAACGGGACCTTCGACAGAGTCCAAACGGCCAAACCCGTTGCAAGTACGGCGCACCCGAATTTGGTCAAAACATAAACAGTTGGATTTGTATCCCCTTGCCATAGCCAAATTTCTAGGGCGTCAAGGAATACTGGATGAACCAGATAAATGCCGAAACTGTAGGGTGCCAGCCGAGAAATTACTTGTGGCCAGCGACGAAGTGCTGCTGCCATACAGGCCAAAAATAGAACAACGGGCATCAGAAAATCTGCCCAAAAAGCGGGCGTGTAATTATATTGCCAATTGCCGCTGTAGATAACTTTATAGGAATAAATCAACTTTATTCCAAACAGTAGAACGCCGGTGGTGAGCGCGAAGAAAAGCCAATCATTCAACCGCTTGCTGTCCATTCCCTGCTTGGCCAGACCGACAAAACTGCCGGCAACCATACCATAGCCTGCGTAAGTCAGAATCTTAATGCCACGCACCAGATAAGGGAATCCGTCCATAGACTGCAGGTTCGCCCACATCCAGACATCGGCCTCTCGTTTTACAAACAGGCAGAGGAATACAATTAGCCCGAGCCATGGATTACGCGTTGCAAATTGGTACAGTGGATAGATGAGAATCAGCCCGAAAAGCGTTGGGAGGAAATGCATGTGATATTGGACACTGCCGAGCAGGAGATAACGCCCCCAGTGCCACAAAGTCGCCAATTCAGCCCAAATTGCTGCATCATAACCAAATGTCTTAGCCTTGATTAATCGAAAAAATGCATAAAATACTGTCCAAAATAGAAATGGGATCAACAGCCGCCGCGCCTGTTCCCGAATCGTTTCGGCATAGCTGCGAGGACGCCGATCCAGAGACAAGCAAAGCAGGAACAGCGAGATCAACAGGAATAGCTCTGTCCGTGCGATATAGATAACTGCGCGGAATAAAACAGGAAAAATACGCTGTGTCGTTTCAAAATCTGGAAATGGCTGCCCGTTTACGTCAGAGGAAGCATGTAAGCCCACGATAGATAGGCCCGCTATAAGACGTAAGCTGTCGAGCCAAATCATACGCCCGGATGTGTTTCCACTTGAAGGATTACTGCTCATTTGGTGCCTTTTTCGTTATGTCCCCCCGTCATTTCACAATTTCCCTACCAAACAGTTGCCAGCAAAAATAAATTTGCAGACGGGGATAACGATATGTTCAGGTTCTGGGTCTAACCTGTCGGAAATGGAGGTATTGAACATGCAGTTAACGAGTAAATGGACCCTTTGCGCGGTGCTTGCGGGTATGGTGGCGATGCCTGCATTTGGTCAGTCGAGTATCGAGCTACCCTTGAACGCTGACAATTGCGCTATCCATTTGGCGCTCTCGCCGGAGACAAGTGGTAATTGTTTGGTGATCGCCAATGGGGTCGGGCGCGGTATTGTGCTCAAGCTTAATGATGCCCTTGAGGACACAACCACGCTGCCCTTGGCTGGTTCGGTTCAGTCTATATTGCAACGCCCGATTGCCCCCACCGTCAGGATTGCAGCTGCACCGCCGAATACCGCTGTCAGAAATGATGTATCGCCAAGCAAAGGTTCGCGCGCGGCGGCTGAATCCAAAGACGGATATTTCGTGCAATTCGCCTTTGATTCTGCATCGTTGGAACCGCAGTTTCAGGCGCATTTAAATCGGTTGTCGGATGTCTTGAAGGTTCAGGCGATGGCAACATCGTGTATCAAGATAATTGGCCACACAGATACGGTTGGGGATGCGAATTACAATTTGAAACTGTCCGACAGCCGCGCCAATTCTGTTGCTCGTTATCTCAAACAAAAGCGCGGCATCCCATCCAGCCGAATTGAAACAGAGGCTGCGGGGGAAACGCGGCCTCTCTCCGATGTTAAGGGAGATGATTCCCTCAATCGGCGCGTTGAGTTTGCCACAAAAGAGGCTGTTGACGGGTGTTGAGCGCAATGGATATGTATTTCAAAACAGCACGGGTAGTCTGCGTGGCAATTGCCTGCGGTTTCTTTTTGGCATCGGGTGTTGTTGCCCAAGAAAAACGGATTGCACTGGTTATTGGGAACGGGGGATATGACTCGTTGCCCGTACTTAACAATCCCGTGCGCGATGCCGAGGCAATCAGCCAAAGCCTTTCAGCCTTGGGTTATACCGTGTTTTTAACCACAGAGCTGGATCAGGAAAAATTCCGTAAAGCCATCCGGTTTTTCAAATCTAGAGCCGCGGACGCAGACACTACACTCCTTTATTTCGCTGGTCACGGGGCGACATTGGGAGGGCGTAGCTACTTGTTCCCTACAGATTTTGGCAAGTCAGATATTTATAACTTGAACGAAGCCATTGATCTGGAACAGGTTTTGGACGGCCTTGGTTCTAACCTGCGCAGCAGCCTGGTATTCATCGATGCTTGCCGTGACAACCCCTTACAATCAGGGGGCATTGGTATAGATCGCCTGTTTGATAGCGGGCAAGATCTCCGTGCTAAGGCGAGGATAGGAACCCTGATCAGTTTCGCTACCACCCCGGGTCATATCGCCTATGATGGGGGGGGCGCACACAGCCCTTTCACGGGCGCTTTGTTGGATCATCTTGAGACCCCGGGCATTGATGTAGAGTTAATGCTCAAACGTGTTAGGCGAGATGTTGTCGTGAACACACAAGGGCAACAAGTTCCTTGGACAGAATCATCGCTGCTTTCGACTTTTCAGTTGGCTCCGCGTTCTGTTGGTTTTGTAGCAAAGCGGCGACAGCCGGATGAGCCAGCAAATATCAATCCCTCGCTATTGTCTGTTCTGTCCACGACTGGCTTCAGTCAAAAACCAGTCTTGCAGCGGTTTTCTACTGGATTTTCCTCTGGTGATTCCACTTTTCTACAGGGAACTCCGCCTGACAGAATTGCAAATAGCCAAAGGTCGGAACGGATAAAATCCCTACTCTGCACTGTTTTAGAGCCGCCGCTGCCGCCGAGTTGTAGTGGGTTTACGCAATAACACCTGAACAGGTTAAGTAGTCGCTGCCAATTTTCAACCCACTTTGGATTGAAATTCTTGAATTACCTGCCTGTAAGTATCCCTTTTGAAAGGTACTATTTTGGCCAATAATTCATCTGGCTGCAGCCAGCGCCAACGACTAAATTCAGGGTGTTTGGTTGCAATATTTATCAAACCGTCATCGCCAGTAAACCGAAGCAGGAACCACCGTTGTTTTTGTCCGCGATAGCGCCCTTTCCACAATTTGGGTACCAAGTGGTGTGGTAGGTCATAGGGAAACCAGTCCGCTGTTTCGGCCATAATATCCACGGCTGTTGGTGGAATTCCAGTCTCTTCCTCCAACTCACGCAGTGCCGCGCCCCGTGGGTCTTCGCCCTTTTCAACACCACCCTGTGGCATTTGCCAAGCATCATAAGTGCTGTCGATGCGTTGGCCGGCAAAAATGCCACCTGATGGATTACATACCATTAGCCCTACACAGGGGCGATACGGTAGCGCGTGAATTTCTTCTGGTGTCATTGGTTTGCCTGTCTTGGGCTGCCCTCAATTACAAAGACAGCCCTTTTGGGAGGGATCAGTTATTACCGTTTAAAACCGCAAGGCCGGTCAACATATCAAGGGCATAAGCGAGTTGGGAATCGCGATTCCGCAGTTTAGCTGCTTCTTCCTGAGTCTTGCGCTCATCTTCCAGCTGTTTTTTCTCATCCTCTGTCAGGCTATCATTGCTGATAGATCCCCTCAAATCCGCTTCAAATCGCTGATTCTTGACGATATCTTCTTCCTCGCCGTCTCCTTTTGGTCGGCGAAATTCAACAATAATATCCGGTGCAACGCCTAATTTTTGAATCGAACGTCCCGAGGGCGTGTAATAGCGCGCGGTTGTCAGGCGCATTGCACCATCCCCTTGCAGTGGCATAATCGTTTGTACGGAACCTTTGCCAAAGCTGCGGGTGCCAACCACAACGGCGCGATGATGATCCTGCAATGCTCCGGCCACAATCTCTGATGCTGACGCTGAACCACCGTTGATCAACACAATTACGGGCTTACCTTTTGCCAAATCGCCTGGGGTGGCGTTGATCCGGTCGCTGTCACGGCTGTTTCTGCCTCGGGTCGAAACGATCTCGCCTTTTTCCAAAAACGCATCAGACACCAATATTGCCTGATTAAGCAGACCACCCGGATTGTTCCGCAAGTCGATGACAAAACCATTCACCTTGTCCATACCTCCCGCCTCTTCGACCTTTTTGTTCAACTCGGTTTCGAGGTTTACATAGGTCTGGTCAGAGAAAGAGGTGATCCGCAGAACCACTGTTTCGCCTTCAAGGCGCGCGCGGGTTGCTTTGACTTTGATGGTGTCACGAACGATTGTCACATCGAACGGCTCTTCACTGCCTTCGCGTACAATTGTAATGACAATTTCAGAACCGATAGGGCCGCGCATCAAAACAACGGCATCATCCAGGCTCATGCCCAAAGTAGATTCGCCATCCACTTTGGTTATAAAATCCCCAGCCTCGACACCCGCCAAATCAGCAGGTGTATCATCAATCGGGGACACAACTTTTACAAAGCCGTTTTCTTGGGTTACTTCGATCCCAAGGCCGCCAAATTGGCCGCGGGTTTGTACCTGCATCGCATCAAAATCTTCGGGGGGCAAATAACTGGAATGGGGGTCAAGCGAGGTTAGCATGCCTTTGATCGCCGCGCGGATCAGCTTTTGTTCATCCACGTCTTCGACATAAGTGGCGCGGATGCGTTCAAAAATATCGCCAAACAGATCAAGCTGTTCGTAGGTTGATTTGGTCCGCTCCGCCTCTTGGGCGATCAACGGTCCGGTCAGTTGTGCTGTCATCACCAGCCCAACCATTGTGCCGCCAATTGCAGCCGCTACGAGTTTTTTCATGCCTTTAATCCTAACTGTCGCTAAGGGCGAACCAAGCCTCTGGGTCTATTGGCTCACCCTTCTCCCTGAACTCTATATAGAGCGTTTCTTGCGCAATTGCGCCACCACCTTCTGAGCTTTCGATCAAAAATTCTTGTGTTCCCTGTTGTTTTCCACCCAAAAGGCCAACCGCCTCGCCGCTGTTAACAATCTGGCCCAGTTCAACATAGACCTGATCTAGCCCCGCGAATATCAACAGATAACCCGTATCCGGCTCTAGAATGATCACGTTTCCGTAATCTAGAAATGGCCCAGAGTAACGCACTGTCGCATCGGATGGGGCGGACACCAAGGATAGTGGACGGGCCGAAATCAACATGCCGGGCCGCTCGAGGCCCGCTGCGTCAGTTTCCATAAAGTGGCGTAGCACTGCACCAGAAACCGGCAGGGGTAACACACCCTTCAGCTCTTTAAATGGTTTCTGATCCGCGCCTTTGGTTTCGGCGGGTAAGGCTTTAATCGAGCTGGCGAAAACGGTCAACGATGTGGCGCTGTCAGCAAGGATTTGCGTGCGCACCGGATCATCGGCAAAGCGGCGGGGCAGGTCGGTACGATCACTAACTGCTTGCGCCAGTGCGACGCGGGATTCTTGTACGCCAGCCAGACCAAGACGCAGGTCGGTTTCCGCCTTGGTTTGCAATTCCTTCAGGGCGTCAAGCTCTTCTAGTTGGTTGCGTAATTCTTCGGCCTGACGTTGCAGAGAGGGCGTCACTTCTGACATAATCATACCGGAACGGGCGGTGCCAACCGGCCCCGTCGGATGGATCAAAAGCATCGGCGTGGAGGCGCGTTCTAGTGTTTGCAAAATTCCCAATAGGCGGCTGAGTTGGTCGCGTCGTTGTTCAAACTCCAAGTGCAGCACCCGTTCACGCAATGTGGCGGATCGAATGCCGTCGCGCATGGCCGCCAAGCCAGATTCATAGGCGCGTATGGTTTGCGAAAGCGCGGCAACACGATCTTTTTTAGATTCTGCATCTCGCAGTGTTTTGGCCGCATCTTCGAGCGCAGCCGAGGCCATCTGTGCCTCAAACACTGGGCTGACTTGCGCCGATGCCAGCACAGGAAACAGAACCGCTGCTGCGATCCAACTTATTGGCGAATTTCTTGCTCTCATGCCTCAATCAGACTTTTGCCAGACATTTCGGGCGGCAGATCCAACCCCATCAGCCCCAACAATGTAGGAGCCAAATCAGCCAACCGCCCATTAGTGCGTAGTTTCGCGTCTTTTGGTCCGTTAATCAAGGCCACAGGCACGGGGTTGGTAGTATGGGCAGTATGTGGCCCGCCAGTGACGGGATCGATCATGGTTTCGCAATTGCCGTGGTCTGCGGTGACAATCATCGCGCCGCCAACGGAATTGAGCGCATCAATGACTTTTCCCAGCCCTTGGTCAACTGTCTCGCAGGCAATTTTGGCAGCCGCCAGATCGCCTGTGTGTCCGACCATATCGGGATTGGCAAAGTTGACGATAATCAGGTCGTAGTCGCCACTCGCAATCGCTTGTAGCAGGTGTTCGGTAACCTCGGGGGCCGACATTTCTGGTTGCATATCATAGGTGGCAACCTTGGGGCTGGCCGCCAAATAGCGGTCTTCGCCAATGCTCGGCTCCTCTATCCCGCCGTTAAAAAAGAAAGTGACATGCGGGTATTTTTCGGTCTCTGCAATGCGGAACTGTGTTCGCCCTTGCTTGGCAACCCATTCACCCAGCGGATTGACGATTTCTTGATCCGGAAAAATGGCGTCCATATAGGTGTTATGGCGGGTGGAATATTCGGCAAATCCGCTGACAATTGCAAACTCGGGGCGTTTGCCCGTGGTGAAACTGTCGAAATCAGGATCAGCAAGAGCGGCAAGGATTTCACGCGCCCGATCAGCGCGAAAATGCAGGCACAAGATGCCGTCGCCGTCTATCATACCTTGATATCCTGCAATCACGCTCGGCAGGATGAACTCATCTGTCAGGCCGTTTACATAGGAGGAATCGATGGCCAGTGCGGGGGCGATTGCCTGAACGCCCATGGCGTTAACCAAGGCTTGATACCCCAGTTCCACGCGCTCCCAGCGGTTGTCGCGATCCATGGTGTAATAGCGCCCGGATACGGTTGCAATTGTTGCGCCTTTTGGCAGCGCCTTTTGTAATTGTGTCAGATAGGTTTGCGCCGATTTCGGGGCCACATCGCGCCCGTCGGTAAAGGCGTGGATTGTGACCGGAATACCTTGATCTGTCAGGGTAACAGCGGTGGCAATCATATGCGCCACATGCGAATGAACGCCGCCGTCAGACAGAACCCCCAGCAAATGAGCCGTGCCGCCGGAGGCCTGCATCTTGCCAATGAAGCGCTGAATGCCGGGCTGGCTGGCAAACTCATCTTGTTCGATCGCGTTGTCGATGCGACGTAAGTCCATCTCGACGACACGGCCCGCGCCAATGTTCATGTGCCCGACTTCAGAGTTGCCCATCTGCCCAACCGGCAGACCCACATCTGGGCCATAAGTGACAAGAGTTGCACTGGGGTATTCGGCCATGATGTGATCAAAATTTGGCGTATGTGCCTGCACTACCGCGTTACCTTTAACCGTCGGGCTTTGCCCCCAACCATCCAGAATGCACAGAACGACGGGTTTTAGCGGGGTCATGCTCGGCTCACTTTGCAAATAGGAGTGTTGGTTAGGCACATAGTCATTTCGCAGCCCGAGGGCAAGAATTATGCCCGATGATAGGGGCTTCCGGCAAGAATTGACGCAGCGCGGTACAGCTGCTCGCACAACATGACGCGAGCCAGCATGTGAGGCCATACCATTTTACCAAAGGATAAGGCGAAATCGGCCCCCGCGCGCAACTCCGGCGACAAACCGTCTGCCCCACCAATCAGAATTGCCAGATCACGTTGGCCAGCATCGCGCCAGCCACCCAGTTTTTGGGCGAACTCGGGAGATTTGATCAGCTTGCCGCGTTCATCCATCACCATGGTCAGCGCATTTTTGGGAATCACACGGCGCAGCAGTTCAGCCTCCGCCGCCATGCCACCGCCCTTTTTATCCTCAACCTCGATGATATTGGCAGGGCCAAGCCCCATGTTGCGGCCAGTCTTGTCAAAACGGCCCAGATAGTCGTCGATCAACGACAGCTCTGGCCCGCGGCGCAGGCGGCCAACAACACAGAGGTGAATGCGCACTTAGGCTTCTTCCTCGCCCTCGGCTACTGGTTGCCACAGTTTTTCAAGCTGATAAAATTCGCGCACTTCGGGACGAAACAGATGAACAATCACATGGCCACAATCGACCAATACCCAGTCACCGTTGGCTTTACCTTCGATTTTGCTCAGCTCGCCAGTTGCTTCGCGCACCTGTTCAGCAATTTTTTCTGCTAATGAAACCACCTGCCGCGAAGAGCGCCCGGATGCCACAACCATGTGATCGGCCACAGAGGACCGGCCCTTGAGGTCAAGGGTCACGATGTCTTCGGCTTTGTTAGTTTCAAGTGAATTCAACACCAGATCGAGCAAAGACATGCTCGGAATATTACTGTCTGGCGCGGCCTTATCGGCCTCAACACGTTCGGTCAGAACCGTGTCCTCCTAATAAACGCGCCGCACAATCTCGGGCGCTGAGATTCGCTAACATACCATTACAAAACGGCGCTCTCAAGAGGATTAAAGGTAGGGTGGGTGCCAACCCACCGCCTGTGAGTGGTGGGTTGGCACCCACCCTACGATTAAACCCTCACCAACTTCTCATAATCTTCAGAAACCTTACGTGCCAACGCACCAACCTCAAAGTTATAGTCGCCGATTTGGCCCACAGGGGTCACTTCTGCGGCAGTGCCTGTCAGCCAGCATTGTTCAAAGCCTTCCAGCTCTTCCGGCATGATGTGACGTTCAACAACTTCGATCTGCAAGTCGCGCAAATGGCTGATGACTGTTTGGCGAGTCAGCCCGTTGAGAAAACAATCCGGCTTGGGGGTGTGCACGGTGCCGTCCTTGACGAAGAACATATTCGCACCCGTCGCCTCGGCCACGTAGCCGCGGTAATCGAACATCATGGCGTCAGAACAGCCTTTGGCCTCGGCCGCGTGTTTGGACATGGTACAGATCATATACAGGCCGGCCGCCTTTGCCTCGCACGGGATGGTTTCCGGCGACGGGCGCTTCCATTTGGAAATGTCCAGCTTGGCACCTTTGAATTTCGCGTCACCATAGTAGGCACCCCATTCCCAAGCCGCCACTGCCATACGCACGGGATTGCGTTCAGATGCTACGCCCATATCTTCGCCGGCTCCACGCCAAGCAACAACGCGTACATAGGCGTCGGTTAAATTGTTAGCTTGTAAAACAGCAATCTTGGCGGCTTCGATTTCGTCTACGGTGTAGGGAATCGGCATGTCGATCAGATTGCCGGAATTCAACAGCCGCTCTGAATGTTGACGGCTTTTGAAGATTTTGCCATTGTAACAGCGCTCGCCTTCAAACACCGCCGAGGCATAATGCATGGCATGGGACAGGATGTGCACATTGGCCGCGCGCCAATCGACCAACTGGCCGTCCATCCAGATTTTGCCGTCACGATCATCATATCCGCCGCTCATTTTCTTTCATCCTTTTAAGCGCCATAAATGGCAATATTTAACAAAGTTGCGCAAATCGCCGCAAAAAAGAAACGATATTACGCCAAACCTGAATTTTGCTAGCATTTGATTCTTGGAAAGTCAACAAGACTGACGTAAATTACTTTTAGGGCCGTAAAATCGTGATGGGATGAAATAATTCAATGCAAGACCGTAGACCCCCAATGGGCGAGAGCCTGCTTTTCTTGACTGATGACCAGTTGTTGCAAGGAATTGAACTGATGTTCTTTGCCTATCGCGGCTTTACCTCGGACCCGGACAAAATCCTCGATAATCACACTTACGGGCGGGCGCATCACCGTGCCATCCACTTTGTGCATCGTCAGCAAGGGACAACGGTGAACAACCTGTTGGATATACTTGGCGTGACTAAACAGTCGTTGAACCGCGTTTTGCGGCAATTGATTGACGATGGATTGGTTGAGAGCCGCGTAGGGGAGCGCGACCGGCGCGAGAGGCATCTGTATTTGACAGAGGAAGGCATAGCGCTAGAATCTGAGTTGTCGGAAACACAACGTAAACGCATGCGCAAAGCGTATAAAGCAGCGGGGCCGGACGCAGTTCAGGGCTTTCGTACCGTGATGGAGAATATCATGGACCCGAATATGCGCCGCCACGTAAATACGCCAAAGAGGGATTAGCAGCCATGTCGAGCGAGGTTTTAGACGCCCATATCATGATCGTCGATGACGATGAACGCATCCGCGTCTTATTGCAAAAATTTCTCAGCCGAAACGGATATTGGGTAACGGCGGCCCGCGATGCGGCCCATGCGCGGCGTTTGTTGGAGGGTTTGGAATTTGATCTGATTGTGCTGGACGTGATGATGCCCGGCGAGGATGGCTTGACGCTGACCCGCAGTCTGCGCGAGGTTTTGAACACACCAATTCTGTTGTTAACAGCTAAGGGCGAGGCATCGGAACGGATAATGGGGTTGGAGGCCGGCGCCGATGATTACCTGTCCAAGCCTTTTGAGCCTAAGGAACTGCTGCTGAGAATTAACGCGATCCTACGCCGTGTGCCAAAAGAAACCCCCAAAGAAGAACCACCCAAGACGATGCTTATGGGCGAGGTGCGTTATGATGTGACGCGGGGCGAATTGTGGAACGGCGCCGACATTGTGCGCCTGACCGCAACCGAGAGCGCCTTGATGCGGATATTTTCAAGCCAACCACATGAACCTGTTAGCCGTGCCAAGCTGGTGGCCGATTTGGGGCGCGATGATGGCAAGGCACAGGAACGCGCGGTTGATGTGCAGATCACCCGACTGCGCCGTAAGCTAGAGGCCGATCCGAAATCACCGCGCTATCTGCAAACTGTGCGCGGCGCGGGGTATATGCTGGCACCGGATTGACGTTCTCGGTCGCCACATGGAATTGCGCCGACGGGTTTGCCCATAAAATCCCTTGGCTGGGTGATTTGAAGGCCGATTTCATAACGGTTCAGGAAGTGCGGCAAAAGGCATTTGAGAAGGCCGTGCCATTCTATCGGCACGCTTTTTTTCAACCGTCAAATACCGCGCGTGGGCTGGCAGTTTTCAGCAATCTGGCAGCGCCGATCGACATTCTGCCGATGCGCCTGCGCAAATCGGATCAGTGCTATCTGGCGGTGACCGCCCGTTTGCCCTTTGGTGATGTGGATATTCTCAGCGCATGGGTGAAGCCGGTCGAAGATTATGTGCGTCCCAGCCACCGAGCGTTTCGGGCATTTTTTCGGGCTTCAAAGGCACCGTATAAAATTGTGCTGGGGGATTTGAACCAGAATAAGATTTTTGACAAAAAGCGACGGCTAGGCCTGTTTTCCGACACTCTCAAGATTATGCGCAAACATAAGATGGTGAGTGCGTATCATCAAATGATGATGGAGGGATTCGGCGAGGAAACCCGCCCCACGCACTTTCTCACATACTCCAGTGTAAGGCCTTACCACCTTGATTATATTTTCACGTCAGACGCGATTAAAACCCGGACCTGCGACGTATTTCCAGAACTCCCATGGTTCACAGATCGGCGCAGCGACCATTTGCCAATGCGGGCGGTTATAGAAACGCCTAACAAGCCATAGGTAGCATACCCATAAAATTTGATGAAAAGTGGCCTGCGACTTCCCTATCTGCTGAAAAAATACTGAAAGAATGCACAGCTGGCGACTTGTTGTTTGTACCAAGCTGCCATATTTTACCCCCATGACAACAGCATTCATCACCCACCCCGATTGCCTCAATCACATCAATCCAGCGGGGCATCCTGAGCAGGTCGCACGGTTGGAGAGCATTTTGCACACCCTGTCTGCACCGCAATACGATGCCTTGCTGCGTGTCGATGCGCCAATGGCTGAGGAGGACCACATCCTGTTGGCCCACCCGTCCGAGCATCTTTCGGCGATCAAAGCTGCCGCGCCGCGCCATGGTACATGCGCGCTCGATGCGGATACACATATGTCTACGGGTTCCCTGCGCGCGGCCTATCGCGGGGTTGGCGGTAATATCAAAGCGGTGGATATGGTTATATCCGGCGCGGCCACAAACGCTTTTTGCGCCATGCGCCCCCCCGGCCATCACGCAGAAAAGGCCACGCCGATGGGGTTTTGCCTGTTTGGCAATGTGGTGATCGCCGCCAAACATGCGCTGGAAAACCACGGGTTGTCGCGGGTGGCGATTGTGGATTTTGATGTGCATCACGGCAATGGCACTCAAGACCTCGTTTGGCAGGATGAACGCATTCTGTTCTGCTCTACCCACCAAATGCCGCTGTACCCGGGGTCCGGTGCCGCCCATGAAACGGGTGCCCACAATAACATTTTGAATGTGCCGTTGAAACCTTATGCCGATGGCAGTGACCTGCGCGCCGCATTTGAGGATGAAATCCTGCCCGCACTGGAACGCCATGCGCCGGAACTTATCCTGATTTCGGCGGGTTTTGACGCCCATACGGCCGACCCGTTGGCCAATCTGGATTTCACCGAGGCAGATTTCGCCTGGGCCACCCGCGCCCTGTGTGAATTCGCCAATTTGCACTGCGGGGGCCGTGTGGTCTCGACTTTAGAGGGCGGATATGATCTGCAGGCCTTGGCGGCCTCAACCGCCGCCCACGTCACAGTTTTGATGGAGCAATGACAATGAGCAACACCCCCGTTAACAAGATGACCTATGAGCAGGCAATGGCCGAGCTGGAACAGGTTGTGGGCAAATTGGAAAGCTCGCAAGTAGCGCTGGATGACAGTATCAAGCTGTATGAGCGCGGTGCCGCATTGAAAAAGCATTGCGAGGAAAAACTGAAGCAGGCCGAGGAAAAGGTCGCGCTGATAACGCTGGGCGGTGATGGTGCGCCGGATGGGCTGAAACCCGTCGAGGGCTAGCAAATGAACCGCCCTTTCCCAGAACAACTGGCTGACTGCGTTGCCCGCGTGGAGAGGACGCTTGATGCGTTATTGCCAAAGCTCGCTGACAGTTTGGTTGCAGAACCGATGCGTTACGCCGCGATGAATGGCGGCAAACGGTTGCGGGCGTTTTTAGTTTTGGAATCAGCGACGTTGTTCGATGTTAATCCAGCACAAGCCTTGCGGGCGGCCGCGGCGATCGAGGCGGTACATGCCTACTCGCTGGTACATGATGATTTACCCTGTATGGACGATGACGAACTGCGCCGGGGCAAACCCACTGTGCATGTGAAATGGGACGAAGCTGCGGGGGTTCTGGTTGGCGATGCGTTGCAAGCTTTTGCCTTTGAAGTGTTGGCTGATCCGGCGACCTCGGATAATGCGGCGATACGGTGCAAACTAGTTGCGACTCTTGCTGCTGCTGCCGGGGGGCAAGGAATGGTTCTGGGCCAAGCGCAAGACATCGCAGCGGAAACTTCTGCGCGTGGTCTGACGCTCGCAGAAATTACCGAGTTGCAGGCCAATAAAACAGGCGCGTTGATCCGTTGGTCCGCTGAGGCCGGTGCGATTCTGGCGGGGCAGGATACCGGCGTTTTGGGGCGTTATGCCAATGCCATCGGGCTGGCGTTTCAGATACAGGATGATGTTTTGGACGTGGAGGGCGACCCGGCCGCCGCTGGCAAACGTCTGCAAAAGGACGCCGAGGCAGGTAAAGCGACATTTGTTTCTTTGTTGGGTCTGGACGCGGCCAAGATGCGTGCCAATATACTGGTTGAGGAGGCTTGCGAAATCCTCTCTCCTTATGGTTCGCGCGGCGATGCGCTGCGCCAAGTTGCTCGCTTTATTGTCGCGCGGAAAATGTGATAGGCTGAGATAATGACAGACAATCGCCCCCATACGCCCCTGCTGGATCAGGTGAATATGCCGGAAGACCTGAAACGGTTTTCCGATGCACAACTGCGCCAATTGGCGGATGAGTTGCGCGCGGAAACCATTTCTGCGGTATCGGAAACCGGCGGGCATCTGGGTGCCGGGTTGGGGGTGGTGGAATTGACCACGGCCATTCATGCGGTGTTTGACACGCCAAAGGACCGCCTGATCTGGGATGTTGGCCACCAATGCTACCCCCATAAAATCCTGACTGGCCGGCGCGACCGTATCCGCACCTTACGCCAGCCCAAGGGGTTGTCGGGCTTTACCAAACGTACCGAGAGCGGCTTTGATCCGTTTGGCGCGGGCCACAGTTCCACCTCGATTTCCGCAGCACTCGGCTTTGCTGTGGCCCGTGATTTGGGCGGCGCGCCGGAACACGGCTTGGGCGATTCCATTGCGGTGATTGGCGATGGGGCCATGTCGGCAGGCATGGCCTATGAGGCGATGAACAACGCCGGTCATTTGAAAAAACGGCTGTATGTTATTCTGAATGATAATGAGATGTCGATAGCCCCACCCGTTGGGGCGATGTCTTCCTACCTGTCGCGCCTTTATGCGGAAGAACCCTTTCAAGATCTGAAATCCGCCGCCAAAAGCGCGATTTCCCTGTTGCCGCCGCCGTTTCGCGACGGGGCAAAACGGGCCAAGGATATGGTCAAACACATGACCGTGGGCGGCACCTTGTTTGAGCAGCTTGGGTTTTCCTATGTTGGGCCGATTGATGGTCACGATATGGAACAATTGTTAAATGTGCTGCGCACGGTAAAACAACGCGCCACTGGGCCGATGTTGATACATGTGCTGACGAAAAAGGGCAAAGGCTATGCGCCAGCCGAGGCATCAAGTGACCGTTACCATGGGGTTGCCAGATTTGATGTTGTCAGTGGCAAGCAACACAAGGCGGTATCGAATGCGCCAAGCTATACCAAAGTTTTTGCCGATAGTCTGATTAAGCAGGCGGAGAAAGACGACAAGATAGTAGCGGTCACGGCGGCTATGCCGGATGGAACCGGGCTGAACCTATTTGCGGAACGGTTTCCGAATCGCTGTTTTGATGTGGGTATTGCGGAACAACATGGCGTCACTTTTTGCGCGGCTCTTGCAGCCGGTGGAATGAAACCGTTTTGCACGATGTATTCTACATTTCTGCAACGGGGCTATGACCAAGTGGTTCACGATGTTGCGGTGCAACGCCTGCCAGTTCGGTTCGCAATTGATCGTGCGGGTTTGGTCGGGGCGGATGGGGCCACCCATGCGGGCAGTTTTGACATTGGATTCTTGGCGAACCTGCCGGATTTTGTGGTGATGGCCGCTGCAGATGAGGCGGAGCTGGTTCACATGGTTGCCACCGCTGCCGCAATAGACGATCGCCCATCGGCATTCCGCTTTCCGCGCGGCGAGGGTGTTGGCGTGAATTTGCCAGAACTGGGTGTGCCACTTGAAATTGGCAAAGGCCGGATTATCCAAGAGGGTAGCCGTGTTGCCATTCTATCCTTTGGCACCCGGTTGCAGGAATGTTTGAAAGCCTCGGAATCGCTCGCCCGTCTAGGCATAAAGCCAACTATCGCAGATGCACGGTTTGCCAAGCCGCTGGATCAGGACCTAATTCGCCAGCTTGCCGCCAACCACGAGGCGTTGATCACGGTTGAGGAGGGCAGCATCGGCGGGTTTTCCAGCCATGTGATGCAATTCCTAGCGGATGATGGCGCGTTTGACAAAGGCCTGAAAATCCGCGCAATGGTTTTTCCCGACACCTTTATCGACCAAAACTCTCCTGCCAAAATGTATGAAGTTGCGGGAATGAATGCGCCCCAAATTGAGGCGAAAGTTCTGGATGTTTTAGGCGTTAGCCAGATTGGGGCCGCGCGCGCCTAAGCTTTGATTGCTAGTCAGCCCAAGGTAAATTGGGCGACTAGCTCGGAGTGAGCCGACCACCGGAATTGATCAATCACTTGAACCCAATCAAGGGCATAGCCTGCTGTTATTAGAACCTGCGCGTCCCTCGCAAATGTTGCAGGGTTACAGCTGACAAAAGCAATTTTGCGAATGCCTGACGGTGCCAGCATCTCTACCTGTGCCTTGGCCCCGGTTCGCGGCGGATCGATGATTGCCGCATCAAACCCTTTGAAATCGTCAAGCAAGAGCGGACGGCGAAACAGGTCTCTGGTCTCGGTCGTAACGGTTTTTAGGCCTGTTGTCTGACGCCAAGCTGTATCGAGGGCTGTCAACATATCCCCCTCGCCTTCCACTGCGTGAACCTCGGCGGTTTCTGCAATTGGCAGGCTAAACGTGCCACAACCGGCGAACAGGTCCAACACTCTTTTACTGTCCTGACAAATCTCGCGAACGGCTGCGATCAGCGTGGTCTCGCCCTCGCGGGTTGCCTGTAAAAACGCACTTGGCGGCGGTAATACACGGGCCTTGCCAAATTGCTGCACGGGCGGTTGAATTTGTAAAACGACTTCATCGTTCCAAACAACCCGCGCATATTTTTCGCGCTGGGCAATGGCCGAAACTTCGACCAACTGGGCGGGTTCCAACTCCTTGGCATCCCGTAGCTCAATATCAAGACCACCGATACTATGCGTCACCGAAATTCGGATTTCACCTTTGCGGGATGCTCCAATGCGCGTCAAATCTTTCAACCCGTCTAAAGCTGCCAGAATTTCGGGCCGTATCAATGTGCAGTCGAGAAGATCAATCAACGTATCCGAAGCACGGCCATGAAACCCGATCATTGCACCCTTTTTGGTGCGACGCGCCGTAAAAACCGCACGACGGCGCGAATGGGGAGGGGAGGTTTGAATGTCCCGGAATTCAGGCGTTAACCCATTCCGCGCCAGTGTTTCCCGCACACTATTTTGTTTCCATTCGGCCAGCATGTCGTCGTTGATATGCTGTGTCAGGCAGCCGCCACAGGTTTTAAAGTGCCGGCAAGGGGCTTTTATGCGCTCTGATACGGGTTCAACAATGCGCGGGGATGACATGCGCCCGTTGGTGATTTCGCCCTCGACGACCTCATTCGGTATAACAAACGGAATAAACACATCATTCCCGTCGACAACAGCGATCCCGTCGCCTTGATGGCCGAGTCGGTCTATTTTTACGCGCGTGGTCATTTTATCACCTATGGTTCTACTCAGCAGGTCTTAACCCGCCTAGGCAAAAACAAGCAAGGCAGATAGGGCCAAGAAGATGGCCATAACAATGCGAAATATCCACCAAGCGCGTTCACTGTTGAGTAAACGTGCCAAAAGTTGACCGGAATACGTCCAGAAAATGCACACGAAAAAATTGACCCCGGAAAAAGACAGGCCAAGGCGAATGGCGTCATCAATAGGCGGCAGGTCCGTGGAATAGCCACTAGATGCGGCCAGCGCGATTGCCCAAACTTTGGGGTTTACCCACTGAAACAAGACAGCCTCAAGAAACCGCATTGGCCGGTCCGGCGTGTCTGAACTTCCGGTTTTATCTTGTCGCAACAAGGCATAGGCCATCCAAAGTATCCAAACCGCCGAGATGATTTGCAAAACGAGGGCCAGTTCTGGCCTGGCCAACAATATTGCGCCAATACCCAAGCCAGAGACCGCGCCAATTACGCCGACCCCCAGCACGACGCCGATGAGATGGTGCCATGTCGCGCGGGCACCAAAACGGGCACCCGATGTGGTCAACATGATGACATTCGGCCCGGGGCTTGCCATTCCGGCAATCAAAAAAGTGATAAGCGGATCAAACATCAAGCAAGTTCTGCAAAGAAGATGATGAAGACACTCAGGACGATCAGGGCTGCCATGGTGAAGTTGAAAATACGCAGTCTGTTGTTTGACCCGAGCCAGTGTTGCATGACGGCCCCAAACATCGCCCAACTGCTGGCAGAACCAAAACCGACAACCAAGAAAACCGTCGATACTATCAGGGCCGTGAAAACAGGTGCGTCCGAGCTAACGTATTGGGCCGAAATCCCGATGGCCATGACCCAAGCTTTGGGGTTAACCCATTGGAAGGCTGCGGCCTGAACAAAGCTAAAAGGACGGGTGTTTTTCCCGTTTTTGGTGGGATCGCCAGCCCTTGCAATATTCCATGCCACAAACAGCAGTAATACAATGCCGCCGTATCGGATGATTTCGCGGAGTACGGCGCTTTGCTGAAAAATCTGACCCAAACCGATTGCAACACAAAAGATCATAATCGGGAAGCCGACCCCAATACCTATGATGTGAGGGATTGTGCGGCGAATACCGAAACGTGCGCCGGAACTGGCGACCAGCGCATTATTTGGGCCGGGGGTCCATGCCGCAGCCACAGCGATACCGATAAGAGAGAGCAAGACGTCTAGGGGCATTGGGGAGGCCTATTTGGGTATGTAATATTGACCTAGTTTGACAAAGCTACCCGTACAGGTCAATCTAAAAGTTCAGCTTGGCTTGCATGCAGGCCAGAATTGACCCAGCGTTTCTCCAAAGCTTTCAACTTGTCGCCGAGTTCTTTCCCTTCAAGCTTGCCTTGAAAATCTTTGGCTTGAACGGGAAACCTTGCCGTCGCCCCGCGCTCAATCTCGGCAAAACTGTTTGATGGAACTGGCATCGATAAACTGGCTGCTGTGACCAAAACGCTGTCTTTGGCAATGTCTTCACCGTGACGGTAGCCAGCTTCTGCTGGTGTACTACCGGCCGAAACCAACTTAAGAACAGCAGCCAACCTCCGCGCTTCAGCTTTGCTAAGACGCAAGTTTTCCATCGGGCGCTCCCCACCCAACGCCGCCAATCTGCGTTGCCAACTCGGCGCGATACCTGCCTGACATTCAAAATGCACCAGAGGCGCAATTGCAGACGGGTTGGCCCCTGGAAGAATCCGCATCAAAGCACCGCAATGGCTCATCGAGGCGAGGGAAGGCGCTGGATCAGTTGCGCCCAGAAGTTTCCGCATTTCTGAACCGATGCGCTCTTTAGAAAGGGTATTGATGCCCTCTACGCCAGCTGCACAAGCGGCCAAACCTTCGACATCCAGACCGCCGGTTGGGTCCCCGTACCAAGCATGAAATCGGAAAAACCGCAAAATCCGCAAATAATCCTCGGCAATGCGATCACCGGCATTTTCGATGAACCGAACACGGCGCGCGCGCAGGTCTGGCAGGCCGTTCAAGGGGTCAAGAACTTCACCGTTTATCCCTGCATACAAAGCGTTCATAGTGAAATCTCGGCGCCGCGCATCATCCAGAATATCGGTGGAAAAGGCCACCACGGCCCGCCTGCCATCTGTTTCTACGTCTCTACGAAACGTCGTGATTTCGTAAGCTGCGCCACCTGAAAGGGCGGTTACCGTACCGTGTTCAATGCCGGTGGGGATGGTTCGCAAACCTGCCTTCTCCATGATTTTCAGGGTCTGTTCTGGCCGTGCATCGGTCGCAATATCAAGGTCTGAAATAGCAGCGCCCAAAAGATGATTTCGCACGCAACCGCCGACAAAAAACGCCTGTTTTCCGGCCTTTGCCAACGCTTGCATGATAACGATAGAGGCTGGTAAATGCATCCACTTCGCATCAATTTTCATGGAACTTCTCCACTCGATCGGCGAACATGCGCAACATTCGTGCGGTCGCCCCCCAGATGTAATACGGGCCATAGGGCACAACATAATAGTGCCGCATTTTTCCCTGCCAGACGCGACCCTCAATCAGATAATTCTCAGGCGACAATACATGTGCCAAGGGGACTTCAAAAACTTCTTCCACTTCTCCGGCATCGGCAAACGAAATAAAGCGCGGGTTAACCTTTGCGACAAATAAATGAACATCAAAACCGGTTACGGTTTCGTGATTTGGCAAACCGCCCAGGATTTCAGCATCCAGATGTTTTAACCCGATTTCCTCCTGCGCCTCTCGCAGCGCCGCGGCTTGCGGGTTTTCATCCATGGCATCTACCTTGCCGCCCGGAAATGCAATTTGCCCCGGGTGGTTTCGCAAATTGGCAGCGCGTTTTGTCAGCACTACATGAAGCCCGGTGGCGCGTTCGATCAACGGGAGTAACACCGCGGCTGCCCGCAAATTTACATCTTTAGGCCACATGTCCGAATTCAGGTCGAAATCCGAAGTATGAGAAAGTTGCTGCGTGCCCTTTAGGGCGGCACGGAGTGTTTCATAACTGACAGGTAATTGGGGCATGAAAACTTGTGACGTAGACGATGGCAAAGGGCAACCGTGCTATACTTTCTTTTGCGCCTCAAATCCCAATTCTTTGGGGTCGAGAACATAATGGGCGGCGCAAAACTGACAATCCGCCGTTACAGTGCCCTCAGGCGTTGTCATCTTTTGAATGTCTTTGGCGGAATAAATCGACATGGTTTGCCGCACTTTATCGGCACTGCACGTACATCCGAATTCAATTTTTTGAGGGTCAAAAACGCGGGGATCATCCTCATGAAATAGTCGCGTCAGCAGTTGGGTCTGTGATACATATGGGCCAATCAGCTCTGTTTCTTCCACCGTATCCATCAGGATCGCGGTGCGATTCCAGTTTTCGGCGTCTTCATCCGAAAGTGTTTCCACCAGCATCGGCATAGTCGCAGGATCCGCGTCTTTTGCAAAAGGGGATGCTTTTGGCATGTGTTGAATCATCAATCCACCCGCGCGCCAGTTCTCTTTTGAATCCGGTGTGCTCGATTGTGCGGCAACCGTGTGAAACCGTGTTGGCAACTGTTCTGACTGGGCAAAATAGTTCTCCGCACAGGCGGAAAGAGAATCCCCTGTTAGCGCCGTTAACCCTTGATAAGGTTTACTGCCGTCGCCGTGATCAATCAGGACCGCAAACATGCCCTTGCCAATTTTTTCAAAACCGGTGCCGGAGGTCTCTTGCAGGCGGGCAGGGTCAAAGCTGGCCCAAGCGCGTATTTTTGCAGGCGCGCCTGTCTCGGTTGGCGCGTAAAAATCGGTAGCGACGATCCGCAAAGGCCCATCCCCGCGAATTTGAAGCGACAGTTTCCAGCGCAAATCGATGGTTTGGCCAATCATTGCCGTCAGGATCGCGGCCTCCGCAACTTGCGCCGAAACTTCTAAAGGGTAATTGTGCTGCGCCAATATTTGATCAAGAACCCCGTCAAGCCGTGCAACCCGCCCGCGAATGTCGGCGCGGTCCAGCTGGAATGGCAAAATCAGGTCATCCCATTTGGTGGTATTAGTGGATTCGGTCATGACGAGTGTCCTTTTGAACGGTGGTATCAGAAAATACTCAATTCCCTGCTGCCATTTGCACATTATTGTTGATAAGCCAAGGGCATGAAAAGATATGGTAGCCCACGGCGTGCAAACGTCAAATACATTGATCGCCCCGGTGCATACGGCATAATTGCTTTGGGAAGGGATTTGTTGCTTACGCATCAGTTTCTGGAAACCTCGGAAATTCAGCTGCCAGGCGGTGGAATTGACCCCGGGGAAACACCGATCCGCGCGTTGCATCGAGAGGTCTTTGAGGAAACCGGCCACCGAATTGCAGTTCAAAGGCGGCTTGGCGCATATCAGCGATACTCTTATATGCCGGAATACGATCTATGGGCCCATAAAATATGCCATATTTTTCTGTGCATACCTGCTCGAAAAATTTCTGAGCCGCCAGAAAAGAACCATACCGCGCTTTGGATGGATGTGATCGAAGCGCAGTCTGTTTTGGAAAACGCCGGAGATGCGGCCTTCGTCGCGCAAGTTTTTGGGAAAACGAGGATGCCCTAGCGAGACCGGGTCCGAAACTCAGTGGTCGATATTTCTTTCCTGTTGCGGTGATAGATTTCGGCGATTTCCTGAAAGGATCGGGCATTCTCAGGTTTCAATGCACCTCTTGCTAAAGCGATTGGATTGGCTTTTTCTTTTGAAACGCTGTCGAGAATGCAAAGCACGCCTTCTTCGGTACCCTTAGCCTCAAACTTGATATCGAATTTGGCATTTCGATCCGGAATATTTAGCACAGTTCCGCCACGTGCCTGTATCCTTTGCCCTGGTATTGCCGGCAAAATCTGAACGATTCCTCCACGACCGGTTTGATGGAAACAAGTAACAAACCCGTCTTTTTGAACGGAAAGCTGTAATTGCAAAACATCCCCTTTGCGATAGGTTGCTCGATCCGATGTAAGGGAAATAGCTGGAGGTAACAGAGGTTTCGGCTTGCTTGGGAACGGGTTTCTATTTTTGCTAAATCCGCGCGCCCTTTCTTTCAACAGAATAAAGAGTTGGTAATTCAGTTCCCCCGTTGCGATCAGCTTATTGTCTGCTTGAAAATGACTGATTGCTTTTCGGGTTGTTTGCCCAAGCCTTCCAGAGGGTTCGCCACTCCAATAGCCAAGGAATGCCAACAATTTTTGCGCCTCGGAGATTTTGGACGGGCGCGACATAGCATTGAAACGAACTTCGTCGAGATTGTCGAGTTTTTGATTGCTAGGGCGAATGTTGAGGCAATTCCAATAGGGAACCCGCGCGTGGCGCCCTAGCAACTCGATCACACCGAGTTCCGCCAAATTACGGACCGCTTGCCCAAGGCTTTCCACACGGCTGATTTTAATAGAAAAATCGAACCCTGTCAGCCGGATAAGGCCCCCCACACCTGCGCCCCGACTGTTCGTGACAACAACCATGGAGTTGGCGACTGAAGAGCCAGGCACAATAATCTTGTCTGGAAAAGAAACTAAATGCATGTCGACAGTAATTACCGCGACCTCGCGCCCGGCGCTGAGTTCTGCATTTTGGGGGGAAATTTTAAATGGATTCCATGGGTTCGGCGTATTTGTAAGATTCAGATCCAGCGCGCCGTTATCTGAAACCACGCCTTTATCCACCTGCGTGACTGCTGCTCGAATGTAGTAGCGGGGACGCAAGTTTTCTTCTTGCGGTGTGAGAAGGTCAATTTGACCCCAGTCCTTTTCCAAGGACTGATCAATGAAAACGTAGGTTCCACTTTGGCGATTCATTTGATTTATCGCGTTCACCAACATCTCATCTGCGCCGACCGTCACCTTTTTGGAGAGATCCGGAAACCCAGTGGAGGAAATTAGAACCCGTGGGCGTTTTGCAGTTGCAAGCATGTTATCCATACACCGCAATGATGGGCTGAAAGAGGTGAAATTACGAACCGGCGAATTGTCAGGTTGCGCAACTCGAATGGCTTGTTTTGGTATGACTGCAGCGCAAGCACCCAGAATCAACAAGCAAAATGCCGGAATGAAACCCCTAATTGGCACAAGTTTGAAAATCTTCGACAATGCGGCACCCTCTTGGTGTTCATGAATTTATCACCGATCTAACGGGGAAATTATTGATGTCTGGTGAAGGAAGGCAATTAGCCTTCAGTTTTTCCATCAAATTCTAATAGAATTGCCGATACATCGTCACCGAATGGCTCGCCTTCACTGAATTCTGTTAATTGCCACATCAAATCGTCCATGAATTCCGGGCCGCTGCCGTCCAGTTTTTTCACCAACATGCTTTCCAAACCGTCCTCATCAAACAGATCACCCTTAATATTCTGGCATTCAGTAACGCCATCTGAATGCAGCAACAATCTGTCACCGGCCTTTAGGTCAAACTCGAAATTGTCATATTCTACTTCTGGTAACAGGCCGATTGGCACGCCACCTTCCCCCATGAAACGGACCCCGGTTTCGGGATTGAAAATGACCGGATGTGGATGCCCAGCCTGAACCATTATGACGTGGCCAGTTTCTAGATCGACGTCGGCAAAGGCCAGAGTAAAGTAATGTTCGGTATCCATTTCGTCCATCATCCGCTCATTCAGTAGCTTTGCGATATCTTTTGGTGATCGATGTGAGTACCCGCCTTCCGGCATAGGTTCAAAGGCGATGTTTTGTGTTTTATTGTGGGGGCTTAAATACCCGGCCAACCGCACCGTGAGAAGGGCAGATGAAATGCCATGGCCAGAAACGTCTAAAGAAAATATCCCTATTCGATTTCTTGAGAACCTGAAGAAACCAACTAAATCACCGCCTACGTGCCCGCTGGACTGAAATAATAGAGAGATTTCGGCGTTTTCCAGTTTTTCGTGGCGTACGGGAATAAGGGAATGTTGCAGTTTTTCAGCTTCAACTAAATCCCGGTTGATTTCATCATATAACCCCTGCAATTCCTTCAAGGCATTCTTCACAACGCCGTTCTGAGAATGGAGTTCCTGTTCCATCTCTAGAACCCGAGTGCCCGCCCGGATCCGTGCCTTCAACTCTTCTTTGTTCACGGGTTTGGACAAAAAATCATCGGCACCTGCATCTAGGCCTTGTGCAACGTCATTCTTGTCATTTTTGGACGTGACTAGAATAAAATAACCATAGCGCTCCCGCTTGAGTTTTCTAAACTCTTTGCAGAATTCCAACCCGTCCATTTCGGGCATCACCCAATCGCTTATCACAAGGTCTATCTGGTCTGATTTACATATTTCAAGCGCTTCCAGGCCAGATGTGGCCTCTTGAATGCTAAACCCCCATCTTTTAAGGCTAAGAGCTACGATGCGTCGCTGCAATGCGCTGTCATCGACAACCAAAACCCGTAGTGGAATTGGGCTTTCTGTATCGGTAGCGGCTTGATACTTGTCTTCAGCTGTTTGCGACTGTTTCACGAATTACCCATCCACTTACCTACAAGATTAGCGTGACAATTGCAGCGACAGTTTAAATTTTGATGAAGCAAATAAAAAATAATATATTCATTTGCTAACTAAAAATTAGGTACCTGTCTGCGAAACCTTAGATTATTCGATTTTGCAAGAGGATCATATGACGAAGCTTAAGGAATTTTATTTCTCGCAGTATGAAACAAGGCAACCCGACCCGCCTATTCCCCATTGCATGAATACCGAATTTATTTGGCAGACACTTGCGTCTGCTACTATTCTTTTGGGGGCCTGGTATCTTTGGTGGCGGTGGTCATTTTCCCTAAATACAGATGCTTTGTGGTTCTCGATACCGGTTGTTGTGGCCGAATCTTGCGCCTATATCGGGTTGTTATTGTTCTTTCACAACCTGTGGTCCATCGCTGATACAAAACCACAAATTGCGCCGGAATTGCGGTCTGATATCATCGAGAATGGTGGCAATAAGTTGATCAGCGTTGATGTTTTCCTTCCAACATTCAACGAAGATCCTGAATTAACGCGTTACTCTATTCGCGATGCAAAAGCAGTTAACTATTCATTTCCAATCGATATTCGAATACATGTTCTCGACGATGGAAATCGGCAAGAAATGCAGGATGTTGCTCGCCAAGAAGATGTGAATTACATTACTCGGAACAGTAATATTGGCTATAAAGCCGGTAACCTGCGCAACGGGATGGAGCAGACCTGTGGTGATTTTCTCGTGATACTGGACAGCGATACACGGCCATTTCCTACATTATTACAAAACACACTTGGATATTTTCGTGATCCAGATGTTGCCTGGGTTCAGACACCGCAGTGGTTCTACGATATGCCCGAAGGGCAGCGTCTTGAAAACTATCTCGCAGCGCGTACTGGGCGGATTGGTGATCTAGTCGGGAAAGGAATTCAACGGTGTATTGGCCCTGTTCGCATTGGCGCTGACCCATTTGTGAGTGACCCCAAGCTATTTTACGACATCATTCAAAGGCGGCGTAACGGGGCGAATGCCTCGTTCTGCTGTGGGGCAGGTTCGGTCCACCGGCGCGACGCAGTGATGGAAGCAGCGCTCAAAGCGTTTTCTGACAATGTTACTGCGAAAGTGTCGGATTTCAGCAGTCACATTAAGGACGCCGAACAACGCCGGTCGATTGAGGCCGCGCTAAATATAGAAATGCTTCACGCGACAGAAGTGACGCCCTATAAATATCATGTGTCAGAGGATATCTATACTTCCCTTGTTTTGCTGTCTGACAGTGATCGTAATTGGAAGTCTGTCCTCCATCCCGGTGTGGAAATCAAAATGTTATCGCCGCTTGATATGCAAAGCTGGGCAATGCAGCGTTTCAAATATGCAGGTGGTACGCTTGATATTATGGCAAATGACAACCCCTTGTTTCGCAAGGGCTTGAATTTAAGTCAAAAACTGATGTTCGCGATGACCTTTTGGTCCTATTTGGCACCGCTTTGGAATGTAATATTCATCTCCGCGCCTATTATTGCATTATTCACCGGCGTAACCCCGATTGCGGCCTATTCTTCGGAGTTTTTCGCCCATCTTCTACCCTTTCTGATAATTCATGAATTGGCCTCGGCTGCGGGCACCTGGGGCGTTGATAACCGCAAAGGAAAAATGCTCAACCTCGCATTCTTTTCTTTTAACCTACAGGCGATTTGGGCTGTGGCGACCCGACAAGAGATTAAGTTCAAAGTAACGCCAAAGACGCGCAAAGAAGACCTGTTCTTGCGCTTGGTCTACCCACAGATTGCTGTTGTGATCCTTACGCTATCGGCAATAACATTTGCGGGCGTTAGCCTTTTGATTACCCCTGATCAAAAGGCATTGGGGTCATTTGTCGTGAACAGTTTTTGGGGGCTGACAAATACTTGGGCAATGTCAGTTCTGATTTTCGCGGCATTGTGGAAGCCACCCGTCGAAGAAAATTCGGAAATTGATGTTAAAAACCGTCTTATCGTTAAGGAGGCCGCATGAGTTTTCGCGCCAATCTTGTCAAAGCTCGCAGTCATATTGCATTTGTCCTGGGGCTATCCCTCGCGGCAACTTTTGCGCTGTCGTTAGAAACACACGTGGATTTGGGCAGCTATCGGAGTAAGGGCTATGTGGCCATTCAGCCCTCCGATAATCCGTTACCGCTTGCCCCGCCTCGTGGGTTGCGAAGTGATGATCTGCAAAACGCCAGAATAGCGTGGGGATATTTTGAAAAAAATTTCCAACCTGCAACTGGATTGGTAAATTCGGCTGGAGGATTTCCTTCAACGACCATTTGGGATCAGGCATCCTATTTGTTGGCACTGATTTCTGCTGAACGTATTGGTATCATAGATCGCGAAGTCTTTGACTTCCGCATGGCGCGGGTGCTGGATACTTTGGCTGGGCTGGCCTTGTTCGATGGCAGATTGCCAAATAAGGTTTATGACACCAGAACACTGGCAATGACGGATTATGCAAATTCGCCTGTAGCGGCCGGAATTGGTTGGTCAGCTTTGGATGTTGCGCGCATGACAGTGCCCCTAAATATCCTGCTTTACGATTATCCCGCACACTCTGGTAAAGCCACTGCTATTCTAACAAAGTGGGATTTTTCGGGTTTGCTGATTGGCGGGGTTCTGCACGGGGCGCGCTTGGCAGAAGGTTCAGGGGCTGTCGAACAGATCCAAGAAGGGCGTCTGGGTTATGAAGAATATGCGGCCCGCGCGATTGGGTTACTGGGTTTGGATGCAATGGTTGCCGCCAAATACGATGATTTCCTGCGTTTTGAGTCGATAGGCGGTCAGTCCATTGCGATTGACAGCCGGTCCTTCAAGGATTTTGATGCCCATAATTATGTTGTTAGCGAACCATATATCCTGACAGCGATAGAATTTGGCCTAGACACAGAGGCCGCCGAATTGGCACAACGCGTATTCTTGGCGCAGTTGAATCGTTATAATGACACGGGGCAGCTCACTGCGGTCAGTGAGGATAATATCGACCAAGAACCGTATTTTATTTACAATTCAGTTTTTGCAGATGGCGTCGCCTGGAATGCATTGTCTGAAGATGGTACTGAACATGACGATAAACGAACGGTCTCTACCAAGGCTGCTTTTGGCTGGGATGCTCTTTATGCTACCGATTATACCAGCCGTTTGATGCGCCATGTGGCTGTTACCGCAACGCCAAAAGACGGGTTTAATTCTGGGGTTTATGAATCGGACAGCCGGATTAATGCGGTGGCGACGGCAAATACCAACGGCATTATTCTAGAAACTATCCAGTATCGGTTAAATGGCCCGTTGTTAACGGCCCGTTTCCGCCAATAGTAAGGAATAGCGCGATGATAGATTGGGTTCAGATCCGGCAGTTGGAAGAAGACATAGGGGTCGAGGATTTTGGCGAGGTGGTTACTTTGTTTATGGCAGAAGTTGACGAAGCTGTCTCCGTTTTGTCCAATAACCGGCCAAAATCGCCGGAGGATGTGGCCTCTGCTTTGCATTTCCTAAAAGGGAGTGCTTATAATCTGGGCTTTAAAACCTTTGGCGATTATTGCTCCGAGGGTGAAATCCTCGCTCAAAACGGGCAGGTGGGTGATGTGGATTTGGATAAAGTTATTTCCTTATATGCAGAATCTAAAACCGCATTTTTCTCCCAAGCATCTAACCATTGTAGTTTTGAGCCGGGCTGACAGCGGCAATTCACTGCGGTAATTTGCATTATTTCAAGCCATTGAGGTCCGCTTCTTATTCCAATAGGTAAATGCTTAACGGGAACAATGTTCCACCCTAAAAAATGGCGGCGTTACTATGGTAGATCGTGCGGGCTCAGTAAGAGAAGTCATCGAGACTAATACGCAGGGCTTGCTGGCCCTCCAGCAGGCGTTGAAGGATGATCAGTTAATTGCAGCACTGGAGCGCGCGCTTGGATTGATTGATCAAATGAAGGGCCGGTTGATCGTTGCTGGCGTTGGCAAAAGCGGGCTTATCGGCCGCAAGCTGGCCGCAACTTTTGCGTCCACGGGTACGCCCGCCTATTTTGTCCATCCGGCAGAGGCCAGTCATGGTGACCTTGGGATGATCCAAACGGATGACGTGGTTCTGCTGTTGTCGTGGTCCGGTGAAACCAAGGAGCTCTATGACATTCTCACTTATACTCGCCGCTTTGACGTTCCCACCATTGCGCTGACGGGCCGCGCGAACAGCACTTTGGGCCAAAAGGCTGATGTCCCGCTAATTCTGCCGATGGTGCCGGAAGCTTGCCCCCACAACCTTGCGCCGACGACATCAACCCTGTTGCAACTGGCGTTAGGGGATGCGCTGGCAATCACACTACTTAAAATGCGCGGATTTACCGAGGCAAGTTTTCGCGATTTTCATCCCGGTGGAAAACTGGGGGCAGCCTTAACGCCAATCAGCGATATTATGGTCAAGGCAGATGCTTTGCCGATTGTTTTAGCGCAGGCCACTGTAATGGATGTTGTCGGTGAAATTTCCCGCAAGATGCATGGTATTGTTGGCGTTCAGTCGGATTCTGGCCAATTGACTGGTGTGATCACCGACGGGGATATTCGCCGATATTTGGAGGCAAATTCAACCGGCTCTATGCAGCAAGCTATGTTGGAGACAACTGCGCAGGAAATAATGACGGCAGGTTCGATCAGCCTGGAGCCGGAACGGCTCTGCGCCAGGGCGCTCAACATTCTCCAGCAAAATAAGATTTCGGCGGCATTTGTTGTTGCTAATGGCAAGCCTGTTGGACTGGTCGCGTTGATGCAACTTTTGCAGCTTGGCGTTGCCTAGTGCCTGTGCGAAGGTTTATGCGCAGCTAACAGGGGCGAAACTTACATGGGGCAGGGGCATGCCGGGAAAAATGACGGATTCAAACACTTTGGGTCTTTCGGTTTACAAAGGTGTTGCGAAATTCGCTTCGCCACTGAAAGAACACCAAGGGCAACGTGCAGTGTCATTGGGCGAAGAAGATTCCACGCGTATTCAGGAACGGCAGGGCCACACAGATAAGCTGCGCAATGATGGCAAATTGATTTGGCTTCATTCTGCAAATTTGGGCCAGTCATTTGTGTTGATGGGTTTGATTGACCGGTTGCAACGGAATTACCCTAAAGCACATTTCCTGCTCACGACCACAGAGCGGATTTCTGAACAGGTATTGTCGGTACGTCTGCCGAAAAATACGCTCCACCAATATACTCCCTACGATACCCCCCAAGCCTGCAAAACATTTCTGGACCATTGGCAGCCAGATTTATGTTTGTGGTCCGAAAATAAACTTATGCCTGTGTTGCTGGAGGCAACTGCCGAAAGGGCTATTCCGATGCTCTACCTAAATGCTGCGCAGCCGGGCCGATCGTTTGCACCTATACGTTGGGTGCCCGGTGTCGCCCGCTCTGTGTTGAGCAGATTTGCGTCGATTTTGGTGATCGATGATGTTGCATCCAGCAGTATAATAAAATTGGGGGTGAAGCCGGAGAGGGTTTTTGTAACGGGCGTTCTAAAAGAAGGTTCAAGCCCGCTTTCTGTAAATGAGAGCGCCAGACTGCAAATAGCAAAACAAGTGCGCGGGCGTCCTGTTTGGCTCGCCTCATTTGTCAGTGCGAGTGAAGAGAGCATGGTTATAGAGGCGCATAAGATAGCGCAACGGTCCACTCATAGGCTGCTGACCATTCTGTCACCGTTGTCCTGTAATCAAATCGGTCCTCTGAGTGAAAACCTGTCAAAAACCGGGCTTAATGTTGCGCGCCGATCTGACCCTGACAGCTTTACGCCGTTAACGGATATTCTACTGGCGGACGTGCCCGGTGAACTCGGTTTGTGGTATCGGATAGCCTCGGTTTCACTGGTTGGGAATTCAATGACAGAGAGTGGCGGTGGCATGAACCCGGGAGGCCCGGCAGCGCTTGGTTCCGCAATTATTCACGGCCCATTTGTCGAAAATTTTGCCGATCGGTTTTTTCGGCTGGCACAAGTAGGTGCCGCGGTGGAAGTGTTGTCGGTTGAATCATTGGCCGAAGCCGTTAGCGAATTGATGTCGCCAGACAAGGCCGCTGAAATGGCCCATGCCGCCTGGATTGCAAATTCAGAAGGCGCAGAAGTCACTGACCTTGTGTTGGAATTGGTGGCAGAACACTTGGGTGTTGCCGGAGATGTTGAATGAAACCGCCTTTGTTTTGGAGCTTTTCACCCGATTCTGTGGGACCCTGGCCTCGGATATTGGCCCCGTTGTCTGCTGTTTGGCGTGGCGTTGCCGCAAGGCGCTGGTCAAAGGGTGCCCACCTGCGACTGCCGGTTCCTGTGGTTTGTATTGGCAATATCAACCTTGGGGGGACAGGCAAAACACCAACAGTCATTGAAGTTGTCACTCGATTAATTGATCTGGGAAAGTCAGTTCATATTGTCAGCCGAGGTTATGGCGGATCGCTTAGTGGACCGGTGCAAGTGGATTTGCACAATCATAAAGCGGATCAAGTCGGCGACGAACCGCTGCTGCTGGCCGCTTTTGCACCTTGCTGGGTTTCTAAGGACCGTGCGATCGGGGCGCAGAGGGCCGTTGAGGCGGGGGCCGATGTGATCGTTTTGGATGACGGCATGCAAAACCCTGCATTATTCAAAGATCTGACGGTTTTGGTTGTCGATGCACAAACCGGATTCGGTAACGGCTATGTTTTCCCTTCAGGCCCGCTGCGCCAAAACGTTGCGCAGGGAGTTTTGCAGGCGGACTTGATCCTTTCGATCGGAAGCCGCAAAGCACAGAAATATTTCGATACTCAATGGGGTTCTGCAATCAACAAACCCCAGACGATTGGCGAGCTGGTTCCTTTGCAGACCGGAATGGATTGGCAAGGCATGCGTGCGCTTGCATTTGCGGGGATTGGCCGTCCGCAGAAGTTTTTTGACACATTGAATGCGGCAGGTGCCGACATCGTTGCGTGCCACGCCTTTAGCGATCACCAGAAACTGCCGCTTGCGGCATTGCACCGTATGGAGAAGGAAGCAGTTGCACTGGGCGCGCAGTTGGTGACGACGGAAAAAGACGCGGTTCGGTTGCCTGCATCGTACCAGCAAAAGGTCCTTACCCTCCCAGTTCGATTGGTTCTGGATGATCCTGAGCCGTTGGTAACCGCCTTGAGCCGGTTGTTTGATTGAAAACAGACAAAAGACTTAACAATTCCTTCAATATTGTATATGACAATTGGAATGTGTTCTGGAGATGTAAATCGTCGGCACTATTAAAGGCCCCCGACTGGCGCAAAAACGCCGACCGCTTTCTAGGAGTTCACCATGTACAGACGTGTAAACAGCGGCCGCTTTATCGCCTTCGCGACAGTTGGTATCGTTATTGTCATGGCAGTGTTCACTTGGGTTATGTACGGGATGGCGCAGCGTGTCTTTTTGATGACCGAGGTTATCATTGAAATGAACCAAAGCATGAAGGCCATGGTTGGAACGCAAATTAGTATGGCAGATGACATGCACACCATGGCGCTGAATATTAAAGACATGAACGGTAACTTTTCAGAAATGAATTCGAATGTGGCCGCGCTGTCTGCTAACATGGTTGATATGACGAAGTCTGTTAAATCGATGACGATGAATGTGAACCGTATGACTCATGATATTGGGCAAGCTTCTTATGCATTTTCCCAGCCGATGTCTTATATGTGGGGCGGGATGCTGCCCTTTTAATGGCACCCGGAAAATAGTCAGTTCAGTGGCCGATTGATTTACGTTTCTAATGTTCACCCGAGGTTTGGCGAATGAAGGCCGGTTTGATGTCAAAAACCATTTCTCCTTTAGATGTAGAGCGGCTGACGAATCACTACCAAAAAGTTTAGGCAACTTGCAATTTAAACCAATTCCATCGCAGTTTAGCCCATTCAGCGGAAAAACCGCCCATTTTTTTGCCAATTATTGTTACATATTCAAATATTGAGATATAAAAATACTTTAAATGGCGAGGAGGATATGGTAAACGCAATTTACGAAAACGCTGTTGTGACTAAAAATAAGAACCGTGAATAAGTTAATAGAGACCGACAAAAAACTGGAATAATGGGGAGCGTTATGAAGCCACTGAATTGTATTGCACTTACGACTTGTAAGTCTCTGACCGTCGCAGCATTGATGTTTGCTTTGGCGCAAGAAGCTTCTGCTCAAGAGGGGGCGCGTCAGTTTCAAACTGCTTCAGTGTCTACTTCCGAAATCGGCGGTGATGCAACAGTTGGTGGAACCGTAATTCCCTTTAAAGAGGTCACGCTTACAGCGCAAATTCCGGGCCGCATTACGTTTATGGCTGGTGCAGAGGGGCATCGCGCCAAAGACGGCGAAGTGTTGATTAAAATCGGAGACGATGAAATCCAAGCACGCCGTCGCGCTGCTGCTGCACAAATTTACCAAGCGGAATCCGCATTGCGTAATTCTCAGATGCAATATTCTCGTGAGCTGTATTCGCCTCGGACCAACTCTATTACCGGCATTCCGGGCATGGGTATCCCGTCAACGTTTGACCAGTTTTTCACCCGTGGTTTTTCTAATGCTATGGGGCAATCGGATTCTGGTTTTGAACGTCAGGCGGATCTTTATGCGCAGGGCGCTGGCATCAGTCAGGCGCAAAGCGCGTTAATGCAGGCGCAAGCCAATCTTGACGCATTGGATGCACGTCTGCGGGATGCAAATGCAATCGCGCCATTTGATGGCATAGTGGTTCAAAAGATGGTGGAGGTTGGCGACACAGTTCAACCCGGCATGCCGCTCGTTAAATATGCGTTTACGGATTACCTGCGCATCGTTGCGGATGTTCCTGTACGTTTGGCCTCCGGTTTGACAGTTGGCATGATTGTTCCCGCCCGTATTGATGCGGCAGGGGGGCAAGTAGAGGCCCGCGTAGCACAGGTTTTTCCTGTGGCCGACCCTGTGCGTCACACTGTTAAAGTGAAATTCGACCTGCCAAATGACTCTGTTGGTGGCCCGGGTATGTATGTCGAGGTGACAATTCCCGATAATTCTGTGCCGACACGCTCACAAGCGGCGGTGCCGCCAGAAGCACTGGTTTGGCGCGGCAGCCTGCCATCGGTTTTTGTTCTGGAAAATGACGTACCCTCTCTGAGGTTGGTGCGTGTTGGCTATCCTTTGCCTGACGGGCGTATCGCCGTCATGTCTGGTCTGAGTGGTGGCGAGCAAGTCATCCTCAACCCCCCTGCAAATCTGGTTTCTGGTGAATAACGGAAACTGAATAGGAAAGCGGGGAGGAGAGACTATGTCTAATAATGATACAAAAAATGATGCCGGAAAAGCGGACTATACCACTAAGCTAGGTTTAGCTGGCGCGCTGGCAAAAGCCTTTATCAACTCACCATTGTCGCCATTACTGCTGGTTGCCTGTCTTGGACTCGGTATTATGGGGCTGATCCTGACACCACGTCAGGAAGACCCACAGATTTCTGTGCCAATGGTCGATATTTTCTTTTCTTATCAAGGCGCTTCTTCTGATCAGGTGGCATCGCTCGCAACCGATCCGCTAGAGCGGATGATGTCGGAAATTCAGGGCGTTGATCACGTTTATTCGGTTTCCCAACGCAATGGGGCTATTGTTACCGTTCAGTTTGATGTGGGCGAGGAACTCGGCCCGTCGCTGGTTAAATTGAACGACAAAATTCAGTCCAACCTGGACAGGATCCCCCCCGGTGTTTCCCTGCCATTGATCCGCCCCAAAGGCGTTGATGATGTGCCTGTTGTGACCATGACACTTTGGTCTCACGAAGTAGACGACAGTTCGTTGCGCGCACTTGGACTTGATGTTTTACAGCGTTTGAAAGAGGTAGATGACACCTCACAAAGCTTCATCGTAGGTGGTCGTTCTGATGCCATCCGTGTAGAAGTATTCCCGGAACGCCTGGCTGGCTTTGGCATCGGGCTTGACCAGATTGCACAGACAATTCGCACGGCCAACGCCGAACGTGGGGTGGGCAATGTCGAAATGGGCGATACTTCATTCTCGCTTATGACGGGCTCTTTCCTACGCTCTGCGCGGGACATCGAAAACCTGATGATTGGCACAGGCCAAGGTGAACCCATTTATATCCGCGATGTTGCCTTGGTGACAGAGTCGACAGACGACGCAAACAACCTTGTATCCTATTACACTGGCCCCGCTTATGGTTCTGAAATTGGCGGTGAAACCTTTCACAGTGACACAGGCGAACGCGCCCCAATCGGTGCATCGGCTGTAACAATTGCAGTGGCCAAAAAGAGCGGTTCCAACGGTGTTGCGGTTGCCAGCAATGTCCTAGCCTATATGGATCGTTTGCAGGGCACTCTGATCCCGGAAAACGTCCACGTCGAAATCACCAGAAACTATGGTGAAACTGCCAATGAAAAAGTTAACGAACTGATTTTTAAGTTGTTCGTGGTGACTGGTGCGGTGACCTTGTTGATCTGGTTTGCATTGGGCCTGCGGGCGGCGGTTGTAGTTCTGATTGTGATCCCTGTTGTGATCTTGCTCACTGTATTCTCGGCTTGGTTGCTTGGGTACACCATCGACAGGGTGTCCCTGTTCGCCTTGATTTTTTCGATCGGTATTCTGGTGGATGACGCGATTGTGGTTGTCGAAAACATCTATCGCCGTTGGCTCGAAGAGGGCGCGATGCGCGACGAAACCAGCATTGACGCGGTACGCGAGGTTGGCAACCCAACCATTCTAGCGACTTTCACAGTGATTGCGGCGCTGTTGCCGATGGGTTTTGTGACCGGCATGATGGGTCCTTACATGCAGCCAATCCCGGCACTGGGGTCTGTTGCGATGCTGCTGTCCCTGTTCGCCGCCTTCATCTTCACACCTTGGCTGGCACGTCGTATCCGCCCGTCGATGGAAAAACTGGACAAGATGCAAGCCAGTGAGCACCGTCAGGCGGAATGGCTGCACAATCTTTTTGGCAACATCCTGTCACCACTGATCAACAAACCCCTGTTCGGCTGGTTGTTCGCCGCTGGCCTGCTGATCACCTTTGGTCTGAGCCTGTTATTGTTCAAGACAACTGACGTCACCGTCAAAATGCTGCCCAAAGACAATAAGCCTGAATATAACGTCACCATCAATATGCCAGAAGGCACGGCCTTGCCGATCACAGCTAATGTGGTTGCACAACTGGCTGCCGAAATCCGTAAATTGCCCGAAGTAGTCGCGCTGCAATCCTATGTGGGCACCGCCTCGCCGTTCAACTTTAATGGATTGGTGCGCCACACTTATATGCGTGATCGCAGCTGGCAAGGCGATATTCAGGTTCAGATCGTTGGCAAAGGCGACCGTGATCGGTCTTCCGAAGATTTGGCAATCCTTACCCGCGCGGCGTTGACGCCTATCGCTGATGCAATGGGCGCAAATATCGAAATAATTGAAATGCCGCCCGGTCCACCTGTGTTGCAAACCATGGTTGCTGAAATCTATGGCCCCGATAACGAGACCCGCCGTCAGGTCGCAGCTGATGTGGCCGAACTGTTCCGCAAAGCTGACACCATTGTAGACGTCGACACATTCATGCAGGCCCCCTATGAGAGCTGGCGTTTTGTGGTGAACCGCGAAAAAGCATCCCGTCGCGGTGTGTCAGTGGATGACATCAATCGCCAATTGGAAATGGCAATGGGTGGCTACAAGCTGGGCGATGTAAAGGTTGAGCGCGCGCTGGAGCCAAAGTTTATCTATCTGCAAATGCCGCTGGCATTACGTGGAGAGTTTGGGCGTCTGGGCCAGTTGCCCGTACCGACTGCCGGCGGCACAATGATCCCGCTTACCGAACTAGGGTATTTTGAGCCATTCACCGTCGATCTGCCTGTTTATCACAAAGACCTGCGTGCAGTGGAATTTGTAACCGGCGAAGTAACGGGCCGCCTCGGCGCGCCAATCTATGGCATTCTTGAACTCGAAGGTCTGTTGGACGACTATGTCGCGCCAGATGGTGGCCGTGTAGACACCAACTATATTGCGCCGCCAGAAACCAACCTGCAATCTGCGTTGGAATGGACTGGCGAATGGACTGTTACCTACGTGACATTCCGCGACATGGGCATCGCGTTCGGTGTTGCTCTGATCTTGATCTACATCCTCGTGGTTTGGGAATTTGGCAACTTCACAATGCCCGCCATTGTGATGTTCCCTATCCCGTTGACCTTGATTGGCATCGTGCCTGGCCACTGGTTGTTTGGTGCCTCTTTCAGCGCCACCTCGATGATCGGTTTCATCGCGCTTGCGGGGATTATTGTGCGAAACTCGATCCTGCTTGTCGACTTCTCACGCCAGGCGGTTGAAGGCGGTATGGAAGTACAGGAGGCCGTGATCCACGCTTGTGCCACCCGCACGCGTCCAATTATTATCACCGCATTGGCGCTGATGGTTGGTTCCTCGGTAATCCTGTCCGACCCTATTTTTGAGGGCATGGCTGTGTCGTTAATGATGGGTGGTCTGGTTTCAACAATCCTAACCTTGATCGTTATCCCGCTGGGCTGTGTCAGCTTTCGCCGGGCTTTGACCAACGAAGAAGATGATGAAGCGGATCAACCGACGGCTGGACTGCATACCGAAGTCAAAGAAACCGCTACCTTGCCAAACCGTGACCGCATGAAACAATCGCGTTCATTCTTGGTAGCCGTTGGCGACATCCTGTTGATGACTGTTGAAGCATCTGTCTTCCTCGTAACAACGTTGATCAAAGGCATACTGGGTTTGTTTGGCGGCCACAAAACTGAGGCTTCTGCGGCGGTTGCTGTGTCAACGCCCGTGCCTGTGGCCCCGGCACCGGTGGAAATACCGAGAGCAAAAGTTGCAACACCAAAGGCCGAAGCAATCAAGCCTGCGGAACCAGTAGTAACGGCTAAGACTGAAGTAAAACCAACACCGCCTAAGGCCGCTACGGAACCAAAAAAGACTAAGTCGGCACCAGTAAAAGCGGCGGCTAAAACTAAGAAAGCTCCGGCGAAAAAACCGGCTGCAAAGAAACCTGTCGCGAAGAAGCCCGCAGCTTCCAAGCCAAAGGCCAACAAGCCGGCAACTAAAACCGCCAAAAAACCTGCGGCGCGTGGCAAAGCCAAAAGCACTGCACGTCGCGGTATTCGCCTCAAGAAAACCAACGACAGCAAGGAGGAATAGGACAATGAACATCAATTTCAAAACTTATCTGACTGCTGCTTTGGTCGCGCTGAGTGCGTCTGTTGCCATGGGTCAAACATCGGGTGGACAATCCTCCCCCCCAGGCCCGTTTCAAATGGCCCCACAGACCCCGCAAATGCAACCGCGTTGGAATAACGTAATGCCAATGCCTTATTGGATGCAAAAAAGGCCTCAAGTTGGCGCGCCGCGTGTGGGCAATTCAGATACCAATACCGTGCAGGCCCCTGTTTATCCGCAGCCGCCGCAGGTTAATTTGCAGCGACAACCACAGTTTCGTCGAGGTTGGGGGTGGACGCCCTTCAATCAGGGCCAGCGATGGAGTGGCTATCAATACCCACAAGGCGGCAACCAGAATTTTGGTGGGCCGGGTCAATACTATGGGCAAATGCCATCCTTTGTGCCGAACGGTCCATGGAACGGATTTTTTGGCCAATCAAACCCAATCTATGGCTATCAGCCCGCGTACCCTGCGCCCGCTGCACCGCGTCGGTGAAGGGGAGGGATGAGAAATGAAAAAGTTTGAAATGAACATCAGCATGACAAATCTAGCAGCAACAATTGCAGCAGTGATCTGCCTGACGCCGACAATCAGTTTGGCACAAATTGGCAACCCGTGGAATACAGAGGCGGAGGCAAATTCGGCAACGTATTATCCCGCGCCTGTGCTGCAAATTCTGACAGCGCAAGCCACGACGAGCCGTTATGCGCCCGCTGATCTAGAGCAGCGCCTCTCAGCGGTCAAACCTGCGATGCCAATCGCGCGCCCACCTGTTCCCCAGAGTGTTGCACCGCAATCGACACCAATGCAGCAAAACCCATATGCGGCGGGCCAGCAATATAACGCCCCACAAGCGAATAACTATCAGGGCAACGGGTATCCGCCAGCCTATGGTTACGGCGCACCGCAACAGGGGTATAATGGTTACCCGCCAAATTACGGTCAGGGTGGCTACAACAACTATGGCGCAGGTATGCCATTTGGTTCCGGGGGAAACCCCGGCGGATTCGGCGGCTTTATGCCTTCAACCGGGGGCTTCCCCGGCGTTGGCGCATCGCCGTTTAATATAAGTCCTTTTGGGTTCTTCGGATCCTAGAAGGCAAGAGGTTCGCACCATACCGGTGCAACGAGACGGAGCCTGGCAATTGTCCCACTGCCACTCTCCCCATCATTTGTAGGGACGAAACTAGGAGACTAAAATGCGTAAATCTATCTTGACTGCCGTAATTGCAGCCGCACTGACTACTGTTGCTGTAACTGAAGCATCTGCCCAAAACTGGGGCCCAAACAATGGCGGCAACAACTGGGGTGGCAACAACTGGACACCTTGGGGCGGCAACAATGGCGGCAACAACAACTGGACACCTTGGGGCGGCAACAACGGCGGCAACAGCAACTGGACACCTTGGGGCGGCAACAACGGCGGCAACAACAACTGGACACCTTGGGGTGGCAATAACGGCTACAACAACGGTTGGAACAACAACTGGGGCCCTTTCAACGGCTCTAACGCCAACAATGGTAACGGCAACGGTACTGGTTCCTTTAACTTTGGTTTCTCCGGTTCCGCAGACGGCAAAGGTTCAGGCCAAAGCGAAGGTCAAGGCCAAGGTCGTGGCGAAGGTTCCGGTTCAGGCCAAGCCCAAGGTCAAATGTGGAACCCAGCTTGGGGTCCATATCCTGGTCCACAAGGCCCATACGCCAACAAACCAGCTGAAGCACCTACTGCCGAAGCACCTGCTGCAAGCGAATAATTCGCTTACCGCATAACACTTCCTCCGCCCCTGTTGTTTCAGGGGCGGTTGGACCATTCGATACTGATTCATGATGAAGAGGTTCCCATGCTGGCCAAGAAAATATTTGCTCCCTTAGTTGCAATTCTGAGTATTGCGGCCGCCGGATTAGTTTCCGCACAGGCCCCCACATCATCGACACCCTATTCGGCAATTGCTGTTCACCAGCTCCCGGGTCAACCGGAAACATTTGGCACCATTGTCAAATCCGGTCAAAACCTCCGGCTGGAGTTTGAGGAGAATGGCCGTCACGTCATTCAAATTCTGCTCCCCTCAGTTGGCGCCATGTATATCCTCGATCCCACCGCCCGTACATTTGTCGAGGTTTTAGGGCCAGCAGTGCCTGCCACAAATGTCGAAGGATATGTTTCGCCTTGCCCCAACCAAAAACCCAGTTCCGCCTGTCAAAACGTTGGCAAAGAAGTGTTGAACGGGCTTACGGTTGAGCGCTGGGCTTTGTCTTCCGATCAAGAAGGTAAACCCTTGGTCATTCTATGGAACTCCGAGCGGCGCAAAGCTTTGCGGCAAGATTTCCCGAATGGCGGCAATATGATTATGGCCTTTGTTGCCATGGAAGATCACGGTGGGCGTCCGACAGAACATTGGACAATCAGACTGTCCCTGCCTAACCAGGAAGTACAAAATGGCGATTGGTGGTACGATCCTCAATTGCGTGTCGTTGTCCGCGAAAACCTGCCAAGCGGTGAGCTGCGCCGTTTGGATAATATCACCCTTGGTCCCGTAGATCCGGCACTGTTTCAAGTTCCGCAAGGCTGGCGTAAAACCGAACCGCAAGCGGCGGCTCCGCAAAGACCAAGAGGCGAATGAGATGCTAACACTTTATGCAAACTTCAAAGGCGGCACTGGCAAGAGCACGCTGGTTTTCAACATGGCGATGTGGCGCATTGCTCAGGGTAAAACGGTCACCGTTTGCGATCTGGACCCTCAGCGTACCGTGAGCGATGTGGCCGAAATTCGCGACGAGGACGGCGTGGAACCCGCGCTGAAAGTTGTACACAAATTGCCTGCCGAGGGTAAAGCCAAGGGTGATTGGCTGATTGATGTCGGCACGTCTGATATGAAGGCCCTGCGTGCAGCGATTCGCATGTGCAGCAAGATTGTTATTCCAGTGACGCCATCACAAGCCGACATTTGGGCGACGCAACATTTTCTCGACATTGTAACAGAGGAACGCAAAGGCGGTAAACTCCCGCCGATCGTGGCCTTCGTGAACCGGGCGGACCCACACCCGCGCTCGCGTGAAAACGCCGAGTCTTTAGAGGCCCTTGAAACACTTAAAATGATCAAAGCATTGCCGCAAAAAATGGTACAGCGCTTGGCTTTCCGGCGTTCCTTCTCGGAGGGGTTGGCTGTGTTTGAACAAGAGCCATCCGGCAAAGCGGCACAAGAACTCGACGAGTTGGCACGGGCGATCTACGGATCAAAATAACCAACGCTGAAACAACACTAACACTTGGAACGGGGCGACTGAACATGCCATTTCTCAGACTCATCATCATCTACATCATCGTTTTCGCCATAGCGTTTGCAATCTTTAACCGTGAAAAAGTCATGCAACTAGCTGGCTATTCTATGGAAGAATCCGCGCAAGAAGAAATACAAGAAGCGGTGGCTGAAGAGCAGGAGGTGGATGAAGAACCAGCTGAAGTGAGTGAAACCGTTTCAGAAACGCCAATAGTCGAAGACGTGGCCAAAGAGCAGCCCGTGGCCAAACGGGCAACCGCAGTCGCAAATCTAACTACGCGACTTGACGAAGTACGCAATGTTTACTGGAAGGGTGACGTCAAAAAGGCCGAAACCCTCTATGTGGCAATGGCGGACGAATTCGATATGGATGCAAATATTCAGGGCGAAACGGGGAATTTCTTTTATTCGCAACGCCGCTTTGAAGAAGCAGCTAAATACTTCCACAACGCGGGGCTTCTACTGCTTAAATCGGGTAACAAGCAGCAGGTGATGTCGATCATCAATGCGTTGCAAGGTATTTCCCCCGAAAAAGCCGCCGACCTTCGGGCGCGCGCCGCCAAATAGCCGAAATCGGATAAATACAGGATACCAATATGAGCAACTTTCTGAACAATCGCCTCGCCCGTCTGGAAAAGCACTTGAAGGCAGAGAACCCAGCTTTGCTGGAAGTTTTGCCGACCTACTACAAATTTGATAAATTGCTCTACGGCACTGGTTTGCTGGACAAAGAATCCTCCTTGGCGTCGCGTATCTCATGGTGGCCTTTGATTTCAGTTCTCGGCACGTTTTCGTCAGGTAAATCGACCTTCATCAATGCCTATGTAGGCGAAACTTTGCAAAGCACTGGCAACCAAGCGGTTGACGACAAGTTCACAGTGATATGTCACCGCACCGCGACGACGGCAGGCAGCCAGACTTTGCCAGGCACGGCTCTTGATGCCGATCCGCGTTTCCCGTTCTACCGGATTTCCCATGAGATCGAGAAGGTTGCCAAGGGCGAAGGCAAACACATCGAGAGCTATTTGCAGCTGCGTACGACCAGTAATATCCGGATCAAAAGTAAGATCATCATCGATTCGCCGGGTTTTGATGCGGATGATCAACGGCGTTCCACCCTTCGGATTACCAATCACATCATCGATTTGTCTGACCTGGTGTTGGTGTTCTTTGACGCGCGGCACCCGGAACCCGGTGCGATGCAAGATACCTTGGAGCATTTGGTGGCACAGACTGTTACCCGTACAGACGCCTCAAAATTCCTATATGTTCTCAATCAGATCGACACGGCTGCACGGGATGACAACTCCGAGGAAATCGTTGGCGCATGGCAAAGGGCTGTCGCGCAGGCAGGTTTGGCGGCGGGTCAATTCTATACAATCTACAACGAAGAAGCGGCTGTTCCGATCGAAGACGATGCTTTGCGTGCGCGCTTTCAAGCAAAACGCGATGCGGATTTGGCCAAGATCATTAACCGGATGGATGAGGTCGAGTTGCAGCGGAACTATCGCATTGTCAGCGTTCTTGAAACCGTTGCCAATGAGCTGGAAAATGACATTCTGCCCAAGCTGCGCCAAGCCAAAGCAAGCTGGCGGCGCCGTGTTCTGATTGGCGATGGCATTGCGTTGTGCGTTCTGGTTGCGGCAATTGCTGGCCTGATGTTCTATTTTAAATGGACGCCACCGATGGGGGTATTCTCTCTGGAGTGGATCGTTAGCCACAAAATTGATGTGGGTGCCACCATCCTCGCTGCGATTGTCCTGCTCAGCAGTTTCCATTTTTGGGTGCGCGGAGCCGTGGCCAAAAAGATCGCCGCTTCCTTGCCGGAATCATATGGTCAAGTAGAGCTAAACTTGCGCAAAGCGTTTGAAAAAGGCACGGGTTCTTTCCATTCAATATTCGGGTTGGAACCAGCAGGTTGGGGTAACCGGGCAGCCAAGAAATTGCGGATGGTGCGGGAAACCGTTGCCACCCATATTCAAAGTTTGAATGACCGATACGCTGATCCATCGGGCCGCTCTGGTGATGGGCAAGGTGAAGTGATTGAGGCCACGGCTCAATCAGAAGAATCCACATCAGTGTAATTTATAGCAGACCCGCTCTGAAAGGGCAGTGAATGTACACAGAACCAGTTTGCCCAGTACCCGAAGGAAGATGTGCCGAGCAGGCCTTTCGTTTGGCCGTTTATGAAGCGGGCCACGCACTGACCGCGCGCGCGCTTGGCCTTCGTATTGTATCCGTAAGAATGCTGCCCCGCCCGCCGGTTTTAGTGAGTGACAAGGCATTCGGAGGGGATTGGGCCTCGTTTATCGAAACGTTGGAAATTCGGATAATCGAATTATTTGGCGGCCAGATAGCCGAGGAACTGGCCTGCTCTTCGGCGACATGCTGCAGCGGTGACGTGGCTAGAATTGACGAGCTGACGCGGTTGGTCGCTGGTTTAGGTGACGAAAAGGACCACGAAGTTGTTTGGGACAACCTGGAAGATGTTGCCCAAAAGATTTTTGCTGAACAGAAAAACCAGGATGCGGTGATCCCTCTGGCTGAGTTTTTGTATCAACGGGTTTTGGATGGTGAAGAAATTGTTGATGGCGAGGCGGTTGAATTTGAGCTGGACAAATACGTGCCATTTGCACCGAAGAAAAACTGGATGGACCGCGTTTTTTCCTTTGGGCGGGGCTAATCGTTACATGAGTTTTGTTTGCTACACAGAAGGCTTGCAAATACATTCAAAATTTGATATGTGTGCCACACAAATTTAACTTAACAATGTCAGGTGCTAAAATGAATGCTCAACGTCTTACAATGACCTTCGCCGGTTTGTTCATCCTCGTCGCTCTTGGCCTTGGCCATTTTTCCGGCCAATTTAACCTTGGAACAATGAGCTGGTTGTGGTTCATCATTTTCGTTGGCGTGAACCTGTTCCAATCTGGTATTACTGGATTTTGCCCGCTGACCAAAATACTCAAGGCGTTCGGTGCCAAGTAAGTAAAACTATCGGGTGATTTGTCCGTAACCTGCGGGCAGCGCCCAAACCTGGGGAGGTTTCTATGGGATTTATCCGCAACATTTTGGCCCTATTGGGCGTTGTCGCGATTGGCCTGGCCATTTGGGTTGGGCCGTCGCTTATGAAATATAAGACCGCATTTGACGGCTTCGATCCGCAAGCGTTTGCGACTTACAAGAAAATGGCGGACCAGTTGGTGGAGACTGGTAACGCAGCTGCGGCCACCGTGTGGAAGGCCAAAGTGGCTGAGGGGCTGACCTTCGAGGAGGTTGACGAGTCGATAAAAAATATCGCAATTGAACGCAACATCAGAGGCGTGGGTGAGTTGCCACTTGGTGATCAGGTCGCTGCAATGACCGGCGAGCCTTGGCGCAAACTGCAAATCTATCTGTATTGTAATCCGCTGACCGCCGCCAAAATGATCGAACATGACCCGGCTTATGCGGCCTATCTGCCGTGCCGGATTTCGTTGGTTGAAGACGCCGAGGGCCAGTTGTGGATTTACACGCTTGATATGGACATGATGATTTACGGCGGCAAAACTTTGCCAGACGCGTTGTTGAAAGAGGCCCTTGAGGTCAAAGACATTATGCAAGATATTCTGACCCGCGCCGCTGAAGGCGACTTTTAGAGATATCAGCTTTGGGCGGTTTTCCCGCCCGAGGCCATCCCGAATGCCGCCGCCATCAACGTGCGGGTATATTCGGTTTGCGGTGCGTCAAACACCTGCGCGCAATCGCCTGATTCTACCACGTCACCTTGCTGCATCACCAAAACTTTGTGGCTGACGGCGCGCACAACGGCCAAGTCGTGGCTGATGAAGATATAGGCCAGTGAATATTTCTTTTGCAGGTCACGTAGCAGGTTCACGATCTGAACTTGGACTGTCATATCCAGCGCCGATGTAGGTTCATCCAACACCACCAGTCGCGGCTTGAGGATCATTGCGCGCGCGATTGCGATACGTTGGCGCTGCCCGCCGGAAAACTCATGCGGATAACGTTCCGCAGTGGCAGGATCCAACCCAACCTCGGTCATCATATCATGCACCAATGTGCGCTGGTTCTGCCCCGGTTCCAACCCGTGAACTCCCAACCCCTCGGCGATGATCTGCTCCACTGTCATGCGTGGGCTGAGCGAGCCATAGGGGTCTTGAAACACCATCTGAATGTCGCGGCGCAGCGGTTGCAGTGCCTTGTTCTTGAGGCCTTGAATATCTTGACCTAAAAACACCACTGGCCCCTCAGACGAAATAAGTCGCATCATGGCCAGCGCCACTGTTGTCTTGCCTGAACCACTTTCGCCCACAATACCCAAGGTCTCACCCTCGCGAACGGAAAACGTCGCGGCGTTCACTGCCTTGATATGATCAACAGTTTTACGCAGAAAGCCCTTTTTGATCGGGAACCACACCCGCAAATTCTTGGTCGAGGCGATTTCCACAGCGTCCTTTGGCACCGGATCAGGCTCCCCCGTGGGTTCTGCCGCCAGCAGTGTGCGGGTATATTCATGTTGCGGATTAGCGAAAATCTCTGCGGTGGGTCCGGCCTCTACGATTTTGCCGTGCTGCATGACACAAACCTCGTCTGCGATCCGCCGAACGATTTTCAGGTCGTGGGTGATGAACAACATCGCCATGCCCTCGGCCCGTTGAATATCTGCCAACAAGTCCAGAATCTGCGCTTGAATGGTTACGTCCAGTGCCGTGGTCGGCTCATCCGCGATCAGCAATTCTGGCCCATTTGCCAGCGCCATCGCGATCATCACGCGCTGGCGTTGGCCACCTGACAATTGATGCGGATAGTTATCCAAGCGCTTTTCGGGATCGCGAATGCCAACTTTGTTCATGAGGTCCAGAATGCGTGCTTTGGCCTTATCTCCGCTTAATCCCTGATGCAGGGCGAGGCTCTCGCCCAGTTGTTTAGAGATTGTGTGCAAAGGATTCAGCGAGGTCATCGGTTCTTGGAAAATAAAGCTGATGTCGTTGCCACGCACTTCGCGCAGGGTTTTGTCGTCAGCGCCGACCATCTCGCGGCCCAGATATTTCACTGATCCGGTTACTTGTGCGGATTCAGGCAACAGGCTAACGGTCGACAAGGCTGTCACAGATTTACCCGACCCGCTTTCCCCAACCAAAGCGATTGTTTTGCCGGCTTTCACTTCAAAGCTGACAGTATCCACGGCGGGCGGGTTATCCCCGAAAGCAACGGACAGATTTTCAATAGTCAGAACCGTCTTACTCATTTGAAAGTCTTCCTTGGATCAAAGGCATCGCGGACGCCTTCAAAGACGAACACCAGCAACGAGAGCATGATCGAGATCGATAAAAACGCCGAGAATGCAAGCCATGGAGCTTGTAGATTATTCTTGGCCTGCAATGCCAACTCCCCCAGTGAAGGGTAGGAGGGCGGCAGTCCGAAGCCCAAAAAATCGAGGCCGGTTAAGGCGCTGATGGCACCAGTCACGGCAAAGGGGATGAAGGTAAGGGTCGCAACCATCGCGTTGGGCAGCAGGTGGCGGAACATGATTTTCCAGTCGGTGACGCCCATGGCGCGCGCCGCCCGCACGTATTCAAAGTTCCGTGCCCGCAAGAATTCCGCGCGCACCAACCCCACCAACCCCATCCAACTGAACAGGATTATCAGGCTGGTTAGAATCACAAAATTCATCGTAAAAATCGCGGATAGAATGATGATGACATAGAGCATCGGTGTGCTGGACCAGATTTCCAAAATACGTTGAAATATCAAATCCACCCAACCACCGAAGTAACCCATTGTGGCCCCGGCAACGATACCGATGACAGATGAAACGCCCACAACAATAATCGCGAATACGGTGGAAATCCGAAAGCCATAGATGATCCGCGCCAGCACGTCGCGGGTTTGATCGTCAGTGCCGAGCCAGTGGTCGCTGTCAGGGGCAGAGGGCGCCGCCGCGTCAATATCGTTGGGATGATTGAAGGAGTAGGGGACGGGAGCTTTGAGGACCCAACCTTGATAAAAATCGGGATCCCCAATGGTATTCGCCTTTGCCTGCGCAATCAGTTCAAATGGCGCATCAAAGCAACTGTCTAATCCACCAGTCACAATAAGGCATTCGACTTCAGGATCGCGGTAAGACGCCTCGGTCTCAAACTCGCCGCCAAAGTCGACCTCGGTGTAAAAACGGAAAGCGGGGGCGTAAATGTCGCCGCGATAAGAGGCCAGCAAGGGTTTGTCATTGGCGACCAATTCGGCAAACAGGCAGACAAAGAACAGAATGCCGAATATCCACAGGGACCACACGGCACGGCGGTTGGCGCGGAAATTCTCAAGGCGGCGCTGTGCGATGGAGGATTTGAACAGCTTCATGTGTTGCGGCTCTCAAAATCGATACGGGGATCGACCCAGACATACATCAGGTCAGACACCAGCCCTACGATCAGCCCCATCAGGCCAAAAACGTAAAGCGTACCGAAGAATACAGGATAGTCGCGATTAACTGCAGCCTCAAACCCCAGCCGGCCAAGCCCGTCGAGCGAGAAAACGATTTCAATAATCAGCGAGGCACCAAAGAAGACACCAATGAAGGCACCGGGAAATCCGGCAATGATAATCAGCATGGCGTTGCGGAAAACATGGCCGTAGAAAACGCCTCTCTCTGACAACCCCTTGGCGCGTGCTGTGGTCACATACTGCTTGTTGATCTCGTCCAGAAACGAGTTTTTAGTCAGCAAGGTCGAGGTTGCGAAAGCACCGATGGTTGCGGCGGTAACAGGCAAAACGATATGCCACAGGTAGTCAGTTATTTGGTGCCAGACGCTAAAATTGTCGAACCCATCCGAGGTTAACCCCCGCAATGGAAATACCTTCCAGAAGGAACCACCTGCGAATACCACCAGCAACATGATAGCAACCAGAAAACTGGGAATGGCATAGGCTGCCACGATGATGCCGGATGTCCAAGTGTCAAAGCGTGACCCCTCGCGCACGGCCTTGCGGATACCCAGCGGGATCGAGATGATATAGGCGAGCAGGGTGGACCACAGGCCCAACGTTATCGAGACCGGCATTTTCTCCAACACAAGATCGATAACGGAAATGGATCGAAAGTAACTCTCGCCGAAATCAAACCGCAGGTAATTCCCCATCATCAGGAAAAACCGTTCCAGCGGCGGTTTGTCAAAACCGAACTGCTTTTCCAAGTCTTTGATGAACTCCTCTGGCAGCCCACGGGAACCCTGATAGGTTTCCCCGTTACGCGACCCGCCGCCGCCGACCTCGGAGCCGCCACCGCTGATCCGATCCGTGGCGCTGCTTTCCTCATCCAACTGCGCAAGGATCTGCTCAATCGGGCCGCCCGGCACAAATTGGATGAGGGTAAAGTTGATGATCATGATGCCGATCAATGTCGGAATCATCAATAACAACCGTCGGAGGATATATGCTCCCATAGATTAAAACGCGCCTGCTGCTTTGAGTTTCGCTGCCTTTTCGGCGTTGTACCACCAAAAATCCATTTCGCCCATAGCATAGGGTGGCAGGTTGTCAGGATGTTCAAACACATCCAGATAACTGATGTTGTGAACCGGTTTGTACCACTGCGGTATCCAGATGTGCAGGGCGCGCAAGCTGCGGTCTAGGGCGCGCACGGCGGTGTTCAGCTCCTCGCGGGTTTGTGCCTTTTCGATGATGTCTAGCAGGGCGTCAATTGCGGGGTTCGATAGGCCACTTAGGTTACTGGCACCGGGATTATCAACGACTTCGCTGCTAAAAATATTGCGCAACTCAATACCTGGCGTCAGTGACATGACAAACCGCTGGATCACCACGTCATAGTCGTATTCCTTTTGTCGCTCGGTCGCTTGCGCCGGATCGACAGTTTTCAGTTCGGTCTGAATGCCCAGTCTTTTCAGATTGTCGATAAACGGGTTGACGATCCGCTCAAAGGAGGGGCTGTCATTCAGGAATTCGACACTCAAAACCTCGCCGTTCGCATTGGTCCGCTTGCCGTTGACAACAGGCCAGCCCGCCGCGTCCAATAATTTGCCAGCATTGCGGAGCGCTTTGCGGTCCAATTGGCGGGTTTTTGAAATGTTAGGTACAAAAGCAGGCTCTGTAAAAACGCTGTCAGGCAGATGCTTGCGAAGTGGTTCCAGCAATTCCAGCTCATCTGCTGAAGGCATTCCCGAAGCTTGCAAGTTTGAGTTTTCCCAAAAACTGTCTGTCCGCTCATAAAGATCGTAAAAAAGCGCTTTGTTCGACCATTCAAAATTGAAGACCATACCCATTGCCTCTCGCACGCGTGGGTCTTTGAATTTGTCGCGGCGTGTATTCAGCCAAAATCCTTGGGTGCCAGAAGGGTTGCCATCAGGCAAGGTGGTTTTAACGGCCCAACCTTTGTTGAGCGCCGGAAAATTGTACGATGTCGCCCATAGCTTTGACAGGAACTCCTCGCGGAAATTATAAGTGCCGCCTTTGAAGCCCTCAAATGCCGCCGTATAATCCGCATAATATTCAAAGGTCAAAAACTCAAAATTGGATCGGCCTTGGTTGATCGGCAATTCTTTGCCCCAGTAATCTGCCTGCCGTCGGTAAGATATGGTTTTTCCAGGAACCACATTGTGCAGCACGTACTCGCCCGACCCTAGTGGCGGCTCCAATGTGCTCTCGGCGAAATCATGTTCGGCGAAATAGGCCTTGGAAAAAATCGGGAGACCCGCCGCCGTCATTGGCAATTCGCGCGTGTTTGCGCCATCGACAAAAGTAAACTTTACTTTAAGCGGGCCAAGCACCTCGGCCTTTTCAAAATCTTGCAGCAATACTTTGTAACTCAGGCGTCCTTTTTCGCGCAGAATTTCCATGGAAAAGGCAACATCTTCAGCAGTGACCGGTGTTCCATCAGAAAACCGCGCCTCTGGCCGAATATTGAAAATGGCCCAACTACGGTCTTCGGGGTATTCAATGCTCTCGGCCAGCAGACCATACATTGAATCTGGTTCATCCGCACTCCCCGACATCAGACTTTCAAAGAAAATACTCGACAGCGCCCCAGCTTGCCCCTTTAGGATATAGGGCGTCAGGCTGTTAAAAGTGCCAAAGGCCCATGTCGACATCTCGCCGCCCTTGGGGGCATCGGGGTTCACATAGTCAAAATGTTTGAAATCAGCACCGTATTTCAAATCACCAAAGGTCGAGATGCCATGCGATTTGATGATTTTTGGCTGGGCGAAAGCCATTGTCGCAGACAGCAGAAACATCAGTGTCAGAAAGGAAAACCCGGCCCACAGCTGAAATCGCCCGTTATGCGTAGCCACCGCCATAGTTTTTGCCTGCGCCATGAAATATTCCTCATTTTTCCCGTCGCCTGTTAATAGGCACAGTTTTACTAATATTCGGGTAAAAAGTCAGTAACGTAAACAGCAAGACGCGAATGTGTGAAGAAATGTCATAAATACGTTGGCCCACGAAAAAGGGCTGCCCCACAGGACAGCCCCAAATTTATCTTGTCGTTCTGCCTAAAGCGTTTTAACGAAAAATCGAAACGCTTTAGTTAACTGTTTGCAGATACGAAATTAGGTTTGCGCGGTCGGTGTCTTTCTTCAGGCCCTTGAACGTCATCTTGGTGCCTTTGGCATAGGCCTTAGGGTTGGTCAGGAATTCGTTTAGGGCGCTCACGTTCCAGTCGCCACCAAGGCCGGAAACAGCGTCGGAGTAACCAAAGCCAGCAATAGAGGCGATGGCGCGGTCAACAACGCCAAACAAAGACGGGCCTACGCCGTTTTTGCCGTCTTCCAGTTTGTGACAGGCCTTACATTTGGAAAATACTTTCGCGCCTTTTGCAGTGTCCGCGGAGGCCAGCAACTCTTCAAAGGAAGGGCCTTCTTCGGCAGCTTCGTCGCCGCCGTGGCCTTCAACTTCAATCGGGTAAGCAGAGACATATGCCCCATCGTGGCCACCTGTGTCGCCCACATGATAAAGCGTGTCAGCGCCCCATTTTACCATCAGCAAAACCAGCAAAGCGGCGCATAACCCGCCAACGATTTTCGTCAATTCCATAGTATCCATGGCTATTCTCACCTTAGCTCGTGGACACAGCTGTCCCACATTCCGTATTCCGCCCCTTCTAGCGCCTTCCCCTTATTGATTGCAAGGTATAGAAGCGCGACGAAATGCCCTTTGTATCAGGATTCAGCAATGGCCCCGTCAAAACTAAAAATTGCCTTTCAAGGTGTGCGCGGTGCCTATTCGCATCAGGCCTGTATAGAAGTGTACCCAGATGCCGAAGCTTTGCCGTTTAACACATTCGAGGGTGCAATTGCGGCGGTAAACGAGGGTTCGGCGGATTTGGCCATGTTGCCGGTCGAAAACTCGACTTATGGGCGGGTAGCCGATATTCACCATCTGTTACCAGAATCAGGCCTGCATATCATTGGCGAACATTTTGTTCGGGTGCATATCAATCTGATGGGGATTCCGGGCGCCAAGTTGGAAAATATGACCTCCGCGATGAGCCATACTGTTTTGCTGGGGCAATGTCGGGGTTTCCTGCGGGATCAAAAGTTGCGACCTGTCACGGGGGCGGATACTGCTGGATCGGCGGAAATAATCGCGGCCAACGGCGACCCGCTGCAAGGCGCACTGGCATCAGAGTTGGCAGCAGAGATTTATGGGTTGGATGTGCTGGCGCGTCACATTGAGGATCTGGACAATAATACCACGCGGTTTCTGGTCATGTCGCCGGAAAAGGCACTGGCCCCGCAGTCGGACAAAGAACTGATAACCACCTTTGTATTCCGTGTGCGGAACCTTCCTGCCGCGCTTTATAAGGCGATGGGGGGCTTTGCCACTAATGGCGTGAATATGGTTAAGCTGGAGAGTTATATGGTCGACGGGTCTTTCACCGCGACACAGTTTTATGCGGATGTCGTTGGCCACCCGGATGATCCAGCCCTCAGCCGCGCGTTGGAGGAATTGGAGTTCTTCACTTCTAAAATAGAAATTCTGGGCGTTTATGAGGCAGATATTTCGCGGGGTTAGCCCTGCTGCTGCTGTCGCCGCCGTTTTTTCTTGCCAAAGGTGCCTTCGATATAATTGGCGTAGGTCCATACCTTGTGGTTGAACTTGCGTTTGAGCGAGTTTTTCGCAAGTTTCGCCGACTGCATAACCAACCGTGCGGAAATGCTGCGGGCTTTCATATCAACCGTAACTTTCATGCGGGTCTGGTTTTTAGTCAGCGCCATGACGTGGAATACAGCAACCGCGCCAATTCCAGCAGAGACAAAGTTCAGTTTGATTTCTTTGGGTTGGGAATACTCTTCCAGCTCAATGTCAATCTCGCGGTTTTTCCCGCGCAGCTCACCAGAGAAATGCCAACACATACCAGCTTGTTTTTGGGTTAACTGATCTGTGCGTTCCACGGTGGCACCAATGCGCATGGCATAGGCCTCATAGCTATCAAAATCAGAGATCTGGGCAAACACATGCTCTAGGGGGGCGTTGATGTCTTGTACGCTGGTGAATTGCATTTTGCTGCCTCTGCTCGTTGGGTCGAATCGTTTTTTCTTACGATAGGGTGTCAGATAACCAGTTGTGAATTAAAAATTGTGCAATAGACCCCTTGCGGGCGGGTTTGAGGGCTGGATTTTCTGAAACTGTTGCTGCCAAGACCTCCTCGCGGGTGAACCAGCGGGCGTCTTCGATTTCTTTGGGATCAATTGTGATGTCGGTGTTCAGGGCATTGGCGGCGCAACCGATCATGAGGGAAGCAGGGAAGGCCCAGGGTTGGCTGGATAGATAGCTGACCTCGCCAAGCCTGATTCCCGATTCTTCGAACACCTCGCGGCGTGCGGCGGCCTCTATGGTTTCGCCGGGTTCCATAAAGCCTGCGAGCAGGGAATACATGCCTTCGGGCCAGCCGTGCGAGCGGCCCATCAATACGGAATTACCGTTTGTTGCCAATACGATAACCACGGGGTCAGTGCGCGGAAAGTGAAAGGCACCACAGTCGGGGCAGATGCGTTGCCAGCCTGCATGGCTGGGGATGGATTTGGCGCCGCAACGAGCGCAGAAGCCATGGATTCGGTGCCATTCAAATAATCCACGCGCCGTTGCCGCCAATTCAGCGTCGCGCGGGGTCATTTGGGCCATTATGGCGCGCAACTCGGTGAATACCTGCGACGTTGGGAAACCCGGGAAATGGTTCTGACTGAGGTCAAAAAACTGTGCCATGGCTTGCGGGTCAGTGTCCGGTGCCTGCCATGTTGAAATATCATAGGCGAACAGGGCAATGCCATCCTCTAGCCCGAGGAATGTAGGTTCTTTTGTGGCCTCTTCCAAAATAGGATGATCGGAGGGGACTCTGACTAAGCATTTGTTTTCGTAATCAAATAGTGGTTTCCCACGCCAAAGAACAATCGCCTCCCCGGCTTTTTGCAGCGCTGCCAGTGCGATAGAATCTTCGCGTAATTCTGCTGCACGGTTGAGGCCGGAACCGCCAAATGTAACTGTTTCTGCATGCCGCATGTCGCTGCTTTCTGTATCGTTCGCGCTGTTGTGACACGGGCGCAGATATGTTGCAATCGTGACCTTGTCGCCCGCGCAAATCCCCCCTATATAGAGCCTGAGAGGTTGGCGCGGGCAAGCGCCTCGCCAACCCGGTCAGATCCGGAAGGAAGCAGCCGCAACGAGCCCCGTTTGGGTCGCTGTCCAGCCTCTCACCTTTTCCCGATATATGACTGATTTCGTGCTGACAGTTGATTTCAGCTCAACATACGCAGGCGCGGTTCCCAGTGCGTTTGGATTGTTGTTCATCGGAATTCGGATCCAGGCGATCTGCCTTCGGGAATGCTAATTGCATCCGATCTTGGGATGCTATTTGGACAAGCTCGGATGCTCATAGGCCTCGGGATAGCGCATGGGCCGGAATGGCCCCAAAGGGATAACATTATTCCACGAGCGTCCGAAATATCCTTGCCTACAATGATCCAAGGAATTGCTTTGGGCGACGCCGGGCAGTGCATAAACCCGACAGAGCCAGCGCCAGAGATATGGATAGTCGAGGATTTTGGCACCGTTCAATTTCATCCGGATGTAATACACTGGATCATGGCGGTAAAGCGTCGGGAACAGGCGCAGGTCAGCCTCGGTGAAAGTGCCGCCAGTCAGAAACGGGCGACTGTCTGACGCGAGCCGTGCTTCAAGAATGGATAATGTGTCGAAATAGGCTTCGAATGCTTTGGCATACACCCTCTGGTCTGAGGAAAAACCGGCCTTATAGGCCCCGTTGTTAATGTCCCTGTATATCAAGTCATTGAGGCTATCGATTCGCGACCGTGTGGCGGTGTCATCGGGGTATAGATCAACAGGATTATCGGCCCCCAAAGCCACGGCTTGACTGTTCAGCATGCGGATAATCTCCGCGCTCTCATTATTCACGATCCGCTTGGTTTTCTTGTCGTACAAAATGGGCACGGATCCCTCATCCGACCCTTCGGCCGCATAAATCTGCTTAACCAACCTAAAATTCTCACCTGTGCCGGTTTCCGTTGTGCATTCCGGCAGGGGTGCGCCTGTTAGCGTGGAAATGCGCGACGGGTTGAACTCCCACAGGCTTGGCCCAACCGGATCATCATCGCCAGTGCGGCCGGGATAGGCCACGTCCAGCGAAATGCTATTCTGCAAACCCAGCACATTGCGCGCCAACGTCACACGGTGGCACCACGGGCAGTTGAATGCCACGAACAGGTGATAACGCCCGGATTCTGCCGGAAAACTCGTATCGCCTAAAACGCTTCGAAATCCGCTGACACCGCGCACAAATTCGCCCTTGGCGCGGCGGTTTGCGGCACCGGACTGGTTTTCTTCTACCGAAGTATCTGTTGGTTTTGTCATTTTGGCCCCTTTAACCGCGCAAACGGTGATGCAGAATTATCGGCACGGCCAATTCTTCTTCGTCGCTTAAATGGCGCTTTAGAAACGCCTCAATGACCTCGGCGATACTGTGCAGGCCGCCCGCCTCACTCAGCGCTTGCTTGGGGTCTAACGCCGCCAATTGAATAACACGGTTGGCGGTTTTGGAAAAACTTTCAAGGACCACATCTAAGTCCTGATGGTCCTTTTCCAGAATTTCCAATCCAGCTGTAAAACGGGGATCAGCGGCCATAAGTTCGGGGAAATAGGTGTGATCTTCCCAGCCGTGATGGCCATGCAGGTTGCGCACCATCATGTCGCCATAATAGGACAGGCGCGCCGCAAAATCATCCGCGCTGCGCGACTTATCCAGAAACTTCTCGGTCTCGACGCGGATGATGCCACCCAACTGTCGAAACATCTTATGCGCCCCCAACCAGTGTTCGGTGTTCTCTTTGAAACCGGGGTGGGCCTGCCATGTGTCGCGCGGATAAGTATCCAGCAGGATCTGCATATCGGCGGGCATTCCGGTGTTGCGCATTTCAAATTCTGAAATCATATTTAAGTGCCTCTTGCTTTGCAGGCGATCAGTTGCACCTATGCCGTCATGACACGGGCCTTTGCGCACGAAACCATGGGGGTCGGTGCCAAAGGCAAAAGCCTCGCTGCTGTATCGCATATCCCACATGGTTAGTCTCTCCAGTTTATGCCAGCGAAACGCACGCCGCTTAGGTCGGCCATTTCGCGTTTCCATGTTGTGATGTCGTCACGGCGGAAATCTGACAGGTTGTTGTGGCCGCAAGCGCGCGCCAACACCTGCATCAATTCAACCGACGCCCCGAAATAGCGCGCCAGTTTTTCGGCCCCTGTCTGTACGTCCAACAGCTTGCGCAATTCCGGTTTCTGTGTGGCGATGCCCACGGGGCAGTTGTTGGAATTGCACATGCGCGCGGCGATACAGCCCACGGCTTGCATGGCAGAATTGCTGACTGCAATCGCATCTGCGCCCAGCATCATCGCCTTGGAGAAATCCTCGGCCACGCGCAAACCACCGGTGATGATCAGCGTCACCTCGCGGCCCGTTTTTGCGTCCAGATGTTTGCGCGCCCGTGCAAGCGCGGGAATGGTTGGCACCGAGATGTGATCGCGGAATATCAACGGCGCCGCCCCCGTGCCGCCGCCGCGCCCATCAAGAATGATGTAATCGGCGCTGGCCTCTAGGGCGAAATCTATGTCGTCCTCGATGTGGTTGGCTGACAGTTTAAAACCGATGGGGATGCCGCCGGAGCGTTCGCGGACCTCATCCGCGAGTTTGCGAAAATCGGCGGGGGTGTGCAGGTCTGGGAAAGTAGCGGGTGAAATTGCTGATTGGCCAGGTTCCAAGCCCCGCACCTCGGCAATTTTGCCTTGCACTTTTTCGCCGGGTAAATGGCCGCCGGTGCCGGTTTTGGCCCCTTGGCCGCCCTTGAAATGAAAGGCCTGAACGCGCGCAACCAAGTCGGGTTGCCAGCCAAAGCGGGCTGAGGCCAGTTCATAGAAATAGCGCGAATTCTCGGCTTGTTCTTCGGGCAGCATCCCGCCTTCGCCTGAACAAATACCTGTGCCCGCCAGTTCCGCGCCGCGCGCCATTGCTGTCTTGGCTTCCTCTGACAAAGCGCCATAGCTCATGTCGGACACAAACAACGGGATGTCGAGTTGCAAGGGTTTGGCCGCGCGCGGGCCGATGGTCACGGATGTGGAAACGGCCACATCATCCAGCAGCGGTTTGCGGGCCAATTGCGCGGGCAGGATTTGCAGATCGTCCCAATGGGGCAGGTCTTTGCGCGGTACGCCCATCGAGCCCATTTCGCCGTGATGGCCAAGTTTTGACAACCCGTCGCGGGCCAATTCATGGATGCGGGCAACGGTTGGTTCCTCTGGTGTTGGCACGGCCGCTGGTGTTTTGAATGTTGGGGCAGGCGCCGGATCACCCGCGACAAGATCGCCAAGGCGCGCGTGCGCCCCGTCGCAAAACGGTGCATTGGCGCTGGATTTACATTGGCACAGGGCCGCAGAGCCGGTTTTTTCGGCGGTGAATTTCAACGGCGTCATGCCAGTGCCCGCATGGGCACCATCACAAAACGGTTGATTTGCGGATTTTCCACAACGGCACCAAAAGTAATTTTTACCCGCCTCCAGATCGACCTTTTTGGGGAATTTTGCGGCAATAATCGGCACGGATTTATCTGTCATTTCTTGGCTTCCTTATCCCAGTTCTGCGCGATCATGGGGGGCATAAAAATTCAGTTCTGGCCCCAGCGGTATCACACGCGACGGGTTTACGGTTTCGTGGCTGGCGTAATAGTGGTTTTTAATGTGGGTCATGTTCACGGTCGCGGCAATGCCTGGCTGTTGATACAGATCACGCACATAGCCGGATAGGTGCGGATAATCGACAATGCGCCTGATGTTACATTTGAAGTGGCCGACATAAACCGGATCGAAACGTACCAGCGTGGTGAACAGCCGCCAATCGGCTTCCGTGATGGTGTTGCCCGCAAGATAGCGTTGTTTTGACAGGCGCTGTTCCAGCCAATCCAAAGTCTCGAACAGTGGCGTTACGGCCTCGGCGTAGGCGTCTTGCGTTGTGGCAAACCCCGCCTTGTAAACGCCGTTGTTCACGGTGCTATAAATGCGCGTATTAAGGCCGTCTATTTCAGTGCGCAGTGCGGCGGGGTAATAATCCCCCGCTGTGGCCCCGATCCCGTCAAAGGCGGTGTTGAACATGCGAATAATTTCGGAGGACTCATTGGTTACAATGGTCTTTAGCTTTTTGTCCCACAGTACCGGAACCGTGACCCGCCCCGTATAATCGGACAAGGCGGCGGTATAAACCTGATACATGAAGTCCGCCCCGTTCACGGTATCCGGCATTGACCCATCGCCAGATTGAAAGGTCCAGCCTTTGTCGGCCATATACCAATGCACAACCGAGATTGAAATCATGTCTTCCAGCCCTTTTAAGGCCCGAAAAATCAGCGTGCGATGTGCCCAAGGGCAGGCGAGCGAGATATAAAGGTGATAGCGTCCGGCCTCTGCCTCGAAACCAGCCTCGCCACTTGGCCCCGCGGCGCCATCGGCAGTAACCCAATTGCGAAATTGCGGTGCTTTGCGTTTGAAACGCCCGCCGTTGGATTTGGTATCATACCATTGATCAACCCATTCCCCGTTTAGCAACTGTCCCAAGGTATTCTCCTAATTTCTATTCACCGCAAAGACAGCGTTGGCTGTAAATCTGGGGTTGGCCAGCTTTGGCCGTTTGCGTAGACTTTACAGTTAGCTGGTTCGAATATGTGTGGTAAGATAAAAAAAGGGGGCTGACCCAGATAACTACCTTAGATGATGTCTAACCCATTGTCTTAGCTGTAATAACTGATCTGAAGGGTCACTGTTGTTAAATCTCCACTCACACTCCTTCAAATATAACCCGAATTGAGCTTTTGGGATACCGT
>JAJRPO010000024.1 GCA_024280735.1 Alphaproteobacteria bacterium | reverse complement strand
GTCCGGTCGCCGCGCAACGCCTCAAGCGCAACCTTGGCCTTAAACTGGTCTGAAAACTTCCGTCTCTTCGTCATTTCTGTATTCCTTCGTCGTGTTGGAATACACCTTAACAGACTGCCCGATTTTGCAGGACCACTTCAGTTGCTCTTGGCTCCTGTCGGTTACACTGAACTCGCCTGTCACGGGGATAGGATGTCCCAAAATCGTACTTCCCTGATCACCGATGCCAAATTCCAACGGGCAGAATCGGCGACTTTCCTCACCTATCCCGAGTGGCATATCGTGTTTGCCTATGATGATTACGCCAAGGTTCTGGAAACGGGCGACCTGCATGACTTCGATTATTTCAGAGCAATTACTGGTTTTTGGGGGTTCTTATGTGACTTGACCGGAATCGCAGACGCCCATGGCGGTGGCGGCTCGGATGTCAAAGCAATGGTCTATACCATCGGCGTCAGCTCTACCGCTGAACTGGCCGCCAAAGCTGCCTATGAGGAAACTGTCGGCCGTCTGTTCACCTTGATACGCGGACAGGATCACTCGGTAACCGACAAGGAATCCGCAAGGTTGGCAGGTGAATACGTCCAATTTCTGCACCAAATCCCGTGGTATAAATACGATTTCCCGAACGATCTAGCCAAACTCGATAACCTCAAAAACGCCACCAGCCTACGCGACGTTGAGCGCCGCTTTGCCCTTGGCGTCGAATTTGGCGGCAAGTCGGCCTATGCCAAGCTGATCGCCCAAGCGGTCGCTGCCACAGGTGTTGCCGACCTTGAAATCCGTTCGGTGGTGCAGGGTGTAAACCTCCAGGAAATACCGGGTGTGTCCATCATCGAACAGTCGGCAAATGGCACCACAATCGAAACACCCCGCTACGCGGAGTTCACCGAAATTCTGAAAAACATAGCTCTGAAAGGCGGCGAGGTTATCGAGATCGCCGGCAATGATGAAATCATGCTGACAGCCTTATCCGCCACCCCACAGCCGCCCAAATTCCTGACGCGATATACCATCCTCACCCAATTGCCGCGCCAAGGTTATAACGACACCCGTTGGCTGATCACGCTGCCGATTCCCAAACTCGCCCAATTCATCCGCCAAACGCAGGGCAGTAAGGTCACTCTGGAACATATTTTCGACTACTAGCCGTGCGCCCATACCCTCGGCCCCCTTGCCCATACCCCCTATATTCACTACATCATATCTAACAAACCAGATATGAGAGATAGCGATGCTAGAATTGAACAGCGGCGCGGCCCCGGCTGATGACCTGATCAAAGACACCTCTGAGGCCACATTCATGGCCGACGTGGTCGAGATGTCCAAAGAAACCCCGGTGATCGTGGATTTCTGGGCACCGTGGTGTGGCCCTTGCAAAACCCTCGGCCCCGCGCTCGAGGATGCAGTGACCAAGGCGGGCGGCAAGGTGCGCATGGTCAAGGTGAATGTGGATGAAAACCAATCGATCGCGGGCCAGATGCAAGTGCAATCCATCCCCTCGGTTTTCGCCTTTGTAGACGGCAAACCTGTGGACGCGTTTCAAGGCGCTTTGCCCCCCTCCGAGATCAAGAAATTCGTCGACAAAATCGCGGCCATGAACAAAGACGACGGTGGTCTCGAAGAGGCCATTGCCATGGCCGAGGATATGCTGGAAGCTGGCGATGCAGAAGATGCCGCCCAAACCTTTGCTGCAATCCTTGGCGAAGATGCCAGCAGTGCCGCGGCCTTTGTTGGTATGGTAAAATCCCACATTGCCCTGGGCGACACTGAGCGCACGCAACAACTGATGGATGACGCGCCAGAGGAGATCACCAAAACCCCCGCTTTCGCAGCCCTTAAGGCGCAACTTGAGCTTGCAGCCAACGCAGTAGATGCAGGAGAGGTTGCAGGCTTAAAGGCCAAGCTGGAAGCCAACGCCGATGACCACCAATCCCGCCTTGATCTGGCAATGGCGCTGCTTGGCGGTGACGATGCCGAGGCCGCGATAAACGAACTGTTGGAATTGTTCCGCCGTGACCGCGAATGGAATGATGCCGCAGCCAAGGAACAATTGTTCAAGATCTTTGACAGCCTTGGCCCGCTAGACGCGCTGGCCAAAACCGGCCGTCGGAAACTATCTTCAATGATTTTCCTTTGATCGCGTTGGGGGCAGCATGAAACAGTTTTTTTCCGCATCAAACCTGCCTCAAACCATTCCGGTTTTCCCATTGCCAAACGTATTTCTGTTGCCGCGTGCCCGTTTGCCGTTGAATGTGTTTGAGCCGCGCTATCTGGCGATGCTTGATGACGTGCTTAAAACCGAACACCGGATGATTGGCCTGATCCAACCACGAGAGGCCCCGCCGGGCACCGGAAACCCGCAATTACACCAAATCGGCTGCGCGGGCCGTGTCACGTCATTCACCGAAACCGAGGACGGGCGGTACTTGATTACCCTTTCCGGCATCAGCCGCTTTCGCATCGTGGCGCAGAACACCGGATTTACCCCTTATATTCGCGCCGACGTGGATTGGGGTAGTTTCAACCGCGATCTAGGCGCGGTAGAGGAAGACGCGAGTTTCAACCGCGACAGATTTTTGGACGTATTGCACAGGTTCTTTGATAAATCGGAATTGGCGACCGACTGGACCAACCTGAAAGGCGCAGATGAGGAGTTGCTGATAAACTCATTGGCCATGATGTGCCCGTTTAAGCCAGAGGAAAAGCAAGCATTGCTAGAAGCTCCGAGCCTGCAAACGCGCCGCGAAACATTGGTGACATTGATGGAATTTGCCTTGCGCAAAGGCGAGCAAGAGGACCCCATGCAATGAGCAGGCCAGAAGCAAAAACCGAACCGAAGATGCTGGAAGCCCTGATTTGCCCCGTGACCCGCAACCAACTCACTTATGACGCGGAAAAACAAGAATTGGTCTCAAAGAATGCCAAATTGGCCTTCCCGATCCGCAACGGCATTCCGGTAATGCTGATAGACGAGGCGCGCCAGCTCTAGGGTGCCTGTTCGCGGTCCACCATCCCATATTGCCGCTCAACCTCAGCCACAGTAATCCGGTAATCCTCAAACAGATTATTCCGCCCGTTCTGCTGGGCACCTTGATGTGTCTCGACTTCCCGCCATCGCTTCACAGCCGCCGCATCCCGCCAAAACGACAGCGACAAGATTTTACCCGGCTGCACCAGACTCTCGAACCGCTCAATCGAGATGAACCCCTCGACCTCTTCTAACATAGGCCGCAATTCAGCGGCGATGTCCAGATAGGCGGCTTTGCAGCCTTCCTTTGGTGTTAGCTCAAATATCACAACCTGCATATTAACCTCCATGTGGCGCAGAGGCCAGTTTTACGAACATCCGGTCTTCTTTCAGGATGAACCGTTTCTCTTTGGCAAATTCATAGTTCTCGCGACCCAAAGGGTCATTCATCAGCCGTTCTCGATAGGCTTCATATTCTGCGAGGTCGGCAATATTGTACAGCCCATATGCGGTTGTTGCAGAACCCTCATGCGGGGCATAGTAACCGATCAGATCGGCACCACAGCGTGGAATGGCTTGGCCCCAGTTACGGGCGTAATGTTCAAAGTCTTCCCGTTTGTAGGGGTCGATTTCATAACGGATAAAACAGGTAATCATTGGCGTCTCCTTTTATCAAGGATAGCAGGTTGATTCTTGCCAATGCTTCGCTTACGGTCGAAGTATGAAAGAAGGTCCCGACATATCCCAAATTGCCGCCCTGATCGGTGATCCGGCGCGCGCGAATATACTGACTGCCTTAATGGCAGGGCAGGCGCTCACCGCTACTGAACTTGCATTGCAGGCGGGGGTCACACCGCAAACCGCCAGCTCGCATCTGTCGAAACTGCAACTCGGCGGTTTGGTTCTGATGCGCAAACAGGGGCGACACCGCTATTTCTCGCTATCCGGCGATGACGTGGGCGCGGTGCTGGAAAATCTAATGCAATTCGCCGCTAGCCGAGGCCTCACGCGGGTGCGTACTGGCCCCAAAGATCCTGCCTTGCGCGCGGCGCGGGTCTGTTACAATCATCTGGCTGGCGACATGGGCGTGACGATGTTTGACAGCCTCGCCGCCCGCAAGCTGATCGGTATTGATGAGGATGCCGTGCGGTTGACAGAACAGGGCCGCATTTTTGTCAGCGATCTGGGCATAGAATTAGACAGCTTGGAAAAGATCAAACGCCCGCTCTGTCGGTCTTGTCTTGATTGGAGCGTCCGTCGCAGTCATTTGGCGGGCACGTTGGGAACGGCACTGCTCGACATGTTCTACGCAAATAACTGGGCCAAACGGGAACAAGAGTTGCGCGTGGTGACGTTTTCGCGAAATGGCAGGGAGCGATTCAACGTGGCCTTCCCAGTTAGTTAATTATTGGGCGTTTTCGCGCCATTGTTAACCAGTCGTTTTGATGCGAAACTACGCGGGCATTCACAGGAGGCCCCCATGTTTTTCGCCCTACCCGGAACCATATTCATCGCCATCGTAATCGGCTATTTCAGCGAAAAATCCGGCTTCACCCGCAATGGCTATCTGCCCTCGATCATCATCTGCGTTGGTGGCGCGATACTGTTCTTTTGGGTGCGGGTGATGTTTAACATCGGCTTCGGCAATCACGGCCTAAATGCAATCATATCGTCCGTCGGCGCATTGGTGGTCGTGCCAACCCATTTTCGCCGTAAGTAGGCCTACACGGGTCGGCCTTGCATCAATTTGGGTAAATCACCGGACAATCCAGCCGCCTGCCGCATTAAGGAACGCCGCGCAGAAGGTACGGAGTTCACCGCCCCCATGCCCAAATCACGTAGAGTCCGAATCAGCGTGTTATCGTTGGAAAACAGCTTGTTAACCCCGTCAGTCGCCGCTGCCATCCCCGCCGTATCAAAGCGGCGCCACTGCTGGTAACGATCCAGAACCAGCAAGGAACCAATGTCCTCGCCACGTCGCGCGGCGTCTGTCAGAACCTCGGTCAACGCCGCCACATCGCGCAGCCCCATGTTCAAACCTTGCCCCGCAATCGGGTGCATCCCATGCGCCGCATCGCCAACCAGTGCCAGCCGGTCGCTGGCAAAACTCTGCGCTAGGGTCAGGCGCAACGGATAGGCGAAACGCTTACCCGCCAGTGAAATATCCCCCAGAAAATCGCCAAAGGCGGGGCGCAAGCGTTCAAGATAATCTGCGTCATTTAGGGTTGCAATTTCAGCAGCTTGCCGCGTTTCCTCTGTCCAAACAATCGACGACCTGTTCCCCGGCAAAGGCAAAATAGCTAGCGGCCCCGCAGGCATAAAGAACTGATGCGCACAACCGCCATGCGCAACCTCATGTTCAATCGCACACACCAAAGCCGTCTGATTATAATCCCATCCCGTCCGCTTGATTCCTGCCCGCATTGCCAAGGGGCTGTCGCGGCCGTCGCAGCCGATAATCAGACGGGCAGTGATCTGGGTTCCGCTGGCCAATGTGGCCCGAACCAGCCCGGCTTCGATTTGGTGACCGGCGACATCTTGACCTGCCATATGGGTGATATTGTCATATGATTCCAACACCTTCAACAATGCGCGGCGCAGATAACGATCCTCAAGCATGTGCCCCATCGGGCCTTCCTCTATCTCGGTATGATCGAAATGGAGGAACCAAGGCGAGGCCCCTTCGCCCGCGCGGCCATCAGAAACCTTTATGTCCAGTATGGGCTGGCTGTCGCCTGCAACCAACGGCCAAACCCCAAGGGCCGCCAACATCCGTGTTGACGCCAGTGCCAGTGAATAGCCTCGGCCATCAAATTCGGGATCACTGCGCGTGTCTATCGGCAGACGGTCCACAAGGGTCACGTTCCGCCCCGTTTGCGCCAGTGCTATCGCCAGCGCAGAGCCATTCAGCCCGCCGCCCACAATCAAAATATCGGTATCGGTTTTCATATCCCTAAATATGCCCCTTTCTAAGGGATTGTCCATTGGCTAAGGTCATCAAAAATACGGGAGACTGACATGTCACAAGATTGGCTAAAACAATCCGCCTGCGATCTGGGGCGTGGAATTGGTGCGGGGGAAATTGACCCTGTTGCCCTGACGGAAACCTATCTGGATGCCGCCGAAGCGCATGAGTTTGGCAACCGGATTTACACGCGAATGACCCGCGAAAGGGCCTTGGCAGAGGCGACCGCCGCCGCCGCACGCGCCAAGTCTGGAGCGCGGGCCAGTTTGCTAGACGGTGTACCAATTTCGTGGAAAGATTTGTATGACACGGCGGGTATTGTAACCGAGGCTGGATCTGCTTTGCTCAAAGATCGCATACCGGATACCGACGCGGTAGTCTTGCAAGCTGCCAGCAGCGCGGGGCTGGTATGCCTAGGCAAAACCCACATGTCTGAGCTGGCGTTTTCTGGCCTTGGCCTCAATCCAGTTACAGAAACGTCCCCCTGTGTGAACGATCATGCCGCCGTTGCGGGTGGGTCCTCATCGGGGGCCGCCACATCTGTGGCTTTCAACATTGCAGCGGCAGGGATTGGCTCGGATACGGGCGGGTCGGTGCGTATTCCGGCGGGGTGGAATGATCTGGTGGGTTTGAAAACCACCTCTGGCGATCTGTCGCTAAAGGGTGTTGTTCCACTTTGCGCTGAATTCGATACGGTTGGGCCGCTTTGCCGAACAGTGGAGGATGCCGCGCACCTCTATGCAGCTATGAAAGGAGACGCGCCCGTTGATCTGGAAGGTTCAGACCTGCGTGGGCGGCATTTTGTTGTTTGTAAATCACTGGCTATAGACGACCTTGAGGAACCGCAGGCCCGCGCATTTGAGCAATCCTTGACGGCCCTGCAAAAAGCTGGTGCCAAAATTAGCGAGTTCCAATCCCCGATTATTGCCGAGGCCCTACACCTCGCCGGATGTCTGTACACATCAGAAGCTTATGCCCAATGGCACAAGGTGATAGAGGCCAACCCAGAGCTAATGTTCCACGAAATTCTTGCACGTTTTCGGGCGGGTGGCGATTATTCAGCCGTAGAATATGTTGAATCGTACAAGCGCATGAAACAGATACAGAATGAGTTTTCGGCCTTAACCGCTGGCTATGACGGCATCCTCATGCCAACGTCGCCCTTGATGCCACCGAACCTTGCGAAATTGGAACAAGACGGGGCCTATTTCATCCGCGCCAATCTGCTGGCGCTGCGCAACACCCGTATCGGCAATATGATGGGGTCTTGTGCCATTACCCTACCAACGGGTATGCCGTCTTGCGGATTGACAGTCATGGGCCAGCCCTTTGAGGAACGCAAGATATTGCGGTTGGGCGCGGCGATTGCGCCTATCTTGTAGCAGCGCTGCCCTCAGGACAAATAAGCCACAATTCTGCGCCCGCTTCCTAAAGGGGTTTGGCGAGGGCGACGATTGCGGCTAAACTGCTGACAAGCGGGGCATAAGACCCCAAATGAGGCAGATATGGATTTTCCTGAGCGGTTTTCGGACCTCCCAGAATACGCGTTCCCGCGTCTTCGTACCTTGTTGGATCATCATCCGGCAGGCGGCGATGTTGTTCACATGACGATTGGCGAGCCTCGGCATGCCTTCCCTGCTTTTGTGTCCGAGATACTGCTGCAAAATGTGGCTGGATTTGCCAAATATCCCCCCAATGCGGGCGCGCCTGAATTGCTGGCAGCCATAGCCGATTGGATCAAGCAGCGCTTTGGTGTTTCGGTTGATGCAGATCGTCAGGTTGTAACCCTGAATGGCACGCGCGAAGGCTTGTTCAACGCCTGTATTGCCCTGTGCCCAGAGGTCAAAAATGGCAAACAGCCAATTGTTTTGATTCCGAATCCGTTTTACCAAGTCTACGCGGTTGCAGCCGCTGCGGTTGGTGCGAAATCGGTGTTTGTTCCAGCTGAGTCTGCAACTGGCTTTCTGCCGGATTTTGCAGATTTGCCAAAGGATGTTCTGGATCAAACAGCCATCGTTTACATCTGTTCTCCGTCCAACCCGCAAGGGGCTGTGGCGAGCGCGGAGTATTGGGGCGAGTTGATAAAACTGGCAGAAAAGCACGATTTCCGCATCTTCGCCGATGAATGTTATTCAGAAATTTATCGTGGTGAGGCCCCTGTAGGTGCTTTGCAAACTGCCGATGAATTGGGTGCTGATCCAGAACGGGTCACGATATTCCATTCGCTATCTAAACGGTCTAACTTGCCCGGCCTACGGTCTGGTTTCGCGGCAGGTGGCCCCAAAGCCATAGCCGCCCTTAAACAACTGCGTGATTTCTCCGGCGCACCAATGCCTTTGCCTTTGCAACGGGTTGCGACCGCAGTTTGGGCAGATGAGGCGCATGTGATCGAGAGCCGCGCGCTCTATGTTGAAAAATACGAAATTGCGGATCAGGTTTTCCAAGGCCTGAATGGATATTCCAGCCCTGAGGCTGGGTTTTTCCTGTGGTTGCCCGTTGAAGACGGCGAGGCATCCGCCTTGTCGCTGTGGCAAGAAACTGGCGTTCGGGTGTTGCCCGGCGCCTATCTCAGCCGTGATGTGAATGGCTACAATCCCGGCAAGGGATATGTGCGCGTCGCCATGGTGGCCGCTAAACAAGAAATGAAAGACGGATTGCAAACAATCCGCAAGCACCTGTACCGAGGACAGTAAATTATGGCGTATCAAACCCGCACCCGTGAACCCCTGCTCGATAGCAACATGCAGGACGCGATTCAAAAAAGAGGCACCGAGCTGGTAGGCTTTGCCTTGATCGCCATTGCTGTGATGTTTGCGGCATTATTGTGGAGTTACACGCCCGAAGATCCAAGCTGGTTAAGCGCTACATCTGATCCGGCGCAAAACCTGCTGGGTGGGTTTGGTGCTGCAATTGCCAGCCGTTTAACCTTGACCATTGGTCTGGCCGCGTGGTGCCTGCCCTTGATGTTCGGCGTGTGGGGCGTGCGGTTTGTTCTGCATCTTGGCGACGAACGTATGTTTGGCCGTGCCATTGCTTTCCCGATTTTCATCGCTGTCAGTGCTGTTTTCTTAACCTGTCACGTGCCCTCGGCTGGTTGGCAACACGCGGGCCTTGGCCTTGGCGGATTGTCCGGCGATGCCGCCCTTGGTATTATGCTTGATCTAGTGCCATTGTCGACAGGGCTGAGTTTGACGGTTGTAACGCTGGTATTCGCAGCATTGTTTGCGACCTCCGGCCTGTTTGCGCTGGGCTTTACCATGCCGGAACTATCCCGCATCACCCGCAGCGCGACTGTTGCGGTTATACTGACTTACGCCAGCATTGTAACCGTTCTGGGCTTTGCCGCCCGTCACGGTGCTAACGGCGCAGTCGCGGCAAAATCACGCTTTGATACCCACAAACAACATCGCGAGGAACAAGCGGTTATTGAGCGGGCACAAGCGCTTGAGGCAGAACCGGAAGATGAAGCAATTGAGGCGAAGCCAAAGAAATCACTATTCTCATTGCCAAAATTGCGACGCGTTGTTGCACCGCTTGCGGATGAAGCAGAAGAAAATATTGATCTGACGGCTGATCCGGTTGATCTGGATAACCTACCGGAGGAAGACCGCGTGCGGGCGCGAATTAATGACGCGATCAAGAACAAGGTGCTGCGGGCAAGATCCTTGCGAATTACTCAGCGCAATGAGGAACCGGTTGTTACAGACAATCTATTTCGGGACACACCGGAAATAGACGAGAGTTCAGCGCCACGTTTGGGCGGAGCACAACGTGATTTTGTTGCCGACGAGGGCGAGGTTCTGGAAGAGATAGTGCCAAGTTTCGCCAGTGTGCGAGTGGCAAAGCCTGCATCAGAGCCAAACAGTGTAGTAAAACAACGAAAACAGCGGCGTGTTAAACAGAGCCTCAAAGCCAAGGCAGAGGCGCAGCCAAGCCTGTTCAATGAGGGGGAAGAAACCAGTTACGAAACCCCGCCGTTGAATTTGTTGGCCAGTCCTGACACAATTGTACGCCATCATCTGAGCGATGAAGCCCTAAGCGAAAACGCGCGGATGTTGGAAAATGTGCTGGATGATTACGGCGTCAAAGGCGAGATCACCTCTGTGCGCCCCGGCCCCGTTGTGACCATGTATGAGTTGGAACCGGCGCCCGGACTCAAAGCCAGTCGCGTGATTGGTTTGGCGGATGATATTGCCCGCTCCATGTCTGCGTTGTCAGCCCGGGTTTCCACCGTGCCAGGCCGGACGGTCATTGGTATCGAGCTGCCAAATGAGAACCGCGAAACCGTATTGTTGCGCGAAATATTGGCCTCGGCTGATTATGGCGACGGCGACCAGAAACTGCCGTTGGCGCTGGGCAAAGACATCGCTGGCAACCCGATTGTGGCGGACCTTGGCAAAATGCCCCACCTGCTGATTGCGGGGACCACGGGTTCCGGTAAATCGGTGGGGATCAACACGATGATCTTGTCGTTGCTGTACAAACTCAGCCCTGAAGAGTGCCGGATGATCATGATTGATCCAAAAATGCTGGAGCTGAGCGTTTATGACGGCATCCCGCATTTGCTGTCCCCGGTTGTGACCGACCCGAAAAAGGCGGTTGTGGCGTTGAAATGGGCCGTTGGCGAAATGGAAGACCGTTACCGGAAAATGTCTAAAATGGGTGTGCGCAATATCGGCGGGTATAACGCGCGTGTGGCCAAAGCGTTGAAAAATGGTGAGGACTTTGAACGCACGGTTCAAACCGGATTTGATGATGAAACGGGTGATCCGATCTTTGAGACAGAGACATTCACCCCCGAAAAAATTCCGTACATCGTGGTGATCGTCGATGAAATGGCGGACCTGATGATGGTGGCCGGCAAAGAGATCGAGGCCTGCATCCAGCGCCTTGCGCAGATGGCGCGGGCGTCGGGTATCCACATGGTGATGGCAACACAACGCCCCTCGGTTGATGTGATTACCGGCACGATCAAGGCTAACTTTCCCACTAGGATTTCGTTTCAGGTAACGTCGAAAATTGACAGCCGCACGATCCTCGGCGAGATGGGGGCGGAGCAATTGCTGGGCATGGGCGACATGCTGTATATGGAGGGTGGCGGTAAGATTGTTCGCGTCCATTCGCCCTTTGCCAGCGACGAAGAAGTCGAAGAAGTGGTCAACGCGCTGAAATCCTATGGCCCGCCGACCTATGTGTCAGACGTGGCGGATGGCCCGTCGGACGAGAAGAGCAATAACATCGATTTGGTGCTTGGCCTTGGCGGCAATACCACCGGCGAAGATGCGTTATATGATCAAGCAGTTGCTATCGTGGTTCGCGACCGCAAATGCTCGACATCCTACATTCAGCGTAAACTGTCGATTGGTTATAACAAAGCAGCCAAGCTGGTGGAGCAGATGGAAGACAACAGCGTGGTGTCGCAAGCCAACCATGTGGGTAAGCGTGAGATTTTGGTACCGGAGCAATAGGGCAGTTTTTCGCTTGCCTACAAAATTCACCACTCCGTTACGGATGTAGGGGTTTGCAAATGGCGGCGAACACCTATGTTACCCTTATGAAGAAACGAACATTCCTTGCGGGCCTCGCTGCCCTTGGTTTTGCCCCAGCCGCGCAGGCGCAGGCCAAACAATTGTCGTTGGGTGAGATTTCCAAATACCTCAACGCTTTACTCAGCGCCAAGGGGGAGTTTACCCAGATCAACCCTGATGGCTCTCTTGGTAAGGGCACGTTTTATATCAAGCGACCGGGGCGGATGCGGTTTGAATATGAGGGCCGTGATTCAGCGTTGGTGGTGGCCGGGCAAGGCACATTAGCGATCTTTGACAAGAAATCAAACGCAGGTCCGCAGCAATACCCGCTGGGTCGCACACCGCTGAATATTATTCTGCGAAAAACTGTCAATCTGGGGCAATCCGGCATGGTGACGGGGCATGAATTTGACGGAACGGCCACCAGCATAACGGCACAGGACCCAAAGCATCCTAACACTGGAAGCGTGAAACTGGTGTTCACAGACAGCCCGATTGAGCTGCGCCAATGGGTTGTGACCGATCAGTCTGGCAGTAAGACGACGGTTATTCTGGGCAAGCTAGATCCTAAGGCACGCGTGCCTTTGCGGTTGTTTGACCTTGATGCGTTGATTAAAAATAACGGCGAAACGCGTTAATCGTAAACCGTTACGCGTTTTGTTCTAAATTTGAGCTTCTTGTTAGAGAGGCCCTCACGCCACTTAATTTTGGTCGTTCTGCACTTTACAGATTGCCCCAAGACCCCTGTGCCGCGAATTCTTTTGAAATGGGCAGCGGACAACCCAAGGCTTTTGCCATCGTACTCAAAACTTCTTTTTGCAAAGAATTTGGGTAGCAATGCTCTATGAGTGCCGTTCGCGCTGGGGAGCATGGCGTAACCGCCACAAACTGCAATTAGGCCGCCAACATTTTCCAGCCCGTACGCAACTTTGGCGACAGGATCATTCTGAATGCTCCATTCACTCAAGTTATAATCGCTTGATACTGTTGAAAGCGCTCTTTTTGCTTGAACAGGTGTAAAAATTAATGCCGCCGCTACAGTGGCGAGTACAAAATAACGGTTTTTCATCATAACACCAGATTACTCACGAGCTAGCACCTTGCACCCTGTACGTGAATTGGTCAAGTTGTCTAAAACCGCTAACGGCGCCGACAACTTGCAAGCTGTGCCTTGTACATATTCGCCCGCGCCTGCACTTTACTGGCGATCGCTGTCAACCAGCCCTTAGAGCGGTAACTGCCACGTTTATAGCCGGTATGGCCCTGATGATAGGCTAAGTACTGGCTGTAGGCGTCCGTTTTGGCGATCCCAAGCCGCTTGTTGGATTCGTTCATATACCAACCCATGAAATCCACGGCGTCGCGAAATTTGTGGCGCTTGGCAGAGCGTTTGCCTGTGGAGCTGCGATACCAATCCCAAGTGCCATCGATCGCTTGTGCATAGCCGTAAGCCGAGGATCGCCGCCCCATCGGGATCACACCCAAGGCGAATTTCAACGGGGTGCGTGCCTTGGCGACAAAGCGGCTCTCTTGGTGGATGGTTGCCAGGATCACGTAATCCGGTACACCCCATTTGCGTTCAACCTTGCGCAGGTCTTTAAACCAGCCAGAATGGGTTGATTTCATTGAACAAGCGTTGTCCAGATTGGACGGCGCGGACTGTCTGCCACCTGAACAGGCGGTCAAAAACAAGACCAAGATAAGAATTGTACTGCGTTTCATGCTGCCTCTGCTTCCAGTCTGATGCTGGTTTTGAGGCTACGTTAGCGCAATTCATTGTAGAAACAAAGGGTTTTGCCAGATAGTTAAATCAAAAAGCCGAGAATGAGCGGAAGTGTGACAACTGACAACAAAGTACTGACAACCACAAGGCCCGCAACTTGATCCGCATCCGCACCGTATTTCTCTGCCAGCAAGTAAGATGTCACGGCAACAGGTGTTGATACCTGAACAATCAAAACGGCAAGGGGGATCGGTTCCAGTTCAAAATATACCCCCGCCATCCAAGCGGAACCAGCACAGACAACGGCCTTAAGGATAGAGAGGCCGAAAGCCCGCCCAACCCGTCCGGCAGACAGCCGCGCCAATGCCACCCCAAGGGTGATCAACATCAAGGGAATCGCCATTTGGCCGATCAGTTCCAGCGTGTTCATTGTCCAGATTGGCAGGTCCCAACCCTGATACATGAAGACAGCGCCCAGCAATGTTGCACCTAGGATGGGTTCTTTGATGACCCTTGTCAGCGATCCACTGCCTGCCACCAGCCATATACCAAAGGTAAATGAATAGACCGCCATGATGGCAAAAACCACCACGGCATAGCCAAGCCCTACCTCGCCAAATGCGAAGAGGGCGAGCGGTAGGCCAAGGTTTCCAGTGTTGCCAAAAATCAGCGGTGCGAGGAATGTTTTCACCTCCAGACGGCCCAACTTGATCGACACGAAAAACACCACTGTAACAATGGCATAGGCCGCACAGGCAGCCCAGAAAGTGGCCAGCAACGCACCGCGATCAATCTCGGTTTTAACAAGCGCTGTAAAGATTAATGCGGGCACCGAAATGGTCATTGTCAGGCGCGTTACAAACTGGACCCGATACTCGAATCCCAAGCGAACCCAAGCGAAACCGATCATCGCCAACAGGAATACCGGAGCGACGATCTGCAATACTGTAATGAAAATGGCCACGGATTGTTTCCCTAAAATTCCTTGCAATAAGTCGCCGAATTATAGACAAATTGTCAATAAGGTCTTAGCCTATCAACTTGGCTATTTTGGGGATTCGCCATGGAAATGCTAACTGCTGAAGCTAAATTCACCATCGGACAAGTTGTCCGCCACCGCAAACACCCGTTTCGCGGCGTGATTTTTGATGTCGATCCGACGTTTTCCAACACCGATGAATGGTGGGACTCGATACCAGAGGACGTGCGACCGGATAAAAAACAGCCCTATTACCATTTGCTGGCGGAAAACGATTCCTCGTATTACGTGGCCTATGTGTCCGAGCAGAATCTGGAACGCGATTTGACCGGGGAGCCTGTCGAGCACCCCGAGGTGATCGCGATGTTTGGCGATCTGAACAACGGGCATTATCACCTTGATGTGCAGATGAATTAGAGCGTTTCACCGGTAAATCGAAACGGTTTAATACCCCAACGCGCACCCATCTTTGCGTGGGTCGGATGCCCCTTGCAGAACACCGTTCTCATAATCAATCAGAATTGCTTGCGCCCCGCCGATTGCAGTTTGCGGAATTTCCACCTTGTGCCCCATCGCTGCCAGCTCTGCCCGAACCGCATTTGAATAACCGCGTTCGACCATTATCAACCCATCGTCTGAAAAGCTGCGCGCCGCATCTATTGCTGCCTGCGGGTCCATATTGTAATCCACCAAATTGCTAACAAACCGCGCGTGGCCGTTGGGCTGATACGCGCCACCCATTACCCCAAATGGCATGATCACCCGCCCATTTTGGCGCAGCATTGCCGGAATGATCGTGTGCATCGGGCGCTTGCCGCCGCCTGCCTCATTCGGGTGGCCTTGCTCCAGCGAAAAACCTGCGCCGCGATTTTGGAAACAGATGCCAAACTTGTCAGAGGCGAGGCCCGCGCCGAAACTGTGAAAAACCGAATAGATCAACGAAACAACATTCAAGTCGCGGTCCACAACCGTTAGATAAACGGTTTCTCTATGGACCGACTCAGAAACTGCCGACGGGGTGGTCATGGCATGTTTAGGATCAATTAATCCCGCAAGCTGCGCCGCCGTTTCTGCCGATAACATATGTTCCAGTCGTTGTGTGTTTTCCGCAATGAATCGATTGCGCGCGTCATAGGCCAGCTTTGAGGCTTCAGCCTCCAAGTGGGCACGCAGTGATCCCAGAGGGTCCATCGAGGGCAGATCAAAATGCCCCAGAATATTGTTCATCAGAATTGCCGTGGCACCTTGGCCGTTGGGTGGATGCTCCAGCATCTCCATCCCTTTGTAATCACCGGAAATAGGCGTGGTGTATTCACAGGCCGTGGCCGCAAAATCCGCAACCGTGTGAACGCCGCCCAAGGCATTCAACGAGGCAACCATATCCTCGGCCACTTCACCGGAATAAAACCCGTCGCGGCCTTCTAGCACAATTTTTTCCAGAACATCGGCTTGCTTTGGCGCGCGGAATACTTGCCCCGGCTTGGGAACTTTGCCATTCAACAAATAGTATTCCCGAGCAGCCCCCTGCAAGCGGGGTTCTGCATTCTGCCAATCAAAGCAAGTCCGTGGTGCCAATGATACGCCAGCACGGGCATAATGGATGGCGGGGGCGAGTGAAAACGCCAGCCCCATTTTGCCGTAATCACTGGACAGGCGGCAAAACGCGTCAATCGCGCCGGGAATAGTCACCGCATCAGCGGTTCCAAGTGGCATGGTTTTATGCCCCTGCGCCCGCAATTCATCCGCACTCAACGCCGCAGGCGCGCGGCCAGAGCCATTCAGGGCGATCACATCGTCACGGCCTGCGGGTTTCAGCAGGACAAAGCAATCACCGCCAATGCCTGTCATTTGTGGTTCACAAATACCCAGCAGAACCGCAGCCCCAATCGCCGCATCTACCGCGTTGCCGCCGCTTTCCAATAGCTGCACTGCAACTTTGGCTGCCAAGGGCGTTGAAGTTGCACACATGCCATTGCTGGCAAAGACAGCCGATCGGCCGGGAAGATGGAAGTCACGCATAGGGATGCCTCGCTCACAAGAATTCAAAGCAACAAGACACCAATTCTGCAAGTTAGGTCAATTTGTATTTTGGGGAAAGTTCCCCAACGCAGGGCTAAAGGTGGGGGCAACTATTAGCGCCGCGTCAGGGGAAGCCATTATTCAGCTACAGGTATAGGTTTGACGGGGGAACATGGCAGAGAAAGGGAGTGAATGAGGCGATTTAAGGGCTTTTGACGGTAAGCAATTGAAAGCCATGAAATTGATAAAGGCGGCATAAAAGCCGCCTATTCTCCGTCAAAGTAAAAGCGAAAAAAGCACCTCGGTGGTTCTCTGCAACATGCAGAGCCACCGGGGTGCTATACTCGCTACTCACTTACGCGTGCCCTCTGTATGAGGGGAATCCGGTACGATTCTGTGAAGCAAATGGGGCGATTTTGTGATACCTTCATTTTGGGCCAAAAAGATAATCGCTTGCTATTCCCCACAGTCAGTTACATTCTGGGGGTATGACATTTCATCCCGTCAAGAATATGCCTCCACGCAAGCAAATCGGTGATACGGTTAATTTCCACCGCACTGAGTTAATGCCAATTATGTCTCTTTACGGGCGTATGGTGGCGGCAGGTGAATGGCGGGACTACGGCATTTCGGGTCTGCGCGAGGTGGCGGTTTTTTCCATTTTCCGCCATACTGCAGAGCATGCAATGTACCGGATTGAAAAGCGCCCGAAACTGGCCGCCAAGCAGGCGATGTATTCTGTTGTGGGTATGGATGGTCAGATTTTGAAACGCGGTTCTGATTTGAAATCCGTGCTTCGCGTGTTGGAACGCAAACTAATCCGCGCCGTCAAGTAATCTGCGCCGGCTGGTTATATTCCCGTCACCGGCGGCCCTTATTCGGGCGCTAACATCGGCCAGCGGTTCGCTGGTCACAGCCATGAAATGTGCATTAGCGTGGATGATCTGAATCGCATCTTGCATAATTCCGACATGGCCTTTCCAGAATACCAAATCACCGCGCTGCAATTCCATATCTTCTGAAATCTCTTGCCCCAAACCACGTTCCTGCAAATCGCTGTCACGCGGGGATTCAATCCCTTGCGCCCGAAGTGAAATGTGAACCAAAGCTGAGCAATCCAAACCGAGGTTGCTGTCTCCGCCCCATAGATACGGCACCCTTAAGAAGGCCTCGGCCACGGTCACAAAATCAGGGAAGTTCCGTCCCATTGGTGCAATCTGTTGCAAGGGGATAAACCCGCCAGTGGCCGATTTACAATAACCGTTCTCTGCCCCAACCACAGGCAAGTAAGCCCCAAACGGTAAATTCATTGTTGGCACGGTTTTCAGTTCCGGGGCTGGATATACCTGCGCGCCAAGGGAACAAATAATGTGGCTGGGGGGCTGAAATTCACCCAGATCTGATTGCAAGACATAGCCAACATAATTGCCATCCTGCGCTTGGCCAAAACAATACCCGCCGCCGCAGTCTGTTTCTAGCATCCGAAAATGATCGCCGAATAACAACTGGCGTTCAAGATTTCCGCCTGGCTCATTACGAATATCTGCGACTGATACGCAAACGGATTTTTCCTCGCCTTCAACAAAGGCAACGCCATCTATTGAGCCACGCAAAGAGACATGGGCAATACGCGCATTCGCAGGGGTCAACCGGCGGTCAGTCATTTTGCAAACCTTTGTTCAATCACCTGCAACATGGCACGGGCCGATTGGCATGCACCGCCCAAGCTGCGCCCCGGTTTTGGACTGGGCGTCCAGCCGTATAGGTCCAGATGAACAAAGCTGTTGGTATTCTCTACGAACCGCCGTAAGAACAGCGCCGCCGTGATCGCGCCGCCAAACCCACCTTTGGGTGCGTTATCTAGGTCCGCAATATCTGGCTCAATTGATGCTTCATACGGGTTCCAAAAAGGAAGTCGCCACAGGGGGTCGAAAGTTTGCGCTGACGCCTGCATTATTTCTGTTGCAAGCACATCATCATCGGTGAAAAACGGTGGCACATCCGGCCCCAATGCCACCCGCGCCGCACCTGTTAATGTTGCATTGCAGATCAACAGATCCGGTGTCTCCTCATCTGCCAGTGCCAGTGCATCGGCCAGAACCAACCGGCCTTCGGCATCGGTATTATTGACCTCGACCGTCAGGCCTTTGCGCGATGTCAGAACATCCGATGGCCGGAACGCACCCGCTGAAATAGAGTTTTCAACCGCAGGCACCAGCACCCGTAACCGCACCGGTATTTTCAGCGCCATAATCATCTGTGCCAGACCCAGAACCGTGGCAGAGCCGCCCATATCCTTTTTCATCAAAGCCATGGAATTACCCGGTTTGATGTTCAATCCGCCCGTATCAAAACAAACACCTTTACCCACCAGTGTAACTTTTGGGTCATTCGGGTTTCCCCACACCATATCCAGTAAACGCGGTTCCTGATCCGAGGCGCGCCCAACCGCGTGGATCATCGGGAAATTCTGCTTCAGCAATGCGTCGCCTCGAATAACGCTACATTTCGCATTAAACCTCTTGCCCAAGTCACAAAACGCCTTTTCCAGCGCGTCTGGTCCCATATCCGATGTTGGTGTATTTATCAGATCACGGGTTAGAAAATCACCAGCGGCTATGGTTTCTAACCGATCCGCATCCACACCGTCCGGTGCTACTAACTGCGCCTTTGCACCGGGTTGTTGTTTATATCGGTCAAATACATAGCCTGCGAGCAGCCAAGCCTGTGCCGCTTCGATTAGCTCGTCCACCCCCAAACCGGAAGCAATCGTATAATCCCCTTTTGGCAAAGTCAAAGCAACGCTGGCCATAAACATCCGCCCACGAGCGCGCGCCTTGGCATCGCCCCAACCTGTCACAACGCGGGCCAGGTTTCCGTCGTTGTTTGGCAGCAATACTGTTTGCCCCAGTTTTGCGGAAAATTTGTTTGTACTCAACCAAGTCCGGTTTTCGGGAGGCAGCTTGCTCAGATATTCATCCAAGGTGTCGAAGGACACCACATCAATAGGTGTCGCATCAGTATTAGGTTTTGCAAATTTGGCTGTCATCAAGCTGCTCCGGTGTATGGCTGCGCCTCAGATTAAATATGAAACGCTTTTCGCAATCCTAACCCGAACGATCCGCCAGTTCCACAGCGCAAAACAACGAGGATTCGCCTAATCGCAACAATCGACCAGCCAGCGCAGCTGCGGCAACCATATTCCCTGCCTTAACGGTTTTGGACAGGCCCAATGCCACGTCCGCAAACACCAGCAAGCCAATCTGTGCGCTCATACACACAATCGAGGCTGCAATTTTTCCAACAGTGGCCGAATCCTCTGCGTGTAAGGCCAATTCAAGCCTGCACAACCGGTCGGAGATCTCAAAAACCGCGCGTTCCACCACATCACGCCCGCTTTCCTGTCCCAAAGACGCTTGCAGTGTGGTGATTGCATCGCTGTGCACGTTTGGTGCCTCTGTCCAAGACAAAGCTATTATATTGTCAGTCATTCTGTACCCACTCATTTACTCGATTCCCAAGGAGGACCCTAAGTCAGGAAGTTGAAGGTTTCGTAACAACGCCGTGCGCAGGCGCTTGTATTCTACTTACAAATTGACGAAAAGAAATCGGAACGCCGAGAAGGAACACCGTCTTATGCAATTCGTCAAGCCCTTGCCTAAATCCCTGAGAGACCGTTATCGCGGATGGCGTGCCACCCAGTTTGAGGACAACAAAGCATGGTATGCGCGATTGGCTGACGAGGGCCAGCATCCCCGCGCGTTGATCATATCGTGCTGCGACAGCAGGGTTCACGCAACATCGGTATTTGGCGCGGACACGGGGGAATTCTTTATCCACCGCAATATCGCCAACCTCGTACCACCTTTTGTTACCGACGGCGATCATCACGGCACATCGGCGGCCATTGAATACGCAGTGACCACCCTGCGCGTGGTGAATATCATTGTGATGGGCCACTCCAATTGCGGCGGTATCAACGGTTGCCATGACATGTGTTCAGGCAATGCACCGGAGTTGGAAGCGGAGACCAGCTTTGTTGGTCGTTGGATGGATATTTTGCGAGATGGCTATGAAAAGGCCGTCGCCGCCGGCGGTGACCGCGCCAGCCAAATCAGCCAAATGGAACGCGAGGGGGTTCTGGTGTCACTCGAAAACCTGATGACCTTCCCTTTTGTGAAGGAAAAGGTTGAAAATGGCGATATGAGCCTACACGGCGTTTGGCTTGATATCCGTGATGGCGGTCTTGAGCAATATGTTAGCCGGGTTGGCGAGTTTCAGAAGATTTAGAGGCCAGCTAGCGTAATTATCCTTGGCCGCAGGCCAGTTCTGCGGCCTTTCCTCGCCAAGAGGATTTGCGATTTTACGCAAACCGCAACGAATTCTTGCACGGAACCCGATCTCACTTAATCTTCATGCCGCTCGATTTTTCTTTGTGGGCCGGCTCTACATGTACTGTCGTATTTGCGCCCTTGACTGTTTTTTGCAGCTCATTCTCGATACGGTCACAAATGGCATGAGAATCTTCCACACTCATGGCACCGTCAACAATCAAATGAAATTCAATAAATGTGACGGGGCCGGCGACTCTGACTCTGATGTCATGCACCTCACGTGCGCCAGCAGCATTTGCCAAGATTGTTTCTTTAATCAGGTCCGTTTTCGCCTTTTCAGGTGCCACATCCATAAGCCCGTTGGCAGATGAAAATACAATTTTCCACCCTTCCCAGAGTACGTTTAGGCCAACTATGAAGGCCAAAATTGAATCCAGAATTACCCAGCCAGTAATGATAACCAGTACCAGCCCAAACAGGACGCCAACAGAGGTTATAACGTCGGTCAATATATGACGACCATCCGCAGATAAGGCCGGAGACCCTTCGCGTCGACCATTGGATATCAATAACCACGCCCAAAACCCATTGATGGCAGTTGCTACGACGTTAACAATCATTCCTTGCGTTGGGGAATTGAGGATATGATCCTCTCCAAGAGATGAGAATGCCTGATAAAAGATAAGCAGCGCAGCGATAATAATGAGCACGCCCTCAATAACCGCAGAAAAATATTCCGCTTTGTGATGGCCAAATTGATGATTGCTGTCGGCAGGTTTATGACTAAGGCGAATAGCAAACCAAGCGATAACAGCTGCAACGACATTTACAATGGATTCGAGTGCGTCTGCATAAAGCGCAACCGAGCCACTGAGCTGCCACGCAATAAACTTTATCCCCATCACAGCGAAAGCAATGACGATTGACCAAAAGGCTAACAAGGATACTCGACGAGTGTTTGGCACTTGGGACCACAGTTTGAATAAATAGAAAATCACGCACTCTTTGGGGCGTAGACATACAGGCGATTGGTGAAATCCAATGTTCAGCTATTGGATTGATAGGATGCCAATCCTGAATTGAATTTTCACTTTGACGATGAAGCAACACTTAAACACAAGAGTTGCTTCATCTGAAGGAATATTTCCGTGTCAGCCCTTTTTCAGAACCCGACGCCCCAGCAATTCTGCGATCTGAACTGCATTCAGCGCGGCACCTTTGCGCAGGTTGTCAGAGACACACCACAGATTAATACCGCTATCAAGTGTCGGATCTTGGCGGATGCGGCTAATATATGTTGCATAATCCCCCACGCATTCCGTTGGTGTGATATAGCCGCCGTCCTCGCGTTTATCGATCACCAGAATGCCCGGCGATTCACGCAGAATTTCGCGGGCCTCTGCCTCGTCCAGAAAATCCTCAAACTCGATGTTGATGGCCTCAGAATGGCCAACAAACACCGGAACCCGCACGCATGTGGCGGTGACTTTGATCGACTTGTCGATGATCTTTTTGGTTTCCGCGACCATTTTCCATTCTTCTTTGGTTTGGCCGTCTTCCATAAAGACATCAATATGCGGGATCACGTTAAACGCGATCTCTTTGGGGTAAACGCTGGCCGCTACTTCCTGACCCGGCACATATTTGCCTTTGGTCTGGTTCCACAGCTCGTTAATTGCCTCTTTGCCGGAACCGGAAACGGATTGGTAAGTCGACACAACAACTCGCTTGATCCGCGCACGATCATGCAGCGGTTTCAGCGCCACAACCATCTGTGCAGTAGAGCAGTTCGGGTTAGCGATGATGTTTTTCCGTGAATACATCATAACGTCGTCCGGATTACATTCCGGCACGATCAGCGGCACATCCGGATCATAGCGGTACAGCGACGAATTATCGATCACCACACAACCAGCCTTGGCCGCACGGGGCGCATATTTCTTGGTTGCATCAGAGCCCACAGCAAACAACGCCATATCCCAGCCGGTAAAGTCGAAGAGGTCCAAATCCTCGGTCTTTAACGTCCTGTCGCCATATCCTACTTCGGTTCCCTTGGATTTGCGGCTCGCAAGCACAGCAATCTCGTCAATTGGGAACTGGCGTTCATCCAGAATATTCAGCATTTCGCGGCCCACATTGCCTGTGGCACCAACGACAGCAACACGGTAGCCCATGGCTGTTCTCCTAAGGTTAGTTGTTTTGGACAATGCGGCCATAGCGGTTTCGTGAAGGCGGGGGAATAGCCAAACGCGCAATAATACCTATGTTGGTGGGGAAACTAGGGAATTTGTGATGAAAACAGCCATATTCGCCATTTTACTGTCCGCGCTGGCCACGGTGTCGCAGGCCGGAACGCCTGTGGTGGAGGGGGTGAATGCGGTGAAATCCGGCTTTAACTGGCGTTTCGACGTGACTCTCAGCCACGCCGACACCGGATGGAATCACTACGCCGACGGCTGGGGCGTGTATCTAGAGGACGGCACCGAGCTGGGCTACCGCTTCCTCGCGCACCCGCATGTGAACGAGCAACCCTTCACCCGCTCGCTTGGCAACGTGAAAATTCCGGCAGGCACGGGCTGGGTAAAGATCGTGCCGCATGATTTGGTGCATGGGGACAGTGAAGGGTATTTGGTGGAGTTGAGGTAGGTTACAAAGAGGGGGTTATTAGCGGCCTTTGAAACCTGTTGATGGTGCGTTGAGGTTTGAGGTGTTGTAAAGTCGGAGGTTTTTGGGGCGGCTAAATGTCAACTAGGTGGACAAAGCAGTCGTTGCATATCGGCCTGCCAAATGACCGGTTACGGTAAGATCTATCCCGCGATCACACTAATAGATCGTCGCCGACCAAAGATGGTCCGAACTCTTCCTTTGGCAATAGTTGAAAGTGAGTTCCCGTCATTTTAGCCGCTTGTATGCGATCACACCGAAAGGTCCTTGGACACTTCCTATGATGGTCAAAGGCAACGACGTACCAAACCGGATATTTCAGTAAAAGGTAGTGGGGTTCGATATGCCGTTCGGATGTTTCGCCATCCTCTCTTTGGTATCGTATCTCCAACAACTCCTGAGAAACAAAGGCCTGATGCAAAGCCTGTACGACCCGTTTCGGTGGAGTATTGGCACTCGCCTGAACGTAAGTTGATGCGGTGATACCAATCATTATGCGTGAATTAAGGCGGCTCACTTTATTGCGTTTCTCCGGCGAAAAAGAGGCCACCAACTGCCGCCGAACGGACCCGAGGCTTGCCAAGAACAATGGTGAGTGCATTTGCTCGGCGACCGCGATGCTAATGAGAAGATCGACTGCTTCAGCATAAGCCAAATTCATCCTGCCGACGCCCCAATTTCGGTCAAGACGCACACCTCCACCGCGCCCTCGATCTGCGTCGATCTGCATGCCTTGTTCCCGCATGAGCGACAGATCCCGCGCAATCGTGCGCGTGCTGACACCGTGTTGAAGCGCAAGATCTTTGACTGTGCAATGCGTGCCCTGCTTCAGCTGCACAGCCAGCATGTCCATTCGCCTTAG
>JAJRPO010000023.1 GCA_024280735.1 Alphaproteobacteria bacterium | reverse complement strand
TCGAGTGTTTTACGTTTGATCCTTTCTCTTTTGTTTAGAATGGCTTGTGCACGCTCGAAGTAAGCGTCGGCTGGCGTGACATTGTTCAGGCTCTCGTGATAGCACTGATGATTGTAGTGATCGACGAACGCTTCGATGTGGGCTTCGAGATCACCAGGCAGGAAGTGGTTTTCCAGCAGAATGCGGTTTTTTAGGGTTTGATGCCAACGTCTCCGCTGGCCGTCAGGCGTTGCTTGCAACGCTGAGAGGCGATCTTGCCCTGTGTTTGTGGGTGATATGGTGCGCCACGAGAGTGCTTCATGCCTTTGTCATCAAGCCATTCCGCAAGTTCACCCGAGACATAACTGGATCCGTTGTCACTGAGCAATCTTGGCTTATGAACGACAGGCACCTGATCGCAACCGGACGCCTGCAGGGCAAGATCCAGCGTATCCGTCACGTCTTCAGTCCGCATGTTTGTGCACAATTTCCATGCAATGATATAGCGGCTGTAATCATCCAGGCCTCTCATGGTTTGCACGGCAAACCACTGCCAGCTAATAGATTGTGCTGAGATAGAACCACCCCCAGCCAAGAACTTTGAGATAGGTGAAGTCGGTCTGCCAAAGCTGGTTGATGGCCGTGGTCTTATCCGTGAACTCACTGGCAGCCTTGATCACAATGAAGGCCGGGCGGGTGATCAGATCGTGCGCCTTTAGCACACGATACACAGAAGCCTCTGATATAAAGTACTTTTTGGTATCGGTGAAGGTCACGGCCAGCTCCCGTGGCGACAGCTCCGTTTCCTTCAATGCCAGTTTGACTACCTTACGCCGGATATCATCAGGAATGCGGTTCCAGACGTGTTTTGGCTTGGGCGATTGATCCTCCAGCCCCGCTTCACCGCGCTGCAAATACCGATCATACCAACGGTAGAACGTGGTGCGGGGAATGCCCAGCTTGGCCAGCGTTTGCCGTACTGACAGATGTAGAACCTTCAATCAGCTTAATAATTTCCAGCTTCCCAGATGCGGAATACCTCATTCTTGGTCGCCCCCATCGCCTATCATGCTTTTTTTGAGCAGCCGGAGTTCGAGTGTTTGCTTCGCCACGACCTCCTTCAGATCACGCGCTTCACGGCGCAGGTCTTTGACTTCGTCGGTTGTGGAAGCACGCGCTACATCACCGGCCAGCCGTCGCTTCCCGGCCTCCATGAAGTCCTTTGACCATTTGTAATAAACGCCCTGGGAAATACCTTCCCGGCGACACAGCTCTGCAATGCTGTCTTCGCCGCGCAAACCATCCAATACGATACGGATCTTCTCTTCAGAGGAATACTGCTTGCGTGTTGCGCGTTTGATATCTTTGACGATCTTCTCGCCAAGGCTCCTTCGTGTTCGTGTCGTCTGTCTCATATCCACTCCTCAGTGGTTATGATGAGCCAGAAACATTCTCTCAGCAAATGGCGCTATTTGGGCCCATAGGCGCTGGCGTCAGACAACCGAGAAAGTTATCTTGTTAACCGTACCGGTTTGCAAAACAAAACCACCGCCAAGGCTATTGGCCGTCAGCGCACTCCCCTCAGAGGTCGAGCGGGCAGTTACAGAGACCGCGGGAGTTTCAAAAACGATCGAATTGAACGTATTGCCCACAACCGACAATCCAGTGAATCCGGTAATCACTGACGCCATTATTTCACTAAACCACTACCGACTGGCGTCGGTAGGATTTGTGATATGATTTTCCAGGTACTGAAGTACGATATCTTCTGTGATGGCACCGTTTGTGGTCGAAAAATACCCACGTCCCCAAAAGTGACGGCCCCAGTACCTCTTCTTCAAAGTTGGGAATTCACGTTGTACTTTGTGGGATGACCGGCCTTTCATTAGGCGCATCAGGTCGCTGATTGCCAGTTTCGGCGGAACAGACACGAACATATGCACATGATCGCTAGACAGCACCCCCTTGATGATGTCGACGCCGTTTTCTGCGCACACTTGGCGAATGATATCACGGACTCTCAGCCGAACGTCCCCTTGCAAAACCTTGTAGCGGGATTTCGTCGAAAAAACCAAATGATAAGGCAATCCCCCCATTTTTAATGGGATCCACTAGTAGAATTACGCGAGCATTTTCAGTATCATAGCAGGTGTTATCCCGCCGATGCCCATGTTGGGTCGATCATTGTTGTAAGTCCAGAGCCAATCTGTGGCCTGTTCCTGGGCCTCCTCTATTGTTTCAAAGATGTTCTGGTCCCGTTGACCGGTAGGTGATGCAAGCATCACCGAGAGGGGGCCACTCGTGCCGGACCGTGCGGTTGTAACGTTCGATATAGGCATTTTGCTGCGGCTTGCCCGGCTGGATGTATTGAATGTGGATGCTTGCCTTTTTAGCCCATGCCATCAGCTTGCCGCTGACGTATTCTGGGCCATTGTCGACCCGAATAATCAGCGGCTTGCCTCGCCATTCAATAATACGGTTTAAACTGCGCACTACCCGTTCAGCGGGCAACGAAAAATCCACCTCGATGCCCAAGCCTTCGCGATTAAAGTCATCCAGCACGTCCAGGCTGCGGATGCTGCGACCATCCCCTAGCTGGTCAGCCATAAAATCCATCGACCAAGTATGATTGGCTATATCCGGCACCGCCAGCACGTCCGGCTTGTCACGTTTCAGGCGTTTCTTCGGATTGATCCGCAGGTTCAACTCCAGTTCGCAGTAAATGCGATATACGCGCTTGTGGTTCCAACCAAAACCTTTGACGTTGCGCAGGTATAAAAAACACAATCCAAAGCCCCAGGTGCGGCGGTTGTCGGTCAGCTTCTCCAGCCAATCTGAAATCTCGGCATTCTCATCGCTTAGCTTGCACTCATAACGATAACAGCTCTCGCTGATGCTGAACGTTCGGCAGGCCTGCGCAATGCTAACGCCGCGGCTGCCGACCGCTTTCACGGCCATCTCCTTACGCAGGGATGGCCGCGCTACTTTCTTCCAAGCACTTCCTTCAGCAGATCATTCTGCATGCTCATCTCGACATACATCCGCTTCAGGCGACGGTTCTCTTCAGCCAACACCTTCATCTCCGACATCATTGACGCATCCACTCTCAGTCATGCTAACGCATAACCTGCCGTGCAATGCATACCGCCAAACTTCGCCCGCCATTTATAAAAACTGGCATTGCTCATTCCATGCTCGCCGCACAGTTCAGATACTGGCACACCGCTTTCGGCCTGCTTCAGAATACCCATAATTTGCGCGTCGCTATATCCTTTGTTCTTCATTTAAAATCTCCTCAGATATTATGCCAAGAAAATTCTACGCGCGAACACCACTAATTTTCGGGGGGATTACCATAACGGTGGTAAAATGCGCAGTGTATACCTTTGGAATATTGCATCTATTTATCCTCCCCAGATAAGAGCCGCCCCGTAGGGTTTAAGGCTCTTATCTGGGGAGGATAAATAGATAACATGATTCTTCGTGCTAAAGCACTCCCGTCTTGAAGACGGGAGTGCTTTAGACCAAAGAGTGGAGACTAAAACGAAAATCACCACTACCCGTGACCAACTGGCTGCCCAACATTTTTCTTCGTTCAGGAATTTGACAGAATAACTCATTTTGCAACTTTTATTTTATTATTTGTGCGCATGATAACAACTTATGGTGGCGTCAAACAATGTCATTCCGGTTCACAACTTGCCGCGCAGCCCGCTTCGGTTTAAGAGGCACGGGTCACTGAAACCAATCACAGGCTGCCTCCATGATTCCTCGTTACTCCCGCCCCGAAATGGTAAAAATCTGGTCCCCCGAGACTAAATTCCGCATCTGGTATGAAATCGAGGCCCACGCCTGCGACGCGCAAGCCGACCTAGGTGTGATCCCCCGCGCCAATGCAGATGCGGTTTGGAAAGCCAAGGACGTAAAATTCGACGTGGCGCGGATTGATGAAATCGAAGCCGAGACCAAACATGACGTTATCGCCTTCCTGACGCACCTCGCGGAAATCATCGGCAATGACGAGGCCCGTTTTGTGCATCAGGGCATGACCAGTTCCGATGTTCTCGACACTTGTTTCAACGTGCAACTGGTGCGCGCCAGTGACCTCTTGATTGAAGGGGTGCAAAAGCTGTTGAACGCCTTGAGGCGCCGCGCGATGGAACATAAAATGACTCTGCGCGTCGGGCGCAGCCATGGCATTCACGCGGAACCCACCACCATGGGGCTGACCTTTGCGCGGTTTTATGCGGAAATGGATCGCAACTTGAACCGGTTGAAAAAGGCCAAAATGGAAATCGCCACGGGGGCTGTTTCCGGTGCTGTCGGGACTTTCGCCAATATTGATCCGGCGGTCGAGGAACATGTTTGCGCCAAGATGGGCCTGGAGGTCGAACCGATCAGCACCCAAGTAATCCCGCGCGACCGCCACGCGGCATTTTTTGCGGCGCTAGGCGTGGTTGGATCGTCGATTGAAAACATCGCCACCGAGATACGCCACATGCAGCGCACCGAGGTTCTGGAGGCCGAGGAGTTTTTCGCCAAGGGCCAAAAAGGTTCGTCGGCTATGCCCCATAAACGCAACCCGGTGCTGACCGAAAACCTGACCGGACTTGCACGTTTGGTACGTATGGCGGTGATTCCTGCGCTAGAAAACGTGACTCTCTGGCACGAACGCGACATTTCGCATTCTTCCGTGGAACGTAACATCGGGCCGGATACCACCATCACGCTGGACTTCGCTTTGGCGCGGATGACCATGGTTATCGAAAATCTGGTGATCCACCCTGAAAACATGCTGCGCAACATGAACCAGTTCAGCGGTTTGGTGATGAGCCAGCGGGTTTTGCTGGCCCTGACCCAAGCGGGCCTGTCGCGTGAGGACAGTTATAAACTGGTGCAACGCAACGCCATGCGGGTGTGGGAAAAAGGTGCGGATTTCAAAACGGAACTGCTGGCAGACGCCGATGTTTTGGCCGCGCTGAGCGCTGAGGAGATTGAGGATAAATTCAACCTCAGCTATCACACCAAACACGTTGATACGATTTTCAAGCGGGTGTTTGGCGAGTAGTTAAACATCGTTAATATTGTGGTTGGTGCCCCGGCGTACCAACCACCAGCCCAGCAGGGGGAAGCCAACAACTTCTGCCAGCATGGACGGCAGGATGCCAGCGCTCAGAATCACGCTGCCATCCAATGCGCTGAGACGGAACAGCCCCGCCAGCGCGATGATACCGCACATTGAAATCAATGTTGTACGCAGCCTGTCCAGCCAAATTCCACCAATGAAGAACAGCAAACCGACACCGAACCAGACGCCGCCAATAAACCGGATATGGTTGTCCTGTGCCTGAAATATAGTCAGATCAGAAACGATGATGAACTGGCTTGCATTTTGCCAGCCCAAGGTTCGAATGCCCCCGAGGCCAATGTTCAAGCCAAGAAATATAACAACAATTCCAACAAGTAACAGGGTGACGTTCAATGCGTTTATCATCTTCATGATGTGATTTCTTTTGCATGTTATTTATTTAGTACGCGTTCTATATTAACTTCGCCTTGACCTGACAAGTATTATTTGTAACGCGTTACAATATAAAAGGAGATTGCCATGGCAAAGAAATCCGGCCGCCCGCCGCGCAGCAGAACCGACATATTGTCGATGCAATATAAAATCGCCCAAACTGCCCTTGGACTGTTTCGCCAAGAAGGCTTTGAGGCGGTGTCTATTCGCCGACTCGCCAAGGAGGTCGGCTGTGCGCCGATGACAATCTATGCGCATTTCGACAGCAAAACCGATATTCTGCGCCATTTGTGGGGGGATGTGTTGGACGGGTTGTTCGCAGAGATCAGCCAGCAATTGACACCCCTCACCGACCCCGCCGAGCGGCTGCAAATCGCCGCCCGAATTTTTGTCACCTACTGGCTCGAGAACCCCGATCATTTTCGACTGGTTTTTATGTCTGGCGACGTCACCCGCGCCGATGTGAACACCTTTATTCAAGAGGGTAACACACAGGATTATTTTGGCTTTTTTCGGGGCCTTGTGCAGAATATGTCACCCGAGGGAACGGATGTGAAAGCAAAGACAGATATGCTGGTTGCCAGCATGATCGGCATCGCCTTGTGCATCAACACAATTGGTGACTATCCTTGGGAATCGGCGCAAGGGATGACGGATGCCTTGCTCGATACCATCCAATAATAGCCTAGCCTTGCTTACAAAGCGCCGCCAATTCCCCATCCAACCCACGCGCAATTTCAAAGAACTGCGCACGCACGTCTGCCGCGTAGGGATTGGCGACCTCAATCGCGTGGAACACCTCTGGCGCATCATCCCGCACCATGTCTATTGCCTCAATTATCAGGTCAAAACTGCGGGTGGTCATATGGGTGGGTAGGGGTTCCATACGGGTTAACACTTTGGCAATCAGGTGGGTGAGACCCTGCACCATCGCCAAATCGCGGTCGTGATCTTGCGGTGTGGTAATTGTAACCTCCAAGCCCAATTTACACCGCAAGAACTGGGCTACCCCAGTGTGACGAGCGCCATGAACGGGACAAAGGGCGATTTTCAACCCCGCAAGACCATGCTGCGCGGATTGCGGCCCAAACAGCGGATGGGTGGCCACAACATCAATATGAGCAGGGATCAATTCCCGCATAATCGCCGCGGTTTGGATTTTCACCGACCCCACGTCAAGCACCAGCGTTCCGGCGCTGATATGGGGCAGGATTGCCAGCACGGTTTCACGCAAGGCCGCAACTGGCACAGCAAGGACCACGGTTTCGCACGCCGCCACATGGGCGAGGTCCGTCATTTTTGTGCCCGTTACAACGGACATCGGATCATAGGCGGAAATATCGAAATAGGGAGCGAGATGTTTGGCGATAAGCTGACCAAACGCCCCAAAACCGATGATGCCCAAAGTAGGATTAACAGTGGAACGACAAGACATTACGTGACCTTTGTTAGCTAAGGTCACTGGTATCTATCATCGCAAACCACTGACACTCAGCGGTTGATAGATATGACGATACCCCCGCTAGAAAAGCAGGTAATAATACGATGCGTTATGGATCGGAGGCGTGTTCATGGCGGCAGCTAGCCAGATTTCACGCTGCCCGTCAAGTTGACAAAACTCTAAACCTCAGAAATTAACACATAATGTGTTCACGAATTCATCGTGAGGTATCAATTAAATTCGGGGGTTTTATGAATTGTAATGAAATGAATGTTTTCAAGTTTATTCGCAATTTTTCATGCTTTGAGTATGCCATGAAAGAAACTGCTTATCTGAAAGATAGTGGAGGTCGGGCCGAACCTGATTGGGAGAGCTTTGTTAAAAAATGTGGCAGAGAACTGGATATTCCAGAAAACAACCTATTACTCAGCGATCCACCTCAGGTACAAAAGGTCATTGATGGTAAAGCTAAGTTTGAGGCGAATTGCAGAGATAATGGCAAACCCTCTGGCGAAAGAGCAATCTATGCCATGAAAACCGTTAGGAACAACCTTTTCCACGGAGGGAAGCTTGTTCGGCAGGAAGATTTCCCACGCGATTACGAGTTGATTGAAGCTGCGCAATTTGTGCTTGATAAGTGCCTGAGCTTAAATAAAACCATTGCGGGAAAGCACAAATCCTGCTTGTCAGAACATATAAATCGAAGTCGAGAGAACGGTCTTTAACGCTTTTCCACAATACTTGGCCAACAACAGGGGTAAAATAACATGGGCAAAACCCCGATGAATGCCGAGTCCTGGCGCGTGTTCACCAAGATTGGCCTGCTGTCCTTTGGCGGTCCGGCGGCGCAGATAGCCTTGATGCACAAGCTGCTGGTGGAGGAAAAAGGTTGGCTGTCAGAGCGGCAATTCCTCAATGCGCTGAGCTTTTGCATGTTGCTGCCCGGCCCCGAGGCCATGCAGCTGACCACTTATGCAGGTTGGCGTCTGCACGGCACCTTTGGCGGCTTGGTGGCGGGGCTGTTGTTTGTGGTACCCGGTGCGCTGGTGATCCTTGTACTGGCGGCGATTTATGCAGTCTTCGGCACGGTGCCGCTGATTAATGCGCTGTTTCTGGGCATCAAGGCGACCGTGCTGATTATTGTTATCGAGGCGCTGTTGCGGGTGTCGAAAAAGTCGCTCAAGGGGCGGGTCTACTGGCTGATTGCTGCGCTGTCCTTTGTCGGGATATTCTTTCTGGCCTTACCTTATCCGCTGATTGTACTGCTGGCGGCGATCACCGGATTTTTCCTGAAATCGGAGGTCGAGCAAAGCCCAACCGCCGCCCCGCATACGTCCCTCGCCAGCACCTTAACCACCATTGCAATTTGGCTGGTCATTTGGTGGCTGCCGATCCTGATGTTGGGCCAATTCACGGACCTGCCGATCCTCACGGAAATCGGCAACTTCTTTTCGCGCCTTGCCGTTGTCACCTTTGGCGGAGCCTATGCAGTGCTGGCCTATATGGGGCAAGATGTGGTTGCCAACCACGGCTGGCTAACGGCAGGCGAAATGATGGACGGGCTGGGATTGGCGGAAACCACCCCCGGCCCGCTGATCCTCGTGACGGAATTCGTCGGCTTTATCGCAGCCTTTCGCGAGGGGGGATTCTGGCTTGGCGTATTGGGTGCCGTTGTAACGGTTTGGGTGACCTTTGCGCCCTGCTTTTTATGGATATTTGCCGGCGCGCCCTATATCGAATGGATTTCTGCACAACCCCGTTTAAGAGCGGCCTTGGCGGCGATCACCGCAGCCGTGGTGGGTGTAATCCTGAACCTGTCGATCTGGTTCGGGCTGCATGTGTTTTTCGGCGAGGTGACGCCGCAGAAATATTCTATCTTCACAGTTTGGGAGCCAACCCTCGGTACGCTCGATTGGCGCATTGTGGTTTTGGCCAGTCTTAGCGGCTATCTGCTGCTGCTGCGCCATTGGGGGCTGCTCAGGGTTTTGGCCGTGTCCGCTTTGCTTGGCTTGGGTTTGGCGAGCCTGTCATAGGGGTACAATTTAGCGCTGGTAATTACCACGTTAAGGAATAGAAATGGCGGGTAATAATTGGATATTCCCGATGACAAACCCCACCTCCCCCGGCCTGAAAATATGGCTGATGCTGTTGTTCCTTGGCGTGATCTGGGGGGCCTCGTTTATGGGGTCAAAAATGGCGCTTACGGGGTTTGGGCCGCTGACAGTTGCGGCGGGGCGGATCAGTATCGGCGCGCTGTTATTAACCAGCATTGCCTATGCTATGGGGCGCAAGCTGCCCGGTTTTTCTACCGGAACAGAGCGCCGCATCTGGTTGCATTGTCTGGGCATGGCGATTGCCTCGAATGCGCTGCCGTTTACGTTGCTCAGTTGGGGGCAATTGCACGTCAGTTCCGGTTTTGCCGGTATCACCATGGCCGTGGTGCCACTGCTCGTGCTGCCCTTGGCGCATTTTCTGATTCCCGGGGATGCGATGTCACGGCGTAAATTCATCGGCTTTTTGATCGGCTTTAGCGGTGTCATGGTGCTGATTGGTCCCGCCGCCTTTGGCAACAGCGGCGCGGAGTTGGAAAACCTCGCACGGCTCGCCTGTATTGCCGCCGCCTGCTGTTATGCCACGGGGTCCATCATCACCCGCCTGTGCCCGCCCACATCCGTGATGGGTTTCAGTTCTGCCGCGCTATTGCTGGCCAGCCTGATTATGATCCCGCTGGCGTTGTATGTAGAAGGCACGCCTGCCCTGCCCGACGCGACCGCCCTGTCCGGCATCCTGTACCTCGGCATTATGCCCACGGCTGTTGCCACTGTTTTGTTGGTGCAGGTGATCAATTCAGCGGGTCCGACATTCCTTGTACTGGTGAACTATCAAGTGCCGATCTGGGCGGTAATTTTTGGCGTGTTGCTGCTGGATGAGGCCCTGCCGAGCCAGTTCATCGGCGCCCTGAGCTTGATCTTGCTGGGGCTGGCCGTGTCGCAGGCCCGCAGTTTTGTGCGGGGTAGGCGCAAGGCCTGAGGGTTTACGGAAAATAACTCTGCTCTGGAACGCCATCCCAGATTTCCAGATCATCCACCCATTGATGTTTCGGGTTGCTATTGCCATAGATTTGGAACGGCATGATGAAGTTGATCTTTTTGCCGTTTCGGGTGGTTGGGCCACGGTGTTTACCCACCAGTTTACCGTTGATTTTCCACCAAGCCACACCGTCGTCACGCTCACTCCAACGCCAGAAATATTCCGTTAGGAACCATTTATTGCGCGGCACGGGGATGTTGTGATTGTCAATCTCCCAGATCGTTTTTTGCGGGTTGGCGTCGCCTTGCCAATGCCAATAGGCGCGCCCTTTACGATCCGTGTACACATAGGAAATCAGGCGAAACCCGTCGCCTTTGCCGTAACCGACAGTTTTGTATTCAAACAGCGCGCGCCATTTATTTTTCGCTCGAAAGCTGGGGCTGTCGAGCTTCATCCAATAGCGGATATAGAGGTCTTTGCGCCCTTGCTTGATGTTGAGAATCTCATACGGGCTTTGGGTGACGCCGGTGTTGTAACGCTCCACACTATACAGCACGCGCGTCGGTTTGCCGTTGTGGCCAATCACCTTGCGAATCTGGTTACTGACCGCGTTATGATCGTCATGATCAATCGGATGCAAAGCACTGTTGCTGGCACCGCGAATTTTGATCGGCCAGCGAAAACCGGTTTTGCGGTCTTTGCCTTTGATGACTTGATAATAGGGGTCCGCTGGCAGCAAGCGCACGCCTTTGTTAAAGCCAGAGGCGAACAGCAGCTTAGCGTTTTCTGCCATAAGCGGCGAGGGTTGCACAGGCCAAGCAAGCACCAAGAGTAGGGCAACCGAGAGCCAGCCCGATTTAAGCGGTGAAGTTATGGTCATTTAGTCATTCATCCCATCATCTTAGCAAAGGATAAAGACACGGCTGCATTATGGCAACACTTCCGCCAATGCCGCTTTGATTGGGCCGATTATCTCCGGTATTTGTGCCTCGGTCATGATGAATGGCGGGGCCAGCATGATGTGATCCCCCTTGGTGCCATCGCGGGTGCCGGACATTGGGTAACAGGCGAGGCCATGCTTGAAGGTTGCCGCCTTGAGTTTGGCCGCAAGGCCAAGGGCCGGATCAAACGGGGTTTTGCTGTCGCGGTCGGCCACAACTTCGATGCCGACAAACAGCCCGCGCCCGCGAATATCGCCGATATTTGGATGTTGACCAAATTCTGCCTGCAAAGCCTCCATCAACTGGGTGCCGCGGGTTTTGACCTGTTCCAACAAACCGCGATCAAGGATAGCACGCACTACCGCCAGCCCCGCCGCCGTGGCAACTGGATGGCCCAGATAGGTGTGGCCGTGCTGGAAAAATCCGCTGCCCTCTTTGATCGCCTGATAAATCGCCTCGCTGCACAGCATCGCGCCGATGGGTTGATAGCCCGCGCCAAGGCCTTTGGCGATGCACAGGATGTCCGGGGTAATTCCCTCCGCCTCGCAGGCGAACAGGTATCCGGTGCGCCCCATGCCGCACATTACCTCGTCCAGAATCAACAGCACACCGTATTTGTCGCAAATCGCGCGGATGTGTTTGAAATATCCAGCGACGGGCGGCACGCAGCCCATGGTGGCCCCGACAACCGTTTCCGCCATAAAGGCCATTACCGTATCCGGACCAAGACGCAGAATTTCGTCCTCGAGTGATTGCGCCGCGCGCAGTCCGTACTCGGCGGCACTCTCGTCCTCGCGGCGCTCTGCATAGTCAAAGCAGGCATCCACATGGCTGAACTGCGGGAGCAGCGGATCATAAGGCGCGCGGCGCCATTGGTTGCCGCCAGCCGCCAGCGCACCAATCGTATTCCCGTGATAGCTTTGTTTGCGCGCGATCAGGTGGCGGCGTTGCGGCTCGCCGCGTTCTAGGTGGTATTGGCGGGCAAGTTTGATGGCGGATTCTGTGGCCTCGGAGCCGCCAGAGACAAAATAAACCCGCTCAATTCCTTTTGGTGCATGTGTTGCCAGCAAACCCGCCAGTGCCTCGGCTGGTTCGGAGGTGAAAAATCCGGTATGAGCAAAGGCCAATGTATCAAGCTGGTGCTTGGCGGCAGCAATCACATCGGCGTCACCGTGGCCAAGGCAGGAAACCGCAGCCCCGCCAGAACCATCAAAATAGCGCTTGCCGCTGGCGTCAAACAGATAACAGCCCGCGCCTTTGACCGCCATGGGCGGGGTAATGTGGCAGTGTCGTTGGAAAATATGGTTCATGTCAGGCCCCTATTGCATAAGTTTGTGTCAGCCCCAACGCGTCCGCTGCGGTACGTGCCAGTGCCACGTTTTGCGCATTGTCGCGCGCCAAACTGCCATCTGGCAACTGAATATTATTCTCGAACCCGATACGAACGCTGCCGCCGCGCTGCATTGCCTGTTTGGCGCAGGCCAGTTCTGTATGGCCAAAGGCGCAGACGGACCAGTCAAAATCATGGCCTCGGGAGGCCTGTAAAAACGCTGCCAGATCCCTAGGTTGTGCCAGTGTTGCGGGCGAATATCGGCCCAGAACGAAGATTACCGAGCGCATTCGCGTTGGTACGATTGCTTGTGCCATCCAATAAAGCAGCAAATCCACATCCGCAGCAGAATAGAGGATATGCTGAATTTTTGTACCCGCCTCTTTTGCGAAACTGTACAGACGTTTAGCATGGTCTATGTCCCTTGCCATTTCACGGGTGGAAACACTGGCGGCGGCGGGGGCCAGTGTTTGCAAACACCTGAATTGCGCCTCCACATCAAATATACCCGCAGACTCGGTGGTGATCTGGATGGCCATTTGCGGGGCCATTGCTGTGACCGCGTCCATGGCCTCGCGGTAGCACCCCGCGTCCAGAGAATGCCGCCCCTGCCCGTCGCGCACATGCAGATGAATGCTGTCCGCTCCGGCTGCAAAACAGGTTTTGGCCGTCCGGGCAATTTCATTTGGGGAAATTGGCAAGGCGGGGTGATCGGTCTTTTGGCGACGGGCGCCATTGGGGGCAACGGTTAATGTGAAAGGGTGTGACATGGCTTTGGCGACTCTGTTTGGCTTAGGTGCCAACAATTCTCGTAAAATACAAAACATGTCAATATATTTTGTAAATAACATTAGTTATGTAACTTGGGTTCAATTTTTGCCCTCGGCCTCGGGTACCCTGAAGAACAAGCCGCGAAAACCATCGCTTTAAACCCTTGAAGGGGGCAGACAACCACGCTAGTTAGAGAGCAGTGCTTATTTACGCCGGATTGGCGTGTTCAAAAGGGGACCGCAACAGCGGTAAAAGATTCGACATGCGTATTGTACCTGTCTTGACGGCCATCTTGGTGTGCTTTGCAACTTATCTGGTGATTATGGAACGTGGCTTGCTGCTGAGTTATGCGGGGGTTGCCCCTGCCGAGGCGCAGGAAATGGCCGCAAAAACCGCATTGGAAGACAAGCCAGCGGTTTCTGTGGTTGCCATCAAATCAACCGAGCAACCGGTGGCGCGCGGCATTGTGCTGCGCGGCCAAACAGAGGCGTTTCGTCTGGTGGAGGCCAAGGCAGAAACCACGGGTCTGGTGATTTCACAGCCTTTGCGCAAAGGATCCATGGTCGCCAAGGGGGAGTTGCTGTGCCAGCTGGACCCCGGAACAATGGAAGCCAGCATGGCAGAGGCCAAAGCACGGCTGGCGGAAGCCGAGGCCAACAACGCGGTTTCCACCCAGTTGGTCGCCAAGGGATATGCCTCTGAAACCACCGCGATTGCACGTATTGCGGCGCTGGAAGGCGCCCATGCAGTAATGAAACGCACAGAGAAGCAAATCGAAAAGCTGAAGATCACCGCGCCATTTGCCGGCTTGCTGGAGTCTGACACGGCGGAGTTGGGGGCTTTGATGCAACCCGGGGCGCCCTGCGCCACAATCATATCGCTGGACCCGATCAAGCTGGTGGGCTTTGCGACCGAACAACAGGTGCAACGCATTTCGGTTGGCGGGCTGGCGGGAGCGCGGCTGATTGGCGGCACCGAGTTGGTGGGCAAGCTGAGCTTCATATCGCGGCGCGCCGATCGCATCACCCGCACCTTCCGCGTAGAGGTGACAGTACCCAACCCAGATATGAAAATTCGCGACGGATCTACTGCCGAAATCTTCATTGCGCTGGATGGCGACAAGGGGCACCTGCTGCCGCAATCCGCCCTGACACTCGATGATATTGGCCGTTTAGGTGTTCGTGCCGCTAAAGACGGCAAAGCGGTTTTCTATCCAATCACCATCATCAACGACAGCGCCGAGGGCATTTGGGTCACAGGCCTGCCCGCTGAGGTGACAGTAATCGTCGTCGGGCAGGAATTTGTCATCGACGGGCGCCGTGTCGCAATCAGTTACAGGGATGACGCGTCATGAATGGCTTGGTCGATTGGGCATCAGCCCGCGCGCGCATGATCATCGCCTTTGTGATCCTGTCCCTTGGGGCGGGCACATTGGCTTATGTTGGCCTGCCCAAAGAGGGCGAGCCGGATATTGATATTCCGGCGTTGTTTGTATCCGTCCCCTTCCCCGGTATTTCTGCCGAGGATTCCGAAAAACTGCTGGTCAAACCACTGGAAAGCAAGCTCAAGGAATTGAGTGGGCTAAAGAACATTGGCGGCACGGCGGCGGAAAATTACGGCGGCGTGGCGCTGGAGTTTGAATTTGGTTGGGATAAGTCCGCCACCATTGCAGACGTGCGCGACAAGGTGGCCCAAGCACAGGCAGAATTTCCTGAGGGGGCGGAACAAGCCACCATCAAAGAAATCAACTTCTCTGAATTTCCAATTTTGGTCGTGGCCCTGTCCGGCCAAATCCCCGAACGCACATTGCTGCGCATCGCCAAAGACCTGCAAGACAAGGTAGAATCCTTGTCGCCAGTGTTGGAGGCCGGACTTGCTGGCCACCGCGACGAAATGCTGGAAGTGTTGATCGACCCGCTGAAACTAGAGGCCTATAATGTCACTGCAACCGAGCTGGTCAGCGTTGTTATCAACAATAACCAACTGATTGCCGCGGGGGAGATTGAAACCGCCAACGGCGCGTTCTCGGTGAAAATTCCGTCATCTTTTGACGAGCCGTCAGATGTCTATTCCCTGCCGGTCAAGGTGAATGGCGACCGCGTGATTACCCTTGGCGACCTTGCAGAAATCCGCCTGACCTTTGAAGACCGCAAAGGCACGGCGCGCTACAATGGCAACAGCACAATCGCGCTACAAGTGGTGAAACGCAAAGGTGTGAACCTGATTAAAACCGTGGCGCTGGTGCGCGAAACCGTGGCAGCCGCCCAAGAAGAATGGCCGCAAGAACTGCGCGACAGTATTGAAGTCAGCTATTCCATGGACGAAAGTACCCAAGTGGGTGACATGGTTTCCCAATTGCAGGCCTCGGTTCTGACGGCTGTGGCGCTGGTGATGATTGTGGTGTTGGCCTCGCTTGGGTTGCGTTCTGCCTTGCTGGTTGGATTCGCTATCCCCACGTCGTTCCTGCTGAGTTTTGCCATCATGGCCGTGGCCGAAATCGCAATTTCCAATATGGTGATGTTCGGCTTGATCCTTGCCGTGGGTATGCTGGTGGACGGGGCCATTGTGGTGGTTGAATACGCCGACAAAAAGATAGCCGACGGCGTTGGCCCGATGAAGGCTTATGCCGCCGCCGCCAAGCGGATGTTCTGGCCGATTGTGTCGTCAACGGCCACCACGCTGTGTGCGTTCTTGCCGATGTTGTTCTGGCCGGGTGTGCCGGGTGAATTCATGAGCATGTTGCCAGTAACCCTGATTTTCGTGCTGTCGTCGTCACTGCTGGTGGCACTGGTTTACCTGCCTGTTGTGGGCGGTGTGGCCGGGCGGATTTCGCGCGCCATGCATGATTTATCCGGCCTACTACGCCGCAATTTCCATTGGAGCTTGCGGGTTGTCTTGCTGGGCGGCGCAGCCCTGTTGTTCTATGTCGGCGTCCTCGCCGCCCTGCGCAGCCAGTTCGCTGTCAGTGCGCCAATCATCATTATCGCCACTATGGCCCTGTCGACAATCGGCGGCGCATTGGCCCCTATCCCACGTGAAAAGAAGGTCAAGGCAGGCTACAAACGCAGTATCTTTGGCTGGTTTATCCACCTGCTGGCGGGCAATCCAGTGATGCCGATTGTGGTGATCGTGGCCACGGGTTTCTTTGTCAGCAGCGTATTCTCCTATTTTGGCGAAAACAGCCGTGGCGTCGAGTTTTTCGTGAAAACTGAGCCGGAGCGCGCCATTGCTTACGTGCGCGCCCGTGGGAACATGTCACTGGCCGAAAAAGACGACATGGTACGCCAAGTAGAAACCGCAATCATGGGCATCGACGGGGTTGAATCGATCTTTGCCTTTGCCGGCCAAGGTGGTTTGAACCAGAATTCCAACGGCGCGCAGGCCCCGATTGATGCGATTGGGCAAGTGCAAATCGAACTTGCCCCCTGGGACGAGCGGCGCAAAGGCGTGCTGATCCTTGAGGAAGTCAACCAGCGTCTGAAAGCCATCCCGGGCATTCGCGCGGAAATCACTGAACAGGCAATGGGACCTGCCACCGGCAAGCCACTGGCCCTGCGGGTATCGGGGCAGAACTGGCAAGACCTACTGGACACTGCCGCCATGGTGCGCGCGCGGTTTGATGCCTCGCCCGGCCTGACCCAGATCGAGGACACCCGCCCCTTGCCCGGCATCGATTGGCAGATCGATGTCGATGTGCAAAAGGCAGGGCGTTACGGCGCGGATGTGGTCCAAGTCGGCGCCATGGTACAGTTGGTAACACGGGGCTTGCTGCTCGATACCATGCGGGTTGATACCTCCGATGACGAGATCGAAATCCGCGTGCGGGTGCCGCAAAAGGACCGCTTGCTGTCCACTATCGATACCCTCAGGGTGCGCACGCGCGAAGGGCTGATCCCGCTGTCAAATTTCATCACCCGCACGGCGGTGCCCAAACTGGGCCAGATTGATCGCGCTGATTCCAAACGCTATTTCGACATCAAGGCGGATCTTCTGCCGGATTTGTTTGTGACACCAGAGGCCGAGATTGTGGACGAGGGTACACCGGGTGCCAAACCCAACAACCCCACTGATCAAATTGCCGCCATGACCAAATGGTTGGAGGAAGAGGCCGTCTTTCCCAAAGGTGTGGAATGGGAATGGAAGGGCGACCAGCAAGAGCAGACCGAGAGCTTGGAGTTCCTGTCAAAGGCTTTTGTCGGTGCCTTGGGGCTGATGTTTGTCATCCTGTTGGCGCAATTCAACTCGCTTTACAACTCGGTTCTGGTGCTGCTGGCGGTGGTTCTGTCAACTACGGGGGTGCTGATCGGGATGCTTGTTATGGACCAAACATTCTCGATCATCATGACCGGCACCGGCATTGTGGCACTGGCGGGGATTGTGGTGAACAACAACATTGTGCTGATCGACACCTATCAGGAATACGCCGCCTATATGCCCCGCCTGCAAGCGATTGTGCGCACCGCCGAGGATCGTATCCGCCCCGTATTGCTGACCACCATCACCACCATGGCCGGCCTCGCGCCGATGATGTTTGGCCTATCGATCGACTTCTACAATGGTGGTTATTCCATTGATGCGCCAACCGCGCTGTGGTGGAAACAACTGGCCTCTGCGGTGGTGTTTGGCCTTGGCATTGCCACTGTGCTGACGCTGATCCTGACGCCCTCCCTGCTGGCCTTTCGGGTCTGGGTGGAAAACGGTGCCTATAGCATTGCCAGCCTGACAGGCGCGCTATTTAGCGGGCGCGGCAGTGCAGTTGCCTTGAACAGAGGTCAACGCAAAGAGGCCAAACATCAAAAACTGGGCACGCTCGTATGGGGCGAAGCTGAATTTACCGATACCAGCCCTGAAAAAGACGCCCCCAAAGCGCCGCTTCAATTACGCGCAGCGGAGTAACCACCGCGCGGGTTGTAAAAAGATGTGACTTCGCTAAAATTCGGCAAAACCCGGCGTCGCCGGGCAACAGTCTGAATCCAAAAGGAATGACCATGGCCGAGGCCCCAATCATCGCAGAATTGAAACCAATCAAAGTCGAGCTGGAAGAAGGCAAAAAATATTTCTGGTGCAAATGTGGCCGCTCTGCCAAGCAACCGTTTTGCGATGGCACCCACAAAGGCACCGAAATCGCGCCCTTCGCCTTTACTGCCGAAAAATCCGGCCCCGCCTTCCTGTGCCAATGCAAAGCCAGCAGCAAATCGCCGTTTTGCGACGGCTCGCACAGTAAGTTGGGTGACTTAGCGGTTGGCGACGCCCTGCCGGAATAATGTCATCCATCGCCATTCAGCCGGGCCATAAGGCCCGGCTGAATGGCGTGCGCGCAGCGCTCCTTTTGGTTAATTGTCCAGAGTCCGCATCACAGAGCAACGCCGGCTATTTCCCGCGGACTTCATCAAGGTCAAATCTGTGCGACGTATTGCAATGCCAACCCGGTGACCTACTGGAAGCACAGGATTAAGCCACCTCCGCCACATCGTTCTCATCTGCTTGCTGACGTTGCCACATCTGGCTGTAACGCCCACCGGTTTCCAGCAACGCGTCATGGGTGCCCTGCTCGACCACATGGCCGCCCTCCAGCACCACAATCATATCCGCCTCGACAACCGTTGACAGACGGTGGGCGATGGTAATAACCGAACGCCCCCGTCCCATGGCGCGCAGGCTTTCTTGAATATCGCGCTCGGTTTCCGTGTCCAGCGCCGAGGTCGCCTCATCCAGCAACAGGATTGGCGGGTTTTTCAGCAGGGTTCGGGCAATGCCCACCCGTTGCTTTTCGCCGCCCGACAGCTTCAAGCCACGTTCGCCCACGGTGGTGGCATAGCCGTCCGGCAGGCTGACAATAAAGTCATGAATTTTCGCGGCCTTCGCCGCCTCCTCGACCTGTTCTTGTGTCGCACCAGCGCGCCCGTAAGCGATATTATAACCAACGGTGTCATTGAACAGCACGGTATCTTGGGGCACGATGCCAATCGCTTCATGCACAGAGGTTTGGGTGACATCGCGCAGGTCTTGGCCATCGATACGGATGCCGCCGTTTTGCACGTCATAAAACCGGAACAACAACCGCCCGATGGTGGATTTACCGGAACCGGACGGGCCTACAACGGCCACCATCTGTCCCGGCCCAACCCGCAAATTCAGCGACTTCAAAATGCCGCGGGTGCTTTCATAGGAAAAGTCGACATTCTCAAACACAATCTCGCCGTCGCTGACCACCAAGTCAGCCGCATCCGGCTTGTCATTCACCTCCGCAGGCTGGCCCAACAGTTCAAACATTTCGCCCATATCCACCAATGACTGGCGGATTTCGCGATACACTGTACCCAGGAAATTCAACGGCATGGTAATCTGGATCATATAGGCGTTGACCATGACAAATTCACCAACCGTCAGCGCCCCGTTCTGCACCCCGATCGCCGCCATAACCATCATCAACACCAAACCGATGGTGATCAGCAACGACTGGCCGAAATTCAGAAACGCCAGCGAATAACTGGTTTTCAGCGAGGCTTCGGCATAGCGTTTCATCGACACGTCATAGCGCGCGGCTTCACGTTTCTCGGCGTTGAAATACTTTACCGTTTCAAAGTTCAGCAAGCTGTCGATGGCTTTCTGATTGGCTGCCGTATCCTGGTCGTTCATCTCTTTGCGGATTTTCACCCGCCATTCAGTGACCGCAAAAGTGAACCAGATATACAGGCCAATCGTCACCACAACGACTGCCAAGTACCAGACATCAAACACAAAAAACAGAATTGCTGCGATCATCAGCAGCTCCAGAACCAAAGGTCCGATGGAAAACAGCATAAAGCGCAGCAGGAATTCCACGCCTTTGACGCCGCGCTCGATGATCCGGCTCAACCCGCCGGTTTTGCGGCTGATATGATAGCGCAGTGACAATCCATGCATATGCGCAAACGTCTCAAGCGCCAGTTTGCGCAGGGCGCGTTGACCGACTTTGGCAAAGATCACATCGCGCAGCTGGTTAAACCCAACGGTCGTCAGCCGCATCATGCCGTAAGCCAATACCAAACCAACAGCCCCCAGCCCCAGCATCATCGCCGGCGAGGCCGCCCCCTCTACGGGAACAAGTGCATCCACCGCCGCCTTATAGAAAAACGGCGTGCCAACACTCACCACGCGCGCCACCACCAACATGGCCAACGCCAATGTTACCCGAACCTTGATGATGGGTGCCTCCGCAGGCCACAGATACGGGATCACACGGCGGATGATGCCCATACCCTGCTCGCGGGAAACGGTCTTGGTTGTGGTGGTTGATCTAGCCATTCAAAAGTCCTCGCCTCGAAATGTAATAGATAGGGTCGCAGGGGGTAAAAGGCCAGAAGATAACTTGTGAAGGGAAGTATCTGCTGGCCCACCCCAATTATTCAGGATTGACACAGGTTGCAATCTCTTTAGTTAGTAAGTTATAACTAACCTAGAGAGTCAACAATGAACACCAACAGCAAACCCTTCACAAAAATCACCACAGCATTTGCACTCGCGTTATCCATTGGCGGCGCTTCGCAAGCGATTGCAGATCAACGCACCCCCATCCTTGTTTCCGCCGCAGAACAGGATGCGTTGCTCGGCGAAATGCGCAGTTTTCTTGAAGCTGTCCAAACCATCACCGAGGCACTTGCCGAAAACGATATGGCGACAGTTGCCGAGACTGCAAAAACCATGGGTATGCGCGCAGCCAAAGGAGTGCCTGCCCCCCTGATGAAAAAACTACCGATGGATTTCAGAAAAATGGGTATGGTCACCCACATAGCATTTGACGAACTCGCGCAAAGTGTTGAAGTGGCGGATAATCCACTGGAAGTCGTCGCTGAATTAGGCGATCTTATGTTAAACTGCACCGCCTGCCATGCCACCTACCGGTTTGGAATCGAAGACGACAGCTAACATCGGATAACCATGACCAGAACCCGTAAAAAGGCCGAAGACCGCAAGCGCGAGATTGTCCTGACGGCAATCCGTCTTGCGGGCGAAATGGGGCCGGACAGGCTAACGACACAACACATAGCCGATGCGGTGGGCCTCAGCCAGCCCGCAATTTTTCGCCATTTTGCCAGTAAGTCGGATATATGGCTGGCGGTGGGTGAATTCATCGTCTCCAGCCTGTCCCAAGAAGACATCGAAACAAGCAATCAGAATCCCGCCGATAGAATTCTTGAACTGGTGGGGGATCATTTTAACAGTATCGCCCGCACACCAGCCATTCCCGCCATCCTGTTTTCGCGTGAATTACACGCAGACAACGAACCCCTGCGCCAGCATTTTGAAAAAGTAATGGAAATCCGCCGCAACGGATTTGCCACGTTATTCACCCAGGGAATCAAACAAAAAACCTTCAAACAAGGCCTGAACGCCCAAGATGGCGCCGCATTGGTATTGGCCATAATTCAAGGTACTGCAATGCGCTGGTCACTGGAAAACCAAGCCTTTGATTTGCGCATCGAAGGCACCCGATTGATGGAAATAACGATCGCCGGCTTCAAAACCTAGCGCCTCTCCTCTTCTTTGTTCCCTAAAATATCCCCGCGCGGCGCGCAAAATCGCGCGTAGCGCTCAAGGGGATTGGCGCATCGCGCCTCCGTCAAGTTAGAGTAGACACGTCTGGATTGAACCAGTAACTTCAAACACACATCTCCGACCCAAAAAGAAAGCGCGTAGCAATGGAAACATTTAACGGCACCCAAGGGGATGATGTCATTGATATTGACAGCCACAGAACCTGGATCTACGGCTTAGGGGGTGACGATACAATTTCTGGCGGCCTCAGGATTTTTGGCGGGTCCGGAAATGACGTAATCACTGCAGGGTACCGAAACTTCGTATTTGGTGGCGCTGGCAACGATGTTTTCTATGGGACTTCCTATAGCCAAAATTTCTTTGGTGGCAGCGGCAAAGACCTTTTCTTTGGCGACGGTGGCGGGGACAGATTTACAGGCGGGGCTGGGCGCGACATTTACTATTACGATTATAAATACCATGCAAACGACGGCGCCATCGATACAATTCGAGACTTCACAAGTGGCGAAGACAAGATACGCATTGAAAATCTCACTTTTGAAGAGCTGATACTGACTGACGGTGACGGCTATGTTCAAATTGAATGGATTGAGGATCGCTGGGCTTACGGTGGCGACAATTTGATTATCCAGCTAACGGGGTTAACTGTAGCGGATATTGCCCTCTCGGATTTCATTTGGGATGCGGGGCAAACCATTCTGGGCAGTGGGTTCGACGACTCTTTAGCTGGTCTCAACGGCGCTGATACACTTTATGGCTCGGCTGGAAATGATGTCCTGTACGGCATGAAAGACCGTGATATCTTATATGGCGGCATCGGAAACGACTCCCTCTTTGGCAAGGAACAGGCTGACTCCCTATTCGGGGGTGCCGGTGCCGATTTGCTTTATGGTGGCAGCGGGAATGATGCTCTCTATGGGGGCGAGGGGAACGATTTCCTCGTGGGAAGCTCGGGTCTGGATACATTTTGGGGCGGTGCCGGCAGAGACAGATTAATAGCCGGCGCTGGCAGCTCGGAGCTTTATGGGGGAACAGGCGGCGACGTCTTTGTTTTCTCGCCGCAAAAGGATGCCCCGCAATCAGTTATTTACGACTTTCAGGTTGGGCTAGACACGTTAAAATTGTCCGATATTGCCACATCGGCAATTCAGATAAACGAAGCAGATGGCAACACGGTTGTCAGTTGGGATCAGGGCAACAGCGCCGTAACTTTGATGGGGGTCCTGTCCACTGACTTGCAGCAGGATGACATCAAGTCTTTGGCCAACTCAGACATTGTCGGCACAGAATTAGACGACCGTATCGACTTAGGCGCCGGCTGGGATACCGTTCACGGCCGGGGCGGGGCGGACGACATTTATGCGGGAAATGGAAACAACACAATATACGCCGGTACGGGTAATGACGATATCTATGCGGGTACCGGTAATGATATTGTTTATGGTGGTACAGGTGACGCCCGAATCACAGTCAGAGGCGGCGATGACTATGTAAAGGTTGGTCGCGGCGATCGGTATAATGAAATTCAACTCGGCGCTGGCAACGACACGGCCATCGGCGCATCCGGTTACGACGTAATCTACGGCGGAAATGGCCGCGACCTGATTTATGGTGGCGCAGGTGGGGGCAAGTTGATTGGCGGAAACGGTTCCGATTCCATTTGGGGCGGATCTGGCAATGACACCATCGGTGGCGGCGGGTTCGGTAAAAACCTTCTTTATGGATATGGTGGTAATGACCGCATGGCGGGCGGGTTGGGCAATGATCAGATTTATGGCGGGAATGGCAATAACAGCATAACTGGCTCCGAAGGCAGTGACTTCATCAAAACCAAGGGCGGCGACGATACCATTGATGGGGGATACGGCAGAGACACGATTTATTCTGGGGCTGGCAACGATGTTATTGAAGAAGATGTCTGGGACCAACCCACCCCCGAAGATGGTCCCATGGATGATTTGATCTATTCTGGTCGCGGTAATGACCACATCACCAACCTTTGGGGAAACAACGAAATCTATAGCGGCAAAGGCAATGACCACATCTGGACGGACAATGGGGATGATCTGATCTATGGGGGTGCAGGAAAAGACACTGTCAATTCCGGCAAAGGATCGGATACTGTTTTTGGTGGCGACGGCAATGATACAATGCACTCTGTGGGAGCCGCGTCGTTGATCTACGGCGAAGAAGGTGACGATTCACTGTATTCAGGCTATTCGAGCACCGCATTTGGTGGCGAAGGTGATGATAGAGTATCCGGTACAGGAACTTTGTATGGCGGCGAGGGAAACGACAACATCAGCATTGGTTCGGGAGGAATTGCTTATGGCGGAAATGGCGATGATTTTATTAAAGGCTTCACACCTAAAGACCTCAATAAGGCCGAAATCACAGAATTGTATATGTATAGCGGTATCGGTAACGATACCTTATATGGAAGTGCCGGCATAGATTACCTCCATGGCGAATTGGGAAACGATATCCTTGACGGCAGGGAGGGGAAGGACCATCTTTATGGCGGCAAGGGAAACGATTTCTTACAGGGTGGCGTTGATGATGACACCCTGACTGGCGGCGCGGGCGCTGATGAATTCTATTTCGAATACGCGCTGGATTCCGGTGTTGATATCGTCACCGATTTTGACCTGGCCCGAGATATGATAATATTTCAAGATGCAGAGGGCATTGTTCTTGTGAAAACACAGCTAGAAGAAGGGCTTGAAATACAACAGCGTTATTTTCATCCGTTTTTCGGTCTCCACCCGGAAATTTATGGCACGGTAATACTGCAAGGTATTTTGATCGGGGAATTCACTGGCGACATGTATCAATTCGTCTGACGCCAAAACCGGCCCTAGGGCGTAGACCTATAAACGGAATTGTGATTCAAGGTATGAAACAGGGAGAATTTCATGTCTGGGACATTTTGGTTAACGCAAGAACAATTCAATAACATCAAGCCACTACTGCCGAACAAACCACGTGGTGTGCCACG
>JAJRPO010000022.1 GCA_024280735.1 Alphaproteobacteria bacterium | reverse complement strand
GAGCGTTGTTTTAACCGCATCAAAGATTGGCGATCCCTGTCATTACGAACCTTTCGCTGCCCCGAAACGTTCCTTGCTGCCGCCCACCTGGCTGCAATCGTAATTTGGTATTTATGAGTCTACGCCCTAGGATGCGTGGTCATAGGCCCGTTCGCCGTGGGCGGTAATGTCGAGGCCGTTGAATTCCTCTTCTTGCCCCACACGGATCGGGAAAATCAATGCGGTTAATTTGGCCAGCACAAACGTCATCACGATTGTAAAGACACCAACAACAACCAAGGCGCCGAATTGCGCTGTCCAGTCGCCTTTGCCAAAGACGGCGATCATCAGGGTGCCAAAAATGCCGCCCAACCCGTGAACCGCAAAAACATCCAGCGTGTCATCAATGCGCAATTTTCCGCGCACAAATACACAGGCCTCTTGGCACAGAATGCCGGCTACTGCGCCGATAACCATGGCTTCTACAGGGCTGACGTAACCCGATGCCGGTGTTATTGACGCGAGGCCTGCAATTGTGCCCGTGACAATGCCAACCATCGAGGATTTGCCGTATTTCATCCGCTCCCACAATGCCCAGGTTAATGAGGCGGTGGCGGCGGAAATATGGGTGACGGTGATGGCCATGGCAGCGCCACCATCTGCTGACAATTGTGAGCCGCCGTTAAAGCCGAACCAGCCCACCCACAGCATCGACGCACCAATCATCACATAGCCCGGGTTATGTGGTGGCTTGTTCTTGTCTTTGCGAGGACCGAGCAAAAACGCGATCACCAGCGCCGCTAGGCCTGCTGTTTCATGCACCACAATACCACCGGCAAAATCCTGCGTGGCCTCGGCAAACAACGCGCCTTCACCGCCGGACAGCAGGCCGCCGCCCCAGATCCAATGGGCAACAGGAGCGTACACCAGCAGCATCCACAGGCCAGAGAAGGTCATGACAAAGCCAAAGGTGATCCGCTCGACGTAAGCGCCGACAATCAAGGCGGGGGTGATGATGGCAAAGGTCATTTGAAAGACGAAGAACAAAATCTCTGGGATGGTGCCATGCAAGGTATCGGTGTCAATTCCAATCAGGAACATCTTGCCCAGACCGCCCCAGATCATGTTGCCGTCACCAAAGGCGATAGAATAGCCGACCACCAGCCAAAGCACCGACATCAAACACGTGATGGCAAAACAGTGCATCAGCACAGACAGCACATTGCGCGACCGCACAAGGCCGCCGTAAAACAGCGCAAGGCCGGGGATGGTCATAAACAGAACAAGGGCAGTTGCAACCATGATCCAAGCGGTATCGGCACCATTCATTGGGATTTTCCTTTGCAGAATATGTTGCGCAGGTAATGGGCCAAGCTTGGGGGGGTATAAATGCTGTAAGTCGGTTGAACGGCGCTGCGCCCAAGTATTCGCCTGTATTTTAGGCAATAATCGAATTAATGGCTAACTTTAGGGCAGAAAAGGAAGGTTAATTCTTGGTTCCTGCTGCCTCTGCCAATAAATTAAGCGCATAGATAACCGAGGCCTCCCGAACTTCTTGGCGGCCAATCGCGCCAAATTCCTGAGTCATGGCTTGGGATGCTTGCCCGCTCACGGCCAATCCAAAACAAACACGGCCCTCCGGTTTATGCTCGGATCCACCCGGGCCAGCAATTCCGGTAATACTCACCGCCAAATCAACTTGTGCGGCTTGCAACGCACCCACAGCCATTTCATGGGCAACCTCTGGCGATACTGCGCCGTAAATATCGAGTCTTTTGTCCGCAACACCCAGCAATTCTGTTTTTGCCGCGTTTGAATAGGTGATGAACCCACGGTCAAAGACATCGGACGATCCGGCGATTTCGGTCAAAGCGGCGCTTAGCAACCCGCCTGTACAGCTTTCGTCCACGGCAATGCGCCAGCCTTTTTGGTAACACAGGGCGAGCACTTCGCGCGTTAGATCATTTTTAAAACCGTCAGAAATACCCATGTGCAAAACCCGCTAAAATTGTCGTACAGATGCCAGCGTATACCCCCGCGAGCACGTCGTCAAACATGACGCCGAAAGGTGTGGATTTGCGATCCGCCCAGCTGACCGGCCAAGGTTTCAGGATGTCGAACAGGCGGAACAGGAAAAAACCAGCGACAACGCCCGGCCACGGCAGGATGGGAATGTCGAGATCCAGATACCAAAATGTTGCCGACAAGGGAAACAAGGTGATCCACATGCCCGCGACCTCGTCAATCACGATTTCGCCGGGGTCGTGGTCTTCTTTACCGGCGGTTTCCTGTGCCGTGGCCCACCACCCCAGCAAGAACACAACGATTGTTGCGATTAATAGGGCTGGAAAGCCGCCCAAAGCATGCAAAACAATCGCAAAGGGCAGGGCGGCGAGTGACCCCCAAGTGCCCGGTGCGATGGGCAGCAGGCCGCTGTAAAACCAAGTCGCTATAAAACGTGTCATATTTTCACCAATGTTGCGGTTGCCAGCGCAGCGATACCCTCGCCGCGTCCGGTAAAGCCGAGTTTTTCGGAAGTGGTTGCCTTGACGCTGATCCTGTCCAGAGCAAGGCCCGTGATGTCAGCCAAACTCGCCCGCATCGCTGCGGCGTGGGGGCCGATTTTGGGGTGTTCGCAAACCAATGTGCAATCTAAATGCGTAATCAAGAACCCCCGTTCATCCGCCCGCTCAATTGCTTTGCGCAGGAAAATATCAGATGCGGTGCCCTTCCATGCCATTTCGGACGGAGGGAACCATTGGCCGATATCACCTTCAGCCAGCGCGCCAAAAATCGCGTCTGTCAAGGCGTGCATACCCACATCGGCGTCAGAATGCCCCACCAACCCGTGCGTATGCGCGATATTAACGCCGTTCAGCGTCACATGGTCGCCGGGGCCAAATTTATGCACGTCAAAACCGTTGCCAGTGCGAATATCCATTTGCTGCCTCATCAGTCTTTCTGCCAGTGCAAAATCCTCCGATCGGGTGATTTTCAGGTTTTCTTCGGCGCCGATCACCGGCACCACCTCAATCCCCACAGCCCGAGCCACGGCCACATCATCGGCCATCGGGGTTTTGCATTTATCATGGGCGTCGCGGATCACATCAAGCCGGAACGCCTGCGGCGTTTGCGCCCGCCACAACCCATCCCGCGGCTGTTCTGCAATGGCCTTGCCATCCGTAACCTGCCACAAGGCGTCATTCACCGGCACCGCCAGAAATGCCGCGTCACAGCTTGCCATTTGGTCAATTAGCCGTCGCAAAGCACCCGCTGGCAACAAAGGCCGCGCGCCGTCGTGGATGAGAACTATATCGCAATTACAAGCTGCCAACCCATTGGCAACCGATGCGCTGCGGCTCTCGTCGCCCAAAACAGGCGGCATTAAACGCGGGTCAGAAATAGCGGCAGCAACCTCTGAATAATACGCCGCGTCATCTTTGTGAATCACAACCCGTACCGCGCTTACTGCATTATCCGCCAATAAAGCCCGTATGCTATGATCCAAAACCGCCTTACCCCTAAGCTGTCGATATTGCTTAGGAATGCCACCACCCGCGCGGGTTCCGCGCCCGGCGGCAACAATTAGGGCCGTGATCTGCATGGTATTCCCTTTAGATTTCGCGCCTTGATAAGGCCATCGGCAAGGCGGGGCAATGGGGCCATTTTCCCATCTTGCCTGTTTTGCCGCATCCAAACTCCTTTTCACAAACGCAACTCTGTGTTCTAAGGACGCCATACTCCTAATCCATGGGCGGAATATGGCACGCAGGCCAACCTTAAGAGACGTTGCAGAATTGGCCGGCGTCAGTGAAATGACCGCCAGCCGTGTTTTGCGTGGCAAAGGCGAAGCGTCCGAGGGCACCAGCGAACGGGTGCGCAAGGCGGCGGCGGATGTTGGTTATGTGCCGAACCGGATTGCCGGCTCGCTGTCCTCGCGCTCGGTTAATTTGGTCGGCGTTGTCGTCCCCTCAATCAGCAGTTTCGTTTTTGCAGAGGTGTTTACCGGTATCTCTCAGGTCTTGAAAACCACCGCCTTGCAACCGGTTTTTGGTGTGTCGGACTATGATCTGGACGCCGAGGAAAACGTGATCCGCGAAATGCTCAGCTGGCAGCCCAAAGGGTTGGTTGTGGCCGGGTTGGAACACACGGATGCGGCGCGTAAAATGATGGCCAATGCGGGCATCCCGATTGTCGAAATTATGGATTTGGACGGCGATCCCGTTGATATGAACGTCGGGTTGTCGCATTTTCGGGCGGGCTATGAAACCGGTCGTGAAATCCTGAAACGTGGTTATAAGCATTTGGGTTTTATTGGCACAAAGCTACCGCTAGATTACCGCGCGGCTAAACGGTTGAACGGATTTCAACAAGCGCTGGACGAGGCGGGCATCCCCCTCAGCGACAAGGAACTTTATTCTGGTTCTTCCTCGGTGTTATTGGGGCGCGAATTGACCGCAGCAATGCTAGAGCGCACGCCGGCGTTGGACATGATTTACTATTCCTCGGATACCATGTCCTGCGGTGGCCTGATGCACTGTATCATGAACAAAATTTCGGTGCCGGATCAGTTGGGTTTGGCGGGGTTCAATGGTCTGGACCTGCGCCACGGCATGCCGCAATTGACGGCAACCATGAATGCTTATCGCTTTGAAATAGGCAAACGGGCGGCGGCGTTGATTCTCGAGCATATGACGCCAGAGTACACCCGTGTTGGGGAAATAGTGGAATATCTGCCTGACGTAGAGGTCGGTGACACCCTTTAATCTGCCTATTTAAGGGGCTGACCCAGATAACCCAAAAAAGGGGTTATCATGGGCCATATGCGAAAGAGCCGACTCAGCCACTATAAGCAGAACCGTTTGACCGAGCATTTTGTTTCGGGTTCGACGGCCAGAACGGCTGCCAGCCTGTGTGG
>JAJRPO010000021.1 GCA_024280735.1 Alphaproteobacteria bacterium | reverse complement strand
TTCGCTGACCGCATAACCTCGATCAACCACTTGCGCGACCGCATCACGCTTGAACCCATCTGTAAATTTGTTTCTGGACATAACGTCCTCCTTGCTTCCAAAATTACCAAGCAAGGTGTCTACAAATCTAGGGGCTATTCAAACTGATCTGGCGACACCCGTGGCACACACGTCGTGCTGCTGAATTGGCTATCTTTGAATACATCAACGGCTTCTACAATCCACGCCGCAGACATTCTGCACTAGGTTGGAAAAGTCCCTTGGCATTCGAAAGAAGAGACGCTTAAATGAGTTCATGGAGCAGCACTAAAGCGGGACAGGGCCACCTGGTGCTGTCTCCCTCTAGTGCATTGCTATACAATACCCTGCCGGGCAATGGATGGTCCAAATCAACGATGGAGTTTGGATTTTGTCTCTGATGCGCTGACAGACGGTCGCCGTTTCCGCATTCTAACGGTTGTCGATGACTTCAGCCGCGAGAATTTGGTGATGGTCGCAGACACGTCGTTGTCTGGCCAGCGCGTTGCACGCGAGCTGGATCGGGTGATCGCTGAACGTGGCATGCCGAAGACGATCGTTTCGGGCAATGGTACCGAATTTACCAGCATGGCGATCCTCAAATGGGTGCGAGAAATGGGCATTCACTGGCACTATATTGCGCCGAGCAAGCCCCAGCAGACTGGATTCATTGAAAGCTTCAAGGGAAAACTCAGAGATGAATGCTTAAACGAAACGCTGTTTGGCACTTTGGGCGACGCCCAATATACGCTAGAAGAATGGCAAGAAGATTACAACTGGCGCAGGCCACATTCAGCATTGGCAAACATGACGCCCATGGGGTTTTACAGAGGAGGGCTATGGACAAAATGGCTACTTAAGATCACAAATTTAATCTCAAGGACACCGCATGAGATGGAGGAAACTTGGGGCGCAGGTCACAAATGATCGAATTCTGTAACCGTCCTTGCCTCAATTGTGGTGAGTATGAAGATGAATGTGAATGTTCTACCTTTGTCTTCGATAAAAACGGGGCCGTTTCGAGCAAGTGCTGCCTGATTCCAATTTCAGTTTTGATGAGGTGATGTTAAGAATCTCTGGAGCACACTAGCATGCGATTTAACGCTATGGATGATAACGCTTCTTGGAAGAAAACTTGATGGACAATGCAAGCCGATATTTGGAAGATTTCAGCGTCGGAATGGAGTTTCATTCTGGCCCCAAGCTGGTGAGTGAAGCGGATATTATTCGCTATGCCACCGAGTATGATCCGCAATATTATCATCTTGATCCAGAAGCCGCCAAGCATTCGCAGTTTGGGCAGTTGATTGGGTCGGGGCTGCATACGCTGAGTCTGAGTTTTCGGCTGTTCTTTGATCTTGATCTGTGGCCGAAGGCGATTATTGCGTCGCCGGGGATGAATAATCTGAAATGGCTATTGCCGTTACTGCCGGGGGACGCAATCAGTATCAGCGCCGAAATAACAGAAGTGCGCCCGTCGCGCAGCAAGCCGGATCGCGGCTTGGTTATTATGGATCACAAAACCACCAATCAGCGCGGCGAGGTTATCCTGACGGTGGAGTGCCTGCACATGTTGCGCCGCCGACCGGAGCCGGCGGCGGGTGGTTAACCCTGATCTTTGACGTAGGTCACCGCATCATCCAGTGATTTTTCCATGATGTCGAACATGTCGTTGATCTGCGCGTCGTTGATGATCAAAGGCGGGCAAAACGCGATGGTGTCGTTGACCAGTGGGCGCACGATGAGGCCATGTTCGGTGGCACGGTCCACTGTGTGGGGGGCTACTTTGCGCGCGGGGTCAAAGTTTTTGCGGGTTGCTTTGTCCTCGACCAACTCGATTGCGCCGATCAGGCCGAGGCCACGGGTCTCGCCAACTAGTGGATGATCCGCCAGCGCGTGCAAGCGTTTTAGGAAGGTGACGGAAACGTCTTTCACATGCGCGCCGATGTTGCGTTCTTGGTAAATCTTCTGGGTTTCCAGCGCCACGGCGGCGGGGACCGGATGGCCGGAATAGGTGAATCCAGTGCCAAAGACGCCATATTTCCGGCTGCCCTCTACCAACACCTCGTGGATTTTTTCGTTCATCATCACAGCACCAATCGGCAAATAGGCGGCGGATAATTGCTTGGCCATGGTCATCATATCGGGTTTCAGATTGTAGGTCTGCGTCGCGAACATATCGCCCGTGCGGAAAAAGCCGCTGATCACCTCGTCCACGATGAACAGGATGTCGTGCGCGTCGAGGATAGGTTGGATTTTCTCAAAATAGCCCTTGGGCGGCTCAATCACCCCGCCCGCCCCAAGGAAGGGCTCAGCGATGAAGGCGGCAATGGTTTCGGGGCCTTCGCGGGCAATCAGCTCCTCTAGGTTTTTGGCCAGACGGGTGGCATATTCTTCCTCACTCTCGCCTTCATTGCCGTATTTATAGAAATGCGGGCAGTCGGTGTGCATGATGTTTTTGATCGGCACATCAAAGGCGTTATGGGCGTATTGTAGGCCCGTCAGGCTGGCCGAGGCGACCGTGATACCGTGGTAAGCGCCGTGGCGCGCGATGATTTTTTTCTTTTCCGGGCGGCCAAGGACGTTGTTGTAATACCAGACCAGTTTGACTTGGGTGTCATTGGCCTCTGATCCGGAGTTGGTGAAGAACACTTTGGACATTGGCACGGGGGCATGTTCCACCAGAAAATCGGCCAGCTCAATCGCGGGCTCCACGGCTTTGTGGGCGAAATTATGATAGAATGGCAGCTTGTGCATTTGCTTGGTGGCGGCTTCTACCAGACGTTTTTCACTAAACCCGAGGGAGGCGCACCACAGGCCGGACAGACCTTCGATAAATTTTTTACCGTCGTCGTCAATGACGTAGATACCCTCGCCCTGACTAAAGATATGCGGGCCTTGTTCGGGGTGGGCCGCGAGGTTGGTATAGGGGTGCAAATGGGACGCAATATCACGTGCGTGCGGGGAGTTTGGTGTCGTTGTCATGATTACCTCAAGAGACTCAGGATGATTAGCCCAGTTGGGTCTCGGTCACATTGGGGGGCGGCTTGAATTGCTGCAAGGATTATTTGATCAAATTAGGAAATATTCCGTGGAGGGTGATCAATTTTCAAAATTCCGCGTCTTTTTGGGTTTGGTAATGTCTGACTGGCCATTGGATTCGCAGGCACCTTGCCGCCCAAAGGCGAGGCAAAGAGGAAGCGATGAAGTGGTTTGCGAAGCCGCTGATTGTAGCTGAAGACGCAGATGAGATCGGGCGATTATGACGTTAATTAGGGTCAGGCTGATCGTTACCTTACCCTCCCCACAAAAGCAGAAGGGATGGCCAAGAGCCATCCCTTCATACTTTAGAAAAATCCGATGCCGGATATTTCTGAAAACTGATTAGTTGCTTGCAGCTACCGCAGCACCGATCAGAACCAGTACCAAGATTGGCAGCAAAGCGCCTGAAGACGAAGAAGAAGAACCTTCTTCGATTGTTTCGATGATTGGTGTTACTGCAGGAGCTGGGGAACCAGCGAATGCAGAAGAAGCGGTAAGCGAAATGGCGGCTGCCAGTGCGATTTTTTTCATAATTGAACCTCCAAAGTTCTGTTCGACGATTAAGGGGTAAAGGTAGAGAACCCCACGACGAACACCCAAGACTGTACCTCGTGCTCCGGTTTAATCAGCAAACAAAGACCTTGGCAACTGCAAGATGGCCAATGCTGGGCCGGGCTGCGAAAATAGGCGTCAAATTAGCAACACTTGCGTTCCTACCTTGGTAAGACCGAATAAAATTTCGATTTGTTCGTTGTACAATCCAATGCAGCCATTTGAAGAACGGCGCCCAATTTTACGCGTATCTTGGGTGCCGTGGATGCGGTAATACTTCCATGACAAGTATAACGCATGGGTTCCAAGCGGGTTTTCTGGGCCTGCCGGAATGTACTTTGGCCATTCGGGATTTCGTTTAAGCATATTTGGCGTTGGACGCCAATCCGGCCCCAACCGTTTGCGTACAATCATGGTGCGACCCAGTCTTGTTAGCTCGGGTGATTCGGGAACCGATGTGGGGAAAAGTCGGTAAATAGACTCATCCTCGGACCAAAAATGCAGTGCCCGACTCTCGGTATCTACCAGAATTGCACCCTTGCGTAGATTGGAGAAATAAGGCTGCCAAGTTTTCGAGGTAAAACCGGAAATGTTCCGTTTTACCGTGCCTGTCTCCGGGTTTGCCAGATTTTCCGCCTTAAGCTGTTTGAATAGCGCCGGATCGTTGGTTTGTTGGGCAAATGCCCCGGTGCCCATAGCGGCTGTTGCCAGCAGGCTGCCACCAAAGGTGCGGCGCGTTAATTTGTTGGTTGAATCGGCCATTCCTGTGCCCCTTACTGAATTCTAGGGGCAAACTAGGGCTTATGGGGCACAGTTTCAATTCAAACATCCGTTAGATGGCATATTCTCGCTAACTGTTGTTTGAATTACAGGGAAAAGCACAGTAGAGGGGGACAATGTTTTGAATTGGGGGTCCTAAAAGATGCTACGTAAACTATTGGCTGCTATGACTATTATGGTTTTGGTTGTGTCCTGCACTGATACATCAGACCCGAATCAGCGTAAAGTGTTCCGAATTTCCGGCAAAGATGTGGCTAAGATTCAGTTGCGCCATCTTGATTCGATTAATGCCTTTCGAGTGGCAAGCGGATTAAGTCCGGTGGAATTGTCGTCGCAACTGACGGCTGCCGCTAAAACGCATGCGATTGACATTTCTCGGCAGAACAGACCTTGGCATTTTGGCTCTGATGGGTCCAGCCCATTGGATCGGGTCGCGCGCACAGGTTACACAGGACGCATGTTGTCGGAGAACATTTCCGAGACATTTGAGAGCGATCTGGAAACCTTGCAAGCATGGATGCGTGATCCAACCACGCGCGCCGGCATTATGCATCCAGATGCACGGTATTTGGGGTTCTCGTGGCATCAGGAGGCAATTGGCAAAATCTGGTGGGTTCAGGTCTTAGGCAGTTAGAGAACGCGCACGCTATTAACGAATTAAAAATCCTAAATGCCATGGGCCGAGCCGCATAGCGACCCCGCTAGGGCTTAATGTATATCGGCGTGCCGTCTTGCACCATGGCGTAAATCACTTCGATTTCTTTGTTGGTTACGGAAATACAGCCCGCCGTCCAATCTTTCTTGCCTTTGTTGATCGCCAGCCTCGGCCCGCCATGGATAAAGATGTCGCCGCCTGGTGATTTCCCCAGTGCATTGGCTTTGGCGCGATCCTGATTGTTGGGGTAAGAGATGCCAATAGACAAGTGAAAGCGGCTGTTAGGGTTGCGACGGTTGACGCGGTAAACGCCCTCGGGCGTGCGACCATCACCCTCAATCGCCTTGTGCCCAGCGGGGGCGAAACCCAGATCAACCGAATATTTCTTTAGTACCTTATTATTGTGCAGCAGATACATTTCACGATCCGATTTATCCAACAGAATTTGGGTGACTTGCGGGCCGTTGTAGCGTTTGAATTTGGACTTGGGTTTTCCGCCGCAGGCAGACAGGGCAATGGACCCGATCAGCAGGATTGATGTTAGACGCATGTTACTCCCCCTCAATCTCTTTGGCGATTGTTGCCCGTGATTTACGGGCGCGTTCTGTCGCGCTTTTCAATTGCCCACAAGCCGCCATGATATCCTCGCCGCGCGGGGTTCGTACAGGGCTGGCATAGCCGGCGTTGTTCACAATCTCGGCAAACGCCTCGATCCGTTCCCAGCTAGAGCGTTCATAGGGCGAACCGGGCCAAGGATTGAAAGGGATCAGATTGATTTTGGCAGGGATGCCCTTGATCAGGCGGACAAGGCGGCGCGCATCTGCATCGCTGTCGTTCACGTCTTTCAGCATTACATATTCAAAGGTGATCCGTTCCGAATTGGACAGGCGCGGATAATCGCGGCAGGCTTGCAGCAGCTCGGCAATTTTGTGTTTGCGGTTAATCGGCACCAGCTTGTCGCGAACTATATCGGTGGTGGCGTGAAAACTGATCGCCAGCATACAGCCGATTTCCGCACCGGCACGAACGATTTCGGGCACCACACCGGAGGTCGACAAGGTGATACGGCGGCGCGACAGGGAAATCCCTGCATCGTCCATCGCAATCAGCATCGCATCGCGCACGTTGTCAGTATTATACAGCGGCTCACCCATGCCCATCAGCACGATATTGGAAACCAGCCGTTTGGCACCCGGCTCCTTGCCCCATTCATCCAGATCATCCCGTGCCACCATAATTTGCCCGACAATTTCCGCCGTGGTCAGGTTGCGCACCAGTTTTTGCGTGCCCGTGTGGCAGAAGGGACAAGTCAGAGTGCAGCCAATTTGCGAGGAAATACACAGGGTGCCGCGGTTGGTCTCGGGAATATAAACCGCCTCAACCTCATGCCCACCAGCGATCCGCAACAGGTATTTGCGGGTACCATCTGTAGAGATTTGCCGCGTGACAATTTCTGGCCGTGCCAGTTGGAAATTAACAGCCAGTAAGGAACGGAAATCTTTTGATAGGCTGGTCATCTGGTCGAAATCCAACACGCCCTTGGTGTAGATCCATTGCCAGATTTGGCCAAGGCGCATTTTAATCTGCTTAGGGGGGGTCCCCACATCGGCCAGGGCCTTTGACAGTTGCACGCGAGTCATGCCAATCAGATTGGGCAGGGCCTCACCGCCGTCCTTGCGGGGGATGGTGATAAAATCTTGTGTGATCGGTGCGGTGGCGGGCATAGCGGTATCCAAAACAAAACCCTCAATCAGGGATTGAGGGTCTTTATAGCATCTAATCAGAAATCAGAAGAGCTTTATAAGCAACGTTTCTCGGCTTCGGCCAAAGCGGCGGTGAAACCGTTTAGGGAGAAGGTGTCTTTGGTGTTGGTGCCGCGCTTGGAATGGGCCGTCAGAACAGCACTGGCACCGCCTTGCATCGATTTGCGAATTTTTGCGTCATCGCTGGGCGTTGGCCAGGCCCATTCACCATCTACAGACAGGCTATAACTGGTATTTCCAACTTGCAGGCCGACCTGACTGTCTTTGGCAAAAGGATAGCCACCGGTGAAAGAAATTTCACCTCTGACGCCGTTTGAGGGGCGGTAAGTGACAAAAAATAGAATGTCACTGCGCTTTGCCGTAACAACTCTGCCGCCGCGTGTGTTGACGATTTTGGTTGGCTTTGACACCACCCAACATTCCTTAACCGGCGTGTCCTCGACAAAGATGGACCAGTCGGTTTTTGCGTCAACGCGATTGGTTGATTCTTGGGCATAGGCGACGCTGGCTGCTGCCAGGCAGACGGCCATAAAGCCACATGTGTATGCTATTGATCTAAACATTTTGGGTCCCAGCCTCCGAGCTGAAGAAATTTGAGCCTGTGGTCGCATTTTCGCGATCTTCCCTTTGTAACTAGCAACTGAATGTGGTTTTCTTGTGACGTATTCTTATCGCACTCACGCGGGGAAAGGCCAGAGAAGACAGGGGAAAACCCTGATTTTCGGCGGAAAATGGAGCATTTCGATGGACGGTTGGATAAATGTGGCGGAAGTGTGGCGTGGCGACTTTCTGGAATGCGTGCATCGCGGCCGTGCAGTGGTCTGTGATTCACGCGGACAAGTGATTGCCGCTTGGGGGGATGTGGAGGGTGTCGTGCTGCCACGCTCGTCCTGTAAGATGCTGCAAGCCCTGCCATTGATCGAGAGCGGTGCGGCGGCACATTTTGGATTGAACAGCGAACAATTGGCCCTGTCCTGCGCCTCGCATCAGGCGGCGACCATCCACACGGACAGGGTGACACGCTGGCTGGCGGATCTGGAACTGGGTGAGCCGGATTTGCGTTGCGGCCCGCAAGTGCCAAGTGACCCGGCGGCCCGCGATGCCTTGGTAAAATCTGGATGCCGCCATGGCAAACGACATAATAACTGTTCCGGCAAGCACAGCGGGTTTTTGACCCTGAACAAATTCCTAAAGGGGAACGCGGAATATGTGATGCCGGATCATCCTGTACAAAAGATGGTATTGGCCGCGTTTGAGGAAATGACAGGAGAGACTTCGCCCGGCCATGTGATAGATGGTTGTTCCGCCCCTAATTTTGCCACTTCGCTCAAAGGTCTGGCAACGGCCATGGCACGGATGGCGGACCCATCAGCGCTTGGCGAGATTCGTCAAAATGCCGCCACGTCGTTGGTTGCGGCAATGAAAAAACACCCTGATCTTGTGGCCGGTGAAACCCGCGCCTGCACCGATTTGATGCGCGCAATGGCCGGGCCAACCGTGGTGAAAACTGGGGCCGAAGGGGTTTTTGTCGCGATCCTGCCCGAACGCGGCTTGGGTGTCGCGGTGAAAGTGCAAGACGGTGCAACGCGGGCGTCGCAAAATATGATGGCCAGTATTTTGGTGCGCCTCGGGGTGGCAGAGGCAGAAAATCCGCTGGTACAGAAATACCTGAAACCAAAGCTAACAAATTTCGCCGGCCTAGACGTTGGCCACATAAAACCCGCCTCATCCTTCTTCGACAATGGCGCAAGGATATAGCGCCCTTTATTTCTTTGTTCTCTTAAATATCCCCAGCGGAGCGTCCCCCGCGCGCAGCGCTCAAAAGGCGTGGCGCGCCGCGCCTCCGTCAATCAAATGGCGCAGGATTGGCCGGCGCGTTCGATGGTAATATCTGTATATCGCGGCGCGGGAAGGGAATGTCGATGTTATTGGCCTTGAGCGCGTCCCAAAGCGCCAGATAGTTATCGCCCCGCACATTGGTCAGCCCCGCATTGGAATCCGCAATCCAGAACCGCAGCACAAAATCAATCGAACTGTCCCCCATATTGACCATATGACAGACGGGCGGCGGTGATTTCACCACCCGCTTCACAGTCAAAGGCGCGGCAGAAGCAATACGTTTTACGGCGTGGGGGTCACTGTCATAAGATACGCCGAAATGAATATCGAGGCGCACCAGATCGCTGGAATGCGACCAGTTGATGACTTGTGAAGTAATGAAATCCTCATTCGGGATCAGATGCTCACGCCCGTCACGGGTCAATACCGAAGTATAGCGCGCGCCTAATTGGGTGATCCAGCCAAATGTCCCGTCAAGTGAAATAACGTCCCCGGGTTTGATCGACTTGTCCAACAGGATGATGACGCCGGACACAAGGTTGGAGACGATTTTTTGCAAGCCAAAGCCGATCCCAAGACCAACCGCGCCCGACAGCAGCGCCAGATTGCCAAGGTCAAATCCAATGGCGCGCAAGCAAATCAGGAATGCAGTTACAAACAACGACAGTTGCAGCACCTTGATCAGCAGCACCTTTATCGAGGGTGACATGTCTTCTATCTGGTTAATTCGCGCGGTGCCAACACGACTGAGGAAGCTGGCCATAACAAACAAAACTGCAAGAGTAAGAAGTGCTGTTAACACCGTGAGCGCCGAAATCGAGTTGTCACCAGTTTGAAGAGCAATTGAGTCAAGCGCATTTGAAACGGTCTCGCGCAGGCCCAGAATTTCGAGCGTTATGTAAACCCACCCCACCCATTTTACCAGTTTGCGCATTGCTCTGTTACGGATCAGGCGGGTGGCGATGGCGATGATGAACAACCATGTGGCCAGCAAAGCCGTCAAACCGATGAAGTAACTGTAACTCGGCCAAAAGGCCTCTCGCATAATAAAGACGGTGCTCCAGGAAAGAAGCACAAAAATCAAAAGCCAGAGGCGTTGGTTAATCAGGGCCAGAATACGCAACAGCCATTTCGGCAAGCCGTGTGACGCGCCCAAAACCGCTCGTATGCGGGGTTTGTAAAGGCGATAAACGAGGTAGGATAGGCCAATCAGGCCCAGAATGATAAGGGCCTGATATATGCCCCATTCGCTGGTCAGCCGGGTATAAAGCCGCTCGCCCATGGAAATGACGCTATCGGTTTGCTCGGCCAGTGTTGGTAGAATCTCGGCGGTCGTTGTTTCTGCCGACTCCAGCACTGTTTGCGCTGCTATTTGATCCGCTGTGGTTTCTTCGCCTGCCACATTACCCCCCTTGGTCCTGCTTTCCTTCAAGATAGGGATTTTTTCGGGCTTGATAAGGGGAGAAATTGCGGAAAACCCGCAATCCGGGAATGCGCGCCTTGTTCTGCGTTCGATTCGCCGTTACACCACCCCCATGATACGGATAATTTTTGATATGGATGACAAGGCCCGCCTGCCGTGGCGGTTTTACGGGGCGACACAAGCCCTGCTCGCCGACCTGTAAGGTTTTCCATACCGCCGCCTAAAATTTCACACACATCGCGGGGAGAAAAACATGTCCGCACAAACACTCTACGACAAAATCTGGGATGCCCATGTGGCGCACGAGGCCGAGGATGGCACTTGTCTGCTCTATATCGACCGCCACTTGGTACACGAAGTTACCAGCCCCCAAGCATTCGAGGGCCTGCGCACTGCGGGGCGTCCCGTTCGCGCACCGGAAAAAACCATCGCTGTGCCGGATCACAATGTTCCGACAACCGAAGACCGCGTGAACGGAATTGAAAACGAGGAAAGCCGCATTCAAGTCGAGGCGCTGGATAAAAACGCGCGGGATTTTGGCATTCACTATTATCCCGTCGATGACGTGCGCCAAGGTGTTGTGCATATTGTTGGCCCGGAACAGGGCTGGACCTTACCCGGCATGACCGTTGTTTGCGGCGACAGCCACACCGCGACACACGGGGCATTCGGCTCGATTGCCCACGGGATCGGCACGTCAGAAGTGGAGCATGTTCTGGCCACGCAGACGCTGATCCAGAAAAAATCACTAAACATGAAGGTGGAGATAACCGGCAAGCTGATGCCCGGCGTCACCGCCAAAGACATCACCATGACCGTGATCGGCGAAACTGGCACTGCCGGCGGCACCGGTTACGTGATTGAATATTGCGGTGAAGCCATCCGTGATTTGTCGATGGAAGGCCGCATGACCGTCTGCAACATGGCGATTGAGGGCGGCGCGCGCGCTGGGCTGATTGCGCCGGATCAAACGACATATGACTATGTAAAAGGTCGCCCTCATGCGCCAAAAGGTACGGATTGGGATGCGGCACTGGCTTATTGGAAAACCCTGTTCACAGATGATGACGCCCATTTCGACAAGGTGATTACCCTCAAAGGCGAAGATATTGCGCCTGCTGTAACTTGGGGCACCTCGCCAGAGGATGTTCTGCCAATCACCGGCACCGTGCCCTACCCGTCAGATTTTGAAGGCGGCAAGGTGGTGGCTGCACAACGCGCGCTGGATTACATGGGCCTGACTGCGGGGCAAAAACTGACTGACATCAAAATTGATACGGTGTTCATCGGTTCCTGCACCAATGGCCGGATCGAGGATTTCCGCGCCGTGGCCGAGATTGTCAAAGGTAAGAAGATCAAGGACGGGATGCGGGCGATGATCGTGCCCGGTTCTGGCCTCGTGCGGGCGCAAGCCGAGGAAGAAGGTCTCGCCGACATCTTCAAAGCAGCAGGTTTTGAGTGGCGCATGGCCGGTTGTTCCATGTGTCTGGCAATGAACCCCGACCAGTTGCAACCGGGCGAGCGTTGTGCTGCAACCTCCAACCGCAATTTTGAGGGCCGTCAGGGTCGCGGTGGACGTACTCACCTCGTGTCGCCTGCAATGGCAGCGGCAGCAGCGATTACGGGTCATTTGACGGATGTTCGGGAATTTGGGTGATGAAAATCGGGCTTCCCATTCTAATAACCTTAGTATGTATCGGTAGTAATGTTTTTGCTGAAACAAAGACAGTTTCAGAAACGGTAAAACAGTATCAATGCTCGATTTACGCTGGGTTAATAGGGTGGGAAGACAAAAGAATTCATCATTCGCAAGAAGCTTACAAGATAGGTCTGGTTGCCTTGAAGTCCCTATCTGATGCGACTTCGATGAAGGAAGCATTGTCAGCAATTGGTGGTTCTATAAACCCCGCAAAGATGTCGTTTGTCATGGCAAGCGAGAATTCAGTGGATTTTAGGTTGGGTATGATTTTTGCCGATACAATTAGCGAAATAGTTCATGGCCGTGACCTTGTCAGAAAATCTGCCACAAAACGAAAATCTGTAGCAAAAGGTCTCTATCAAGAGAATGGTTGCTAAATCAGGAGTAATAAAATGGAAAAATTCGAAAATGTATCCGGTGTTGCGGCACCGATGCCTTTGATCAACATCGACACCGATATGATCATTCCCAAGCAGTTTCTAAAGACGATCAAACGCTCTGGTCTGGGTGTGAACTTGTTTGACGAGATGCGTTATGACGACGACGGCAACGAGATCGAATCGTTTGTTTTGAACAAGCCTGCCTATCGAAATGCCGAGATTATTGTGGCGGGGGACAACTTTGGCTGTGGTTCCAGCCGTGAACATGCCCCTTGGGCGCTGAAGGATTTTGGCATTAAGGTGGTTGTTTCAACTTCTTTTGCAGACATTTTTTATAGTAACTGCTTTAAAAATGGCATCCTTCCGATCAAGTTAGCCCCCGAACAAGTGGCAGTTTTGATGGAAGATGCGGAGCGCGGCGAGAATGCACGTATTTCTGTGGATTTGGCGGCTCAGACCATATCAGCGACCGATGGAACTGAGTTTCATTTTGAGCTGGATGCATTTAAAAAACACTGCCTTCTCAATGGGTTGGATGATATTGGATTGACCATGCAAAAGGTCGATGCGATTGATAAGTTCGAGGCCGAATATAGCGCCCGCACACCTTGGGTCTAATCTGCCTAAACACAACATATAGATATGGCCACGTGAAAATGTGGCCATATTGTGGTGGTGTAAATCTACTACAGGTTCACCCTGAAACCATCTGATTTATAACAATTTAATCCTAACGCGGTTGACGTGAATCAAATTCCTGACATTATTAAGGCAATAATAAGGCTGAATGCCATAATAACGACCCGGAACTAATCTGGGTGTAAGGATGAGAGCAGTGTTGACGAGGCTTGCTGGCGCATCAGTAAGGGCCGCTTTGGTTGCAGTGACCGTGGCGATTCCTGCTGTAATGTTACCCGATGTATCCCCGAATTCGGCGGAACTATCCATTTTGCTGGCCGCGATTGCGGCGGCATTTGTGATATTTGAGTACGGATTCGCGTCGCCCAGCCTGATTGAGTTCAGGTTTGCGGCTCCCTACAATCGTTTGCGGTTTGGCATTTTGGCGGTGCTGGTGGTGTTACTGGTGTTCGCATTTCGCGGGCCTGTTGATACAACAGCGGGGGTTTTGGCGGTTTCCACCTTTGCGCAAGCCAGCTTTGAATTCTGGAATTTTAGCTATAGCCCTTTGCAGGCGTTTATGGCGCTGTCGGCGACGACTGGCCCGCAAAATCAGATTCTACTGGGCAATGCTTCGGCTTTGGCGCTGAGCGTTACAACACTCGGGGTACTGCTGCCGGGGGCCGTTGTCTGGACATTTGGTTGGCCACTGGGTCGTGACAATTTTAACATATGGATCAACATGCCGACATTTGATGTTGGCGGTTCCAATGCTGCGGCCAATCTGCGCCGCACTGCGATCATGAGCGCCGCATTTGGGTTTGCCTTTCCATTTTTAGCGCCCTATGTGGCGCTGTCTTTTCTGGGGCCGCTGGGTGCTATATCAGCAAACAACAGCCAGTTTCTGGTGTGGACGATTGCAATCTGGTGCTTTGTGCCTGCCGCATCGATGTTGCGCGCCATTGCGCTGTTCAAGATCGCCAGCCTGATCGGAAATGACCAAGAAGAACCCACATGAGATGGCTATGGCTGACAGCGATATTGCTGTTGGTCAGTGGCGCTGCTTGGGCAGAACCAATACGCATCGCCACGTTCAATGCTTCGCTCAGCCGGAATGGACCAGGGGTTTTGCTCGATAAAATTTTGGGCGGCAAAGACAAGCAGATTATTGCGGTGGCGCGGATTATCAAAACGGTGCGGCCGGATATTTTGCTAATAAACGAGTTGGATCATGATTATGAAAACCTTGCGCTCAAGGCGTTTTTGAAGGTACTGGAAAAAGATGAAGGGGAATTCAAGGGGATAGCGTATCTCCATTTCTTTGCCCCCCCGCAAAATACAGGTGTGCCCAGCGGGTTGGATTTGAATGGCGACGGTAAGCTGGGCGGGCCAGCGGATGCCTTTGGCTATGGCAGATTTCGCGGCCAATATGGCATGGCGCTGATCTCTCGGTTTCCGATTGATACGGGGCAGGCGTTGGATTTTAGCGAGTTGTTATGGATCGATTTCCCGCAAGCCAATTTGCCAACCAAACCGGATGGCCAGTCGTTCCTCTCACTTGAAGCAAGCGCCGTGATGCGTCTGTCTTCCAAGGGGCATTGGGATGTGCCTGTAAATCTTCCCGATGGCAGGGCTTTGCGGGTCATGGCCTCGCACCCAACGCCGCCGGTGTTTGATGGGCCAGAGGATTTTAATGGCAAGCGAAATGCAGATGAGATTTTGTTTTGGGACCGTCACGTCGCCGAAAGATCTACAGCCGCAGATTTGTTTGTGATTCTGGGGGATTTGAATTCTGACCCTTTGGACGGGGATAGCAGCCACAATGCGATTTCCAAACTGTTGAAAAATCCCCTTGTTCAAAACCCCGTAATGCGGTCGGGCGGCGCTGCGGCTGCAAGCCAACTGCAAGGCGCAGCCAACCTCACGCACAAAGGTGACCCAGCCCTCGATACCGCAGATTTTCGCGACGATCCGGGGCCGGGAAACCTGCGGGTGGATTATGTGCTGCCGTCCAAAACCCTCAAGATAATTGATGCCGGCGTGTTCTGGCCGGCACCAAAAGAGCAGGGGTTTAAGCTGATCGGCTTAGACGGTCGCGCGAGTTCCGATCACCGCTTGGTCTGGGTTGATGTTGAATGACACTGCTGTTTGCAAGGCGATTTTAACTGGCGTGGGGCGCAAGTTTGGCAACAGCTCCTGCAAGGCACTGTCATCAATCTGGTGCGGCGTGTTCCAAAGATAGCGCATTTCAAGCAGGCCTTTGATCGTCGGCATAAACGGACGGACAATGCGCAGGGGCAGCCAGTTCATTTTTTGAACTTTTGCATTTAGAAGCGCAGCAATTTCAGCCCCGCTCAGGGTGTAGCCTGCAAAATTCAACGTGGTGAATTGGGGCAGTTCTACGCGCTTATCCGCTAGCTCTGCAAAGGCCGCCGCGAAATCGGGCAGATAGGCCCAAGCATGTGGCAGGTTCGGATTGCCGGGATAACTGATCTTGCCGTTCTTGTAGGTTTTTTTGGTGATAATCAGGTCAAACCAGTTTCCCATCGGCTCGGTATCAATGAAATCCCCTGCGCGCAGGATGATGGTTTTGACGCCGGAGGCCTGTAACATCTGCTCCATTTCAATGCGGATTTTTCCCAATGCGTTTGTGGCGGCGTGAAGCGTATTTTCTGTTAAGCTTGCGGGCATGCCCGCGCCATAAGGGTAGATATTTCCGGGGAAAAGGATGGTGGCGTTGCCTTGGCGTGCCGCGTCGATGACCTGCTGCAACTGGCCGAGGCATTCGGTGCTCCATTTATGATAGGCGGGATTCCAGCCATAGACGATGGTATCAACGTTTTTTGCCACAGCACTAAGGTCATGAGATTTGCGATCAAAGGCGCGCGTCTGCCAGTTGTTGGCTTGTAGGGCTGTTGTCATATGGCGGCCAAAGCGGCCAGTGGCGCCGAGGATCAGGGCTGTCTTTGTCATTTGAATGTCTCCAATACAGGTTTCTAACGCCAAGATATATATTCTGAAATGAATTGACATTGACCAAACATGAAGGTTGTATGTTCAAAAATGAATGGGCTGTGAAATGGATGCTTTTGACTGGACCTTACTACAAAGTTTTCTGGCGGTGGCCGAAGAGGGGTCGTATTCCGGCGCGGCGCGGCTGACGCGCCACAGTCAACCAACGATTGGTCGCCACATTCAGCAATTGCAGGGACAATTGGATATGGTGCTATTTCAGCGCGCAACCGGTGGATATGTTCTGACGGAGGCTGGCACCGCGTTAATGGATCACGCCCTGGCGATGCGTCTCGCGGCAGCGCGGATTTCGCTGGTGGCCGAAGGGCAGGTCGAGGAGATCGCCGGGGTGGTGAGGATCACAGCCTCTGACGTTATGGCAACCTATGTTCTGCCCGAATTACTGGGCCAATTGCTGCGCGCGCAACCCGGATTGCAGATTGAATTAGTGGCCACCAACAGCACCGAAAACCTGATGCTGCGCGAAGCGGATATTGCTGTGCGGATGGTGCGACCCACGCAACCGGATTTGATTGCCCGAAAAATGGGCGAGATTACATTGGGGCTGTTTGCCGCGCAGTCTTACATCGATCATGCGGGTGTTCCGACGCGCATTTCAGAATTCAAAGATCACATTCTCATCGGTTATGATCGTTCTGATTTGATGTTGCGGGCGATGACGGAATTGAGCATCGAAATCCGTCGCGAGGATTTTACTTTTCGGATTGACGATCAAGTTGCCTATTTTGAGGCGATCAAGTCGGGGGTCGGGATTGGTGCAGGGCAGGTAAAACTGGCCGAGACTATGGGATTGGTGCGGGTATTGCCTGAAATACCTATTCCGCCGTTACCCGTCTGGCTGACGGCCCACCAAGAATTGCGCACCTCGGCGCGGGTGCGGTGTGTTTTTGATTTCCTTGTGGATCGTTTGCCTGCGCGTTTGGGGTGAATTTGCGAAGATTGAGTGTGAGGCTGTATCGGGAGCGCGCCGCGCGGGGATTTATAAGGGAACAAAGAAGTTGAAGGGGTGTTAATTCTTGACCCTTTAGCGGGGGCTGTTTAGGGCTATCTACAACTTGTCTGGATAGGAATTTGATCATGAACACCCCCTCTTTACTGGTTCTCGCCGGCGACGGTATTGGCCCGGAAGTCATGGCCGAAGTGAAGCGCATTATTACATGGTTCGGGGATAAGCGCGATTTAGCGTTTGATGTCAGCGATGATCTGGTGGGCGGGGCGGCTTATGATGCCCATGGCACGCCGTTGCACGATGATACGATGGCCAAAGCGCAAGAAGTAGATGCAGTTTTGCTGGGGGCCGTTGGTGGGCCTGCCTATGATGATCTGGATTTCAGCCTCAAACCAGAGCGCGGCTTGCTGCGTCTTCGCAAAGAAATGGACTTGTTTGCCAATCTGCGTCCAGCCCAGTGTTTTGATGCGTTGGCGGATTTTTCGTCGCTCAAGAAAGACATCGTTTCCGGCCTTGATATTATGATCGTGCGCGAGCTGACCTCTGGGTCCTATTTTGGCGAACCGCGCGGGATATTTGTGGAGAACGGCGAGCGGGTTGGCATCAACACGCAGCGTTATACCGAGTCCGAAATTGACCGTGTGGCGCGTTCGGCGTTTGAGCTGGCACGGCGGCGCAATAACAAGGTTTGCTCGATGGAGAAAGCCAACGTGATGGAATCTGGCGTGCTGTGGCGCGAAGTTGTCACGGCCGTTCACGCGGCGGATTATCCGGATGTAGAGCTGAGCCATATGTATGCCGACAACGGCGCGATGCAGTTAGTGCGTAACCCCAAGCAGTTTGATGTGATTGTGACAGATAACCTGTTTGGTGATATTCTGTCTGATTGCGCGGCGATGTTGACGGGATCCTTGGGGATGTTGCCGTCTGCATCTTTGGGTGCCCCGATGGAGAATGGCCGCCCCAAGGCGATGTATGAGCCGGTGCATGGTTCCGCGCCGGATATTACAGGCCAAAGCAAGGCCAACCCTAGTGCTTGTATCTTGAGTTTTGCCATGGCGCTGCGCTATAGTTTCGATCAAGGGGACGAGGCTGCGCGGTTGGAAAATGCTGTGCAGTCTGTTTTGGCCAAAGGCATCCGCACCGCTGACCTGATGCAGGCGGACGGCGGCAAGGCTGTCTCGACCAGCGAAATGGGTGATGCAATTCTTGCCGAGTTGGATGCATCGCTTTAAGATTTCGAAATGGCCTGCGTGTGACGTAGGCCATTTCTTTTCAGGCAAATCAACGCAGCCTCTAGAATTATTCTAAATAATGTTATATTCAATAGTTAGAATATAAGTGATTCCGACACATCGTCGATCGCCAAAGGGGATAACACATGAAGAACAAAGTCTTAGACCAACTCGCCAAAATTCCATATGGTAAAGGTGGGCAGAATCTTGTCTCGGCGGGATTGATTTCCGACATTGTTATCATGGACAATAAGGTCGTTTTTTCGATCACGGTGCCAGAAGATGGCGGCCAAGAGATCAACGATTTACAAGCCAAGGCAGAGCGCGAAGTTTCGCGGATTGAAGGTATTGATACGGTTTTGGTCGTGTTAACCGCTGAAAAATCAGGGTCAAAGGCCGAGCAAAAGCCGATGCCGACCCTAAGCACAAAACCGGATCGCCCTGTCGGCCCGGACATGCGCCCCACCCCCGGTGCCATCCCCGGAGTCAAGGCTGTGCTGGCGATTGCGTCCGGTAAAGGCGGTGTTGGGAAGTCTACGACCTCGGTAAATATTGCGTTGGGGTTGCGCTCGCTGGGGCTTAAGGTTGGGTTGCTGGATTGTGACGTTTACGGGCCTTCTATCCCGCGTTTGATGGGTATCACCGAGCGCCCCGAAATCGTTAACCACCGCATTATTCCGATGGAGCAATATGGCATCAAGGTTATGTCCATGGGCTTTTTGATGGACGAAGAGGCACCGCTGATTTGGCGCGGCCCTATGGTAACTTCAGGTCTGATGCAGATGGTGCGTGAAGTGGAGTGGGGCGAGCTGGATGTGCTGGTTCTGGACATGCCGCCGGGCACTGGTGACGCGCAGTTGACACTGGCGCAACAGGTGCCGCTGGCGGGGGCGGTTATTGTATCGACGCCGCAAGATTTGGCGCTGCTGGATGCCCGTAAGGGATTGAAAATGTTCAAAGGTGTTGATGTTCCGATCCTTGGGATTATTGAGAATATGAGCACCTTTGTCTGCCCGCATTGTGGCGAACGCTCTGACATTTTTGGCCATGGCGGCGCGCAGAAAGAGGCGCAGAAACTGGAAGTTATGTTCCTGGGCGGTATCCCGCTGCACATGGATATTCGCCATTATTCCGATGAAGGCACACCTGTTGTAATTGCTGCTCCGGACAGTGTTCACGCCAAGACTTACAAGTCGCTGGCGATGAAGATTGCGACCTTGATGGGGGAGGCGGATTAGCCCCAACCCAATCGTTGAAACTGTCAAAACGCCTCGCGAGTTTTGCGGGGCGTCTTTTGTTTGGGGCCAAATTCCCAGATCTGCTATTTGGTTGCCACCGCTGGCGGGGTCCGTGATTTTCGTGACACCACCCATTCGCGGTAAGAGATAAAGCTGACCGAGGCGATGATGACGCCCCCACCGAGCAAGACCCAGAAATCCACTGCCTCGTCAAATACAAGGGCGCCGAGCAGGGTTGCCCAGACCAATTGCAAGAAGGTGACTGGTTGTGTGACCATCAGGGGTGCGGCCTTGAGCGCCTTGGTCATTGTAAAGTGGCCGGTTGTCGCGAGTGCGGCGACGAGGGCGAGCCACATCACCTCAGTCATGGTTGGCGTTTGCCAGACGACAAAGGCGAAAGGCGCGATGCCTAGGGTGACAAATATTGACATCATGCCGACAATGACGGTGGAGCTTTGATCTTTGCTCATGCTTTTGGCGAGTAGATAGGAAATGGCGAAAAGCGGGGCGGAAACAACTTGTGCCAATTGACCTAGCGAGAGTTCCTGTAAGCCGGGGCGCAGGATTATCATGGCACCTGCGAAGGCGGCGAGGACCGCGAATATGCGGCGCGCGGCGAGGTGTTCGCGAAAAAAGAAGGCCGCGCCGAGTGTGATGTAGATGGGGGAGGTATAGCTGATGGCGACGACCTCGGCGATGGGGATGCGCGCCATGGCGTAGAACCAGAGCATCACCCCAAGCGCGTGGGCAAAGCCGCGAATTGCGTGCGCGGTTACGGCTTTGCGGGGGATGCCTTTGCGAAACATCGGAATGAGGAACGGCGACATGAATAACAAGCCGATGGCGTAGCGGATGAAAGCCGCTTGCGGGGCGGGGATGTCGGAACCGATATAGCGCACAACAGCCGTGACGCCGACAAACAGCAGTCCCGTGAGGACCATCCATGCGATGGCAATCCACGGCGGGCCGTAAGTGGGTTCAGATATGTTTGGCGAGGGCATTGGGATTTGGTCCGTGGTTGGCCGCTGTTTGCAGCCAACCCGATTTTTCATATTTGCGCAAGTAAGAACTTCACATGTTAGCGGGTTTTGGGGCTGCCTGTGCAAGGGCGCGCTCCAGAATTGGGAAAATGACTGGATCCCGCGTTTGTGAAACATTGAAGCGCATAAAACTGCTGGCCGCTTGTGTTGGACTAAAGGCGTTGCCTGGGGCCAACACCACGCCCTCAGTCATGGCGGCGCGAGCGACATCGGCGGCGTCGATATTTGCGGGCAGTTGGCACCATAAAAACATGCCTGCATTTGGTTCGATCCATGGTACCAGACCAATGCTTTTCAGCTTGCCACCAGCCTTGCCCATGGTATCCGCCAAACGGTTTTTTAACCCGGCGATGTGGCGGCGATAGGCCCCGTCTTTCAACAGTGTCAAAACCAGTTCAGCCGAGAAACCGCCGCCGCCAAAGGAGGTGGCAAGTTTGAGGTCTACCAATGCTTCTATCCAATCTGGCCGCGCCGCGATGAAACCGCAGCGTATGGATGCGGAAAGGGTTTTGGAAAAGCTACCGATGTGAATGACGCGGTCCAGCCCATCAAACGCAGCCAGTCGCGGCGCTGGCTCTTGTTCAAAATCCGCGAAAATGTCATCTTCGATAATGAGCAAATTATGCTGATCGGCCAGTTTTAAAACACGGTGTGCAACCTTGGGGGATAGGGTCGCGCCGGTCGGGTTGTGCAGTGCAGAATTGGTGATGTAGAGGCGCGGCGAATGGTCAACAAGCACCTGTTCGAACTGCGCCAAATTCGGGCCATTGGGGGTGTAAGGAACGCTAACAACCTTTACCCGGTGGGCGCGTAGCAGGGCGTGAAAGTTGAAATAACAGGGGTCATCCACCAAAACGGTATCGCCGGGTCCCAGCAAGAAACGGCACAGTAAATCAATGGCTTGTGTGCCGGATTCTGTCAGCATTATCTGGGAGGGCGGGGCCTCTATCCCGTGATCAGCCAAGCGGCGAGACAGCAATTGTCGTAACGCGGGTAGTCCGTATGGCGTGCTGTAATCGGTGAGGTTGGCGTGGCTGTTACGGGACATTTGGCGCAAAGAGCGGCGAATTTCGGGTTCAGGCATCCAGCTGCTCGGCAACCAGCCACAACCGGGTTTTAACAAGCTGCTTTCGGTATCAAGCGAACGCCGTGTCATCCAGATGGGGTCGATCGCCTGATCAAGCTGAGGCCCGGTATCAGCGATAGAAAAGGGCGGCAGATGGCCTGCTACATAAAACCCAGAACCTGCACGGGCACGTATCGCGCCTTCGGCTACGAGGCGCTCATAGGCATCCACCACTGTAGATTTGGAAACTTGCATCCGCTGCGCCAAGCTGCGGATTGATCGTAGCTTCATGCCGGGGGCCGTTTGCCGGCTGGAAATTTCTGCGCGCACGGCTGCCATAACCTGCGCAACAAGCGTTGTATTGGCCGTTCGGTCTATGTCTTGTTTGTTCATCTGTACTGTCAATATTTCCATTACAGTTCATTCGTATTGTACTGGTTTGTATCTGGAAAAACAATATGTGCTGGCCATAAGGTATTCCAAACAGGAGGTTCCAGATGGGCGACATAAAAACTGGCTGGATATATGGGTTTATCGGTGTTGCAATATTCAGTGGCTCATTGCCTGCAACACGGGTTGCAGTGGGGGCATTTGATCCGATTTTCCTGACGGCTCTAAGGGCGACAATTGCCGGTGGCTTGGCGTTGGCGCTTTTGATTTTGCTGCCACAGAAATGGCCTGAACGCGCGGACATCCTGCCTTTGCTTATTGTGGGTTTTGGCGTGGTGGTTGGCTTTCCATTGTTAACAGCTTTGGCGTTGCAACATATTTCCTCGGCTCATTCAATTGTTTTCATTGGTTTGTTGCCGCTATCAACCGCCATATTCGGTGTGTTGCGGGCAGGGGATCAACCGCCCAAGATGTTTTGGCTGTTCTCAATTTTGGGCGCGGGCCTTGTTGCGGGGTTTGCGCTGCTTCAGGATCTGTCGACTTCCTTCATCGGTGATATCCTGATGTTTGCAGCTATCGTTGTTTGCGGCTTGGGTTATGCCGAGGGCGGTAAACTGTCGCGCAAGCTTGGCGGCTGGCAGGTCATTTCATGGGCGCTGGTTTTGTGGCTACCGATAATGCTGCCGCTGGCCCTGTACTTGCGACCGCCAAGTTTTGCGGGCATTGCAATGCCCGCATGGTTCGCGCTGGGTTATGTATCCATATTCAGCATGCTAATCGGTTTTGTGTTCTGGTATCGCGGGTTGGCGCAAGGGGGCATTGCCGCAGTTGGGCAACTGCAATTGCTTCAGCCGTTTATGGGCCTGATACTGGCCGCTACCCTGTTGCAAGAGCAAGTGAGTTGGCCCATGGCGCTGGTCTGTGTTGCGGTTGTGTTTTGTGTGGCTGGGGCCAAGAGGTTCGCGGGATAGGGCGCTTTGCCAATGGCAGAACGCCCTATTTGTTACCCACGCATCATGTCCCATTCCATGATTTTCACGCCTACCATGCCGCCGATAATGATGCAGGCCAGCGTGATGAAGGATCCCGCCGCAAGGGTTGATAGCCCCGTCATGCCTTGGCCGATGGTGCAGCCAAGGGACAGCACCGCGCCGATACCCATCAGGGCGGCGCCCATCATGTTGCGCACCGCGTCACCCGCATTGGCAAAGGTGGCGAGGTGGAATTTGCGTTTGCTGATTGCGCCGATAAAACCGCCTAAAATGGTGCCGACCAGCGTCACCACACCAAAACCCGGCGCGCCAAGCGCGGTAAAGCGCATCAGATAATCCAGTACATCACCGGAAGGCCGCGCAAAGCTGAGCGAGATCAGCGCCACGGGCGCATCGGCGAAATCGTCTTGCGCGAGGCCCGTTAGCAGCCAGCCAGCGGTGACGCAGAGGCCGAGGCCTACGCCTGCGAATATGTGGTTGGGGGATTTGCGGAATTCGCCATTCATAAAGACGTAACCAAGCAACGCGACGAGCACCACGGCGAGGGCAACTGTGCCTGCCATGTCGTAATCCATGCCTGTCAGGCCTGCGAGGATGTCGCCGAGGCCCTGATATTCGATGTCTGAATCAGCCAAGTTGATGGTTGAAGGGCCAAATAGTGCCACGCGAACAGGGCCGAGCAGGCCGCCGATGGTCATAAAGCCAAACAGTCCGGCGATGATCAGTACCACGAGGGAACGCAGATCACCCGCGCCAGTACGCACGAGGTTTTTCGACAGACAGCCGCCCGCGTAAACCATACCGACGCCGAAGATTAGCCCGCCGACGATATTGCCGAGCCAATTGAATTGGGGTGTCAGGAATTGTGAGGTGGTGAAGTCGGCGACTTCCATCTTGGTGAGGATTGCAACGCCGATAATGCTGGTAGCCCCGCCGAGCAGCCAAGAGCGCAGGCGGCGGTAATCGCCGAAGGACATGATGTCATTGACTGATCCCATGGTGCAGAAGTTGGTGATATAAACGATATAGCCGAATACCACCCCGATCAGCAGGCCACCCCAGCCGATGTAAAACGCGGGGTTCTCAACCACCATTTCTTGCCAAGTCTCTAACATTTTTCTCTCCCCAGTTTTGACGGTGCATAAACACATAGGCGTATTAGCATGTGTTTATGCGTCTGGGAACAAGTTTCCTAAAGGGAATCTTTTGGGGCCAAAGACATGGAAAATTTGGCGTCTTGATTATCGGTGAACCATTGCAGTTTTTCGCGCAAGTTGACCACGCCGCCAATAATGATGATCGAGGGGCCTTTGAATTCGGCCTCTGTGGCCCTGTCATACAGGTTGCTGATGGTGCCTGTGACAATCCGCTGGTTCGGGCGGGTGCCGTTGTCAATAATCGCGGCGGGGGTGTCTGGGTCCGCGCCGTGTTCGGCAAAACCTTCGGAGAGGATTTTCAAACTGGACAATCCCATGTAGATGGCGACCGTTTGGTTGGGGCGCAGCAGGACATCCCAATCCAGTTCAAGCACCCCGTCTTTGCCGTGGGCCGTGATGAAGATGCAGGATTGCGCGTAATCGCGGTGGGTCAGGGGAATACCGGAATAGGTGGAACAGCCGCTTGCCGCTGAGATGCCGGGGACGACCTGAAACGGGATTTTGTGTTCCGCCAGCATTTCGATTTCTTCACCACCACGTCCAAAGATGAACGGGTCGCCGCCTTTGAGGCGCAACACGCGTTTGCCCTCTTTGGCGAGGCGCACCATCAGGGCGGAGATGTCTTCTTGGATCATGGTGTGGTGATCGGGGCGTTTGCCCACATAAATCCGCTCGGCGTCGCGGCGGATCAGTTCCAGAATGCCGTCGCCAACGAGGCGGTCATATAGCACCACATCAGCCCGTTGCATCAGACGCAAGGCGCGGAAGGTCAGCAAGTCGGGGTCGCCGGGACCGGCACCAACCAGGAAAACTTCGCCTTTTTCAGACAAGTCTTGGCCGGTTTGGGCATCCTCTAGGGCCAGTTTCAATTGTTCTTCGGCGGCGTCTACATCGCCGGACAGGAACAGGTCGCCAACAGGGCCGTCGATCATGTTTTCCCAGAAACGGCGGCGCGAGCGGGTTTTGTCGATGCCGGACAGCACCTTGTCGCGGAATTTGCCGAGGAATTCTGCCATATGGCCGTAGGATTGCGGCAGGATGCTTTCAATTCGGGCGCGCAGGATACGGGCGATGACGGGGGCGGTACCGCCGGAGCTGATGGCGACGACGAGGGGGGAGCGGTCAACCACCGAGGGGGTGATGAAGTCGCAATATTCGCAAACGTCGGCGACATTGGCGAGGACATTTGCGCCCTTGGCGCCCTTGTGCAGGATGATGTCGCGGGCCTCCACCTCGGAGGCACCGTACGCGATGATGGTGCCGGGGAAATCAGCGGCTTCGACGATGCGTTTGTGGTGGGTTAGTTTGGGATTGCTCAGGAAGGCGTTGAATTCGTCGCTGAGGTTTTCATCAAACACATGGACGTTGGCGCCGGCGAGCAGGGCACGTTCAACGCGACGCGCAGCCACCGTGGTGCCGCCATCGACGATGACTTTCTTTTCGCGGATGTCCAGAAAAATGGGCAGAAAATCCATGGTTTGTATCCTCGTTTAGCTGTCTTTGGATTTGGCCCAGTCCTGCAACTGCGCGCCAAAATCGGCGGCGCTGGCGGGATCGAGGTCAAATATGGTGAAGCGGCGGTTTTCGCGGATTGTCACCCGCAACCAGTTCACGCCGTCGTCTTGGGCGACATTTTTCAGGGTCACGTTCTTGTTGAACGGGAAGGCAAATGTTGCCACATCGGTGATGACGTCTTCAATCATATTTTAACCCTCGCGCAAAAATTGCCTCTAGCCGCCATTCCCATTTCTTCGGGGTATCGCGGTAGTCCGGCTTTAGATCAAACTCGATAAACATCTGGCCTGATTCTGCCGCATGGGCAACCAAAAGCTCCAGTTTTTCGAATGTATCCACTTCTGGATGCTGAATGATAAGATCGCTGAGTTTTGCCATTGGCTATCTCCCTTTGACGCGGTTGTGAAAGCGGATGCGCATCATCAGGCGCTCGCTTGGTTGGGGGGTGTCTGCGTCAAAACCAGTGCGGTTGTGAAGCGAATTATTGCACAGGACGCCTTCGCCTGATTTCATTTGAACTGTTTGGATATACGGATCATCCGAGGCCAGAACCTCGGTTAGAAAGGCAATAGCCTCGCGGGTCATCAGATCATTGCGCCATTTGATCGAGCGGGTGCGGGCAGTGTAGCGCATTTCCAACCTGTTGGTCTCCGGGTCCACCGCAAACACTGGTCCAATGCTGACGGGGCGGATTTTACCGTTGCCTTCGTCATTTTCGGGGATGGTCATTGCTTGGGGATGGGACAGGGCACTTATATAGTCAGGATTCGCGTCGCGCAGGCGGATGTAGGCAACCTCTGGATCGAGCAACTGATTGACCCCTCCGGCCGTGGCTTCGCGCACGCAATGCAAAACCATAGCCCGTATTTTCTGGTCAGGCCCATTATAGTAGCCATCCGTATGCCAGTTCATGGGTCGTTTTGAATAGGGAATATAGCCCTTTTTGCCGGGTGATTCTGATTCTTGCAGGGAAACAATGCCGCCGTTTTCCGCTGATCTGTGCTTTTCCGCGATACGCAGCCCCAAAGTATCGGCAAATTGCCGCAGTCTGTCGCTAACTGTATTCCGGCCTTCATTATGGGCCAAATCGCGGTAAAGAACCGCGTTGGAAACTTCGCATCTGTGGTGGATTTCATCGTGTTCGTCGCGGGTGATGTTGGCGATGTCTTGCAAGTCTACAAACGTAGATTTCTGAAGTAATTCAGCTGTTTGGCGCAGTTTCACCCCACGCCAAGCCGCATAGCCGTTAGCGTCATTTAAATTCCAACTAAAATTGTCGGGAAAAGAGGGGTTTTTATCAACCACGACTGGGCTTTCCTTACGTTTAAACTTCGCACGTTAATCTGTTTCCCATAGGAAACAGTGAAAAACGCGGCTTTGGGCTATTGCATACCATTATATTCAATAAATGATATATAAAAAACCTTTACATTCAAAAAAGGTAATATAAAATCAAATGAACAAGGCACCAGTGTTTCTGTCAAACCGATTCATGATCACACGACAAGGTACCCGTTAAAGGCTTTTGGTGCTTTTTAATCATTTAGGGCGTATGCTCTGACGTGAAGCAATGAGAAGGGAGACTTGTTATGAAAGATGGCGAACCACACGACGGTAAGGTCGAAGAGGTAGAAATCCACCCAACACCGATGTTGGACCAATTGGAAGACGGCCCATGGCCGAGTTTTGTGACAGGGCTGAAACGCCTGCGTGATTCCAAAGGCGAAAAATATGCGCCTATGATGAATGATCTAATGGGTCAGTTGAATCACTCCTATGAAAATCGCAAAGGTTACTGGAAGGGCGGCGTTGTATCCGTCTATGGTTATGGCGGCGGGATCATCCCACGTTATTCCGAAGTGGCCGACAAATTCCCCGCATCTAAAGAGTTTCACACTCTGCGCGTGATGCCGCCTCCGGGCTTTCACTATACCACCACAATTCTGCGCAAGATGTGCGACCTTTGGGAGGAACATGGTTCTGGTCTGATCGCGTTTCACGGTCAATCCGGCGACATTATGTTTCAGGGTGTTTCCACCGAAAAAACCCAAGGTGCCTTTGATGCGCTGAACAAGATCGGTTTCGATCTTGGGGGTGCTGGCCCCGCATTGCGCACAGCCATGAGCTGCGTTGGTGCCGCCCGTTGTGAGCAATCCTGTTTCGATGAGGCCCGCGCACACCGTGGCATCATCAACAACCTGCTGGACGAAATGCACCGTCCGTCATTGCCTTACAAATTCAAGTTCAAATTCTCCGGTTGTGGTAATGACTGTGTGAACGCGATCCACCGGGCTGACTTTGCGGTCATCGGTACTTGGCGTGACGACATGAAGGTCAACCAAGAAGAAGTGAAAAAGCACGTTGCCAAAGTTGGCCGCAAGTACATGATCGATACGGTCATTTCCATGTGTCCAACCCGCGCGTTGTCTTTGAACGACGATGATACACTGGATGTCGACAACAAAAGCTGTGTGCGTTGCATGCATTGTATCAACGTGATGACCAAAGCCCTGTCACCGGGTGACGATCGCGGCGCATCTATCCTGATTGGCGGTAAGCGTTCCCTGAAAGTGGGCGACATGATGGGTATCATGATCAAACCGTTCATCAAACTGGACACCGACGAAGATTACGAGGCACTGGAAGAATTCGCCGAGGAATGTGTTGAATTCTTTGCTGACAATGCTCTGGAGCATGAGCGTGTGGGTGAAACCATCGATCGTATCGGTCTGCCTTCCTTCCTTGAGGCTGTTGGTGTTGAAGCCGATCCTAACATGGTCAACCACCCGCGCACGTCGAGCTATGTGCGCACGGATGACTTTGACGAGGAAGCCGCCAAGTGGTTCGAACGTAAAGCTACTGAAGCTGGCATGACTGTCGCCGGCGAGTAAGCAGACGTAATTTTGGATGAAATTCAGCCCTGTCGCAGTGATCTGCGCAGGGTAGGGAGAAAGTTATGAGCACAGAGAGAGTAGTACCAAGAACCGCTGATGAGGTTGGTGTACCGGATCATATCCAATACATGCACCCGACACTGGTGAAAAACCACGGTGCATGGGACTGGCATGACCGCCCGCGCCCCGGTGTTTTGCACCACGTTGCCAAATCCGGCGACGAAGTTTGGACCGTGCGCGCCGGTACGCAGCGCCAGATGGATGTTTATACCATTCGTACATTATGTGACATTGGCGACGACTATGCTGACGGCCACATCCGGTTTACCACCCGCTCCAACATCGAGTTTATGGTGTCGGACGAGGCCAAAGTTGAGCCGCTGATTGCGGAACTCGGCGAGCATGGGTTTCCAGTGGGGGGCACCGGCGCATCTGTGTCGATGATTTCCCACACCCAAGGTTGGTTGCACTGCGATATTCCGGGCACGGATGCTTCTGGTGTAGTCAAAGGCCTGATGGACATGTTGCACCACGAGTTCGTCGACGAGCAAATGCCAAACCGTCTGCGGATCACCACATCTTGCTGTCAGATCAACTGTGGTGGCCAAGGCGATATTGCGATTAACGTGCAATACACCAAACCGCCAAAAATCAACCACGATCTGGTTGCCAATGTTTGTGAACGCCCCGCTGTTGTGGCTCGTTGCCCTGTTGCGGCGATCCGCCCAGCCATGGTGAACGGCAAGCCGACACTGGAAGTTGACGAAAAGAAATGTATCTGTTGTGGCGCGTGTTACCCACCTTGCCCACCGATGCAGATCAATGGTGATGATTCAACCAAGATTGCGATCTGGGTTGGCGGCAAACACTCTAACGCCCGTACCAAGCCGACATTCCACAAGCTGGCCGTGGCCAACTTGCCGAATAACGCACCCCATTGGCCAGAGGTTAACGCCGTGGTTAAACGGATCGTGGATGCCTATAAAGCAGATGCGAAACATTGGGAACGGATGGGCGAGTGGATCGACCGTATCGGTTGGAATCGTTTCTTTGACATGACCGAACTGGCATTCACCAAACATCACCTGGACACATGGACTGGCGCTCGCAAGTCAATGAACATGTCCGCACACATCCACTTCTAGGAGCGGTAAACGTGAAATTCGGAATCTTAATAAGCGAAGGCCCTTATACGCATCAGGCGACGGACTCGGCATATCATTTTGTCAAAGCTGCGCTTGAAGCAGGGCATGAAGTACCGCGTGTGTTCTTTTACCACGATGGTGTGAACGTCGCGACAAGCCTGTCTGTTCCTCCTCAGGATGAGCGGAATATTCAGCAACAATGGAGTGCGCTGGCCAAAGATCACGGTGTTGATCTGGTGGTCTGTATTGCAGCGGCGCAACGCCGCGGGATGCTGGATGAGAACGAGGCCAAGCGGCAGGGCAAAACCGCCCATAATATCGCTGAAGGGTTCCGGATTTCCGGTCTTGGGCAATTGATTGAAATGGGCATCGAGACTGACCGTCTGATGACCTTTGGGGACTAGGAGGAAAAGCATGGAAGATGATGTAAAAAAATTCCTCTACGTGAATCGCAAAGCGCCTTATGGCACGATTTACGCGCTGGAAAGTCTGGAAGTGGTGCTGATTGGTGCCGCCTTTGATCAGGATGTGTCTTTGGCATTCCTTGACGACGGTGTATTCCAGTTGACCAAATCGCAAGACACCGCAGATATTGGCGTGAAAAACTTCTCGCCAACATTTCGTGCGCTGGGTGACTATGAGGTCACCAAGCTGTACGTCGAGAAAGAATCTCTCGAGGAGCGCGGCCTGACAGCGGATGATCTGCAAGAGATCGTGTGGGAAGACGAAGATGATGATTATGAGGAAAAACCCTCGATCCGCATCGTGTCCCGCGCGGAAATGGCTGACGTGATGGCCGATCAAGACGTAATTCTGAGTTTTTGAGGGTAGATTAATGGCAACTTTACATACAGTTAACAAATCGCCCTTCGCTAACCAGTCCTTGCTGAGCTGTCTGGCGCATGCCAAAGATGGTGATACAGTGTTGATGATCGAAGACGGTGTTTACGGCGCTGGCAAAGGCACTGGCTTGGCCGAGGCCATGACTGCAATGGCCAGCCGTGTGGCACTGGTCGCGTTACAACCAGATCTAAATGCGCGCGGCCTTGTGGCAGATCGCATATTGGATGGCGTGAAAACCGTGGACTATGCAGGTTTTGTGGAACTGGCAGCCAGCCATGACCGCACGCAAGCCTGGCTCTGATTAAACCCAAGAACGAAGAAAACCCCGAGAGGAATATAACATGGACTATGAAGTAAACGGCGCAACGATCGCGGCTGACGAAGAAGGCTACATCACTGATCTTACACAGTGGTCAAGCGACTTGGCAGGCGTTATTGCCACCGCTGAAGAAATCAACATGACCGAAGAACATTGGGCAGTTGTTAACTTCTTGCGTGAATATTACGAAGAATATCAAATCGCGCCAGCGGTACGGGTTTTGATCAAATCGATCAAAAAATCCATGGGCAAAGAAGTTGGCAACAACAAGTACATGTACGAGTTGTTCCCCTATGGCCCCGCCAAGCAAGCCTGTAAAATTGCAGGTCTGCCTAAGCCAACTGGCTGTATCTAAGCTTAAAGTTGCACCGATCTGCCAGCCTGTCTGGCGGATCGGACACGACTAGAGCGGTATTGAGTCAGGAAAAATTGCCAGCCGGCAATTTATACCTAACCCGTTGAATTTACACGGCTTCGTGTGTTCCACCTGTGGGAGAAGATAAGTGTTGTCTATTGTTTATGCAGTGCTGTTCTATGTGGCAACGATCCTGTTGGTCGTTGGCACAGGCATGAAAATTCTTAAATACGCCCGCACGCCGGCGCCGCTCAAGATACCTGTATCCCCTGCGCCGCGCACCCGCCGCGGCGTGTGGATGCGCATGGGCCGCGAGGTTCTGTTTTTTCAAAGCTTGTTCAAATCCAACCGTTGGATCTGGATTTTTGGCATGTTGTTCCATTGGGGCATGTTGCTGGTGCTGCTGCGTCACCTGCGCTATTTCACCCAGCCGGTTTGGTGGTGGGTTGAATTGATCCAGCCGATTGGCGTCTATGCCAGCTTTGCAATGGTTCTGGGTCTGGGCGGCCTGTTGTTCCGCCGGATTTTTGTGAACCGTATCCGTTATATTTCTGACCCGTCTGATTACCTGATGTTGCTGTTGATTATCGGAATAGCTGTCACCGGCATGGGCATGAAGTTTGTGATGCCCGTCGATATTGTGGCGATCAAAGTGTTCTTCCTTGGGCTGATGCGTTTCCAGATTAACGAGTTGCCGATGAACATCGGTGTTTTGCTGCACCTTGGTATGGTGGCGTTCTTGATGATTATTTTCCCGATCTCCAAACTGATCCACGCGCCCGGCCTGTTCTTTGCGCCAAGCCGCACACAGGTTGATAACGCCCGCGAATTCCGTCACCTGTCCGCTTGGGCCAGTCAATTGCCACCGTTGCCTGAGGGCATCCCCAAAGATGAGAAGGGCTAACCGATGGCACCCCATGATATGAATACTGGTGACGCGCCGAAAATTGTTGGTGACCCGTTCAAAATGCCCGATCTGGAATGTGGCGCGAGCGTGGATACCAACACCTATAAAGCCGCCCCTGAACATAACGAGCCGCTGGGTTTCCCGGGCGAGTTGCTGGACAACTGGCAGGAAGTCGCCATCGCCAAAATCGGCGAGCTGGCCAAGAAAAATCGCGCTTTTCAGGTGTATCTGGATACTTGTGTAAAATGTGGCGCCTGTACGGATAAATGCCATTACTTCCTTGGCACGGGCGATCCGAAAAACATGCCTGTTGCACGGCAAGATTTGCTGCGCTCGGTGTACCGTCGCTACTATACCTACGCGGGGAAATATTTCCCTTGGTTGGTTGGCGCGCGTGATCTGACCCGCGAGGTTCTGGACGAGTGGTATACTTATTACCACCAATGTTCCCAGTGCCGCCGCTGCTCGGTTGCTTGTCCCTATGGTATTGATACCGCTGAAATCTCTATGGCGGCGCGGGAAATCCTCGACTCTGTCGGGGTTGGGCAAAAATATTGCAACGAGATTATCGCCAAACTGAAACGCACCGGCAACAACCTTGGTCTGAACCCGAAAGCGTTGCGCGCAACGCTTGAGGATTTGGAGGAGGATCTGGAAGAAGAAACAGGTCTTGAGGTCAAGTTGCCTTTGGACGTTCAGGGTGCCGATATCCTGCTGATTACACCCAGCGCCGACTTTTTCGCCGAGCCGCAAATTGACGGGCTGCTGGGTTATGCCAAAGTGTTCCACGCGGCGGGGGTCAGCTGGACAATCAGTTCTTACGCCTCTGAGGCGGCGAATTTTGGCATGTTCATCGGGTCTTACGAGAACATGCGCGAAGTGTCTTGGCGCATCCGTCAAGCGGCCAAGGATTTGGGCGTTAAGCGGATTATCTTTGGCGAGTGTGGCCATGCCTGGCGCGTTGGCTACAGCTTTCTGAATACGCTGGCGGGGCCGTTTGATTTTCTGGATCAAAGTTATCCGATCCCGCAGCATATCCTAGAGTTCACCATGGACGAGATCGACAAAGGTACGCTGAAAATCGACAAGTCGCGCAATGATGAATTTGTGATGACATTCCATGACAGTTGTAACGTGGCGCGCGGGTCATCCATGGGCCGCAAAGAGGGCGGTCAATTTGATCTGCCGCGTCAGGTCATCAAGGCGGTGTGCAACAATTTCCACGAGATGGAACGCGATACCACCCGCGAAAATACATTCTGCTGCGGCGGTGGTGGCGGCTTGTTGACCGATGATTTGATGGACTTGCGCATCAAAGGGGCCAAGCCACGTATGACAGCGCTGCAACAGGTGACGAAAGATCATGGTGTCACCCATATGGCGGCGATTTGCGCGATCTGCAAAAGCCAGTTCACCAAGGTGATGCCGAAATACGGTTATGAGATGGACAGCATCCTATCGGTTCATCAACTGGTTTCAAATGCGATTATTCTGGATGGCCAAGTGGATCCAGTGGACGAAGATTAAGAAGTTAAGGTACGGGAGGGTACTTACATGGACGGTCAAACAAAGTCACATCGACGTTTCAAATACGGCGCAATACCTGCCGTTATGGGGCAAATGATGCAGACACAGCGCATTCAATGCTTCCTCGAAAAAATGCGCAATGAAGAAACACTTTGCTCATGCTGTGGCATGGGCCAACAAAGATCTGCCATGACAGGCACAGGAGGCTACTATGAGTAATATTTCCCCTACATTCCGCCGCTATGAAGAAGGCGAGACAGAGGCAGATTTTGAACTTGAAGAGAAGATATTCTCTCAGGATAAATCGCATAAATGCCCGACTTACATCAATAAAACTCCGCCTTGTCAGGGGTCTTGCCCCTCTGGTCACGAAATCCGTGGCTGGTTGGCAATTGCACGCGGCATGGATAAATCACCCGTTGAGGGACAGGCTTGGCAAGAATACGCGTTTAACCGCATGTCACAGGCCAATCCGTTTCCCGCCACCATGGGCCGCGTTTGTCCGGCCCCTTGCGAGGACGGTTGTAACCGCAATGAAGTCGACGATTATGTGGGCATCAACGCGGTAGAGCAATATGTTGGCGATTGGGCCAATGAGAATAAAGTTATCCACCCAGAGGCTGGCACTGATACGGGCAAAAAGATCGCGGTTATCGGGGGGGGGCCGGCTGGTTTGGCCGCGGCATTTTTCCTGCGTAAAGATGGCCACGCGGTCACCTTGTTCGAGAGCCATTCAGAGCTGGGCGGCATGATGCGCTATGGTATTCCGGGCTATCGGACACCGCGCGATATGCTGGATATGGAGATCGGCCGGATTACCGATATGGGCGTTGAATTGCGCATGTCCACGCGGGTTGGTGTTGATGTGTCGGTGGAAACGCTGGACGCGGAATATGATGCGATTTTCTGGGCACTGGGCGCGCAGAAAGGCCGTGGATTGCCGCTTGAAGGTTGGGACGAGACCGAAAACTGCATCAACGGTGTGGAATTTCTGGACGCGTTCAACCAAGGCTACGTTCTGGGTACTGCCCAGAAGGTTGTGGTTGTTGGCGGGGGCGATACCTCGATCGATGTTGCCTCAATTGCCCGTCGTTTGGGCCATATCACTGATAGCGGTGTAGAACCGGATCACACGGGCTTTACCGCCCATGACGTGGCGGGTTCAGTTGTTCGTGACGGCATGTCGGCAACCCTGACATCCCTGTTCCCGATTGAAAAAATGACCGCCGCCGAGCATGAGCGCGAAGATGCGTTGCGCGAAGGTGTGGACATCAAGGGCGGTGTAATGCCGACGGGGCTAAAGTTGGATGACAAGGGTCGCGCAACGGCGCTGTTGATGGTTGAGTGTACCATGGACGGTATGCGTCCGGTTCCGGTTGAAGGCACCGAGTTCGAGATTGAATGCGACATCATCATTTCCGCGATTGGCCAGTTTGGCGACTTCACCGGACTTGAAGATTTCAACAACGGTCGCGGCGCGATGGATGTGACTGAAACCTATTCTGTCAAAGGCCGTAAAAACCATTTCGCCGGCGGCGATATTTTACGCCCGCATTTGTTGACCACTGCAATTGGCCAAGGTCGTATTGCAGCGGACGCAATCACCGATTTCCTGGATGACGGAGAAATGGAGAAGCGACCCAAGGTTGACGTACAACACTTTGATCTGTTGGCTGAGTTGCAACAACGCGGTAAATCACCGGATGCCTATGACCACATTCAAGGCACTGGCACCAACACCGCCAGCTTTGCCATTCACAACTACGAAGATCGCTCTGCGACGCAGATAATTTCCCATGAGGAATTGTACAAAGCGCATTTCGATTTTGTGCCGCGTGAAGTGCGCGATCAGGTTCTGATCGAGGGCGACGACGTCTTGGGTAACTTTGAAGAACGCATCATTGCCTATTCAGAGGAGCAAGCCCAAAAAGAAGGCGAGCGCTGCATGTCTTGTGGCATGTGCTTTGAATGTGACAACTGTGTGATCTATTGCCCGCAGGATGCGGTTTTTCGGATCAAGAAATCAGACCAAACTGTCGGACGCTACGTGGATACGGATTACGACAAATGTATCGGTTGCCACATCTGTGCAGATGTTTGCCCAACCGGATACATCAAGATGGGCCTTGGAGAGTAAAATGAAACGGCTATTCGCAAGTTTTCTGATCCTGATCGGGTTAATGGGCATGGCCTCGGCGGGCGAGATTAAATCATCGCTGGCACCCGTGGTCCCCAAGGCGGCCGGCGAGGCGCACCCTGAAGGCAATGAATTCATGCGGATAAACCACATGAAACTGATGGTGCATGATCGCGATGATACGGTGCTGCTGGGCGACCGTAATGTGAAGTATTCATTGAAAGAATGTGTTGCCTGTCACGCGGTAATGGGGCCGGATGCGCGCCCTGTCAGTGTGAAAAGTGATCAGCATTTTTGCCGGACCTGTCACGAGTTTGCAGCCGTAAAGATCGATTGCTTTCAATGTCATAACTCGTTGCCGGACGCTGATTTGGTGAAGAAACTTACCATGCTACCGCAGAAAGACCGTGAATTGGCGGCCTATTTAAAAGAGGTGACGGAATGAAACTCCCAGCCCTGAACACCGCGATCAAAGACCTGAGCGAAGTAGATCGCCGCGAATTTTTCAAGGCAGGTGGCGCGGTTGCCACTGTGGCCTTGACCTCTGGCGTGACCCTAATGGCCTTTGGTGGCGAAGCCTCTGCGAAGGCTGATGCGGGTAAACGCTGGGGCCTGTTGATTGACGTGAACAAGTGCAAATCGGATTGCAATGCCTGTGTGACCGCCTGTTCAGATGAGAACGGCTGGGAAGATACCGGCAATCCAGAAACCGACGCGCAGTGGATTCGCAAGGTTGATCTGACCCACAAACAGACAGGCCGTGAGGTATCGCTGCCGATGATGTGCCAGCACTGCGAAGATGCGCCTTGCATCGATGTTTGCCCGACGGGCGCGTCGTTCAAGCGGGCCGATGGTATTGTGCTGGTAGATAAACACGCCTGTATTGGCTGTCGTTACTGCATGATGGCCTGTCCGTTCAAGGCGCGTAGCTTTGTGCACGAACCGATTGAAAACCAGAAAACCCATGCCCCTCGCGGCAATGGCACGGTCGAGAGTTGTACTCTTTGTGTCCACCGCGTTGACAAGGGTGGCCAGCCTGCTTGCGTAGAGGCCTGCGGCAAAACGGGCAACGGCGCGATGATGTTTGGCGATCTGAATGATCCGGCCAGCGAAATCGCGGTCGCCTTGAAACAATATTCCTCGATTGGGCTGCGCGATGATCTGCGCCTCAATCCCGGCGTTCGCTATAATAACCTGTAAGGGGATTTGACTATGGAGCGTACAGTTTACCGTGAAATGGCGCTAACCCCGATGGTTTGGGTGCTGGCGATTATCCTTGGGGGCATCATCGGTGCCGCTGGTCTGGCAGTTCTCTATGTGGAGCACAACGGCCATATCGTGACCGGCATGAACAACCAGATTGTCTGGGGTCTGCCGCATGTATTTGCGATTTTCCTGATTGTTGCGGCCTCTGGCGCGCTGAACGTGGCCTCGATTGCTTCGGTGTTTGGCAAGACTGCCTATAAACCGATGGCGCGTCTGTCGGCCTTGCTGGCGATGGCGTTGCTTGCTGGCGGTTTGGGTGTTCTCGTGCTGGATCTGGGGCGGCCTGACCGTTTGATCGTGGCGATGACCACCTATAATTTCAAGTCGATATTTGCCTGGAATGTGATCCTGTACAACGGTTTCTTTGTGGTTGTCGGCGCTTACCTGTTTGTGCAGATGTCGCGCGGCATGTCGGCGAAAACCATACGGGCGATGGGCACGGCGGCGTTTATCTGGCGTCTGGCATTGACCACGGGTACTGGCTCGATTTTTGGCTGGCTGGTGGCGCGTCCGGGCTATGACGCGGCGATCATGGCACCGCTGTTCATCATCATGTCCTTCTCCTTCGGCCTCGCGTTTTTTCTGTTGGTTTTGACCAGCATGTACCGCTTGACCAAACGCAATCTGGACCCGATGCTGATCAAACGCATGGGCAACCTGCTGGGTGTGTTCGCGGGCGCCGTGTTGTATTTTACCGCCGTGCGCCACCTGACAAATCTTTATGCGGCAGAGCATGGCGATGTAGAGCGGTTCTTGTTGTTTGGCGGCGGCGGTATCACCACCCTGTTCTGGGTTGGCCAAGTGCTGATCGGCGGCGTCATTCCAATCGCGTTGTTGTTCCGACCGACTGACGGGCCAAACGTGGGGTCTGTTTTACTAGCGTCGGTGCTGATTATTCTGGGCGGACTGGTGCAGCTTTACGTCATCATCATCGGCGGGCAAATGTTCCCGCTAGAGATTTTTCCTGCCTATGAAGTAACCAGCAGTTTTTATGACGGTGCGGTGAACAGCTACACGCCTTCTGCGCTGGAGCTGATATTGGGAATGGGCGGCGTTGCCTTGACCCTGATTATCGCAGGCCTTGGCGTTGTCGCCTTGCGCATTTTGCCGGAAAATCTATCTGACAGCTAGGTCTGTCACTGATATGCTAGGGCGTGGCGCCTTTGTGCCGCGCCTCTTTTGATAGGACAGATCATGCAAGCACAACACCCGTTTTCCAAATTCATCGCGGTTCTAGCGCGGGGTAAAACCAAAACGCGCCCCCTGACTTTGGCCGAGGCCGAGGAATCAATGGGCATGATCCTGAGCGGTCAGGCAGAGCGTGAACAGATCGGCGCGTTCCTGATGTTGTTGCGCCTGAAAGAGGAAACACCGGAAGAAATCGCCGGCTTTACCCTTGGTGCCCGCACGGTTTTTGATTTGCCAGAACAGATGCCGAAGGTTGATCTGGACTGGTCGTCTTATGCGGGCAAACGCATTCAACTGCCATGGTTTATTCTGTCAGCATTGGCGATGGCTGGGGCCGGATATACGGTGTTTATGCATGGCACTGACGGGCACACGCCGGGGCGGGTGTACACGCAGGAAACCCTGGAAATGCTGGGGGTGCCGATCTCGGAAACGCTCAGCGATGCAGCGGTGCAGCTTGGGACACATAACTTTGCCTATTCCCCACTTGAGGCGCTCAGCCCTGTGTTGCGCGATTTGATTCAGTTGCGGCCCATTCTGGGGCTGCGCTCGCCGGTGCATAGTTTTGCGCGGATGCTGAACCCGTTCAATGCCACAATGATGATGCAGGGCATTTTTCATCGTGGGTTTATGGACGTGCATTCCGGTGCGGCGATCATTCTGGATCAGCCGCATATGGCGGTGTTTCGTGGTGAAGGCGGCGAGATTGAGCGCCGCCCGAACAAACCTACCGTGGTGGAAACCACCCATGGCAAGGGTGAGGCCACGCAGGAAACTTGGCCCGTATTGGTGCCGGACCCACACCAGCCTAAGGATTTGGTGATGGATACCTCCGAGCTGGCAACCATGTGGTCGGGTGAGACTGACAATGTCTATGGTCTGGCGTCTATTACCGGCTCGATGGCGATTGCTTTGAAAACCATGGGTGCGGCGGATAGCATTGAGCAGGCGCAAGCCAAGGCCGAGGAAACCTGGGCAGGGCGTGACAGATCCAACATGTTCAAGCTGGCCTAAGCCATGGCCCGCTTTTTGATTGCAGCGGCGCATAAATCATCTGGCAAGACGGTTATTAGCACGGGCCTTGCAGGCGCGCTAACGGCGCGTGGGCAGTCGGTTCAGTGTTTCAAAAAGGGGCCGGATTACATTGACCCGATGTGGCTGGCGGCGGCCAGTGGTCGGCCCTGCTACAACATCGATTTCAACACCATGGTGGCGGAAGAATTTACCGCCCTGATGTGCGCTCGTGCGGATGGTGCTGATGTGGCGATGATCGAGGCCAACAAGGGCCTGTATGACGGGGTTGACCTGAGGGGGCGCGATTCTAATGCGGCGCTGGCGTCGCTGACCAAAACGCCGGTCATTTTGGTGATTGATACCAACGGTATGACACGGGGCATTGCACCACTGTTGATGGGATACCAAGCGTTTGATGCGAATGTGAATATCGCGGGGGTGATCCTGAACAAAGTTGGCGGGCCAAGGCATGAGGGTAAGTTGCGGGCAGCGGTTGAGGCATATACCGATATTCCAGTGATCGGCGCTGTAGGGCGCAACAGCAAGCTGGACATTGGCGAGCGGCATCTGGGCCTGACAACCCCGTCAGAGACCGCGCATTTGGATGGCAAAATTGCCCAGATTTCGGAGATTGTTGGGGCGTCGGTTGATCTGGACCTTCTACTGGAAATAGCGGCATCTGCGCCGATGGTTCCGGTTGTGCCGCGGGTAGCGCCGGAGCCGATCTATCAAGGCATGAAAATAGCCGTGGCGCGGGACAAGGCGTTTGGGTTCTATTATGCAGATGATCTGGAGCGGTTCACAGAACTGGGCGCAGAGTTGCTGCCGTTTAATGCGATGACGGACAGTGCCTTGCCAGAGGTGGACGGGTTGTTCATCGGCGGCGGTTTTCCTGAAACGCAGATGCAGGCGCTTGCGGCGAATACGGCCCTGCGCGCTGATATCAAGCGCGCAATTGAGGGCGGGATGCCCGCCTATGCAGAATGTGGCGGGCTGATGTATCTGTGTAAATCGATGATCTGGGACGGCCAAGCGCATGATATGTGCGGCGTGGTGCAGGCTGACGCGGTGATGTGCAAACGGCCACAGGGGCGCGGTTATGTGGAATATACAGCGACAGCAGATCACCCTTGGGGCAAGACCAGCGCGCCAACCAAGGCGCATGAGTTTCATTATGCTAAGTTAGAGAATATTGGCGAAGTGCCGACCTATGCCCGTGATCTGACCCGTGGGGCAGGGATTGATGGCAAACATGACGGGATTGTCACACATAATCTGGTGGCCGGGTTTTGTCACCAACGCAATACGGCGGAAAATCCTTGGGTGGATCGGTTCCTTGGGTTTGTGGATAGCAAACGCAAATAACTGAAATGAGAAAAGCCCCGCCAGATTGGCGGGGCTTTCTATTTTGCAGTCAACGCGAAATTAAGAACGTTTGATCTCAAATTTGTACAGGTCACCTTCGGTTGCGGAGTTCAGCAACTCGTTACCAGTGTGTGTGCAGAAAGCTGCAAAGTCAGCTGCAGAACCAGGGTCGGTTGCGCTGATTTTCAGGATGTCGCCGGATGCCATGCCTTTCAGCATTTTCTTGGCTTTCAGGATCGGCAGCGGGCAATTCAGGCCTTCTGCGTTAAGTGTATGTTCAGCCATTGGTTTCCCTTTTCGGAGCTGTTAGTTATGTCAGTCGTTTTAGATAAACAGGTTGATATGGGATTTTGCAGCAACTTCCATATAGGTCGCAGCGCCGCCCAGCTCAATTCCTTCGATCATGTCTTTTTTGTCGTATTCAAACAGATCAAGGGTCATCTGGCAGGCAATCATCCGCACATCGGATTCGACTGCTGCCTCCCGCAGGTCCTCGATAGATGCGACGCCCTTTTTGGCCATCAGGTTTTTCATCATTGTGGTTGCGGCACGGTCAACACCGGGGATCATGGAAACCATGTTCGGCATTTTCATATGCATGCCAGCCATGGGCATTTCCATCGCAGGGTTGCCCAGTGTGGTCATTTTCAGGTCCAGCTTTTTCTTCAGCAATGGCAAGCCGTAAAAGGTAAAAAACATCGTGGTTTCGATGTCCATTGCCGCAGCGGTCGTTGCCAGAATAAAGGGTGGATATGCCCAATCGAGCGACCCTTTGGTGACGATGATTGACATGCTTTTTGTATTCTCTAGGTCTGCGTCGAGCATTTGCTCCCTCCCGATTTGATCTATTGTATTACGATATTTGAATGTATTATGCGAGGAATGTCAAGTCACGCGGCTGTGTGGCATCAAAAACTTGCTAGAATCCTTTATCATTTTTGGGTCTAAGTTTTCTTGCCCCTTTCTAGAGTTGGCGGCCAGTTCCCATTTACCTTTGAAATTGTTACGAAAATATCGACCTCCTGTGCCGTCATGCTCCATGATGGCGGCAGACAGGGTAAGCTCGCCTTTGGTCTATCTATTGGATAATTACTATCCAACCGGCTTGCTAATTGTTGGGAGTCAAGGGGATTTCGGTTTTTTGATTGCCGAGAAATTCGTTTTGCGGGGAATTTTCCAAAATCTCCATGTGATTCGCGACGCCCAAATACGTTAATGAAAAAACGAGTCCGCAGATAGTTTATGATTTTCAACTTCTTGGAACAGCCATGCCCGGAACCGTTGCAGCCGATCTGACTTTAACGCTTGTTTTGGGCAGACAAACCAATAGGAGAATTGAGACTGCGTGTATTCCGGGAAGGGGCGAACCAACCTGCCGTCTTGCAAGGCGTCTATCACCAGAGGCTCACGGCCAAGAGCGACACCCAAGCCGGAAATGGCGGCTTGGACTACCATATTGGCCTGCCCGAATTTGCGGGTACGGGTGATCTGGGGCAATGCTTGGCCGGTTTCCTCTGCCCAGAATTGCCAAGTTGGTGGGTTGCCGCCGATTTGCGCAATATCGTCCAGTAAAATTGTGTGCTTAGCGAGGTCGTCGATTATGCGCAAAGCTGGGCCATTTTCCAGCAAGGATGGTGCGCAGACAGGAAACATACGCTCATCCATCAGTTTTTCCACATGCAGGCCAGAGTATCCCCCCATGCCGTAACGGATTGCAATGTCGTCCTGACCTGTTGCAAAACTCACCATTTCGGAAGTGGTGGATATAGAAACAGGGATTTGTGGTTGGGCCTGATCGAAATGGATCAGCCGAGGGAATAACCAATTGAGGGCAAAACCGGGCGGACAAGTGACAGTGATCTTCAGGTCTGTGGATGGCTTCTTTCGCAAAGCCTCGCAAACGTCAGTGATTTGGCCGATGCCGCTGGTAATCGCATCGGCAAGCAACTGGCCCTCGGGTGTGGGGTCGGTGTGTCTGGGTCCGCGTATCAGCAATCGACGACCTGTCCATTCCTCTAGTGTTTTGACGTGCTGGCTGACCGAGCTTTGCGTTACGCCGAGTTCTTGAGCCGCACGACCAAATCCGCGTTGTCGGACAACGCATTCAAAGGCACGCATGGCGTTGAAGGGGAGAGTTTTAAGCATATTAGTTATTCTAATGCCTATGGTAATGTATTTCAAATAGAAAACGGTGCGGGCGGAGGGTAACAAGAAGGCAACCTTCAAACTGAGAGTCTACTATGGCGCAATTTCCCCCCAATATTGCAGGCGGTGCGGCAAACCTGCTGCGCAATTGTGCAGGAACCAAAGCTGGGGATAAAGTGCTGATCCTGCATGAAGACAGTGATCAAGCTTATTATGACACAGTCCTTGTTGGCGCGGTTGCACAAGCAGCATCGGAGATAGGGGCGGAGGTTCAACTGTTGACTGTGCCGTTCTCGCCTTTGGCACCGGAATTGGCCCCAGAGGTCAAAGTTCAAATGGCCAAGGTGGACCAGACGATTTTTCTGGCACGCGTGGGGGATCAATTACGGTTTAGCGATCTTCCGGCAAACGGCAGGTCAGTTATTTCTTACGCACTTGATGCCGATATGCTGGGCTGCGGCTTTGGGCAGGCGCATTACGGTGGCTTTACCGAGATGAAGACGGTTCTAAATGATGCCTTTTCGACAGCCCACGACATACATGTTACCTGCCCAAAAGGTACAGATTTTCGCGGCACAGTGACTCTGCCTCAGGAAAAACCAGCGGACGTATCGCTGGCGCGGTTTCCTATGTTGATCGGTGCGCCAATGCCTGCTGTGACGTTCAAGGGGCGGGTTGCCTTGCCGGGGTTTCTGGTGGGCACGGGCTCGCAGTATTATTCCCCTTTTGCAGTGGAATATGACGGGGAGTTGTTTGCCGAATTTGACGGTAATCAATTAGGTGGGTTTGAGGGGGATGTGGGGGCGGTGAAAGTCGCAAATGACCACTATGACAAGGTATCGTCCGAGTTGGGCATCGCGCGCAATTTTGTGCATTCGTGGCATGTGGGGATGCACCCGGGGTGTCGGTTCAAAGGCAAGGCCTCGGATGCTTACGACCGTTGGAGCGGCTCTGCCTTTGGCAATCCGCGTTTGTTGCACTTCCACACTTGCGGCAATTATGCACCCGGTGAAATATCCTGGAATGTGCTGGACCCGACTGTCCGTTTGGACGGGGTTCCGGTTTGGGAAAACGGGCGGTTGTATCCAGACCGTGTGGCGGGTGGCGCGGAAATTTTGGCGGCGTACAGCTGTGCCGCGTTGGTGTTTGGGCATCCTGAAACCGAAGTGGGTTTGTAAAGGTGCTTGCAGTGCTACTGGAACTTCGTAAACTCTGCCCATGACAGATCATCTGAATATTGCATGCCTGCAAACCCGCCCAATGCCTGACTTTGAAACCGCGCTTGCGGAGGCGCTTTCACTTGCGCGCGCGGCTGTGGCCAATGGCGCACAGTTTCTGGCGTTGCCAGAGTATTGCGGTGGGTTGAACACGGTGGATGGCAAGGTTGCGCCGCCCCATGCGCCGGAAATAGAGCATCCGTTTTTGCATGGGATGCAGGCGTTTGCCGCACAAAATAGAGTGTGGATATTGGTGGGGTCGGTGGCAATTACCGGGCCTGCGGACAAGATTATCAACCGTTCCTGCCTGATTGATATGGATGGCCAGATTACCGCGCGTTATGACAAGATCCATCTGTTTGACATTCAGCTGTCCGAGGACGAGGTCTACCGCGAGAGCGATACTGTCGAGGCGGGGAATACGTGCGTTGTGGCCGACACCCCGTTTGGCCTTGTTGGCCTGTCGATTTGTTATGACCTGCGGTTTGCCGGCCTGTACCGCGATATGGCGCAAAAGGGGGCGGATATTCTGTTTGTTCCAGCGGCCTTTACACAGAAAACCGGCGAGGCCCATTGGCATGTGCTGAACCGTGCGCGTGCCATTGAAAACGGGGCTTATGTCGTGGCCCCCTGCGCGATTGGCGAAATTAACGGCGGCGGGGGCAGCTATGGCCATTCACTGGTGATTTCACCTTGGGGGGAGGTTTTGGCAGATGGCGGCGATCAGGTTGGACTGGCGCAAGCAGAAATCGACCTTGGTCTGGTGGCGCAGACACGGGCGCGCATTCCCAGCCTGACCCATGATCGCGATTTTACAATGGTCGAGACGTAGCAAGTTTTGCCAGTACGTCCCATTGTTTGATTGGGATTTGACCGGTCTTTGATGTCATCCAATACCCCTCGGACGGTTTTAGGAGCACATCACTCAGCTGCATTAAATCACCTTTCTGCAAGGCATGTCGGCACAGGGGAACCGAACCGAGGAGCACGCCTGCGCCGGCTTTTGCGGCGGCCAAGGCCTGTCCAAAACTATCAAAGCGCAATATCGGCGGTGCCGGTGCCGGGCGGCCTGCCAGTAATGCCCATTCCATCCAGCCGGGGCGGGGGCCGGAAACTGCGATATGAGGCAGGCCAGCCCAGTCACCGGATACTTGTTTCGCCAACCCGGGTGCTGCCATCGGGGCCAGTTCCTCTTGATACAGCAGCCTCGCGCGATGGTCGGGCCAGTCGCCTTTGCCATAGCGCACATGAACCCCGGAATCTTCGCGCGCGATGTCTGCCTTGGTGTGCAATGTATGAAAGGACAGCTGGAAATTTGTCTGAAAGCCCTTCAGACGAGGGGCAAACCACAGCTCAATGAGGGAGGTGCTGGCCAATACGCCAATGCGTTTCAGCGGCTTGGCAAACAGGTCATCCGCACTGCGCGTCAGGGCGCTGAGCGCGTTGGCGACATAGGGCAGCCACGCCTCACCATCCACAGTCAGAGCGACACCGCGCGCTTGGCGATTAAACAGGCTGGCACCGATATAGTTCTCTAGATTTCGAATGCGTTGGCTGATGGCGGCTTGCGTCAGGCCGGTTTCGGCAGCGGCGCTGGTGAAGCTGCCAGTGCGGCCTGCCGCCTCAAACGCGCGAATCCATTCTAGCGGTGGTAACGATTTCTTGGGGTAAGGCATAAGGTAAACCGTGTCTTAATGTGTGAATTGCTTGTTTGTCATTATGAATTAGAAATCCGATGTTGTCGATAGAGTCCCCGCCTACAACAAAGGATTTAGGCTTATGTTCACAGTGACAACTTCCCCCGACGGCAGTGCAGTTTCCCTGACAGGGCCGGATGGAACCAGCACGCGGTTTCACGCAATCTGGCTGCGCGACAATTCTTGGGATCCGCAAACCCGTGCGGCGGGTAATGGCCAGCGCCTGATTGCCTTGCGTGATATTCCGGCTGGTACCCATGTCGGCAGTGCGGAAATCGTGGATGGAGCGTTGAAGGTTGTATTCCAGCCGGAAAACAAAACGGTGACTTATACCCCTGAATGGCTGCTGAAACATGCCTATGATGTGGCGAAACCAGCAGAGTCAGGCTGGACAGGCGAGGCAATTGAAACATGGGATTCCGGGTTGATGAATTCAGTGCCGTCAGGTGATTTTCTTCAGGTCCAATCTGAACCCTCTGCCAAGCGGGCGTGGCTGGAACAGGTTCGGCGCTATGGTTTTGGTAAACTGACAGACGGGCCAATCAAAGAGGGCGCATTGTTTGAAGTGGCGGATATGTTTGGCTTCGTGCGCGAAACCAACTACGGGCGCCATTTCGAGGTGCGTACCGAGGTGAACCCGACCAATCTGGCCTATACAGGTCTGGGATTGCAGGCGCACACCGATAACCCGTACCGCGATCCGGTGCCGTCTATTCAAATTCTGTATTGTCTGGAAAGCACGGCTGCGGGTGGGGAGAATATGGTTGTGGATGGTTTTCGCGCCGCGGAACGGCTGCGCCGCGAAAACTCCACGGGCTTTGCATTGCTGTCGAAATACTGCGCCCGTTTTGAATATGCAGGCGAAGATGGCGTTCATCTAAAATCGCGCCGCCCGATGATCGAATTGGCACCGGATGGCGAGATCATTTCGATCCGGTTTAACAACCGCTCGACCGCCGCAATCACCGATGTGCCGTTTGATGATATGGCGGGATATTATGCCGCCTACCGTCGTTTGGGCGAAATCATCGACGCGCCGGAAATGGAAGTGACCTTCCGCCTGAACCCCGGTGAATGTTTCATTGTTGACAACACTCGTGTCCTGCATGCGCGCAAAGGCTATTCCGGCAGCGGGTCACGTTGGCTACAGGGGTGTTATGCGGATAAAGACGGATTACTATCGACACTCGCCGCATTGGAGGAAGCTGCATGAGCAAGCCAGAGTTGAACCAGCAAACCATCGTTGCCTTTTTGGGCGATATTTTTGAACGTCGCGGCGGTGAAGAGTATTTGGGCGAGCCAGTAACCATGGCCGAACACATGCTGCAAGGCGCCCATTTCGCGGAAAAGGCGGGGGAACCGGAGGTGATTGTCGTGTCGGCGCTGTTGCATGATATCGGGCATTTCACCTCGGAATTCGGCACCTTTAGCATGGCGGACACCGAGGATAGGTTCCATGAGGATGCGGGGGCGGATGTGTTGCAGGATTATTTTCCGACGCTGGTGACCGATTGCGTGCGGTACCATGTGGCAGCGAAACGCTATCTTTGCGCGGTGAAGCCTGCATATTTCAAACGGCTGTCCGAGGCGTCGGTTCATTCGCTGAACTTGCAAGGCGGGGCGATGTCGGAGGCAGAGGTGGCGGAGTTTGAACAGAACCCGAACCTGAAAGAAATTGTCAAAGTGCGTTATTATGATGATGCGGGGAAACGGGATGATCTGGAAACCCAGCCATTTTCCCATTACGCGCCGATGGTGCAGCGGGTGGTCGATGCCCATTTTGCAGGCCAGGTATGAGCGCACCGGAATACATTTTTGAGGCCAGCGAGAAGCCCTCGCTGCGGTGGCACAAAGTTCCACTGGTCCGTGCGACGGAAGCGTCCGTGAAAGGTTACGGTTGCCTTGTTGACGACCCCGATAATTTCGAGATCGAGATTACCCGCTGGCCCGCTGCGGGTTGGCGGCAGATTGACGAGGGAACAGGCGACGAGGCAGGTTTTGTCGAGGGTGTGTTCTCCGGTGAATGGCGCGGTGATGTTCTGTATGGTGAAAACGCGGCGGTGAACGGTAATTATGTGCTGGGCTGGGCAACGGACCCGCAGAAAGCATCCGTTAGCGAGCAAACTGCCCCGCGCGATCAGGTTTTGTTGTGGCATATGAATTATCATCCAGACGGGGGGCAGCTGTTTTATCCGTTGGAGAAAAAGCCGTTCATAGTTCCGCTGGCGATGCCAGGTGATGATCTGACACCGGATAAGGTTGTGGCCTTTTGGTGTGACGGCAGCCGCGGCCTCTATATCCACGCTAACATCTGGCACGAGGGTATTTTTCCGGTAGAAAACAGCCAACGATTTCTGGATCGCCAAGGGCGGGTTCATGCGCGGGTCAGCTGTGATATCGGTCAGGAGTTCGGGGTTTACCTCGCTTGCCCGTTGAGCCTTGAGGAAATTCGCTAGCGGTGCGTGGAGACCACGCACCCTACGTTAGATTTGGTTATTATGCTTGACCTCAAGCACCTAAAAGCCTGTATCCTTAGGCGAGCAATTTACCGGAGGCGTTATGGAACCGAATTTTTGGCATCAAAGGTGGCGCGATAACCGCATAGGGTTTCACGCCAAAGCCCCGAATTCTTTGTTGGAAAAGAATTTTGACAAACTTTCCCTTGCCACAGGCAGCCGCGTGTTTTTACCGCTCTGTGGCAAAACGCTGGATATTGCGTGGTTTTTGTCACGTGGCTTTCGGATTGTGGGTAACGAGTTGAGCGAACTGGCGGTCGGGCAGCTGTTTGAAGAGCTGGGTGTGGACCCTGAAATAACCAGGCTTGGAGCGTTGACCCGGTATAGCGCGCCGGAAATCGATATATATGTGGGTGATATTTTTGAGCTTACTGCGGCAATCCTTGGCCCTGTTGATGTGGTCTATGATCGGGCAGCACTGGTGGCTTTGCCCGTCGAAATGCGCAGCCGTTACGCGGCCCATATCCCCGAGATTACCAAGCTAACCCGCCAGTTTCTGGTTTGTTTTGAGTATGATCAAAAGCAAATGGAAGGCCCGCCGTTTTCTATTGAACCACAGATGGTGGCACAACTTTATTCGGGCATCTATCAAACAACGCTGATTGAGCGCGAAGTAATGGTTGATGGTTTCCAAGGGAAGTTTCCAGCTACAGAAGCCGCCTGGCTGTTAGAGAAATAATACCGCGCCCTTGCGTCAAAAGGGCGTTGCCCAGCAGGCCGAGTTCCGATTAGGTAGGTCAAACCTTGATCTGAACCGGAGTCCCCCAATGTCCATTCCTGCCTGGCACGAAGTTGCCCCCCAACTTGTCGATGTTGCCATGGGACGCGTCCCGGCGGATACGGTTATCAAGGGTGGTAAATGGGTGAACGTTTATTCGGGCGAGATTATTCCTGATACGGATATAGCCATCGCTGCGGGGCGGATCGCCTACGTCGGGCCGGATGCCAGCCATGCGATTGGCAATGATACCGAGGTGATTGAGGCGGGGGGGCGTTATATGGTTCCGGGCCTGTGTGATGGTCACATGCACGTCGAGAGTGGCATGGTCACGGTGACAGAATTTGCCCGCGCGGTGATCCCGCACGGCACCACGTCGATGTTCATTGACCCCCATGAAATTGCCAATGTTCTGGGCCTAAAAGGCGTGCGTTTGATGCATGACGATGCGGCCAGCCTGCCGATTAATGTGCAAGTGCAGGTGCCAAGCTGTGTGCCTTCCGCGCCCGGTTTGGAAACGGCGGGGGCTGAGCTGACGATTGAGGATATTCGCGAGGCGCTGACTTGGCCCCAAATCTGTGGTCTGGGCGAGATGATGAATTTCCCGGGCGTGGCGGCGAATGATCCCAAGATGCTGGGCGAGATTGCAGCAACGCAGATGGCTGGCAAAACCGTGGGTGGGCATTTCGCTTCGCCTGAACTGGGGTTGATGTTCCACGGCTACGCAGCCGGCGGGCCAGCGGATGACCATGAGGGCACTTGCAAAGAGGACGCCACCGCACGGGTGCGTCAGGGCATGCGGGCGATGTTGCGGCTCGGCTCTGCTTGGTATGATGTGGCCAGCCAAGTTAAGGCTGTGACCGAGGACGGGCTGGATCCGCGCAATTTTATCCTTGTGACGGATGATTGCCATTCCGGCACATTGGTCAATGATGGCCATATGAACCGCGTGTTGCGCCACGCCATTGCGCAGGGATTGAAGCCGATTACCGCGATCCAGATGATGACCCTGAACACGGCCCAGCATTTTGGCATGGAGCGCGACATCGGTTCCATCGCGCCGGGGCGGCAGGCTGATATTGTGCTGACGCGGGAATTAGTGGAGTTCGAGCCGGAACTGGTGATGGCGCGCGGGAAAGTGCTGGCTGAAAACGGCGTGCTGACCGTGGATATTCCGCCCGCGAATTACCCGGATTTTGCCAAGGGGACGATCCATCTGGGTAAGAAACTGGCAGCGGCAGACTTTGATATTTCTGCGCCGGAGGGGGCCAACAAAGTCCGTGCGCGGGTCATTGGCGTGATAGAAAATCAGGCACCGACCAAGGCGTTGGAGGCGGATCTAAAGGTCGCCGACGGGTTGGTGGAAATGGACGGTCCAAATGATGTGTGCCAGATCGCATTGGTGGAACGCCATCGCGCGACGGGTGATGTGGTGAATGCATTTGTCTCGGGCTTTGGTTATGACAAGCCTTGCGCAGTGGCGTCCTCGGTGGCGCATGACAGCCACCATATGATTGTGATTGGCACCAACAAGGCCGATATGGCGCTGGCGGCGAACCATCTGGGCAAGGTCGGCGGCGGCGTTACTGTGTTTAGTGAAGGTGTCGAGTTGGCGACGGTGGAACTGCCAATCGCTGGCCTGATGTCGGATGAACGGGCCGAGGTGGTTGCCGAGAAAGCCGATAAGATGGTCGCGGCAATGCAGGCCTGTGGTTGCAAGCTGAACAACGCTTATATGCAGCATTCCTTGTTGGGGTTGGTGGTGATACCGGAGTTGCGGATTTCCGACAAAGGGCTGGTGGATGTAACCAAGTTCGAGAAGGTGGATTTGTTTCTGTAGGGCTTAGTATTTTGGCAGCGGTGGGTTGGCACCACCCTACGGGATTGTGATGATTGGTGTTCGTGATAGCTGTTAACTGTCAGGATGAAACCTGTGGGAGGACCAGCCGTGATCGTCAGACGAAGCCTATTTACCGTATTGTTTTTGCTGATGTCCGTGACATCAGGTTTTGCTGCCGAAAAGGCCGAGTTGGGGCCAAATGGCTTGCATGTTCAAGATTGGTTTTACCCAAGCAAATTTGACCTGCTGAACGATCTGCAAACCGCCAACACCCAGAGCAAAGGGCTGATTATCCTGTGGGAGCAGCTGGGCTGTGTCTATTGCGCCGAGCTGCATGCGGTGAATTTCACTCGTGATGATGTTGTCTCGATGATCGTGGACAATTTTCTAGTGGTGCAGCTGGATATGAACGGCACCCGCGAAGTGGTGGATTTCGACGGGCAGAGGATGACCGAGAGTCAGTTGGCGACCAAATGGCAGGTGGGTTTCACCCCGACGACAATGGTTCTGGATGGGTCGGGCGATCAGGTGGCCTCACTAGAGGCAGCCGAGGTGTTTCGTTTGCCGGGGTATCTGAACCCGTTTTATTATCACGCTGCCTTGGAATTTTATTCATCCGGCTCTTATGAGAGCCAAGGTTTTAAAACATTTGTTGCAGCGCGTGTTGCGACGATTGCAAAAGACGGCCTCACCCCCGACACTTGGTAGGTAAAGCGCCGCATCTAAAACCTGCATCCCCAAAACTTAGCTGCGCCTTTGGCGATATTATGCCTTAAATTAAAGATGGGGTGGGTTATTCACGGCCTCGCAAGACTTGCGCTGGCCGAGTGGCCAATGGTTTCCACGCAAATGCCAATCCTGACAGCACGGTCGCAAAGGCACCGCCCGCGATGATGGCAAGGGCGGAGTAAGGTTCAAACTGATAGCTGGCCTCCATCACAAAAGTGATGACCGCCCAGCTGGCACCCGCCCCGGCAAACAGTGCCACTATTCCGGCGGCGCCGCCCAACATGGCAGAGCGCAGCATAAAGCTGGCGAGGATGCGCCTGCGGGATGCGCCGACGGTTTTCAGGACTGCGGCCTCGTAGGTGCGGGCTGGCTCGCCAGCGGCGGCGGCCCCGATCAGTACAACGAATCCAGTGAGCAGAGTTGCCCCCGCACCGTAGGATGTTGCCGCCGCAATGCCGTTCAAAGCCTCGGAAATTCGCGCCACGGCCTCACGTACACGAATGGCGGTGATGTTGGGGAATTTGCGCATCAGATCGCGCAGTAGCGGGGCTTCGGCCTGCTCTGCCGCATAGACCGTGGCGATAGCGGTATGCGGGGCGGCGACCAAGGCGTGGCTGTTGAAGGTGACGACAAAGTTAATGCTGGCATCGGAAAAATCCACCACGCGAAAATTGACGATTTCGGCGGTGATGTCGCGGCCCAGAATATTTACCGTGATGGTGTCGCCCAACTTGATGCCGATCTCTTGGGCCTCCTCATAGGCAAAGCTGACAATTGGCGGGCCGGTGTAATCTGCATCCCACCACTCCCCGGCTTGCAGGCTGGAATTGGCAGGCAGCTTATCGGCGTAGGTGATACCGCGATCACCACGAATGACCCAGTGTTCACCGGCAACTTCCTTGGCGGAAACACCGTTGATCTGGGTGATGATGCCGCGCAGCATCGGGGCGGTGTCAATGCGGCTGACCTCTGCGTCGCCCTCAACCCGCTCCATGAAACCGGGTAGTTGGTCTTTCTGAATGTCAAAGAAGAAATAGGAGGGGGCAACGCTGGGCAAGTCGCGGGAAATGGCGCTGCGCAAGTTGCTGTCGATTTGGCCGATGGCAGCAAGAACAGTAAGGCCGAGACCGAGGGAAAGTACCACGGAAATCGCCTCGCTGCGTGGCCCGCCGATCGCGCCAAAAGCCAGACGCAACGCCGTTTTACCGCGCAGCATTTTGGATCGGGATAGGCGGCGCGACAGGGCGCGCAGGCCGATGGCGGCGAGGAACAGTAATCCGAGGGATGCGAGTATCCCGACGGCGGCCCAAAGCGCCAGTTTAGGGATGCCGGAGAAGGACGCGGCGAGGCCAACGAGCAGAGCCAAAAGGATCGCGGTCAGCAGGATATATTGCACTCGAGGCCATGCTTTGACGTTGCCTGCCGCATCGCGAAACAGGGTGGCGGCGCGGATGTCGCGGGCTTTGGCCAGCGGCCAGAGGGTGAACAGGAAAGCGGTGAGGAAGCCGTAGATTGCCGCCTCAATCAACGGTTTTGGGTGGATGGCAAATTCGGCGGGAATGGGCAGGCTGGCCTCGATTAATGGGGCGAAGATAAGCGGGACAACAGCACCGAATATCAAGCCCAGAGACACGCCCAAAATGGTAAGCGCGCCGATTTGCAACATATAGACCTGAAAGATGGTATTGCCCTCGGCGCCCAGTGATTTGAGGGTGGCGATGACGCGGGTTTTTTCCGCGAGGTAGGCGCGCACGGCGGCAGATACGCCGACCCCGCCAACCGCCAATCCGGCAAGGCCAACGATGACCAGAAACGCACCGATGCGGGATACAAACCGCTGAATGCCCGGCGCGCCATTGCGGCTGTCGCGCCAGCGCAGACCTTTATTGCTGAACAGGGCCTCGGCCTCGGTTTCCAAAGTAGCAAGATCGGCATTCGGAGCCAGTTTAAGACGGTATTTGGCAGAAAAGAGCGAGCCGGGTTGCAACAGGCCCGTACCCTCCAGCGCCGTGCGTTTCACGATTGTACGTGGCCCAAGGCCAAAGCTGCCGCCCGCGGTATCCGGCTCGCGGGTCAGGCTGGCCATCAGGCGGAAATCTTTGGTGCCAAGGCGAAAACTGTCGCCGATTTTCAGACCCAGACGGTCAATCAGGATTTGCTGCATTACCGCGCCGTCCAGCCCGTCGTGTTCGCTAAGGGCTGCATTCAGCGACATTTCAGGCGTCAGCACAACATCACCAAACAGCGGATACTGCCCGTCGATCCCTTTGATCTGGGTCAGGCCGGATTCAGTATTATCCCCCGTTCCCACGATCGCCATAGAGCGAAAATCTACGATTTCCGAGGTCCTGATCGCGTGGGCCGCAATCCATTCCGTTTCCGCATCACTGGCGGTTCGGTGGGTGAATTCCATCTCCACATCGCCGCCAAGCAACACTGCGCCTTCGCGGGTCAGACCCTGTTCAATGCTGGTCTTGACCGTGCCAACAGCGGCAATTGCGCCGACGCCCAGCACCAGACAAGCAAGGAAAATGCGAAAGCCTTTGATTCCGCCGCGCAGCTCTCGCCGCGCGATTTTGGCGGCAACGCGCAGGCTCATTCTGCGGCCTTTACGACAGGGTGCTCGATCCGCCCGTCGCGCAAGTTTATGATGCGATCACAGCGGTTTGCCAGCTCGCGGGAGTGGGTGACAAGTACAATTGTTGTGTTATAGCGCGCCCGCAATCCCAATAGAATTTCAATAATGGTTTGCCCCGTTGCCTCGTCCAGATTGCCCGTCGGTTCATCCGCCAGCAGGATTTCGGGGCGCGGTGCGGCGGCGCGGGCCAATGCAACACGCTGTTGTTCCCCACCGGACATCTGCGCCGGGTAATGATGGATACGTTCCGCCAAGCCGACAGCCGCCAACTCCGCCTCGGCGCGTTCAAACGCATCCGCTACACCTGCGAGTTCCAGCGGGGTTGCGACGTTCTCCAAAGCGGTCATGGTGGGGATCAAATGGAAAGACTGAAACACGATGCCCATGTGTTGACGGCGGAACCTTGCTAGCGCATCTTCGCCTAGGGTGGTCAGGTCTTGACCAAGCGCCATTACCGACCCACCTGTAGCTTGTTCCAAGCCGCCCATCAGCATCAGGAGAGACGATTTGCCAGACCCCGAAGGCCCGATCAACCCAACCGTTTCGCCGCGCGTGATCTCCAGTGTGATGTCATGCAGAATATCCACCGTACCCGCGTTGCCCGACAGGGAAAGGCTGGTGTCCTTGAGGGAGAGTATGGTCTCGGCCATCGGGGGTATCCTTGTTGCAATATGTTCCCGTTTATATGAGGCAACTGTGGTGAGCTTCAAGCTGTTGGCGCTGGTTTTATTGCTGGCTTTGCCCGCGAACGCTGAACCGAAGGTAATAGCCGCCTTGGGGGATAGTCTGACGCAGGGGTACGGGCTGGAACAATCTGATGGTTTTGTACCGCAATTGCAGGCGTGGTTGCAGGGGCAGGGGGCCGCGGTTTCTGTAATGAATGCAGGGGTTTCCGGCGATACCACGGCCGGTGGACTGGCGCGACTGGACTGGACTTTGACGCCGGATGTGGGCGCGCTGATTGTGATCCTTGGCGGCAATGATTTTCTGCGCGGGATTGATCCGGCTAGTAGCCGTGCAAACCTTGCGGGGATCTTGAAAGGCAGTGTGGCCAAGGGTCTGCCCGTGCTATTCGTCGGGGTGCCAGCACCGCGCAATTTTGGAGCGGAGTATCAGGAGGCAGTGGAGGCAATGTATCCAGAATTGGCGGCAGAATACGGGGTGTTTTATGCGCCGAATTTCTTTGCGCCAATCATGGACGCGGCCACCAATTTGCCTGATCCGACTTTCATGCAAGCGGACCGGATACACCCGAATACGGCGGGCGTTTTGCGGATTGTGGAGGGACTGGGGCCGAAGGTTCTGGAGTTGCTGGGGCGTTAAGGTTTATTTTCGGAGTCTGATTTTTGGCTCGAAAATTGGTGTGTGTCGAAAACGCTAGCAAAAAATCTTGTTATTCTCCCGCACGGATCATACTGCGTATTTTCACCGCCTTCTCAAAATGATCAAGTTTATGCGTCAGGATCCACCACTCGGCAGCTTCCATGAGCAGTTCTGGATTGTCGTTCTTATTGGCAAAAAATGCGTAAAAAGAAAGGCCAACCGTTTCGCCTTTCTGGGCGATTTTTTTATCGCACACGGCAATCGCTTTGGTTCTTAAGCTCGGTTTCAAGGCTAACCTCCTCCGTGGGAAGCAGCCAAGTAGCACACCAATGTTTTGCAGGGAAGGGGCAAGATAATGCGAAAAACGACACTTAATGTCGCTGCCGCCCAAGACTCCATGAAATAAACGATGAAATATTCACGTATAATTTCACGGAGTCGCAATGCCCGACAGCTTTATCCATAAACCTGCCTCCCTTGGGGCTGACCTGCGGGCTTTGCGTAAATCGCGGGGCATGACTCTGCTGCAACTGGCGGAGAAAACTGGCTGGTCGGTGGGCTGGGTGTCACAGGTTGAGCGCGACATTTCGCATCCCTCGATAGAGGATTTGAAAGGGCTGGCCAAGGCGCTGGGTGTGCCTTTGTCTTTGTTCTTTGGCCAAACGCCAGCTGTGCCCGCTGAAGAGGGTTATGTCGTGCGCGCCGATGCGCGGCGCCAAATTGGCTCGCGGCAGGATGGGCTGACAGAGGAGTTGTTATCCCCCGATCTGACCGATGATTTTGAGGTGTTTCAATCCACATTCGCCCCCCATGCACGGCGCGATACTTTCGAGCAGCGCGCGACGCAGGAAGTCGGTTATCTGGTGTCCGGCCAGTTGCGCCTGTGGGTTGGTGCGCGGCAGTTTGATCTGACCCCCGGCGATAGTTTTCGCATTCGCGGCGAGGCCTATCGTTGGGAAAACCCCCATGACGTTCCCGCCGTGGTGATCTGGGTGATCGCCCCGCCGGTTTATTAAGGAGAGTATAATGCACAAAGGGTCCTGTGAATGTGGTGCGGTGGCGTTTGAATTATCGGGCGAATTGCGGCCGCCAATCGCGTGCCACTGTACGCAGTGCCGAAAAACCAGCGGGCATTATTGGTCGGCGACACAGGTGGCGACCGAAGATCTGAAGATAACCAAAGATGACGGATTGAAATGGTTCCGATCGTCAGATTGGGCGCAACGTGGGTTTTGCTGCGAATGTGGGTCTTCGTTGTTTTGGAAGATGGACGGTGAAGGCCGCACATCTGTTGGGGCCGGCACATTGGACGGGGACACTGGGTTGCAAACCGAGAAACACATCTGCATGGCAGATAAGGGTGATTATTACGAGGTCGGCGATGGCCTGCCTCAGTTGGATAAATGGTAAAGGATAAGGCTATGTCAAATTTCCCCACAACGGCCCGTGTGGTCATCATCGGCGGCGGCGTTATCGGTGCCTCTAGCTTGTATCATCTGGCCAAGTTGGGCTGGACCGATTGCGTGCTGCTCGAAAAGAACGAGCTGACGGCAGGCAGCACGTGGCATGCGGCGGGCAATGTGCCGACGTTTTCCACCAGCTGGTCGATCATGAACATGCAGCGCTATTCGACGGAATTGTATTCACGGTTGGGGGATGAAGTTGATTATCCGATGAACTATCACGTCACGGGGTCGATCCGGCTGGCGCATAATAGGCAGCGGATGCAAGAGTTTGAACGCGCCGCTGGCATGGGGCGCTATCAGGGGATGGATATTGAAATCCTTGATCCGGCGCAAACGCAGGCACGTTATCCGTTTCTGGAAACCCATGATTTGCTGGGTTCACTTTATGATCCGCATGACGGCGACATTGATCCGGCGCAACTGACGCAAGCGCTGGCCAAAGGCGCGCGGGATATGGGCCAGCGGATTTTGCGTTTTACCCCTGCGACGGGGGTGAGCCGTGAGGGTAACGAGTGGGTTGTACACACCGACAAGGGTGATATTCGCTGCGAATATGTGGTCAATGCTGCCGGATATTACGCACAGCGGGTGGGCGAGTGGTTCAAGCCGTTTGGCGGTCGTACCGTGCCGATGATGGTGATGAGCCACCAGTATTTGCTGTCCGAGGAAGTGCCGGAACTGGTCGAACACAATAAGGCCCATGGCAAGCTGCCCCTGCTGCGCGATGTGGACAGCTCCTATTATCTGCGTCAGGAGAAGAACGGGTTCAATTTGGGACCGTATGAGGCGACCTGTAAGGCACATTGGGTTGATCCAAGCGACCCGATACCTGACGATTTCAGCTTTCAACTGTACCCCGACGATCTGGATCGGATCGAGTGGCATATCGAGGACGCGATGGCGCGGGTGCCTTTGTTGGGGACGGCAGGGATTAGCCGCGTGATTAACGGCCCTATTCCTTACGCGCCAGACGGTCTGCCTTTGGTCGGGCCAATGCCCGGCGTGAAAAATGCCTTTGAGGCTTGTGTCTTTACCTTTGGCATTGCCCAAGGGGGTGGTGCGGGCAAGGTGCTGGCGGAATGGATTACCCAAGGCGAAACCGAGTGGGATATGTGGGCAATCGACCCGCGCCGCTACACCGATTACACCGATCAACAATATTGCAACGATAAGGGCGTAGAGGTTTACGCCAATGAATACGCCATGCACTTTCCGCAACATGAATGGCCAGCGGCACGGGATCGCAAGCTGTCGCCAAACCACGGCGCGGTAAAGGCGCTGGGCGGTGTTATGGGGGCCTATTCTGGCTGGGAGCGGGCCAATTGGTTTGCGGTTGATGGGGATGATTTGTCCGAGGGGGCGACTCATACTTGGGGGCGTTCCGGGCCTTGGTCTGAGCGTGTTCAACAGGAATGTGAAGCGGTTCGTGACGGTTGCGGTGTTCTCGATCTGCCGGGGTTCTCGCGGTTTGAAGTGTCTGGCGTGGGGGCTGACGATTGGCTGCGCGGGTTCTGCACGGGCGGTATTGCCAAGGCGGGACGGATGAACCTGATTTATGTGGCGGATAAGCGCGGGCGGATACTGACCGAGATGTCCTGCCTGCGCTTTGGGGTGGATCGTTTTACCCTGATCACGGCGGCCACGGCGCAATGGCATGACGGGGAGTTGTTGCGGGATTCTGTGCCTTCGGGTGTGAGCGTTATGGATCGCTCGACCGAAGTGGCGACGTTGATTGTGACAGGGCCGAAATCGCGCGACGTATTGGCTGGGATGACGGACGGTGACCTGTCCCTCGGTTGGTTGACCCATCAGGAATGCACCCTTGCAGGCAATCCAGCAATGCTGGTGCGGGTGTCGTTTGCGGGTGAATTGGGCTGGGAAATCCATGCGGCCAATGCGGATATGGCCCCGATTTACGCGGCTGTTGTGGCTACTGGGGCAAAACCCTTTGGCATGTACGCGCTGAATTCTTTGCGCATTGAAAAGGGTTATCGGGCTTGGAAAGGTGATCTATCGACGGATTATTCGATCCTTGAGGGTGGTCTGGAACGCTTTGTGCGGCTGGATAAACCCTTTGATTTCATCGGCAAGGCAGCAATTCAGAATGAGCTGCAACAGGGCCGCAAGAAAGGTTTTGTCACGCTGATTGTGGAGGCTGGCGACGCCGATGCACCTTACATGTCAACGATCTGGCACGACGGGAAAATCGTCGGCGAAACCACATCCGGCGCTTGGGGATACCGCGTTAATGCCAGTGTGGCGCTGGGCATGGTGCAAGCCGATCTGGCGGTTGCGGGAACCGAGCTTGAAGTTGAGATTTATGGCCAGCGTTGCCGCGCTGTGGTGCAAGAGGATCAACCTTTGTGGGATCCGATGAATGAAAGGCTGCGGGCATGACCATCACGCTTTTAGATGGGGGCATGGGGCAGGAATTGGTGAAACGCTCGGCCTTTCCAGCCAGTCCCATGTGGTCGGCCAAGGTTCTGTTAGACGAGCCGGAAATAGTACAAGCTGCGCATGAGGATTTCATTCGGGCGGGTGCGCAAGTAATCACCATTAACGCCTATTCCGCAACGCCGGAGCGGCTGGAGCATTACGGCAAGTTGGAGTTGTTTGAGACCTTGCAGGCCCGCGCGATTGATCTGGCCAATAAGGCACGGGACGCGGCTGGGCGAGACGTAAAAATCGCCGGATGCCTGCCGCCATTGTTCGGGTCATATGCGCCTGATCTGACGGCCACCTATGATGAAAGGCTACAGCGTTACCGAGAAATTGCGGCGCAACAAAAGGGCCGCGTTGATCTGATCCAATGCGAAACCATGGCCTCGATCACCGAGGCAACAGCCGCCTGCACAGCCGCCGTGGAAACGGGCCTGCCGGTGTGGGTTGGCTTGACGGTTGCGGATGACGACAGTGCAAACTTGCGATCCGGTGAGCCGCTGCAAGAGGCGCTGGATGCGTTATCTGGAATGGGGGCGGAGGCAATTTTGCTGAACTGCTCGGTGCCTGAATCAATCACTGCCTGCCTGCCGATTGTCGCGGCAACCGGTGTGCGGTTCGGGGCTTATGCCAACGGGTTCACATCGGTCACCAAACTGACAATGGGTAAAACGGTAGACGGGTTGACGGCGCGCAGAGACCTGACGCCTGAAATCTATGCCAATCATGTGGATCAATGGATCGCCCTTGGTGCCACGATCGTCGGGGGGTGCTGCGAAGTTGGCCCCGCGCATATTGCTGAAATTTCTCGGAGGCTCCACCCATGAATAAAATCCCAACCCACGCCCGCGCGGTCATCATCGGTGGCGGCGTTATCGGCTGTTCCGTCGCCTACCACCTTGCCAAACTCGGCTGGAAAGACGTGGTTTTGCTGGAACGCAAGCAATTGACATCTGGCACCACATGGCATGCGGCTGGTTTGATTGGCCAAGTGCGCGCCAGTTCGACCATGACCAAATTGGCGAAATACACCCGTGATCTTTACGAGGGGCTAGAGGCAGAAACCGGCCTGTCCACAGGTCTAAAAACCACTGGCTCGATCACTGTTGCGTTGACGGCAGAGCGGCGTGAAGAAATCCTGCGCCAAGCCACTATGGCACGGGCGTTCGGGGTCGAGGTTTATGAAATTTCACCCAGTGAGGTGAAGCAACGCTATGAACATCTGAATATTGCCGCTGTGACGGCGGGAATTTACATTCCTGAAGATGGTCAAGGCGACCCTACAAATATCGCGCTGGCCATGGCCAAAGGCGCGCGCCAAATGGGGGCAACAGTGCTGGAACGGGTCAAGGTTACGGGCATTGCCAAACAGGGGCGGCGGGTGACGGGTGTTGATTGGGAAACGGACGGTGACAAGGGTCATATCACCGCCGATATGGTGGTGAACTGCGCTGGAATGTGGGGGCATGAGGTGGGCCGGATGGCAGGGGTAAACGTGCCGCTGCACGCCTGCGAGCATTTTTATATCGTCACAGAGCCGATCAAAGGTCTGCAACAATTGCCGGTGCTGCGGGTGCCAGATGAATGCGCCTATTACAAAGAGGACGCCGGTAAAATCATGCTCGGCGCGTTTGAACCGCATGCCAAACCTTGGGGCATGAAGGGCATTCCCGACAGTTTTGAGTTTGACCAATTGCCAGAGGATTTCGACCACTTTGAGCCGATATTAGAAGCTGCCTGTAACCGCCTGCCGCTGTTGGCCGAGGCGGGAATTCACACGTTTTTTAATGGGCCGGAAAGCTTTACGCCGGATGATGCCTATCACCTCGGTCTTGCACCGGAAATGGATAACGTCTGGGTCGCTGCTGGCTTTAACTCTATCGGCATTCAATCGGCGGGCGGCGCAGGAATGGCCTTGGCGCAATGGATGGAAGACGGGCAAAAACCGTTTGATCTGGGCGGCGTGGACATCGCGCGGATGCAACCGTTTCAGGGTAATAAGCAGTATCTGTTTGAGCGCTCGAAAGAAACCCTTGGTCTGCTGTACGCCGATCACTTCCCGTTCCGCCAAAAAGCCACTGCGCGCGGAATTCGTCGCTCGCCTTTCCACCACCACATGCTGGAACTAGGCGCGGTGATGGGCGAGGCGGGCGGCTGGGAACGGGCCAACTGGTTTGCAAATGCTGGGCAGGAACGCGAATACCAATACAGCTGGCAGCGGCAAAACTGGTTTGAAAATTCCGCCGCCGAGCACCGTGCGGTGCGTGAAAACGTCGGTATGTACGACATGACATCTTTTGGCAAAATCCGCGTCGAGGGCCGCGATGCCGAAGCGTTTATGAACTATATCGGCGGCGGCGATTATTCCTGCCCCATCGGTAAAATCGTCTACACCCAGTTCCTGAACAATCGCGCGGGGATCGAGGCCGATGTAACCGTTACCCGCCTGTCTGAAACTGCCTATCTTGTGGTGACACCCTCAATCACACGCCTTGCAGATCAGGTCTGGATGGAACGCCACAAAGGAGATTTCAACGTGGTGATTACCGATGTCACGGCGGGCGAAGGTGTGTTGGCGGTTATGGGGCCAAACGCCCGCACGCTGCTGGAAAAGGTATCCCCTGCCGATTTCAGCAATGCTGTGAACCCCTTTGGCACCGTACAAGACATCGAGATCGGCATGGGGCTGGCACGCGCCCACCGCGTGACTTACGTGGGTGAGTTGGGCTGGGAAATCTATATCTCCTCCGACATGGCGGGGCATGTGTTTGAAACCCTGTTTGAGGCGGGGCAGGATATGGGGCTAAAACTCTGTGGCATGCACATGATGGACAGTTGCCGCATTGAAAAAGGTTTTCGCCATTTTGGCCATGACATCACGTCAGAGGATCATGTGCTGGAGGCAGGCCTCGGCTTTGCCGTAAAAACCGCCAAGCCGGATTTCATGGGCCGCGATGCGGTATTGCGCAAGCGCGAAGAGGGTCTGAAAACCCGCCTCATCCAGTTCAAACTGACCGACCCTGAACCGCTGCTGTATCACAATGAGGCGCTGATCCGGGACGGCGAAAATGTCGGCTATATTTCATCTGGCAATTATGGTCATACGCTGGGTGCGGCCATCGGTATGGGCTATGTGCCCTGCGCGGGGGAAACCCCTGCGCAATTACTGGCCTCAAGTTATGAAATCGAAATCGCTGGCGTGCGGGTCAAGGCAGAGGCGTCGCTAAAACCAATGTATGACCCAAAGGCCGCGCGGGTGAAAGTATAACGCCCCTTTCATCTTCTTTGTTCTTTTAAATATCCCCCGCGCGGAGCGCCTTAAACTCTTTTGCGCTCTGCTGGCAATCCTTCCCAAAAGGGTTATATTACACGCATCCCTAAACAGGAGCGCACAGATGCCTGACGGACATTTCCCCCCCGAGCAACCGGTCAAGGTGCCGCTGGTCACCCGACCGCTTGGCATATTGGAAACCCTGCGCACGGCGCGGCGCAATCTGTTGGAGATCATTCCCGATCTTTGCACCAAACAGCCAATTGTCAGCGGTAAAACCGCCTTTGTGCGCTGGCATATGGTGATGGACCCAAAGGCGCTGAAACGCATCCTCAAGGACAATCTCGACAATTACCCCAAATCCGACATCACTAAAAACCTGCTGCGCCCCGCCATTGGTGACAGCCTGTTTATCGCCGAAGGTGCCCATTGGCGCTGGCAGCGGCGCGCGGCGGCACCGGTATTTTCGCACCGCAATATTGCAGCACTGGCCCCGATTATGTCGGCCTCCGCCGAGGCAGTTTGTACGCGGCTGCAAGATACAAATGGCCAAGCGGATATGTTTGACGAGATGGTTCAGGCCACCTTTGACGTCATCAGCAGCGTCACCTTTTCTGGCTCTGGCGCAATGAAAAGCGATGCTGTGCATCAATCCATTAACAATTTCATCGATCAATCGGCGCGGGTGTCCCTGTTTGATATTATCGGCGTGCCCACCTGGGTGCCGCGTCTGTCTCGCCTGTTTGGTGGCAATCCGGTGGCAGATATGAAGGCCGTGGCCGACAGCGCCATTGCGCGTCGCCGCGAGAGTGGCGCCAAGGAAGTGCCGGACCTGCTGGACCTGTTGCTGGAGGGTATGGACCCGGAAACCAAAAAGCAGATGAACAATGCCGAGCTGCGCGACAACCTGCTGACATTTATTGTGGCGGGGCATGAAACCACGGCGCTGACGTTGGCCTGGGCTTTGTACTTATGTGCTTTCGATGCGGATGTGCAGGACCAACTGCGCGCCGAGGCGCAATCAGTGTTGCAGGGCAGGGTGGCCACTGCGGATGATATTGGCAAACTGCCCTACACCGAGCAGGTGATCAAGGAAACCCTGCGGCTGTATCCGCCCGCGTCGTTTATTTCACGCACCGCGCAAGCGCCGGATGAACTCGGCGGGCGCGAAGTGCGTCGCAAAGACACCGTCATGGTGCCAATCTACGCGCTGCACCGCAACGAACAACTGTGGGAGGACCCCGATAGCTTTCACCCGGAACGCTTTGGTGACGGGGCGAAATATGACCGTTTCGCCTATCTGCCCTTTGGCGACGGCCCACGGGTCTGTATCGGCGCACATTTCGCCATGGTAGAAGCGCAGATCATTCTGGCGACGCTGATTTCGCGGTTCCGATTTGAGCGGATCGCAGGGCAGGACCCGACGCCGATCATGGTACTGACTTTGCGGCCTGAGGGTGGGGTGAATTTGAAGGTTACGCCGATTTAGACCAAAGTACCCGCAAGACTGGCAACCGCCTGGCCACCAACCCACAGGTCCGAAACTTCGCCACCCTCAACTATGATCTCGCTAATCACCCGACTGGGCCTGCCAATTTCTGCGCCTTGTTCGGCGGATATTTGTTGCGAGGCTGCGGGGATTAACCCATTCGCCACCAGATACCCGGCCAGCGCGCCGTTGGTGGTGCCGGAGGCGGGGACTTCGTTCACGCCGACAGCAGGGCAAAAGTCGCGGATGTGTAGGGTTGCGTCTGCGACCTCGGTTTCCATCGAAAAGCAGCCGATGGTTTGCACGTTGTTTGCGGCGCTGACCTCTTTCAGTTTTTGGAAATCGGGGGTGAGGGCTTGAACCTCTGCCAGCGTTTCCAGATGCACAAACAGGTGTTTGAGGCCCGCATCAGCCGCTGAGACGGGCGCGCGGATATCAAGGGTTGATTGTGCGATGCCCAAAGCGTCTGCCAAAGCGGCGAGGTTAACGTCGACAGTGATGGGTTTTGGCACGGACAGGTTCATCATGACGTTAGGCGCCGCAGTGCCGATTCGGCTGACCCGCACGGCAATATCACCTGCAAGGGCTTTCAACACAAAGTCGCTGGCATCCGGTTTCTGGGCGGCAAAATGGGTGAACAACCCAACCGTTACATGGCCACACATGGCAATTTCAGCACCGGGCATGAAGAATCGAACGGTTACTTCATTACCGTTTTCAGCTGTTACAAATCCCGTCACCGCCGCATTGATTTCGCGGGCGATTTGCATCATTTGGCCCGTCGTCAAATCGGCGGCATCAAAAACGATGCCGCCGACATTTCCGCCAAAACATTGGTCAGAGAAACAGTCATAGAGGGCGACTGGCAGGCCAATCAAGGTGGGTTCTGGCATTATCCGCCCTCGCGTGTTTGGCTTATTTCACCACAAGAACCGGACATTGCGCCAAGGTCTCGACGCGGTGTGAAACACCACCGCGCAGCAGGCCCTCGATGTCGCCCATGCCGCGTGAGCCGATGACGATCATATCCGCCTTGAAAGACTTGGCCCTGTCCACAATGGTGCGGGCAATCGGGCCTTCTTTGGTCTCGATGTCGACGTCCTTCAGGCCCGCGCCATGGGCGAGGTCCATGGCTCCCGCCAACAGGTATTTCGCCCCTTGGTTCAACAGATCGGCGTCTATCGTCGCCATATGCTCTGCCTTTGCGAACCTCTTCAGGCTGTCAGGCAGGCGATACGGTTTCACGACATGAAACAGCATCACCTTTGCATTCATGGCCATGGCGATTTTAGAACCAAGTTCCACGCTTTGCAGGGAATGCTGTGACCCATCCACCGCGATCAGGATTCTCTTAATCATCGCAACCTCCTTTTTATAGTATTGCCGCGTCATCCGGCGCTGCTTTTTCAAACCCGTGCAACACCTGTTGCGGAGCGTTTTCAAAGCCTAGAATATCCTCAAGGCTGTGATGACAGGAAATCTGATGCCCCGGTGTTGGTTCATGTACCGGCGGGGTTTTGATGTTGCAGGTTCCGTCAATCGCGATGGGACAGCGGTTATAGAACGGACAACCCACGGCGGTGATTTCCACACCGCGCGCAATGCCAACCGCCATTTCCCGTTTCTTCATGGTTTCCTCTAACCAACCGATTTTCATTTCGGGAACCGAGGAAATCAACAGGCGTGTGTAGGGATGGAATGGCGGCGAAAGGACCTCGTCCACGGGACCCTGTTCCACAATCCGCCCCGCATAAAGCACCACAATTTCATCGGCAAAGGCCGCCACGGTCGACAGATCGTGGGTGATGAACATAAACGAAACGCCGGTCAGATCGCGCAGGCGTTTTAACAGTTTCACCACGTTAGAGCCAACAATGGAATCGAGCGCGGATGTCACCTCGTCGCACAGCATGATTTCCGGTTCAGCGGCAAGTGAGCGCGCCAGATTGACCCGTTGCTTTTGGCCCCCGGATAATTCCGCGGGATAACGGTTTTCAAACTCTACTGGCAGTTCCACCATGCGCAGTGTTTCCGCAACCTTCTCGCGTTTCTTTTTGCCAGTCAGGCCTTGAAACATCTCGATCGGCCGGCCCAAAATCTCGCCAATCATCTGCTTGGGATTCAGCGCGGTATCTGCCATTTGGTAAACGAACTGAATTTTTTGCAATTCCAACTTGGTACGCTGTTTATACGATCCCTCAAGTGTTTTGCCGTCCAGAATAATATTGCCCTGTGCAGCAGGCAGCAGGCCCGCAATCACCCGCGCAAGGGTGGATTTACCGCAGCCGGATTCACCGATTACACCCACAACATGCCCGTTTTTCACTGACATGTTGATGTCGCGCAATACGGTAATGGCAGGTTTGCCGTCCCTGATTTCACCATAGCCGGCTGTCATGTCTTTGACTTGGACATTGGCAATATCTTTGTCATGATCGCCAGACAGTTTATCCCCCATGCCGGGTTTTGGCCCCGCATGTGCTGCCGCCATCAGGCGTTTGGTATAGGGGTGCTGCGGGTTGTTGATAATCTGGTCCACGGAACCTTGTTCCTGAACCTCGCCCGAGTACAGCACTACAATGTGATCCGCAATTTGCGCCACAACTGCCAAATCATGGGTCACATAGATCGCGGCGGAGCCTTCTTCCTGGATCACCTTTTTAAAGGCTTTCAAAACCTCGATCTGGGTGGTCACGTCGAGCGCAGTCGTCGGCTCGTCCAAGACTAGCAGATCAGGGCGCCCCACTAGGGCCATTGCGGCCATCAGGCGTTGCAACTGGCCACCGGATACTTGGTGCGGATAACGGCCACCGAGTAATTCCGGATCCGGCAATTCCAGCGCATGATACAATTCAGTTGCCCGAATTGTTGCCTCTTCTTGCGTCATTACCCCGTGCAGAACGGCGGATTCAGTCACCTGTTCGCCGATGGTGATCGCGGGATTAAACGTCGCTGCCGCACTTTGCGCGAGGTAGGCGACTTTTTGGCCGCGCAGGCTGCGCAGATCATCGTTGCCCATGGTCAGGATGTCATTGCCGTGCAGTTTGATACTGCCACCGGTAAATTCCAACCCCGGCTTGGTATAGCCAAGTGAGCCGAGCGAGATGGTGGTTTTACCGGAACCGGATTCCCCGATCAGCGCCACAACCTCCCCCGCTTTGACGTTAAAATCGACGCCTTTGACAATGGGAATTTCAGATCCGTCTTTTTGCGGGGCCGCTATTTTCAGGCCTTTTACTTCGAGTAGTTCAGTCATTATATCATCTTCTTCGCCAAGCTACCGCCGGATGATGCGGAAATATCATCGACAATAAGGTTGATGGAAATGGTGAAAGTCGCGATTGCCAGTGCGGGCCAAACTGCCGCGTAGGAACCGTAACCCAGACCTTCGAGGTTTTGACGTACCATACTGCCCCAATCCGCCATTGGTGGCTGGATGCCCAGACCAAGGAACGAGAGGGAGGAGATGAACAGCACCACAAACACCAGGCGCAGGCCGAAATCGGTGGCCAGTGGCATGGCCGCATTTGGCAGCACCTCGCGGAAGATGATCCATTGCATGGTTTCGCCGCGCACCCTTGCGGCCTCGACAAAATCCATCACCATGATGTCTTGTCCCAGCGCGCGTGCGATGCGGAATACCGATGCAGCATAGATCGCACCAGCGGTCATAATCAGCGTCGGGATTGAGGAACCAAAAGCATTCACAGCCAACAGGCCCAACATGATCGAGGGGAGCGAGATGATCGCGTCATTTGCGCGGCTCAGCCCGATGTCCAGCCAGCCACCGGCAACAGCTGCGGCGATTCCGAGAGATACACCAACAGCGTAGGCCATCAAGGTTGCAGTAAAGGCGATGCCGATTGTAGTCCGTGCGCCCCATAGAATACGAGAGAAAATATCCCGCTCTATGTAGTCGGTGCCCAACAGGTGAAAGCCTTCGCCTTCGGTCGTAGAAAAGATCGGCATATAGCTGTCATAAGCCATAATGTCGGCCTCATGGAACGGCGCGATGTAGGGGCCGACAAAAACCATAATCAGCCAGAATACCACAACGGTAACGCCCAGCTTGCCGACCCAAGTTAGCTCTAGCTTTTTCTTCGGTGGGGCGTCCGGCAATTCATCATAGATTGTCGACTCTTCGGTGTTTGCAGTTGCATCAGTCATGTCTTGCCCCCCTATTTCGGATTGCGCAAACGTGGGTTCGACAGAATTGCCGCCACATCAGCCATAATAATTAAAATCACATAAGTGCCGCAAAAGATCATCGCACAGGCTTGTACCAATGGCAGGTCGCGGGTTTGAACCCCGTCGATCATCAGCTTGGCAAGGCCAGGGTATGCGAAAATCGTTTCCACGATCACCACACCCGACACCAGATAGGCGAGGTTCAGGGCGATCACGTTCACGATAGGCCCGATGGCGTTGTAAAATGCGTGACGCAGGATGATGCGCTTGCGCTTCACTCCTTTCAGGATTGCCATCTCGATATAAGGCGAGTTCATCACGTTCAGAATACCAGCGCGGGTCATGCGGATCATTTGCGCAGCCACCACGATAATCAGGGTGATCAACGGCATCGCCATACTGCCGATTGTTTCCCAGAAGGACGCTTCCGGCGACATGGTGGCAATTGCAGGCAGCCATTGTAGTTGCACTGCAAAGATCAGCACCATGAAGGTAGCAATAAAGAATTCAGGAACCGAAATAAGGCTGAGCGTGCCAAATGTCAGGATACGGTCAATCCAGGTGCCGGGATACATCGCGGCCAGCAGGCCCAGAACAACAGACATCGGTACGGAAATAATTGCCACAATGCCAGCCAACAACATGGTGTTGCCAAATCGTCCGCTAATCAGGCTGGAGATCGATGCCCCGCCAGCCTTTGAGGTTCCGAGGTCGCCAGTGAACATGCCACCAAGCCAGGTTAGGTATTGCATATACAAGGGTTGGTCCAACCCGCGCTCGGCCCTATAGGCGGCAAGCGATTCAGGGGTGGCGGTTTGCCCCAGCACAATTTCCGCCACGTCGCCGGGCAAAATGGATGTACCGATGAAAACCAACACGGACACCACCCAGAGGGTGATAAAACCGATAATGATGCGTTGAATAACCATGCGTTGCATGATGTGTAACCCTCCTGGCTGTGGTGTTTGATTACGACCCACTCGTGAGCGGCGGGTTTTGGGTCGCGGGCCACTTAAGGCCCGCGATATTCTTGTCAGCCTGTAATTACAGGTCTGTGCGGAAGGCGAATTCTGGCCACTCATAGCCACCGAGTGAACCGAGAGGCATAGTACCGATGCCCTCAACGTTGTCGGATTTCGCATCCAGATAGTTCCGGTGTGCCGGAATGATCATGCCGCTGTTTTCAGAGATGAGGGTTTGCATTTCGCAATACATCTCGTGACGCAACGCTGCATCAGTAACCGCACGGGATTCAACCAGCAACTGGCCCATCCGCTCATTTGCCCACAGGCTATCGTTCCATGGTGCATCTGGCGCAAATGCCAGATTCATCATCACGTTTGCTGTTGGACGCATGTTCCACGTTGTCACGTTCATTGGCGTTTTCATCCAAACAGCACCCCAGTAGCCATCATTCGGCACTTTGTTGATGTTCAGTTTCAGGCCAATTTTTTGTGCTTCGCGCTGCATCAGCAGAACCACATCGGTTGTGCCCGGTGCAACTTCTGCAACTTGGATTGTTGCCTCGGTAATACCTGATTTTTTCAGGTGGAACTTGGCTTTGTCCAGATCATGCTGACGGATTGGCAGGTCAGAACAGAAATCAGGGCCATACGCGGCATTGATTGGGTTGTCGTTGCCAACCGTGCCTTGACCTTTCAGGATCGAGCGCACGATTTTTTCGCGACGCTGGATGTATTTCATCGCCAAAACGAAATCTTTATTGTCGCCTGGTGACGTATTGGTCATGCAAACGATACCAATATAAGCGCCGGAAGCAACTGACCAAATGCCAACACCCGGAGCGGATTCAATTTGAGGAATCGCTTTAGGGTCGAGGCCTTGCATCAAGTCAATGTCGCCAGACAGCAACGCGCTGGTGCGGGCCACTTTGTCAGTGATCGCGAAAATTTCCAGCGAGTCAGCGTTCGGACCATCGCGCCAGTAATCTTCATTGCGTGTGTGCAAGGAACGAACACCTGGTTGATAATCGGCCAGCTTGAACGGGCCTGTGCCCATTGGGTTTTGGAAATCTGTGGTGCCGTCTTTGATGATCTTGAACTGAGATGTCGCAAGAATTTTCGGCAGATCGCCATTTGGACCCGACATTTTCGCTTTGACGGTGTATTCGTCAACGCGAACCCATTCAGCCACATCTGAAACCAAAGTCTTCGCTGTAGAGGTGGATTTTTCGCCGTAGTGGCGACCCATGGAATACATAACATCATCAGCGGTAAAGCTACTGCCGTCATGGAATGTCACGCCTTGGCGCAGCTTGAATGTCCACTCGGTGTTGTCAGCGTTTGATGAAAACTCCTCAGCCAGTTCTGGGCGTACAGATGTGTCGTCGTTGAATTGTACCAGACCGTTATAGTGCGCGCGACCACGTGAATAGTCGATTGTCGAGGTGTTGAGACCCGGATCAAGCGTATCGGATGGGCCGTGCAAATCTGACGCGAATTTGATCGTGCCGCCTTTTTGCGCCATGGCTGCAACCGCTTTGGTAGCGGATGCAACGATGGAACCAGCGCCTGCAACTGTTGCGCCGCCGGCCATTAGCCAGCCCATTACGACACGGCGCGATACGCCGCGACTCAGGCCGGATTTGACCATATCTTGGTCCGTATGGGACAAGCTGTTGATAGTAGGGGATTTTCCCTTGGATTCTGTCATAGTTATTACTCCCTGTAGTTCTATGGCTATTTCTAAAATGTCCGGCTTGCGCGGGAAAGGAAACCGTAATAATAATGATAGTTAGTATAACTTGAGGGTATATCATGTTGCGTCGCCAAGTTCCGTCCACAAATTCGTTGTTCACTTTCGAAGTAGTGGCTCGATTGGGCAGTTTTTCCAGTGCCGCGCGGGAGCTGAACGTGACGCAACCGGCAATCAGCCGCTCCATCAGCGGGTTGGAGGCACATCTAGGCTACCCGTTGTTCAATCGCCATGGTCGCTGGATTGAATTGACACAGAATGGCGACCGCCTTTTCCGGACCACTTCGACAGCTTTTAACAGTATCATCGAAACCCTGCGCGACATTGGGCATCAGAATGAAAGTCTTGAAAACGTGTCAATTTCCATGTCCACCACCGCCGTTAATTATTGGTTTTTACCACGCATGCAGGCGTTCAAGATGAACTTTCCGGCGGTGAGCCTGAATTTCCAAACCTTTAGTAGCGACATTAGCGATGTGGCCAAAGACGTTGACCTGTGGGTGCGCCTGTCAAACCCCGAGGATGCGAATATGCACCGCTGGCCGTTTGCCGACGAACGCATACTGGCACTTTGTACGCCCGATTACCTGGCTGAATACGGTACATTGGACCAACCGATCAAAGGCCGGCTGCACACTTTGCTTGAGGGGGCGCAGCAAAGGTATTCCATAGATGAATACTTACATGCCACGGGGCGCAGCACTTCGAGCAGTCACCTGTCCATTCGGTTTTCGGATTTTGCCAGTACGATTCAGGCCGCGCTGCAAGGGCAAGGGATCGCATTGGCCTGGGCTCCGGAAACCGCCCGTCAACTTATCGACGGCAGCTTGGTACCTGCCTGCACACAAGTGGTTAAGACGGGGCGGCGCTATCATATTCTGGCGTCTAACCTGACACCGATGCGCTCGGTGGTTGAAGATATTCGCGACTGGATGATTCAGGAAATGCGCAAAGATCAGGCCGAAATGAGCGATGTCTTGCGGGCGCGGATGGTCGAGATCAACCCGACGTAAAGTGATTTGTTGATTTAAAATTGGCTGTTGCTAGGCTGACCTCGATTGGGGGCAGTATGGAATTGGAAAACGACCCGGTAATGGCACCCTGGAATTCGCTGGGCGGGATTGACGTGGCTTTGGTGATTGCCTTGGATGTTTCCTCAAGCGTAACAGGCGATGAATTTGAGTTGATGCGGGAAGGTCTGGCCCGTGCGCTTGATACTGACGAAGTGGCGCAAGCGGTTACGTCCGGCCCAAATGGAGTGATCGCGATAAGTGTTATGCAGTGGTCCGGTTTTCAGGAGCAAGAGGTCAAAACCGATTGGCTGCGTGTCGCAAACCGCGAAGATTTGGCGCGCGTTGCCAGTTTGGTGCGGAATTCGGACCGCTGGTATTATGGTGGCGCGACGGATATCGGCGGTTCGATTGTGTTTTGCCAAAAAATGTTGTTCAGGGGGCCGGCTGACGCCACACGTTTGATTATCGATATCGCAGGTGACGGCAGCAACAACGTAAACCACTCGCCGCGCATCGACAGCGATATAGCAGCTGCGGCAGGCGTGACAATCAACGGGCTGGCGATTACCTCCAAAGATGACAATCTGGTTGCCTATTACCGTGATACAGTGATCGGTGGGCCGGCTGCTTTTGTAGAGAAAACACCGGATTATGCGGGTTTCTTTAGCGCGATGCGGCGTAAACTAGTGCGCGAGATTACTGCTCTTTACAGTTAGGAGCCATTGTCGCTGTTGCCCCGATCGTCTATAGCCATTTGCAACTAACCGACGCACAGGAATTCCCCCATGGCAGACCACGGCACCCCGATCCCGATGACAGCACGCAAATCCCCGCCTTTGCGCGGTACAGCACTTATTCCCGGCGATAAATCGGTTTCGCACCGGGCGTTTATCTTGGGCGCGCTGACAGTTGGCGAAACCCATATTACCGGATTGCTGGAAGGGCAGGATGTGCTGGACACCGGCAAGGCAATGGCGGCGTTCGGGGCGGATATACAGCGTATAGATGAGGGCGAATGGCTGGTGAACGGTGTCGGCGTTGGCGGTTTTGGCGAGCCGGAGGACATCATTGATTGTGGTAATGCCGGTACTGGCGTTCGGCTGATTATGGGGGCAATGGCAACCACGCCGATTACCACCACGTTTACCGGCGACGCCTCGCTGCGCTCGCGGCCCATGGGGCGCATTCTGGACCCTTTGACCCTGTTTGGCGCAACGTCCGTCGGGCGCGATAAAGGCATGTTGCCGCTGACCATGGTTGGTGCGCGTGATCCGATGCCCGCACAATATACCTCTCCTGTGCCCTCGGCGCAGGTCAAATCGGCGGTGCTGCTGGCGGGCCTGAATGCGCCCGGTGAAACGGTGTTGATTGAGCGCGAAAAAACCCGCGATCACACCGAACGCATGTTGCGCGGTTTTGGGGCCGAGATCGAGACTGTGAAGACAGCCCAAGGCTACGCCATCACCCTGCAAGGCCAGCCGGAGCTGAAACCCTTGAGCATTGCTGTGCCACGTGATCCCAGCTCTGCCGCCTTTCCAATAGCGGCGGCGCTGCTGGTTGAAGGCTCTGAAATCTTGCTGCCCAACATTGGGCTGAACCCAACGCGCGCGGGTCTGCTGACCACTCTGCTGGAAATGGGGGCTGATATTACCTATGAGAACGAGCGCGAGGAAGGTGGCGAGCCGGTGGCCGATCTGCGAGTCCGTGCCAGCCAGCTGCGCGGCATCGAAGTGCCACCAGAGCGCGCGCCCTCGATGATCGACGAATACCCGATCCTGTCAGCCCTTGCAGCATTCGCCAGCGGTAAAACCGTGATGCGCGGGGTTAAGGAATTGCGGGTCAAGGAATGTGACCGCATCGATGCTATGGCGCGCGGCTTGGAAGCCATGGGTGTCAAGGTTGAGGAGGGCGAGGATTTCCTGATTGTGCATGGTCAGGACGGCGATGTCGCAGGCGGTATCACTGCCCAAACCCACTTCGATCATCGGATTGCCATGTCGTTTCTGTGTATGGGGCTGGCCACCGTCAAACCTGTCAGCATTGATGACGCGGGGGCGATTGCCACCAGTTTTCCGGTGTTTGAGGATTTGATGACAGGGCTTGGCGCGCCGGTTGCGCGGGATAACTGCTAGTATGTCGGGGCTGTGGAAACTCTACTGGCTGGTCGTTGTGGCGACGCTGGGCGTTTACACGGCTATGTTGGTTTGGAGCCTTCCGGTTTTGACCACTGCGGCGGCTGGGTTGCTGCCGTTTGATGTGCGGCCTGCGGGCTATACACCGGATCAGGGGCGTGATTTCCTGTCAGCGCTGTTTGCAGATGGGCCAAAAGCGCGCGATTTTTACGTGTCCGTGCAACACCGCCTTGACCTTGTGTTTCCGGCGCTTGTCGGCATTTCACTGGCCGTGCCACTGATCCATTTATCCAGAGGCTGGCCATGGATATTGCGCTGGCTGCTGGCGATGATGCCTTGGCTGGGCGCAGGTTTTGATTATGCAGAAAACGCCATGGTTGGGGGGATGTTGCGCGCCTTACCTATGTTGCCTTCTGACAAGATAGTGACTGCGGCCAGCCAGATGACGGTGATGAAATCCGGCTTGATAACCGCATCATCGCTGGTTTTACTGGCGCTGTTGGCGCTGGCCGCTGTAAAGAAATTTCGCGAAGAACGAGGTGAAAATGAAATTCACAGTGGCAATTGATGGTCCAGCGGCGGCGGGCAAAGGGACTATTTCCAAGGCGGTAGCGGCCCATTTTGGCTTTGCGCATCTGGATACCGGTTTGCTGTACCGCGCGGTTGGCCGCAAAGTAATAGACACGGGCGCGGCGCCGGAAACCGTGGCGAAATCGCTGACTATTGCGGATTTGGCTGCGGATAACCTGCGCACCGCCGAGGCGGCACAGGCAGCCAGCAAGGTTGCGATAATCCCCGAAGTGCGCGCAGCATTGCTGACATTCCAGCATGATTTTGCGGCGCGCCTTGGCGGGGCAATTTTAGATGGGCGCGATATTGGTACTGTAATCTGCCCGGATGCGGATGTGAAATTATACGTGACCGCCAATGCCAAAACCCGCGCCGAGCGGCGGTTTCAGGAGTTGCGCGGCAAGGGCAGCGACACCACGTTTGAAACGGTTCTTGCCGATGTGACTGCCCGCGATGCGCTGGATGCAGGGCGCGATACCGCCCCGATGGTTGCGGCGGATGACGCGGTTCTGATCGATACCACGGAGCTGTCAATCGAGGCCGCAATCGCGCGCGCTGTGCAGGTGGTTGCACAGCGCTTGAATGGCTAGAGTTTTTTCACCAGCGCCGCAGTGGGCCATGCATCCGCTGGCAGCTTAAGGCGGATCTGTTCTTTCTGGACGGCTGCACGGGTTTTTGCGCCCAAAATACCGTCAATTTTACCCACATCATGGCCGCGCCTTTTCAGCTTTTTCTGCAAGTTTTTCATCTGGCTGTCTGACAGGGACGGGTCCGGTTTACCCTTGGTGAACACCGGCGCACCTGCCAGCCGTGTGGCGAAATAGGCGGCGGTAGTCACATAGACAAACGACTTGTTCCATTCAAAATACACTTTGAAATTAGGCAAAGCAAGGAAGGCCGGGCCTTTGCGGCCCTGTGGCAACAACAAAGAGGCCTGCAAACCTGAACTTGGCAACGACCCATGGCGGGCTTTGACACCCGCCGAGGCCCATTTGCCAATCGACATTGATTTATCAAGGCCGGATTTTTTCCAGTCCAGCGACTTTGGCACCTTCACCTCAACCAACCAAGGTTGGTTTTTCTGCCAGCCCAGATCAGACAGCAACCGCGCGCCAGTCATCAAGGCATCGGGCGCGCTGGTTTTCAGCCGCACCTTGCCGTCGCCGTCGCCATCCACACCACGGTGCAAAATATCCTCGGGCAGCATTTGCACCATGCCGATTTCACCAGCCCAGGCTCCGGTGGTTTTGGTCGGCGAGAAATCACCCCGTTCATACAGGGAAAGAGCGGCAAAAATTTGTGGCCGGAACAGGTCGGGGCGGCGACAATCATGGCTTAGGGTAATCAACGCGTTCAATGTGTTGAAATTGCCCTGAAACGCACCATAATCGGTTTCCAAGGCCCAGAAGGCCAAAATAACTGCCGGATCAACGCCATAAGTGCGCTGTACTTTTTTAAAGGTTGAATCGTACTTCCGGCGGTTCTTTTTACCGTGATCCATCCGGTTCTTGCTGATTACCCGCTTGGCGAATGTTGAAAAATCGAGCCGGAAAACCCCTTGCGAGCGATCTGCCTTAAGCACCTTTTTATCAATCGCAGCAGAGCGGAAGAATTTGTTAATGTCACCCTTGGCATGTCCCTTTGCCGCGGCCTCTTTTTTTACGCCAGCCATGAAACTGGAAAAACTGCCGCCGCAGGACTTAGCGGTGGCAGTTCCGGCCAACACGCTCATGGCGGTGGCGGCGATCACTAATTTTAGGCGTTTCATCTTTGCTCCCTCAGGGTTTTCCCGGTCCCTTTGGCGCATAATGGAACACAGGGGGGGCGACCTGCAAGCGGTTTTTGACTTTCCACACAGTGGTTTAAAACCTCCGGCTTCCTAACGATATAGAAAACAATAACGATGTCAGAGGCGTTTAGTTGAGAAGAGGCAGCCTCAACTGCCTCTGTTGATCTCACTTGCTTTAGCGGTGGTTGTTCAGTCGGACAGCCCCGTGCTGTGCTTCAACTCGGTGAAATCCTCCAGCCCCCAGATGCCACCTTCGCGCCCGTTGCCGGATTGCTTGTAGCCGCCAAAAGGTGCCGCCTGTTTCGCGTCCAAACCGTTAACCCGCACCATGCCACTGCGCAGCTTGCGCGCCACGCGGCCGGCCTTGGCAGGGTCTTGGGTCTGGATGTAATTGGTCAACCCGTAAACCGTGTCATTGGCGATTTTGATGGCCTCCGCTTCGGTGTCAAACGGGATCATCGTCAGCACCGGGCCAAAGACCTCCTCGCGGGCGATGGTCATGTCGTTGGTCACATCTGCAATCACGGTTGGGCGCACGAAATAGCCGCGATTCATGTTTTCGGGGCGCCCCAGTCCACCGGCAACCAAGCGGCCCTCAGCCATGCCGATTTCGATCAGGCCCTGGATTTTGTCATATTGCGCCTTGGAGACAACAGGCCCCATGTGGCGGCCATTCTGGCTTGGGTCGCCGACTTGCATCGCGTCTGCCGTGGCGGCAGCAATTTCAACAGCCTCGTCGTAATAGGAGCGCTCCACCAGCATCCGTGTCGGTGAATTGCACGATTGCCCCGTGTTGCCAAAACACTGCATGACGCCGCGTTTTACGGCCTTTTCATCCGCATCGGCAAAGATGATATTCGCGCCTTTGCCCCCCAACTCGAGCGTTACCCGCTTGACCGTTTCCGCCGCCGCAATTGTGATCAAACGTCCCGCGCGGGTGGATCCGGTGAAGGAAATCATATCCACATCCGGGTGGCTGGAAAGCTGGCTGCCAACGCCCGGCCCGTCACCGTTTACCAGATTGAAAACACCCTTGGGAAAGCCGGCGGCATCGACGATTTCGGCAAAAATATAGGAGGATAATGGCGCGATTTCCGACGGTTTCAACACCACGGTACAACCAACGGCCAGCGCCGGAACAACCTTTAGGGTGACCTGGTTCATTGGCCAGTTCCAAGGGGTGATCATGCCGCACACACCGATGGGTTCGCGGATCAAGCGTTCGTTCGGGGAGTCGGGCCAAGGCGCGCTCTCGGCCTCGTAGTTTTCAAAGGCTTTGATGAAACCCTTGATGTGGCCCAAACCGCTGCCAAACTGGGCTGTACTGGCCAAATCAATCGGCGCGCCCATTTCCATAGAGATCGCCAGCGCCATGTCGGCGCTGCGTTTCTTGTATTCGGAATACAGGTTTTTCAGCAGTTCCAGACGTTCCGCATGGGGCGTTTCTGACCAACTGTCAAAGGCTGCGCTTGCCCCCAAGACGGCTGCATCCGTGTCTGCTTTATCGCCCAATGAAATCACCGCGCAGACCTCTTCTGTGGCGGGATTAATGACGTTGCAATCGTTGGTTTTCGCGGGTGAAACCCATGCGCCATTGATGTAGAATTTGCGTTTGTCCAACATGGGAATCTCCTAGAGGAATGGGGTAATTTGGGTGCGACATTTACACCCTGATTGTGCTATGGCAAGAAAGATTTTGTACTTGATACAAGATTTGATCAAAAGTGGATAACCGGCTTGACTGAAAACGAAATATTGATCGCGGTGGGGGTTTTCCTTGTGGCGGGGGTGGCCAAGGGGCTGATCGGGATTGGCCTACCGACGATTACAATATCGTTGTTGGTGATGATGATCGACCCACGACAGGCCATCATTCTGACGCTCGGCCCGATATTCCTGATAAACCTGTGGCAGAGTTATCGGGCGGGTGGCATTCTCGGAACATTCCGTCGCTATGCGCCTTTTGCAATTTGCCTGTGTGGTTTCCTGTTTGTCACGGCGCAGGTCTCGCACGGTATTTCCGGGCGCACGCTGAGTTTTGCGTTGGGTGGATCTGTGATGATCTTTGCGGTGGTGCAGTTGTTTTTGCGTCCACCGGAACTGCCTGCCAAATATGACCTGCACGCGCAAATCGCGGCAGGGACCATCGCGGGGATAATGGGGGGGCTGACGGCGATATGGGGGCCGCCCGTCCTGATATACCTGATTTCGCGCCGTATTTCCAAGGACGAGTTCATCCGCGCCACGGGGCTGTTGCTGACGCTTGGCTCTTTGCCGTTGTTGTATAGTTATTGGTCGGCGGGGTTGCTCGCTGGCAACAATATCTGGCTGTCCGCGTCGATGACGATCCCGGCGCTGATCGGATTTTCGGTGGGAGAAAGATTTCGCGGCAAGCTGGATGCGGCTGTTTTTCAAAAAACCGTGCTGGTGATGTTTTTCCTGCTGGGATTGAATATTTTACGCCGGGCAATAATGGGCGGGTGACCAAATGCCGCTTTTAAGTGTGCTGATTTCGGGATAAGTTTGGGTCAATCGACAACCATAACGGAGACAGCAAAATGGCTTTGCGTATCAACGACACAGTTCCAAATTTTACCGCCGAGACAGACCAGGGCAGCATTCAGTTTCACGACTGGATTGGGAACAGCTGGGCAATCCTGTTTTCCCATCCCAAAGATTTCACTCCGGTTTGCACCACCGAGTTTGGCGCGGTTGCACAGTTGGCGGATGAGTGGGCCAAGCGCGGCACCAAGGTGATTGGCCTTTCCGTGGACGGCGTGGAGGACCACAAGAACTGGAAGACAGATATTGAGGAATATGCCGGCGCAGCGGCGGGTTTCCCAATCATTGCGGATCAGGATTTGGCGGTGTCAAAGGCCTTTGATATGCTGCCCGCGGAGGCCTATTTGCCGGATGGGGCCACCCCTGCCGACAGTGCGACAGTGCGGGCGGTTTTCATCATTGGGCCAGATAAACAGTTGAAACTGTCGATGACCTATCCGATGAATGTGGGCCGTAATTTCGCCGAGGTTCTGCGCGCGTTGGATGCCTTGCAGACCGCCGCAAAACACGGGGTTGCGACGCCGGCGAACTGGGTTGAGGGGCAGGATGTGATTGTGCCAACAACGGTGAGTGATGCGGATGCGATTGCCAAATTTGGCAGCATTGAAATGGTGTTGCCATATTTGCGTAAAACCAAACTGTAGGCCGATTTGATCAAATTGATGTGCGCCCTTGAGGGGCGCACATCTCGTTAAGATTTAGACTATTTGGCGTTCTGATTTATGGTGCGCAATTGGCACGCAATAGTGACGCCGTTCTCTGTTAACCTTTGAGCGCCGCAATCACACAAACCTCGACCAAAATTTGATCGGTTGCCATATTCGCCTCGACACAGGCGCGCGCCGGTTTGCCGTGATCGGCGATCCAGGCGTCCCAGACCGCATTCATTTCGGCGAATTGATCCATGGTGCGGATGAAAATTGTTGTGGACAGAATATGGTCTTTGTCGCTGCCCGCCTCTGCCAGCAGGGTCTCGACCTTGGCCAGACAACTGGCGGTTTGGGTTTTCATATCAGCGCTGAAATCCGCGGCAACTTGCCCTGCCAGATAAGCTGTGCTGTTGTGGATGACAAGTTGACTCATGCGGTGGTTGGAATGGGAGCGGGTGGCGGTCATGGGGTGTTCCTTAGTTTTGGGTGTCGATGGTAGAGCCGTAGCCGAGATGGCAGGGGAGGTCTAGGTAGGGTTCGTGCTCCGCACGCACCTTTCCTTTTCTGCTCGATTGGTGCGTGCAGAGCACGGCACCCTACAAATTGGGAACGAACCTGCTTCTGGTTTAACTTGAAGGCCTATACAAAAAAGGCCCCGCAATCTTGCGTGGCCCTTCCAAATCTTAACTGCGACGAGTATTAACCGCTGATTTCTTCGCCAGTTTTCTGATCGACTATTTTGCTTGGATTATGCGTATTGTGGAGTTTTGCGTTCAATTGCACCAGAGATCAAATCTTCGACCAATGAACTGACTAATTGGGTTCGCCCAGATACATCCGCCTTTCTGAATACAGCAGTTATCTGTGCTTTTACCGTGCCTTCTTTCTTTTCAAGAACATCGGCTATTTCCAAATTTGATAGCCCCTTGATGGCTAGTAACGCGACGTCTCTTTCTGCGGGTGACAGGTTCCATAGTTCAAACTTATCCGTTACCAATTTGTTGAATTCACCTGCGGCCAACATCAGTTGGTCTTCAACTTTCTTGTTGCGCCGCATTGTTGTTTTCAGAACTGACAAGGTGGCAACCAGCCCGATCAACAGGCCGAGAAACGAAGCGATTTCGATTAATTCATGCAACTCCCAAGGCAAAGGTTGGTCACGCAAGCCCAGGTTTTCAATTGCAAACTCAATGAAATAGGCAATAACACTAATGATCTGTAAGCATAAAAGGGCGCGTATCAGGATCGATTTCATTTAACAATTCCTTTTGAACTGGCACTGGAATTTCCAGTTGATTTATTTTCGGGTTGAACAGATTCAGTGGCTGGTTTAACCGTTATCGCCGTTATCGCCGTTATCGCCGTTATCGCCGTTATCGCCGTTATCGCCGTTATCGCCGTTATCGCCGTTATCGCCGTTATCGCCGTTATCGCCGTTATCGCCATCATTGCTATCAACGCCGTCATCACCGCCTTTGGTGTGTTCTGATTTCTGGTTATTGCCGCTATCATCATTGTCAATTAAATGGCCGTCAATTCCCGTAACGTCGCGTAGGATATTTCCGGAACGAGTTATCACAATTTCTCGGGTGATATTATTCTTGCTGGCCTCGACTCTGGAGCGCCCCAAAAACGATCTTGAAATACTGATGGAAGTAAATCCCTGACGTTGCAGCTCGGCAGTTACTTTGTCCAGAACGGACCCGGCAAAAACCTGGGTCGCGGATAATAAAAAGGTCGCGACAAAAACTGTAGCCTTCAATTTTGGTATCATTTCGGTCTCCATGGTTTGGCTGAGAGTAGATTTCGAGTTGACCCTTAGTGGCATGGACTTAACGGGCAGGTGAATTGGCTAAAGGTCGAATGAATGGGGATATAAACTAAAGGACTACATTGTTTCCATTGAAATTTGGTATTTATGAGGAAAATAGACGCAAATAATTTTCTGAATTGAAAGACTGGCCGATGTCTCGGCCAGTCCAATATTCGTAAAACTGCAAATAGTTTAGTCGTTGTCGTTGCCGCCGTTGTCGTTGCCGCCGTTGCTGTTGCCGTCGTTGTCGTGGCCGTCGTTGCTGTTGTCGTGGCCGTCGTTGCTGTTGCCGTCGTTGTCGTGGCCGCCGTTGTCGTGGCCGCCGTTGCTGTTGCCGCCGTTGTCGTTGCCGTCGTTGTCGTGGCCGCCGTTGCTGTTGCCGCCGTTGTCGTTGCCGTCGTTGTCGTGGCCGCCGTTGCTGTTGCCGCCGTTGTCGTTGCCGTCGTTGCCGTCGTTGTCGTTGTCGTGGCCGCCGTTGCCGTTGCCGTCGTTGCCGTCGTTGTCGTGGCCGCCGTTGCCGTTGCCGCCGTTATTGTGGCTTCCTTCATTTTCCGCAGAATCTCTGCTATTATCCATGATATTGGCTGCTGCTACGGAAAAGCTATTTCTTGAACTTTCAACTTGGCTGGATGCGAATAGGCCGTTGACCGCCTGTGCAGAGATAACACCCTGACCTTGCGATGCAGCGGTGTCCTGTTCCAGTGCGGTATTTGCAAGGACCGGGGTAGCAAAGGTAAGGATTGTTGTCGCGATCAAGGCCGATTTCAATGTGTATGTCATGTTAGTCTCCATAAGTTGGCAGGACGTTGTGTCTTGCGATGTCTCTTAAAAAGCATGAAGTTCCGAGATGATAAATTGGTCGCAGGTCTCAAAAGCCGCATTTTAAACGATTGGAGTATATTGTTTTTGTTGGATTTTTTTCTTTCCAGGGTTTTCTTGAGAAAAGGCTGGCTTTTTTTTTGGGGGGGGGGAGGCAAACAAAAGGCCCCGTGTTTCCACGAGGCCTTGTCAGTTCTGTAGAGGCCCCGGACCAAGCCCGGGGCAGCGGTTGAATTAACCGCTGATTTCTTCGCCAGTTTCCTGATCAACAACTTTCATCGACAGGCGAACCTTGCCGCGATCGTCAAAGCCCATCAGTTTCACTTTCACCGATTGACCTTCGGACACAACGTCTTTCGGGTGTGATACCCGTTCCGCAGCCATTTGGCTGACATGTACCAGACCGTCACGCTTGCCAAAGAAGTTCACAAATGCACCGAAGTCCATAACCTTCACAACTTTACCTGTGTAGATCGCACCGGCCTCTGGCTCGGCAGCGATTTCCATGATCATCGCGCGAGCTTTGTCGATCTGCGCCCCATTGGAGGAGGCGATTTTGATGATGCCATCGTCGTTGATGTCGACTTTGGCGCCGGACACTTCAACGATTTCACGGATCACTTTACCACCGGAACCGATCACTTCGCGGATTTTGTCCGGGTTGATCTGGATGGTCTCGATGCGTGGCGCATGTTCAGAGAAGGAACCTGCCTCGGTCAAGGCATTGCTCATTTCGCCAAGGATGGTCATGCGGCCGTCACGCGCTTGATCAAGGGCTTTTTCCATGATCTCGGTGGTGATGCCGGCAACCTTGATATCCATTTGCAAGGATGTGATGCCGTTTTCGGTACCCGCAACTTTGAAATCCATATCGCCGAGGTGATCCTCATCACCCAAGATGTCGGTCAGAATGGCGTATTTGCCACTATCCTCTAGGATCAGGCCCATGGCCACACCGGCAACCGCAGATTTCAGCGGAACGCCCGCGTCCATCATTGATAGGGAACCACCACAGACAGATGCCATAGAGGAGGAGCCGTTGGATTCAGTGATCTCTGACACCACACGAATGGTGTAAGGGAAGTCTGTTGCCGCGGGCAGAACTGCTTGCAATGCACGCCAAGCCAATTTGCCGTGACCGATTTCACGACGGCCCGGGCCAAAGTTACGACCACATTCACCAACCGAGTAGGGAGGGAAATTATAGTGCAGCAAGAAGTTGGAACGGTAGGTGCCTTGCAGCGCGTCGATCATTTGCTCGTCGTCGCCGGTGCCCAAAGTGGTCACAACCAAGCCTTGAGTTTCGCCGCGTGTAAACAGGGCGGAACCGTGGGTCCGTGGCAGCAGGCCAGTTTCGGAAACGATCTGGCGTACAGTTGACAGGTCACGCCCGTCGATGCGTTTGCCGCTTTCAACGATGTCACCACGCACAACGGCGCTTTCCAGTTTCTTGAGCGCAGTGCCAAGGTTGGTGTCGTCGCGTTCTTCGTCGGACAGACCAGCCTTGATTGCGTCACGTGCAGCAGAGATTGCAGCGGTACGTTCCTGCTTGTCGGTGTTTTTGTAAGCAGCCCGGATGCCTGCCTCACCCAGCTCGGTAACTTTGGCCAGCAATTCGGAATAATCCGGTGCTTGGAAGTCATACGGCTCTTTGGCGCAATCTTCGGCCATGTCGATGATCAGGTTGATCACTGGCTGAATGTTTTCATGGGCAAAGTTCACCGCGCCCAGCATTTCAGCCTCGGACAGCTCATAAGCCTCGGACTCAACCATCATCACCGCGTCGCGCGTACCGGCGACAACCAGATCAAGGCGTTGCTCTGGATTGTTGCGCAGCTCGTGCATGTCGTCCACAGACGGGTTCAGCACATATTCGCCACCAACAAAACCAACACGACAGTTGGCTATTGGGCCACGGAACGGTGCGCCGGACAGTGTCAGCGCAGCGGATGCCGCAATCATCGCAACCATGTCTGGATCGTTTTCCAGATCGTGGGACAGCACAGTCAGCGTTACCTGAGTTTCATGTTTGAAACCGGGCACAAACAACGGGCGCAACGGGCGGTCAATCAAACGCGCGGTCAGGGTTTCTTTCTCGGTGGGGCGGGCCTCACGCTTGAAGAAACCACCGGGAATTTTACCGGCTGCGTAATATTTTTCTTGGTAGTTAATGGTCAGCGGGAAGAAATCCATTCCCGGCTTTTCTTTCTTGGCAAACACAACGGCAGCCAGAACAGATGTTTCGCCGTAGGTAGCGATCACTGTAGCGTCAGCTTGACGTGCGATTTTGCCGGTCTCGAGGGTCAGCGTGTCGCCGCCCCACTCGATTGATTTTTTGACTTCGTTAAACATGTATCATCCTATCAATGCGGCCCAAACCCCTATGGCCCAGCTACCGCAACAACCCGCCAGTGCGGGGACCCCGTTTCATATCATATCCGGCGGGCATTGCAGGGTCAGGCAAGCCAGCCAACGGACAGTTCCCGAATTTACTTTGGCAATCGGGGGCCAAACGGAAAACGCGCCCCAAAAGGAGCGCGTTAAATTCTTAGCGGCGAATGCCGAGGCGTGAAATCAGTGATTTATACCGTTCTACGTCTTTGGATTTAGTGTAATCCAGCAATTTGCGGCGCAGGGCAACCATATGCAAGAGACCACGACGGGAGTGATTATCCTTTTTGTGGGTCTTGAAATGCTCTGTCAGCGTTTTGATGCGCGATGTCAGAATGGCAACCTGTACTTCGGGTGAACCAGTGTCACCTTCTTTGGTTGCGAATTCTTTCATGACGCGGGCTTTTTCTTCGGCAGTAATCGACATCGGGGTCTCCTTTGAGATTAGTGTTAATGGCGCAGGCCGGGATGTCGTCCAGCAAGGCCCGTGGAGTATCCGCAACTTTGAGTCGCGGATTGGGGTGCTGTAGTCCAGATTGCCACAAAAGGGAAGCGCAAACGCTTAGTTCCTTGCCCATAAGGTAAATTGTGATGATTTAGGCGGGGCTGCCGTTAACCAATGCACATTTTTGAGCTGTGGTAATTAGCGAAATGGTAATATTCTGCGGGGATGGTTGCCTTGAAATAATGCGTGAATGGTCCAGGGGTGGGCCTGTGGGGGTGTGGTATGCTGGAATTGCTGTTTATGTCATTGATCGGCTTGGCGGGGGGCGTCTTTATGGGCATTGCTGACGGCGGGTCGGAAGGCGGGGATGGGTCGTCTGATGTTCAAGGCAGTGGTGATGAAACGACTGACGATTTGACGGATGACAGCGCAGACAACGGCGTGTTGTTTGCCCTTGAGTCTGCTGGGGCCGGTGCGGGGGATGATACCCTTGTGGGGGACGGTGAGGACAATATCCTGCGCGGCCATCGGGGGAACGATGACATCACGGGTGGCGGCGGCAATGACCAGATTTTTGGCAACCAAGACGATGATCTGGCTTCCGGTGGGGCCGGTAATGATGATCTGCGCGGTGGCCGTGGCAATGATATTCTGCATGGTGATGCCGGCTTGGACAGCCTTGCAGGCGGGCAGGGGGATGACCGCTTGTTTGGGGGCGAAGGGGATGGGTTGCTGCGTGGCGGCAGCGGTGACGATGAAATCTTTGGCGGCGACGATGACGACACCGCGTTCGGGGGCGCTGGTGACGACCGGATCTGGATGCGCGAAGGGGATAATCTGGCCCATGGCGACGCAGGGGATGACGCGATTTACGGCGGTTATGCGCAGGCCAGTTTGCTGACGGCTTACGGCGGCGGCGGGGATGATTTGTTTGTGGATTCCGAAGGCGACTCCGATCTGTATGGGGGCGCGGGGAATGACGCATTTCGCACGGGGCCGGGCCATAATCAGGTTCATGGTGGCGGCGGGGATGACACGGTTTTCGATGGCCGCGAGACGGATATTATTTTCGGCGGCGCGGGTAATGATGCCTTGCATGCCACCGGTACAGCCACCGAAGGAGAGGTTGATCAGGTATACGGCGGCGCGGGCGATGATGTGGTCGACATACGCGGGTTGAGTGAGGCCCATGGCGGCGCAGGGGCAGATCAATTCCGCACATATATTAACACGTGGACAGATTCTGCATCAACGGTGATGGATTATAACGCCTCCGAAGATTCCATCGAAATCCAGATAGAGGGCCATGGTTATCAGGATGTTGATGATTTCGAGGTTCTCGTTGAAGATTTTGCAGACGGCAGCGGTGCGTCGGTATTTGTCGGTGGCGCAGAGGTGCTTAAGGTTATTGGCGGGCAAGGACTGTTGGTGGCCGATCTGGACGTTAGCGTCGTCGAGACCGTGTATAACTAATCGCGACTTCCCTCAAATTCAGCTGGGTTTCAAATAAGACAATGTAGTCGCCAATTTGTTCTGGCGTGCGACCTTGAAGCTGATAGTCTTCCCTCAAATCAGGAGGGACTTTCATGTCACGCATCACCAAAACCACTGTTGGCGAACTAGAGGTCATTTCACTGACCGATGGCGATTTTATTTTCGGCAATGAAATGTTTTCAAATGCCGATGATACAGAAATCGCGGCCCTGTTGGCGCAAGATGAGCGAGAGGCGGTTGAGACCAATTTCAATGCGTTTCTGGTTAAGAACAAGGACCAGACGGTTCTGATAGACGCAGGTCCCCGCGATTTGTTTGGCGATACTTGCGGGTTTCTGCCGGATGCACTGCTCGAGGCCGAGGTTGATCCCGCTGACGTCACCCACCTGTTTTTCACCCACCTGCACCCCGACCATATTGCCGGCGCAATTACACCAGAGGGCGCGGCGGTTTTCCCCAATGCTCAGGTCTTTGTGTCGGAGTTGGACCACAGGTTCTGGACAGATGCCAGCCTGTTCACCGACGAATCCAGCCAGCAATGGCACCAACTGGCGCTGGCTGTTTTAAACGCCTATGCGGGGCGCGTGGAGCTGATTAACGGCGAGGCTTTGATTGCTGGTGGCGTGACCATGCTGCCGCTGCCCGGCCACACACCCGGCCACGCGGGGTTTCGGGTGGATGACGGCAATCACAGTTTTGCGCAGGTGGGGGATGTGGTGCATGCCCAAAGCCTGCAACTGGCCAATCCGGAAATCAGCGTGATTTTTGATGTCGACAGGGAGGTGGCGCGCGCCACTCGTAAACGGGCGTTGGATATGGTGGCGACAGATGAGTTGTTGTTTTCCGGCGGCCACATCATGCGCCCGACGATTATGCGGCTGGAACGCTACGGCGACGGCTACCGGCTGGCGGACGGCCAATGAATACTGTAGCAGGGAAATCGGTACTGATAACCGGCGCCAGTCGCGGCATTGGCGCGGCGACAGCGCGCGAATTTGCGGCACTAGGGGCCAAAGTTTTGCTGACGGCCCGCAGTGAGGCGCAGATCGCACAAGTGGCGCAGGAAATTCGCGCCGCGGGTGGTACGGCGGTGTACCTAGCGGTGGATGTCGCCAATTACCAGCAGGTTCAAGCGGCGGTTGATCTGGCAGTGACCGAGTTTGGCGGGCTGGATATCTTGATCAACAATGCGGGTATTTTGGAGCCGGTGGAACGGCTGGCCGAGTCTGCCGTGGATGCTTGGGGCACTGTGATCGACATCAACGTCAAGGGTGTTTACCACGGCATTCGTGCCGCCCTGCCCGTGATGAAAAAGGCTGGTGGCGGCAGTATCCTGACCATTGGTTCCGGTGCAGGCACATCGCCGCTGGAGGGTTGGGGGGCTTATTGCAGCTCCAAGGCGGCGGCGCATCATCTCAACCGGGTGCTGCATTTGGAAGAAATGGATAATGGCATTCGCGCGCTGGTATTGTCGCCGGGAACTGTGGCCACCGAGATGCAGGTGATCATTAAGAAAAGCGGCGTAAATCCGGTTAGCGAGTTAAATTGGGAAGACCACATTCCACCTGAATGGCCCGCCAAGGCACTGGTTTGGATGGCAACCAGCGCCTCGGATGATTATCGTGGCTCGGTGATTAGTCTCAGTGAACCGGATATTCGCAAAAAGGTTGGATTAGTGTGATAAATGTCAGCCATGAAACCGGGCTGTGGCGGGTAAAACTGAACCGCCCGGACAAAGCCAACGCGCTGACCTTGCAAATGCTGGTTGATTTGCGCGATGCGGCAAAGGCTGCGCGCCAAGATTCTGAATTGCGGGCCTTTATCCTGACAGGCGCAGGGGATCGCGTGTTTTGCGCCGGTGCCGACATGGCCAGCACCGATGACATGCAGGCCTTTACCCGCGCGCCGGAGTGGACGGAAATGTCCGCTGCCATCGCCGCCTTGCCCTGCCTGACAATCGCCGCCCTGAACGGCACTGTTGCCGGCGGTGGTTTCGCGCCTGTATTGGCCTGCGATATGCGCATTTGCACGCCAGATACGAAATTCTTTTACCCTGTTCTGAAACGTGGCTTTCTGCCTCAGCCAGCCGATGTAACCCGCATGGCGGCGTTAATTGGAACCGCACGTGCCAAGCTGATCCTGATGGCAGGGCAAAAGCTAACCGCAGAGGAGGCGCTGGCTTGTGGCCTGACAGATATGATTGTGCCACTGGCCGAGTTTGAGGATAGGTTAGCAGAGCTCACTGCTGATGCCATGGCTGCCAAGCCGCAACAGGTGGCCGCGATAAACAGGCTGTTCGACCCTAATCTGAGTACAAAAAACATCGAAGAGTGCTACCGCGCGGCTTATCAAAACGACCCATCAGCCATAAAACGCCTTTCTTAAAACGCAAAAGCGCTCTTCCCCCTTTCTTTGTTCTTTTAAATATCCCCGCGCGGAGCGCATCGACACTCTTTCCCCCATGGCCAGCAGGTCATTACTTTTGTAAAGGGGGGGCAGGGTACAAACTTGGGGCGTAAAATGAACTTTGATAATCCAATGGTACAAAACCTGATCGGTTACGGCGAACAGGCCAGTGATCTGGCGTTGGGTTGGCTGACAAGCGCGGCGGCCTGGTCGCAGTTTGGCCTGTTGGTTGCGGCCTTTGCTGCGGCTTTTTACATCACGCGCTACCTCACACCGCTGGCTAAAAAACTGCTGACCCCGCCGACGGATCAAACCCATATCATCGCCACCACGCGGCGTTTCATCCTGTTGTTCCTGCCGTTGATGCTGCCGGTTCTGGCCTATGTCTTTACTGGTATGGGCGAGCAGATCACCCGTTCGCTGTTTGGATCGGGTGCAGTGATTGCCTTTGGTAAACGGGTGTTTTTCTTTCTGGCGGCGCGTATTCTGGTTAATGAAATTGCCTATGATCCGTTTCTGAAACTGCTGGGAAAATACATCCTTGTGCCCACCGCAGCGCTTTATGCGCTGGGGGTGTTTGATCCGATGATTGTCTGGTTGGGCGGCATGGTGCTAAATCTTGGCAACATCAGTTTTTCCGCTTTGGCGGTGATACGCGGATTGGTCTTTGGCTCGGTACTGTTTTGGTTTGGCCGCTGGTCGAACGATCATTCAACCACCTACATCAAGAGCCAAAAGGAGATGCGCCCCGCCATTCGCGAGTTGACCTCAAAGGCAGTTGAGACGCTGATTTTTGGCGTCGTCTTCTTGATGCTGATGAATGTGATGGGCATCAACCTGACTTCGCTGGCGATTCTGGGCGGTGCCATTGGTGTGGGGCTTGGGTTTGGCCTGCAAAAAATCGCCTCCAATTTTATCTCCGGCTTGATTCTGCTGATCGAGGGACAGGCGACCGTTGGCGACTTTGTCGAATTGGACGGCGGCGAGGCAGGCACAATTGTAAAAATGACCGCCCGCGCGGTTATTCTGGAAACTTTCGACGGCCGCTGGATTGTGGTGCCGAGCGAAGATTTCATTACCACGCGGGTAGTGAATTATTCCGACAGCGGGTCGGCCAACCGCTATGAAGCCGATTTTTCGGTGTCTTATGATACGGACATCAACCTGATCCCGGCACTGGTAGAGGCGGCAGTGGCGACCCATAAGGACGTGCTGGACAAACCCTATCCGCCCGATTGCGAATTGCGCGGCTTTGGCGACAGCGGCATAGATTTCTCGGTGGAATTCTGGGTTGAGGGCATTGATGACGGCAAGAATAAATACCAATCAGATGTGCTGTTCCTGATCTGGAATGTGCTGAAAGACAACAACATCGAAATCCCGTTCCCCCAACGCGTGTTGCACATCAAAGGCGACGGAAAGTTGCCAAACATATGAGTGATGCAGTTGTGATAGGGGCCGGGCCTGCGGGGCTTATGGCGGCGGAAATGCTGGCGGATGCAGGGCAATCTGTATTGGTTGTCGATGCCATGCCCACGGCGGGGCGCAAATTGCTGATGGCGGGGAAGTCGGGCTTGAACCTGACCAAAGATGAACCTTTTGACAGGTTTCTGGCGGCCTATGGACCCGCGTCAGATTGGCTGGAGCCAAGCTTGCGGGCGTTTGGCAATGAGGCTGTTGGACCTTGGGCGCAAGCCTTGGGGCAAGAAGTTTTTACCGGCAGTTCTGGCCGAGTGTTCCCAAAAAGCATGAAGGCTTCGCCATTGTTACGGGCCTGGCTGGCGCGGCTTGCGGCCAAAGATGTGGCGTTCCATAGCCGCTGGCGGTGGCAAGGTTGGCAGGAGGATGCGCTGGATTTCTCGACGCCAGAGGGGCGTAAACTACTCTCACCCAAAGCCACGGTTTTGGCGCTGGGCGGTGCCAGCTGGGCGCGGCTTGGGTCTGATGGGAATTGGGCGGGCCTGCTGGCGAAACGCGGCGTGGAATTGTCACTTTTCGCGCCCTCAAACATGGGCATCACCGTTGATTGGTCATCCCACATGACCCGCCATTTTGGCGCGGCCCTGAAAAATGTGACGCTGACTTGCGGTGATAAAACCACCAAAGGCGAGTTTGTGATTAGCAAAGATGGGCTGGAAGGCTCGTTGATCTATGGGTTTAGCGCCGCGTTTCGGGGGGGGCAGCCGCTGACCCTTGATCTGCTGCCCGACCTGACCCGCGAACAAATCAGCGCCCGATTGGCCAAAGTGCCGCGTAAAAATACCCTGTCCAACAGTCTGCGCAAAGCATTGAACCTTGATCCGACCAAAATCGCCCTGCTGCAAGAATGCGCCAAACCGCCGCAACCGCTGGGCGCATTGCCCGGCCACCTCAAGATGTTGCCGGTGATTTACAGTGGCACCGCGCCGATAGATCAGGCGATTTCGGTTGCCGGTGGGGTTTGCAAGTCGGCCCTTAACGATGAATTCATGCTGCAAGAAATCGCTGGCGTGTTTTGTGCCGGCGAGATGCTGGACTGGGAGGCCCCGACGGGCGGTTACCTACTGAATGCCTGCCTTGCGACAGGGCGCGCTGCCGGTATTGGCGCCGCGAAATATATCTCGAAATAACCTGCCTAAGCCCCTTGTAGCACGCAAAACCGCCCCTATCTGTGATCTGTTGAGACCAGTTTTTCGAGGATCGCGCGTCACGGTGCACGGGCGCGCGTTTTCTTTTGCGCTTTTTCGGCGCTTGTCCCATGGCGGCTTGAATTACCCCCCCCATCGCGATATGCCAAAGTGAACAACTGAAAAAGAGGTTCTCATGCCAAGCAGCGATTCCAAAACCATTGTGTCAACCCAGTGGCTGGCGGAACATTTGAACGCGCCGGATGTGCGTATTCTGGACGCCTCGTGGTATCTGCCGGTGGCGGAGCGTGATCCGCTGGAGGAATACAACGAATGCCACATTCCGGGCGCGCGGTTTTTTGACATTGATGATGTGTCAGACAGCAATTCAGAGCTGCCCCACATGGCCCCGCCGCTGGAAAAATTCATGTCACGTATGCGCAAATTGGGCGTCGGCGACGGGCACCGCGTGATTATCTATGACAGCGCGGGCATCGTTTCCGCGCCGCGCGTCTGGTGGCTGTTCCGCCTGATGGGTCAATTGGATGTGGCGGTGCTGGACGGCGGCTTGATGAAATGGATGCGCGACGGTTATGAAACCGAGGATATGCCGCCGATCATCCGCGACCGTCACATGACCGCAAGGCGCAATGCGCTGTTGGTCAAGGACGTAACGCAAGTGGCGCTGGCCTCTAAGTTGAAACAAGCCGAGATTGTCGATGCGCGTTCTGCCGGGCGGTTTACCGGCGTTGAGGAAGAACCCCGCGAGGGGTTGCGCCGCGGCCATATCCCGAACTCCAAGAATGTGCATTTCGCCAGCCTGTTGACCCGCGAGGGTACAATGAAACCCGTGCCGGAATTGAAATCCCTATTCGAGGCCGCAGGCGTAGACCTGTCGCGCCCGATCATCACCACTTGCGGCTCTGGCGTGACCGCCTGTGTGCTGGATCTGGCGCTGGAACGCATCGGCCACTGTGACCATTCGGTTTATGACGGCTCGTGGTCCGAATGGGGCATGTATAATGACCTAAACATCGTAACAGGAGAGTCTGATGTTTGAGAAACTGACCGAACAAGCCCCCGATAAAATCATGTTGCTGGCGGGAATGTACCGTTCTGACCCGCGAGATAACAAGATCGACCTTGGCGTCGGTGTTTACAAAAACGCCAAGGGCGAAACCCCGATTATGCGTGCGGTGAAAGCAGCTGAACGCCAGTTGTGGGACGCAGAGACCACAAAATCTTATGTGGCGCTGATTGGTGATGGCGGCTTTCATACGGCGATGGCCGATCTGGTGTTGGATGACAGCGTTGCACGCGATCGTGTGTCCTTTGCAGCGACGCCGGGCGGCACCGGTGCCATTCGCCAAATTCTGGAATTGATCAAAGCCGCCTCGCCGGACGCCACCATCTGGATGAGCAACCCAACCTGGCCAAACCATCCGGCAATCATCAATTACGTCGGCGTGAAATTCGCCACCTACAGCTATATCGATCCCGAGACCCGTAACGTCAGCTTTGATGCAATGATGGGCGATTTGGCAGCGGTTAAGGCAGGCGACGTGGTGTTGCTGCACGGCTGTTGCCACAACCCGACAGGGGCCAACTTGACCGAGGCTCAATGGGGCGAGGTTGCCGATCTGTTGCAAGCCAAGGGCGCGGTGCCGTTCATCGATATTGCCTATCAGGGCTTTGGCGACGGGCTGGAGGCGGATAGCTTTGGCACCCGCCTGATGGCGAAACGCTTCCCCGAAGTGTTGATTGCCGCCAGTTGTTCCAAAAATTTCGGCGTTTACCGCGAACGCACCGGCATTGTGATGGCGATTTCCAGCACGGCCAAAGCCAGCAAAATGACCCAAGGCATGCTAAGCTCGCTGAACCGGCTGAATTTCAGCTTTCCACCGGATCATGGCGCGCGGCTGGTGACGATGGTTCTGACGGATGATGCCCTGCGCAAAGAATGGCAGACTGAACTGGAAGACGTGCGCATCGGCATGTTGGGCCTGCGTCAACAATTGGCGGACGCGCTGCGGTTGGAAACAAATTCGGATCGTTTTGATTTTGTGGCCCAGCATCGCGGCATGTTCTCGCGCCTTGGCTTGTCACCGGAGCAAGTGGAACGTCTGCGGGTGGATAACGCGATTTATATGATTGGTGACAGCCGCTTTAACGTGGCGGGGCTGAATGCCCAAACCGTGCCGATTATTGCTAAAGCGATTGCCGAAGTGGATCGCTAAAGCGTTTCGACTGCGTGTTGAAACGCCCTAGGGCGTGTCATCATTTGCCGCTTCGCACTGGCGCAGGCCCATTTTGTTACCTGCGCCGTGACTTTGAGCGCAGCGATACTGGTATCGGAAGCGCAAAGTTGCAAGCGGGTGGCAAAATGGGCTGCGTCCCTTCGGGATTTCACAAAAATCCGCCACTTAAAGCGTTTCGACTTTGTGTTGAAACGCCTTTTCCCGGTCTTTCGCTGACGCTCAAATAGGAAATGCGTTGTTTGATGAAATGACAAAAGTCGAAACGCTATAGGTCCAATTTCGTTTGAAAGGGGCAACCCTGTCCGCACTCAATTGAAACAGAATTGACGGATTTTTGGTGGAAACCAGTGCGAAGCGGCAAATGATGACACGCCCTAAGCTGCTAAAGCCGCGCTCATCACTTTGGGCGCGGGAATATCAATCATCCGGTGGGGCGTTATTTGCGCCCCGCTGGTCAACCAGTTTTCCACCAGCTTGAAACCCAAGGTATGACCCAGCCAACGCGGCTTGTCGCCGGTGCCCTCAAACCAAAGGCCGTGGTCGTATTTGGGTGTCATTAATTCGCGCTGGGCTGGCCAATATTTCTCCAGATCATGAACAGCCACGTCCATCGGTTCAGGCGCACTGCCCAGAACCAGCCGTGTGAACTGCCCGGCCAGCCCTTCGCTGATCATCGCGCCGCCAAGGGTGAAACCGTATCCAGGCCCGGCCAGCCGCTGCGCCAGATGCGTGGCGCGCACCAGTTGGCGGGTGACCTGGGCGCGCGCCAAGGCACTGTCGAAATTGTCGCTATAAGGATCGAGCAGCAGGGTAATCAAATTACTGCGCTCGGCGCGGGCACGCATGCCCAACTCGGGAATTACCCCTTCACTGCTGCGCTCAATCAGGATGTCCAGCGGCGACAGCTCGATAAAACGGGACAGGGCGGTATGGGCCGCCTCAATCTGGGTGTTGATCCGGCGCTCCCATTCCGTCAGATCACCTGCCGCTGTCAACCAATGTATCGTCCAGTTTTCCACCGCAACTCCGAAAACGTGTTTTCCCTGATAATACCCTAAACTTTAGCAACGCCAAGCCCCCCTTTCTTTGTTCTCTTAAATATCCCCGCGCGGAGCGCATAGAAACTCCCTTGCAAAACCCAATGCCAGCCGCTATCTGCGCCCAACAAAGTGTCCGCTACCTTTTCAAAACGGAGAAAACCATGAATCGTGGTCTCATCATCGGCGTCATCGCCATGGCAACTGTTGTTGTCGCCTCAAATATCCTCGTGCAATTCTTGCTCGGTGACTGGCTCACTTGGGGGGCCTTTACCTACCCTTTCGCATTTCTGGTCACTGACCTGATGAACCGCCTGTATGGTGCCGCTCAGGCGCGCCGCGTGGTGTTTGCCGGTTTCGTTATCGGCATCCTGTGTTCGTTCATCGGCACACAGATTATGGGCGAGTTTGGCCCGCTGGTCACCCTGCGCATCGCCATCGGCTCTGGCACTGCTTTCCTGATTGCCCAACTGGTTGACGTGCTGATCTTTGATCGATTGCGCAGTGGCGCTTGGTGGCGCGCGCCGCTGGCCTCGACCTTGATCGGCTCCTCTCTCGACACAGCGATCTTTTTCACCATCGCATTTTCCACTGGCCTGACCTTTATCGAGCCGTCAAATGACGTCAGCTGGGCGGCGGGTATCCTGCCAATCCTTGGCATGGGTCCGGCCGCGCCGCTCTGGGTCAGTCTTGGTATTGCTGACTGGTTGGTAAAATTGGCGCTTGCATTGCTGGCGCTGATCCCGTTTCGTATCTTGGCAAACATGCTCGCTCCAAACAGGAATACCCGCTAATGTCAGACCCGTCCTACAGCTTTACGCACGCAATTACTCGGCGCCCCGGTTCCAGTATTATCGACGGGTTACGTGCCACTGATACAGGCACGCCAGATTTGCAACAAATGCTGCGCGATCACGCCGATTACGTGGCAACGCTGATTGAGGCCGGTGCAAAAGTGACCGAACTGCCGCCGCTCGAGGGTTTTCCGGATGCGGTGTTTGTTGAAGATACCGCCCTTTGCCTGCGCCAAGGGGCCATCTTGATGCGCCCGGGCGCCGCAACACGGGCGGGCGAAGTGGCAGAAATAGCCCCCGCTTTGCGCGCTATTTACGGCGAAGTTTTGGAACTTAAAGGCCCGGGTTTTGTTGAGGGCGGCGATATTCTAACAACTTCGCGTGAAGTTCTCGTTGGCCTGTCAGAACGCACAGACCCCGCGGGTGTGGATGAGTTGGCGGCTTTGCTCGCGGTCTGGGGTTACACCCTGCGCGTGGTCGAAACACCGCCCGGTGTGCTGCATTTCAAAACCGATTGTTCCTTGCTGGACGCCGATACCATCCTGTCAACCAAACGCTTGGCCGCCTCTGGTTGTTTTGCGGATTACACTGTTATTCACACGGCTGACGGCGAAGAGGCCTGTGCCAATTTGATCCGCTATAATGATCTGATCTTGATGCCTGCCGGCTTTCCAATAACCGCGAAACGGTTGATTGATGCTGGTTATTCGGTACGCGAAATCAACAATTCCGAATGCGCCAAACTGGACGGTGGCATGTCCTGCCTCTCCCTGCGGTTTTCAGCGTAAATACTAAATATAGTGGTTTTTGCAGAAAAAGCTTGGTGATTTCCACAACCCGTGGCAGGCTGCCCTTATCGGAAACAAACTGAGAGGAGGTGCCAATGATTATTGGGAAACAGGAACGGCTGGTTAAGGTTATGTGCGGGGCAAGTATTTAGGGGCAACCCCCAGAATACATCATCCGGCACCGGGGGCTAACCACCCTACTTGCCACCTCCATATCTCGAGGAGAGCCTCGGCATCCGGTGCCGAGGCTCTTTCACGTCTAACGCCCAACGGCTTGCCGCAATTGCGCGCGGGCACGATTTAGCCTGGACATTACTGTTCCAAGAGGCAGGCACAGATGCTCTGCCAAACCTTCGTAAGTCATGTCATCATGAACCCGTAGCAGCAGTATTTTTCGGTGTTCTGTCGGTAACAGGGCAATCGCTGCATGTGTTTCCGTAAGTTCCAATGAACAATCTTTGCGTGTATCTTCGATTTCGCCATCTTCGATACCAATCTGGGGCGGCAGTCGCGCCTGTTTGCGGCATTGATCCAGAAAACGGTTGTACAGCATTGTCTTTAGATAGGCTTTTGGGTGTGTGATGTCGTTTATTTTATCGAGGTTGCCTAAAACCTGCACAGCAACATCCTGCATCAATTCATCCGCATAATCACGGTTTCCCGCTAAATACCTCGCATAAATGGTGAGAGACTGAAGGTTGGCACATAAGATTTCCGGTTCCATTATGTTATTCTTCCCATTGGTTAACAGACAGGTCTTCTTAGCTGAACCAGCGATGAGGGCGTTAAGTCAGAACTTGCGCATAGCGTAATCCTGCCGATTTTTCGCGGCGGTTTTCTGCCAAAGGTTGAGTGGTCAGGAAAAGGAACGGAATAAACCCGCAGGAATTTCGTCTTAGTTGGCAGAGACGGAAAACCGTTTCTGACACTGAAAAACCAAACAGGAGAACGCAATGCGTATCTTTATTCCAACCCTGACCCTCGCAATCACCCTAGGTGTATAGTCCCAGCTTGTGATGGGTTGGATTTAGAGTGAACCTTTCCGGTTCAGATGTCCAGATTTTGCAGATGTATTCAAATGGCGTGAGGCCGTTGAGGGTTTTCAATCTGCGTGCGTAATTGTAGGCATCT
>JAJRPO010000020.1 GCA_024280735.1 Alphaproteobacteria bacterium | reverse complement strand
CCCGCGAAGCGGTAAGGGTCTCAAAAAGGAGAGGGAAGATTATGATCTACTCTACAGGAAGCCATACCAAATTTTACCACCGATTTCACGTGGTTTGGACTACAAAATATCGTTACAAGGTTTTGCGCGGCCCGATGCGGGGACGTATCCGTGAGATTATCCGTCAGACCTGCCAGGTGACAGGCGCGAGGATATTTCTCGACCACCAGCGGGAATGTCACGGACGATGTGATACTTCAGTATCTGGAATTACATTCCAAACGGGAACCTACCGGCATCAGCCGGTAGTCATTCAGTCTGCACTATCAAAAAAAGCGAATGACGGTAAAGTCCGCAGAACCGTCATCTGACCTTAGAATATGCTGCGGATTGCACGAATGGCCGCTTCGACGAGCCGCAGCGCAGCATTGGGTCAGTGACTGGATGTCCGGTGTGGGCCGTTCGTGTCGTTAGACACAAAGGGCGGAGAGCAGACTTTCGCTGCGGTGAGCACCAACGGCAGCAATGCGCAGGAAGTGGGCTTTGCAAAGTCGAGAGAACTTCCCAGAACTGCCCTTCGCGAGCTAAAGTATACCGCTGTAATTTCTCCATATGCGGACATTTGTGCAATGTGCAGAAACTCTTGCAGACCAATAGTGTCGACCGGGCGCAACCTTTGCGTATTGGGGATACTTCAATGCTGTGACAGACCAAAATTGGCCAGTATGACGTCCCGATAAAAGGCGTGTTTTGGTCAAACTCTCCGAATGCTCAATTTTAGTCTTTGGTATCGCGCAGGGAATTTTTCCACTCGACTGTCAAGGCATCCTCTGTCGACATCTTATCAATCCAAGGTAGATTGGCACGATTGTCGCCGCGAACATCATCATACCAAAACCTGTCACGGTCCGGCTCATCGGTCCACTTCATTTTACCTGACCACGCAGTGATCGAAATACGCATGATGGTTGTTTCGTCGATTTCATCTTGCGAAGCGGGCGCATAATCATCGCCGGCAACAAGGTGGGGCGCGTGTTTTGAAATAGTTGCCTGCATCACCCTGTGTTTTTCACCATTATCGGTCACTTGGGCTGCATCCCCAAAAACGATAACTCCGGCATGTTCCTGGAAAAACTCGAATGCGCGTGCGTGGGTGCGCATGGGGCCGGCCGAAAAAACACATAAGGAAACTTTGTTGTTGTCCTCGAGATTGCCGAAGGACCTGCCGGAATGGGCACCATGGATATAGATCGCATGGTCATCCTCGTCATAATAAAATGCCGACGGGCGCAGGAAAGGTTGGTTATTTTGCGAGCTGGCCACAACGCAAAATTGTTCGTACCGAAGCATGTCTTTGATCCACGTCTCGTAGGTGACGGATCGGTCTTTGCGACGTAGAGAAGAAATATCATCCTGTCCCAATTGGGCACTCCTTTTGGAAATGTTTGCAAAACCGTTGGCGTGCCTCAATCAACGAAATAACCAACTGCTCTCTGCGGCCTAGGTTTATTCAATTCGGCGCGTGCTTGGTTTGCGTTCTTGCATGGCATTGGAAAGAGACGTTTTTGCCCGCCCATCTTCATCAAAATTCGACGACGCCAACCAGTTTTCCATATGCCCCCGCACTTCGGGCCATTCATCGTCGAGAATGGAATACCACGCGGTGTCACGGTTCATGCCCTTGAAGATAAGATTGTTATAAAAGATGCCTTCGAAACGAAACCCAAGACGGCGCGCCGCTGCCCGTGATTTTGCGTTTAACGCATTGCAACGCCATTGCATCCGCCGATACCCCAGATCATCCATAGCGTGCAGGATCATCAGAAACAGGGCCTCGGTCGCACCCCGCGTGCGCTGAAGGTCCGGCCCAAACCAGATATGGCCAATCTCGATCACCCCGTTTTGGGCGTGGATATCGAGAAAACTGGCCTGCCCGACGGCCTTGCCGGTCTGGTTCGAAATAATTGCAAAAAACACAGGGTCGAAACTGGCCGATTGCCCACGCAAAACAGCCTCATATGCGCTGACATCTTGCCAAGGACCATAGGTTAGATAATCCCAAATCTGCATACCCTCTTTGGTGCCATGCGACGTTTCATACAGGTCTGCGCCGTGGCGCGCGGCGACCATAGGTTCCAATGTGACATCGCTGCCAAATAAAGGCACGCGTGCCGGAATCAATGCGGTCGGCAGAACCTCGACCTTTTCACCGGACAATGGACGCGGGAATATATCTTCATAGCTGGCAGGTTTGGTCATTTCTCACTCTCTTTAGTTGCTTCGGGCGCAAATCCTGGGCCATCTACGTTAACAACAGATTCCCCTTCGCCCAACCGCACAAACACGTATCTACAGTTTTCGGGGGCATCGATAATTTGTGTGCGATGAATCACTTTGTGGCCAAAAAATCCATAATCCCCTGGCCCCATTTCGAAACTCTTTTCCCCGTGTTCGCCCCAATCAACGCGAATGCGCCCCTCGAGCATATACATGATGCTGTCATAGTTCTCATGATGGTGCCACTGACTTGGAATATCACGCGCCGTAATTTCGCATTGCCCAACCCAAAGACCATCTGCCGACATTGCGGTCTTGCGCGGCTGCCCCGGCGTGTTGGGGCCATCCACAAGCAAATCTTGCGTCACATGCCGGATATCCCGACCAAACAAACCATCCGATTTTGTTGAATTATTGCCAACTATTTTCGCCACTGTGCGATTCCCCGTTTCAATGCCCTGAATAAACGAATACCTTGACTTGATGAAAACATCAGGACAACTTTTGTCGCCAATCCGACAATCTCAGATGGCCTCGGTTGAAACGGCCGATCGCCCTGTCGTCGGCTATGCCGAAGATTACCCTGCCGGAATGAACGCGGACACACATTCCCACCCAAGAGCACACCTGATTTATGCGGTATCCGGTGTGATGCACATCGAAACCAAAACCGCCAGCTACATCATTCTTCCCAGCACAGCCCTTCTTATGCCCGCAAATACCGGACACGCCATTTATATGGATGGCCCCGTCGAGATGCGCGCCTTGTTCCTGCGAAGTTCTGCGGCCAAACGTATTTTCGATGATTGCAAGGTCATCTCGGTCACGCCCCTTCTGCGAGAACTCATTCTTGCGGCTTGCGGCGAACCGCTTGACTGGGACGTTAACGGCCGTGGCCACCATGTGACGGCACTTGCCTTGGGCGAAATCGAAAGATCGATGGTCTTGCCCCTTGATCTGCCGTTGCCAACGGACACCCGATTACGCCGGGTTATAGACGCGCTGCGCGACCAGCCACATAATACCAATTCTCTGATGCAATGGGCCCAATTTGGCAATGTCTCGGATCGCACACTTGCGCGGCTTTTTCGCAAAGAAACTGGCCTGAGTTTCCGACAATGGCGCCAACAGGCACGCCTAACCGCCGCATTGCGCGCACTTTCAGCCGGTAAGGGCCCCGCCAAAGCAGCGGTCATCGCAGGATTTGTAAGCCAACCGGCTTTTGGCGCGGCCTTTCGCAAAAATTTTGGGTTCACCCCAGGCCAGGCGCGTGCATTAACAGAACAGACGTCCCAATAAGAAAGCTCATCAAGCAATTATTTCAGAATCAGAGTCACTCTCACTGGATCGAATATTCTGAATATACATTCTACCCGAAGGATATAACTTCGTCGGCATGGATGTCTGCTTCATCGACAATGGTATTTTTGTGCTACAGTGCGGCGTAAGTTAACTTCCCGCCCGGTGTGTCGAAAGCGGGAGTCTGCTTTGGGGCTGGGAACTGCGGTTAGACGGAAGTTGCATCAAGGTCAGCAATGGGCCGTTCACGACAGTGACAGGAAAGAGAAATGGCCTGAATGCTGCACCAAACACATTTAGGCACAAGTGGCGGAATGCAGATTTTCGCAGCCATCGAAAATTGGTAAGAAATTTCTTGCAAAGCTGACTTTCGTTCGTCACTAGTTGTCTGTCTCATGTTCCACTCCTCAGTGGTTACGATGAGCCAGAAATACTCTCTTAGCAAATAGACCTATTTGGACCCAAAGGCGTTGACGTCAGACATATCGTCTCACGATCACCAGATTCGCCCGTGCGACATCACGACCCAGTCCCTACATCTTGTATGGCTACATGTTGGCTACACAGAACTTTTTGGGACGAAAGAAAGTCGCCGAAAATCCTGTAAACCCTTTATTTTATTGAGCTTAACTGGTGCCCCACACGGACTCCCATTCAGATTATCGCCAAAACGATTATCAGATTTTTACGGATATGTTTCAAGGCATTACTCTAAATTTGACCAAAATTATCCATTTTTTAACTGGCGGTTTGTCCAGAAATTGTCCAGAATTTCAGATATCGCAACGTGGACAACACCATTTATTTTCAAGTGCCCAGGGAGCAGCTTTCTGCTGCACTGTAGTATTTCCTCAGTATGGATACGCCCCTGTTTCTGGGCATGCTGCGCGCACCCTGTTGAGCAGTGGATAACCAAACTGGCAGCGTGCTTTTGCCACCAGTTTGATCTTTTCTTAAAGTTTACAGCAGCTTTGGCTACGTTTTCTTATCCTTCAGACTTCAAGTCGTTATACATTTGGAAGGCCTTGTCTGGTGTCATCAGTTCGTGCACGACTTTGGACACAGCTTTGATCATTGCGATGGGCGCTTCGGATTGGAAGATATTACGGCCCATATCAACACCCGCAGCACCCTGATCCACAGCCTTAAAGGCCATTTCCAAGGCTTCAAATTCGGGCAATTTCTTACCACCGGCAATCACGATCGGCACGGGGCAACCGGCAACCACTTTTTCAAAGCCTTCTTCAATGAAGTAGCTTTTCACGTAGTGCGAGCCGATTTCGGCGGCAATTCGGGTGGCCAGACCGAAGTAACGTGCGTCACGCGCCATGTCTTTGCCTACGCCGGTCACCGCCAATGTCGGGATGCCAACCTTCATACCGCTATCGATCAACTTAATGACATTGTTAATCGATTTATGCTCGTATTCCGAACCGATATAAACTTGTGCTGCCATTGCGCAAACACCCATGCGAACGGCGTCGTCGATGTCCACGGCGATGGTTTCATTGGACAGTTCTGAAAGGATTGAGTTGCCACCCGATGCGCGCATCACGATCGGTTTGGTCACCGTCGGCGGAATAACCGAGCGTAAAATCCCGCGTGTACACATCAAAACATCTGCATGCTCGATCAATGGCAGGATATTCAGATCAATGCGCTCCAGTCCCTTTGTCGGCCCCTGAAAATAGCCGTGATCGAAAGCAAGCATCACTGTACGGCCCGATTTGGGATTGAAAATCCGGCTCATCTTGTTTTTGATGCCCCAATCGTAATGGGCACCGCCCTTGAGGAAAAATCCTTGTTTGTCCTGTGGCGTGTTCAGACCGAAGTCTTTGCCGTCCTTGATGTCGTCTAGATCTGCCATGAGATGTCCTGTCTTTCTGGTGTGTTGTCGTGTTGAATTGTTAGGTAGCGTATAGATTACCTTGTTGCCGCCATAGCCTTAAAGGCGGCTTGCGGGTTTCCGGCACCGAAGACCGCACTGCCGCTGACAATCATGTCTGGTTGGCAAGCAGTGATTTCAGCGATACTGTCGAGGGTCACGCCGCCGTCAAAGGCCAGTAACGGGCCGCTGGCCCCAAACATCGCACGAAGCTCAGTCAGGCGATCACAGGCGGCGGTAATGTCTGGCGGGATTTTTCCCCGAGGGTCCAATGAAAGAACCAATATTAAATCGGGTTTTAGATCAAGCAAATCCGATATTTTTTCCAACGAGGTGCCAGGCATTATGCCAAGACCGGCCAGAACCGGGTGGCCAGCGGTAGCAGCGGACAACCGGATAGCGCTGATAGCCTCAGCTGCCCCCTTTGCTTCGGCATGAACGGTGATGATATCGGCACCGGCTTTTACATAACTGGCAGCATGTTGGGCTGGCTTTTCGACCATCAGGTGAACGTCACGCAACATACCAGTATCTAACGCTTTGACGAAACCCGGGCCTGCGGTCATCCCGGGCACAAAAACGCCGTCCATGACGTCAAAATGCAGGAGATCGCACCCCCAGCTTGCAGCACTATTAGCGGCTTCTTGTAGATTGGCTAGGTCGGCCGCGAACAAGCCGAGGCTGATGCCACGGCTTCGGGACTTGAGGTCTTCAAGGGCATTATAGTTCATTGTTATCTCTTGCAAAAGGGGCCGCGGGATAATCCCCCGGCCCACATTAATGTTATTTCCAGCTTAGCGCTTCGGTAAAGGCATCCATGCAGGAACCGACACGTCAGCATGGGCAAACTGAGGCATGTTTGCGCTTAGATCAGCCATATTTTTGATGTCGTTATCGTTCAGAAACGCCTGAGTGATCAGGGTTGGCGGAACAACCACGTTGTGACCTGTTTCTTCACCAGCTAGCAGCATTGCTAGGGTACGAACCGAAACCTCACCCACAACAGCGGGGTTGGTGGCAACGGTCGCCGCCCAGGCACTGCCTGCTTCACGCATAGCGGAAATATCCGCGGTGGAGATATCAGCCGAATAGATGTCGACCTGATCGGTCATGCCAGCCTCATCCACGGCGATTTTAACGCCTTTGGCGAACTCGTCGTAGGGGGCGAACATAACGGTGATGCTTGGGTTGGCTTGTAGAACCGAGCGCGCCTGATTGGCAACCGAGTTGGCAATCGGGTTATCAAGTGTTCCGAACATTGCCAGTTCTTTGATGCCCGGATTTGCAGCTTTAACATCTTGCCAAGCGACATCGCGACGATCAAGTGGTGCGATACCGGCAACATATACATAACCGGCGTTCCAAGTATTGCCGTTGTCAGCAATGGCCTGCTCTAGCGCCAGTTTACCCAGCAGATAGTCGGATTGTTCGACTTGCGGGATTGCGGCGTTTTCAACGTTCACATCGAAAGCAACAACCTTGATACCCGCATCAATGGCGCGTTGTGCAGCATCCTGCATGGCTTCTGTCAGGCCGTGCTGGATAATGATACCGTCAACACCAAGTGCAATTGCCTGATCAACCATATCAGCTTGCAAAGCCGCATCTTGGCGGCTGTCAAAAATGCGCAGATCTACGCCAATTGCAGCGGCTTGGCTTTCAACGCCAGACAGATACGCCTGAAAGAAGTCACCTGTGGACAGGTAACGAACCAGCGCGATTTTAACATCGCCCGCGTTGTCGAAAGGCGCAGGCATTTCGCCCGCAAATGCAGGTGATAGCCCTGCTGTCAGCGCAACGGCGCTGCCAGCAATCTTCATGAATATACGACGTGATAGTGTCATTATTTTTGTCTCCCAGTTGGTGGTGTTTATGTGCGACCCTAGTGGGCCCCTCCGCGCTTTGATAACGCGAAAGTAAAGACAAGGGCGACGACAAGCACCGCACCCTTGACAAAATCTTGTGTGTAGTATGGCGCATTCATCATGGTCAGGCCTTGCAGCAGAATACCGATGAAAAGTGCGCCGATAATAGTGCCAAACGCGTTTGGTTTGGCCGCCCCGAGAACCGCAAAGCCGATCAGCGCCGCAGCAACGGAATCGAGTAGCAAATTGTTGCCGGAGGCAATATCGCCGCGCCCGAGACGAGCCGCAAGCAAGATACCTCCGACTGAAGCAAGAACGCCCGAAATCATATAAGCCAGCACTTTATATCGATTGACGTTTGTGCCAGCCAAACTGGCAGCGCGGGAATTGGAACCAATAGCGTACATCAAGCGACCATGGCGGGTCAGTTCCATAAACACCCAAACCAGAAGTCCTACGACAAGCAGAACGATCACAGAAACCGGAATGAGGTTGTCGATGAAAAAATCGAAGCGGTGACGGCCAAGTGCTAGAAACGCCTTAGAGAATGTGCCTTCGGCGACACGGCCATCGGGCAAGGTCATACCTGTAGCGATGGAACGACCTTGTGTCGGAATCCGTTGCAAGCCGATGAGCAAGAACATCATGCCAAGCGTTGCCAGAAGATCTGGAACACGAAATTTCACAATTAAAATGCCGTTAATCAATCCGACAAGCGCCCCCATTACCAAACAGGCGGCGACCGCAACAAAGGCGTTCATTTCCAATACGACCAGAACGTAGGCCGATAGCATTAAGGCCGACGTGGCGGTTGACCCGATGGATAAATCGAACCCGTCCACGACCAACGTTGCCGTAACACCAAGCGCCAGAATGCCGGTGATTGCTACCGATTGAAAGATGAAGACGGCGCTATAGGGGCTGGCAAAACCTTCGGTTGTGACCGAGAAAAAGATTACCAATCCAACCATTAGCGCCAGAAAACCATACCGAATGGCAATCTCGGTCGCTGTCCGTTTTGGCCTAGTGGTTTTTAAGTTGTCAGTTTGCATGTTCATCATTGCCTGTTGCGTTATTTAGCTGGCCGACGACTTGTGTCAGCACAAGTCTAAGGTCAATATTTTCATTTCGATGATCGCCGACAATCGTCTGGTCGTTCATAACGATAATCCGGTCCGCGATTTCTAGCGCTTCATCCATTTCAGATACCATTACGGCCGTTGCACGGGCCGTCGCAGTTTTTCGGATTTTCTCACCAATGTCGCGACGCGCCTTGATATCAACCCCCTGAAAAGGCTCATCAAGCACCAATAGATCGGATTCCTCTACCAACCAGCGACCAACCATAACTTTCTGTTGGTTCCCGCCTGACAGGCTGCCAATTTCGTCCGTGTCGGATTGGCAAATAATCCCCAGATCGGCAATCGTATTTTGTGCGGTTACGTGTTCACTGCCAAAATTAAGGAACGAGAATAGGGAGTGGCGCGCCAGAAATGGTAGCGTAATATTCTTGGTTATATCAAAGTCTTGCACCACCGCGTTGGTGGCACGATCCTTGGGGCAAAGAAATACTCCGGCGCTGATTGCCTGACCCTGCGAACGCGGATTATAAGGCGCGCCCTTTAGCGTCATCTCGCCAGAATGAGGCTTGCTCAGCCCAAAAAGAACATTGGCAAGACCGCTTTTTCCGCTTCCGACAAGACCGGTGATTGCCACAACCTCATTGGCGTGTAAATCCAGCGAGAACGCTGTTGCCCCCTCCTGCAATACGATATCTTTCATCTGCATTATCGGTGTGCCCGGCTCTTGGATTTGGATGTTTGCATCAGTCATACTATGCCCCAGCATTGCCCGCACGGCCCCCTCGTAATCCAGCGGGGACTCCTCAAATACACCTGAAATCTTGCCGTCACGCATGCTGACTATCCGGTCAGATATCCGCCTGATGTCCGACATACGGTGCGAGATATATAGAATTGCAACACCAGAGTCGCGCAGGCGGTCCAGCAGGACAAACAGCCTTTTCGCTTCTGTCGCCGACAGCGACGAGGTGGGCTCGTCCAGAATAAGCAACTTGGGTTTATGTGCCATTGCTCGCGCAATCGCTACCAGTTGGCGATCGGCTAAATCCAACTCGCTGACCAATTGCCGAACATCCACATCCAGTGCCATGGCGGCTGCAATTTTGCGGGCTTCGGCGTAATTCTTTTTCTTGTTCAGGAAAAACCCGCTACCCGGTTTGGCCAAATGGTCCAGCATCAGGTTAGAAGCGACATCCAGATCGGGAATCACCCCATCGTTAATACTTTGATGAACAGTCACAACACCTGAGCGAATGGCCTCGGATGGCGTCAAAGGGCTGAAGGCCTCACCGTAAAGCTTGATCGTGCCCGCGTTGGCGGGATGAACACCGCACAATACTTTGACAAGTGTAGATTTTCCGGCACCGTTTGCACCCATCAATACGGTCACTTGCCCAGCGTGTAGCTCAAGATCAATACCACGCAAAACGGTGTTTTCGCCGAATGCCTTGGTAATGCCTACAAGTTCTACAGCTGTGTTCTTCACAGTATTCCTCCGTATCGAGACTAAGTAACGATCTATTTTGTCATTTGTCAACAACTATTGACATTTGCTTGATTGTCGACAAAGTTAGCTGTAAGGATAACGCTGCGAAAGGGAACTGGATGGCCGATAAAATTAGTAATTATGAGGCTCTAACCGTCGATACGATGGCCGGGCGTCTAGGTTCAATCGAATCGATCACTGACATACTGGGCACCAATTCGTCAAAATGGACCTCTGAAGAAATGGGCGACGGGAACCTCAATCTGGTGTTCATTGTCAAGAGCGACCAAGGCAGTGTTATTGTTAAACAGGCGCTCCCGTATGTACGTCTTGTAGGTGACAGCTGGCCCCTACCGTTAAAGCGCGCATTTTTCGAATATCATGCACTCATTCGCCAAGCGGAACGCGACCCGGGCACAGTACCGGAAATTTATCATTTCGATGGAGCTCAAGCAATCATAGTGATGCAGTTCTTCACCCCGCATATCATACTGCGCCATAGCTTGATGGCTGGAACCAAGCATGATGGTTTGGCGAAAACTTTGGGGCAGTTCTGTGCGCGCACATTGTTCCGAGGCTCGGACCTAAGCATGGACGCTGCCAAACGCAAAGCGGATGTGGCGCTGTTTGTGGATAACGTGGCGCTGTGCGATATCACCGAAACTCTGGTGTTTTCGGACCCATATTTCGATGCTGAACGCAATCACCATACACCACAACTTGACCAATTGGTCGTGGAATTACGTGCTGATATCGACCTTAAAGTTGAAGCGCAGCACTTGAAATCGAAATTCTGTAATAACGCCGAAACCATGCTGCACGGAGACTTTCATACCGGCTCGGTGATGGTTTCTGAAAGTGAAACCAAAGTAATTGACCCCGAATTTGTACTTTATGGCCCGATAGGTTTCGACATCGGTATGTTGCTTGGAAATTTCTGGATGGCGTATTTTGCGCAACCCGGACACGCGATCGCTGAAGGCGCGCGGGATGATTATCAGAATTGGATATTGGGCGTCGTCGATGACGTTTGGGCCGAATTCTCTTCTGAGTTTTCACGTCTATGGCGCGAGGAGCGCACAGGTATTCTATATGAAAAATCTCTGTTCGAAGATCAGGGGCACACCTTGGCCAGCGAGCAGGCCTTAGCGCACCGCTTGCAGGATATCTGGCAAGATACACTTGGTTTTGCTGGCGTTGAGATGATCCGCCGCACGTTAAGCCTCGCGCATATTGCGGAAAACGACAGCATTGAAAACGAAGAATTACGGGCCGATTGCGAGGCGCGCGGGCTTAAGCTCGGGCGTCAGTTAGTGGTTAACCGTAGCCGAATGAACGCCATGGCAACAGTAAACGACCTTGCCCGAACAATTGCCAAGGAGGCAAAATAATGAAAGTTGGTTCAAAACACTACCGCTCTATCTGGTATGACGACGCAGAGCAGGTGGTGAAAATAATCGACCAACGCTGGTTGCCACATGCATTCCGCGTTGTAGATCTGGTTTCGCGCGATGATTTTGCGGTCGCCATCCGCGACATGTGGGTGCGCGGCGCGCCTCTTATTGGAGCGACTGCGGCCTTCGCCGTATCCGAGGAAATGAAGCGCGACGCTTCAGATGCGTCGCTGAATGAGACATGGGACGTTTTGCACGAGACCCGTCCCACCGCGATCAATCTTCGTTGGGCGTTGAACGAAATGCGCGACCTGCTGAAAGATATTCCCGTAGAAGAACGGGCCGCTGTCGCCCACAAACGGGCACTTGAAATCAGTGACGAGGACGTAGAGTGCAACCGCCAAATCGGGTTGCACGGATTAGAGATCATCAAGAAAATCGCGGCGACCAAGAAACCGGGCGAACCCGTGAATATCCTGACCCACTGCAATGCCGGTTGGCTGGCAACGGTTGATTGGGGCACGGCAACATCGCCGATGTATCACGCTGTCGAGGCTGGGATTCCGGTGCATATCTGGGTTGATGAGACCCGCCCGCGCAATCAGGGTGCACAGTTGACATCTTGGGAAATGGACAGCCACGGTGTGCCACACCACCTGATCGTGGATAACGCGGGGGGCCATCTGATGCAGCACGGCGAAGTTGATATGGTTATTGTTGGCACAGACCGGACCTCGGCGCACGGAGATGTTTGCAACAAGATTGGCACCTACCTAAAAGCCCTTGCAGCCAAGGATAACAACATCCCGTTTTACGTGGCACTTCCGTCCCCGACCATCGACTGGACCGTTAAGGACGGGGTTCTTGAAATTCCGATCGAAGAACGCCATGGCGATGAAGTGACCAAAGTTTGGGGAAAGCTGGATGACGGCACCGTTGGCCAAGTTCAAATTTGCCCCGACGGCACGCCGGGCGGAAACCCTGCGTTTGACGTAACACCTGCACGGCTGGTGACTGGCCTGATTACCGAACGCGGTATCTGCGAAGCATCACCAGAGGGTTTGGCCGCGCTGTTCCCCGAGCGAGTTCTGGATTAAGTAGCCGCCTTTAACATCAGCCGGGCGGTTTCGTTACTTGTGACAACATGGGTAACGTATCCGCCCGCAATTGCGGAAATCATTGGAATAACTTTGTCAGCTCCGTCCGAAACCAATAGCCCCATATCCAGCCCTTGCAGTTTATCAAGTTCTACGCCGATCATGCGGTCGTCAAGTTTCCCCACTATCGGGTGCCCTTCTGCATTGATGAAACGGCCACAAAGAACACCTGTTGCCCCCTGATTTACGTACCAGTCAAGATCCTCGTTTGAGGCAACACCACTGCTAACAATATGGCTGTCAGGCGCACAAGAACCCGCTGCAAAAATAGCTTTGTTGCAATGGCTAAGCGCTTCTAGCTGAGCATGAATGATCGGCTCGGCCCGAAGGCGCGCCGCCAGGTCCGGATCGCTCAGAACTGCAGGCGCGTGCAAGTTGATGCATTTTGCCCCGAGGTTCTGCGCCATATGCGCCGAGCAAATTTCAGCGGTAAACCCGTAAGGTGTGGCCATGGACCCAACCAATTGAGAGACTGTCACGTCCTTGGTTGCCGTTTGTTCAATCGCCTCGGCGACTTCATAAACCGTGCGCCCCCATGCAACACCCAATTTGTCACCGCGTGTCAACAAACTTGGCAACCATTCCGCGGCACCGCGCGCCACGCGCATCAAGGATTCCTCCTCAGTGTTAATCCCGGTGGGCAGAACAAATGCTGCCTGCAATCCAAATTTATCCCGTAATTCCTGCGCCAGTTGATGGTTCGTGAACACTTCCGGTGCCAATGAGATGCGAATATACCCGCGCTCTCGGGCTTCCTGGAGGTAGTTGACCACCGTTGCGCGTGATACCTTAAGCAGCTTGGCAATTTTGGACTGGTTCAATCCGTCGTGGTAATACATCCACGCCGCTTCGATTACGATGCTCTCGCCGCTCACTTGCCCTACGGTGCGTCTCCGTGTTGTACCAGCCATTTTAAGTCCTTTTTATATATATGACACTATATGCTGACAATTGTCAAAAAGTGTGTTTTAAGGGCGGAAACTAGCATGGTTATAAAGGTGAATTGACAATGGTCCTTAACAGATGGAATGACGCTGACGCAATTAAATTTGTTGATGCAGCAGGCAGCAACACTGCGGATCAGGAATTGGCACTTCGCGTTTATTCCTCGCGGATTATTGGCCAAGATGAGAACCTCGTTATGCATGGCGGCGGCAACACTTCTTGTAAACTCAAGCGCCTGGATGTTTTCGGCAATGAGATGGACGTTTTACATATCAAAGGTAGCGGTTGGAATTTAGGATCGATAGAAGCTGCCGGTCTACCCGCTGTACGCCTCGACCCACTGCTTGAATTGCGGTCACTCGATGCCTTGAGCGACGAATGCATGGTCAATGTATTACGGTCAAATCTGCTTGATGCAAGCTGCCCCAATCCTTCGGTGGAAACACTGTTACATGCGTTTTTGCCGCATAAATATATCGACCACACACACGCGACTGCGATGCTCTCCCTTGCTGACCTGCCCAATGTCACGGAGGTGGTACGTGAGATATTTGGCGAACGCTTGGTATGCATACCCTTCATCATGTCAGGGATTGATCTGGCTAAAGTCGTGGCGGATATTCAGGACGCCAACCCAGACGCTGAAGGTTTTATATTGATCAACCACGGGCATGTTGCATTCGGAGATTCTGCCAAACAGTCCTATGATCGGCTGATTGAACACACCAACATGGTAGAAACATGGCTGGAAAATACCAGCGGAGTCGTTCTGAAAAAAGCCGTTGGAAAATCGTCTGAAATGTCGGCAAATGCAGCTAAAATCCTGCCAATGTTACGCGGGATAATTGGGGATGCAAACGCCGACTTTACCGGAAACCCCGATTACGCCATGCCGATTATGGATATGCGGAACGGTGAAAATGTTCAGGAATTCTTTGAGCGGAGTGATCTGAGCGACCTGTCGCGTCGCGGTGTTGCGACGCCCGATCACGTTATCAGAACGAAAAATTATCCCCTGTATCTAACCGCTGATACTCTTTCCAAAGGGCGGGAATCTGTCCGTCAAGCGGTTGACGATTACATTGCAGAATACACAGCATATTTTAAGGGAAATGCCGCCCGTTTTGAAGAGGACGAGAAAACCCTTCTGATGCCAACCCCCAAATTGGCGTGGATTGAGGGTCTCGGGGTTGTTGGGATGTCGGATGATGCCAGCGCCGCCAGCGCGGTTTCTGATTTGGCGGCACAAAACATCACTGTAATGTCGAACGCCGAGGCCTGTGGCGGGTTCCGCCCAATCGACACAGAAATTCTGTTTGATATGGAATATTGGTCACTGGAGCAGGCTAAACTTGATACAAAAGCAGCGCCCTATTTTCAGGGCCGGGTCGTAATGGTTACCGGCGGTGGCGGTGCTATTGGCCTCTCGACCGCGCAGGAATTTGCAGCGTTGGGGGCCAATATATTCCTTGTGGATCTTGAACCAAAAGCACTGGAGGCCGCTTTGTCAAAACTGGGCAAAGGGCATGGCGGGATTACTCTCGACATTACCGGGCAGGGTGCCGCTGGGCGGGCGGTTGATGCCTGTGTGCAGCATTTTGGAGGGTTGGATATTCTGGTCTCGAACGCAGGTGCCGCGTGGACCGGAGAAATGTCAGCCCTTGACGACGCTGTGTTACGTAAAAGTTTCGAGTTGAATTTCTTCGCGCATCAAACCTTTTCCAAAGCTGCGGTCGCTGTGTTTGAAGCGCAGGGGCGTGGTGGGCAACTGCTGTTCAACGTCTCGAAACAAGCCGTTAATCCAGGAAAAGGCTTTGGTGCATACGGCATTCCCAAAGCGGCAACTTTCTTCCTCTTGCGCCAACTTGCTCTGGAACTTGGGCCACAAGGGGTGCGGGTTAACGGGATCAACGCTGACCGCATCAGGTCTGGCTTGCTTGATGAAGCCTTCGTGGCCGAACGGGCCAAAGCACGCGGTATTGATGAAGAAACCTATATGGCCGGAAACCTGATACGGCGCGAAGTCGAGGCCAAACATGTTGCAAAAGCATTTGTCAGTCTTGCGCAAAGCGAACGCACAACGGCGCATGTCATGACGGTAGATGGCGGCAATATCGAAGCAGCCCTTCGTTGAAATTTACGTGTTAACAGCCGGCTGGCCTCGGTCAGGGGTCATCTTTACCCGTTTGCGAGTGGTTGTGCGGTGGAAAATTGTGCGAGATACTATGGAAGCGAACAGATTCTACGCCGCTTTGATTTGAATAAACGCTATTCGCCGCATCAGATAATTGACAGTGTTGGGCGATTTCAATTTTCAAGGGGTGAATAGCCCCTAGTTTTTGAAGCGTTGCGAATTTTTCCTCGATTGATCTTGCCGAATCGTCAATTTCGTTCAGTATTTTTGATTCTTGCAGCAAACAATCCAAGGGGAACCAAATAGGCCTTCAAAAAAGCTTTGGCTTTTAGTCGGAGTATGCAAGGCTGAGTAGATCGTACTTAATGGAGAGAGAAAAATGGCATACGCATCAATATCGCATTGGACGGCAACGGAATGGAACGCCGAACTTGAAGCAATCGCACGAGACAAATTTGTGCCGCTTATCATGTCTGTGGGCGCATCTCGTGTTCAGATGATTCGGACCGGTAATTTGTCCTTTAGCGTTGTTACCGAATACCCGGACGAAGCAGCTGCGAACGCAGCGCAGATCAAAGTTGCGGAAATTCGGGCGCAGGCAGCTCTGGAATTACCAATGACGATGGCCAGCATGGATGCTGGTGGTGTCTTTGCGAGCGGTTAAAATCTGAATATAACCTGTAGTGGTTCAGACCTGATCTGACAGTTACCGTTTTTTAGGCGGCATTTGTCAGGTCAAATTTAGTTCACGAACTTTTCCTTCCAAATCTCCTTGCCCTCTATCATGGTCTCAAACGGGGTGCGCCCGCAACACATTTT
>JAJRPO010000019.1 GCA_024280735.1 Alphaproteobacteria bacterium | reverse complement strand
GAGCGTTGTTTTAACCGCATCAAAGATTGGCGATCCCTGTCATTACGAACCTTTCGCTGCCCTGAAACGTTCCTTGCTGCCGCCCACCTGGCTGCAATCGTAATTTGGTATTTATGAGTCTACGCCCTAGGCTCCTGTGCTAGGTTTGTGCTAGGTGCACGGCGCTACGCGGGTAACCAATTGTTCTAAAAGAGCTCAAAACCGACTGTGCTAGCACTGCGCTAGCTGTTTTCGCACAAACACAGTGTTTTTACTGCATTACGAAAAGCACGCAACATATTGTTTTTGTTAATTTTAAATGGTGCCCGAGGGCGGATTTGAACCACCGACACGAGGATTTTCAGTCCACTGCTCTACCCCTGAGCTACTCGGGCACGAGTAAGGTTATCACCTTGGGTCCGCGCGTTTTATGATAGGGTTTGGCGGCTGGCAAGGGGGAAATTTGGATTAATGCAACTTTGGTTGCATCGGGGTCAAATCAGACGAAATTCCGTCTTCTTCGTCAGTGCCAGCAGAGGGAATTGCATAGCTTCCGTTCAGCCATTTCCCCAGATCTACGTCCGCGCAGCGTTTAGAGCAGAACGGACGGTATTTCGGGTCGTTGTCTTTTTTACAGATTGGGCAGCTCATTGCGGCAAAACCTCGGTCAGCGGGATGCGTTCGCGTTTTCTTTGCAGCTCAAAATGGCCTAAAGGTGTCCAGCCAACAAGAATTGTGTCAATGCCGTCGCTGCGCAGGGAACGGCCAAGGGCTTGTTCCAGCGCGCGGCGATCTTTTCGCGGCATCGGGGCGAAATCAATGACAATCACCCCGGCCAACCCGCGCAGGCGCAAGAGGCGCGGCAGATCGCGCGCAGTGGCCATATTGGCCTTAAGACCGGCCCCAAGAGACGAATCGCTGCCGGTGTTCACATCAACGGCTATCAGCGCAGAAGTTGGCTCAATGATCATCGAGGCACCTGACGGTAGCGGCGCAAGAGGTTGATACAACTGGTCAATTAGATCACGCACCCCCACAAGTTCCATGCAACCCTCGTTTTGCACGACCTCATCGGGCTCCGGCTCTCCCCAATCGCGCCAGGCGCGGGTCGCAGGGCTTGGGGATTCCATCAGCATTTGCGGCTTGTCACTCGCTTCACCCAGCACCCCCTCGGCCAATTGCCGCATGTCAGTGATGTCGTCAAACAGGGTGTCCGTGTCGACCTCCTCGCAGGCGGAGCGCAGAATCAGGCCGAGCGATTTATCCGCGCCGTGCAGCGCCTCATGCGCTACTTCCATCAGGCGGTCGCGCTCATCATCGTCGCGGATTTTGCGGGCGATGTTAAGGCCCGGTGCATCGGGCGTCAGGATGGCATAACGGCTCTTGAACAGCAGCTTTGTGGTGACGGGCGGTGATTTGGACCGCTCGGCGTGGGTCGCGATCTGCACCAACAGCATATCGCCCGGTGACAGGCCCTTGGCCTGCTTTAGAAAACCGGTCTGCCCCTGCCCCAGATCAACCGTCACCCCGTGCTGGCCTTTCATCGGGCGCATTACTTTGGCGCGATAAATGGCCTCGGGTTGCGGGCGCGGGTCGTTCAACGGGGCCACGATCAGGTCTTGCAACACACCGTCTTGCACAAGGGCCGCGCAGTCACGCCCCTCAATTTGATCCAGAAATACGATACGGCCTTTTTTCATGTCCAACTTCCTAACACATCAAATCCGGCGCCCGTCAGCATGGCGGCGGTTTCCGCCAGCGGCAGGCCGACAACATTGGTGTATGAGCCGTTAATCGAGGGGATAAACATCGCCCCCCTGCCCTGAATAGCATAACCACCCGCCTTGCCCTGCCACTCATCACTGGCAAGATAGGCGGTGATTTCCGACTCTGACAGGCGCTTGAATTGCACGGAAGTGACCACATCGCGCTGCCAGATTTTTTGGCCAAGTTTCAACGCCACGCCGGTAATCACACGGTGGCGACGGCCTGACAAAAGCTTAAGGTAAGTTCGCGCCTGATCCGCGTCATTTGGCTTGCCCAGAATGCGCCGCCCAACAGCAACAACCGTATCAGCGCAAAGCACTGCGGTATCTTGGTCAGCCGCAACCGCCGCTACCTTCTCCACCGATAGACGGCGGGCATAGATGCGCGGTTGCTCGTCTTTGCGGGGCGTCTCGTCAATATCAGCCGGACGCACGGCCACGGGCACCACGCCGATTTGCGCAAGCAGCTCGGCACGACGCGGGCTGGCAGAGCCAAGCACCAGTTGCATGTTACTTATAACGATAGTTGATGCGGCCTTTGGACAGGTCGTAAGGTGTCATTTCCACCTGAACCTTGTCGCCAGCCAGAACCCTGATCCGGTTCTTACGCATCTTACCCGCCGTGTGGGCGATGATTTCATGGTCATTCTCCAGCTTTACCCGAAATGTCGCATTGGGCAGCAACTCGACAACGACACCATCAAACTCGAGAAGTTCTTCTTTGGCCATGTTTGCTCCGTAAATTTTGTTGTTCAAGAGAGTCCTTGAACGCGGGTGCTACATGGGCCGAAAATGAGGGAAATTCAAGGGGAAACTGGGAATGGGGAAAATTGCAGCCAAATTGATGGTTTTGGCTTGAGCCATTACCCTCAAGCGAAAGGGGCGCGGAAATGTTCGCGCTTGACCGGCAGATCACCATGTGATTGAAATTCATGAGCAACTTTGCAAGCTTTTACGAAAGAGTTGACACTTTTAATAAAGGGAATTCTGTTCAACCAAACCTTATGCTGCTAGCCAGTCTCGATTTCAATCGAACAATCTGCCTACATTTCTTGTTATCCGGCTTACAGCATTTCAAACGATCATCAAGTAAACACCTAGGGGAAACTACCAATGCATTCTATTAAGATTGATTACCTCGGTCCCATTTCCGACTATATTTCACCAGCTGCGACAGACCCGGATACAGCGGTGAATGCTTTTGCCGCAAGTGGCCAGACCAATGAAGAGTTTGTGCTCACGCAAGTAGATACCGGCTACAAAACGTTTTTTTCCGGCACAGGGTTCATACAGGATTCTGCAGCCGCAGGGCAAATTACCGACATGCGTTTTGAGGACGACGCCGGTAACACAATTGCGAAATGGTCTAATCTAGATTTCGACTTTCTAGAGGTTTTAGCCGCATTTAAAGATTATTATACCGGTAATCACCCCTTATGGGATGGACTGATAGCGGGTCATGGTTACTTGATCTCTGGCGAAGACGCGTCCAGCGGTATGGAAATTGATTTTGGCAAAAGCCATGCCTACAGCGTTAACGTACTCGGCTCTAATTTCGGCGACTTCGCCCTCGGCGGCAAAAGAAACGACGTTATGGGCGGAGGCGGCGGGGATGACACGCTCGTTGGTTATGATGGCTTTGACACTTTGTTTGGCGGCGGCGGCAATGACGTATTGGGTGGTGGCGGCGACGATGATAGCTTGTCTGGCGGCAGGGGCAATGACGGATTGGCTGGCGGCAGCGGCAATGACAGCTTATCTGGCGGCGGCGGGGGCGATACTCTCTATGGTGGTAAAGGCCATGACGTTTTGTTAGGCAACGGCGGGAAAGACTTCTTAATTGGCGAAGATGGGGGCGATAAACTCCGTGGTGATGGTGGCAATGACTACTTGTTTGGGGGTAAAGGCAACGACCGCGTGGTAGGCGGAAAAGGCAACGACACTATGAACGGCGACGCCGGTAATGACTTGATGCTCGGCGACGGCGGCAACGACTCTATGAGCGGCGGCGCTGGTAATGACAGAATGCGCGGCGGTGCCGGCAAAGATTTGATGATCGGCGACGCTGGCAAAGATAGTATTTCGGGTGATGGAGGGGCCGACAAAATCTTTGGAGGAACCGGCAAAGACAAGCTGTTCGGGGGTGGAGGGGCCGATTTTGTCCTTGGAGAGGCCGGCAACGACAAGCTGTTCGGGGGTGGAGGCAACGATATATTGTTCGGAGGTGAAGGTGAAGACACGCTGTTCGGCGGTAAAGGTGACGATGTATTTGTTTTAGGAAGTGGTTTCGAAATCATGACCGGCGGTGCAGGTGCAGATATCTTTTGGCTTAAATCATTCGAAGACGAATCCATAATAACCGATTTCGACGTCGACGGCGAATTGGGTGATGTAATTGCATTCTCGGACAGCGCTATAGTTTCTTCTTTTGAAGCGTTAACGATTTATCAAAGCGACAATAATGTTGTGCTCGACCTCAGCATCAGCGAATTAGACCCAGTTCTCCTCGTACTGGAAGACATATTGCTGGCCGATTTGTCTGAATCAAACTTCGTATTCAACTTTGATTTAGCACTTTTCTAGCCATAGACCGCCCAGCAACCTAGAGGTTTTGTAAGTGTGATTAGGATGATTTATTTCGGCATTCTTTGCCGCAATAAATCACCGCTACACCACAAACCGCGCCTTAATCCGCGCGGCCAACTGCTCGCGCAATTCCCGATACCGCGCCATCTTGGCGTCGCGTTCGTCGCCAAAGCCGGATGGGTCCATTGTGGGCCAATATTCTACCTCCAGCGCGAAATGTTGGGTGTAGTCCAGTGCGCGGCGTTGGGCGGCTGGCGACAATGCCACGATCAGGTCATAACTATCCAGATCATCGCCCCATTCCATCAGGTCATCAAACGAACGTACGCGGTGGCGGGACAGTTCGACCCCGACTTCTCGGCAGACGGCAATGGTAAAGCCGTCGATGTCCATATCGCCCTTAACCCCCGCAGATTGCACGAAAATCTTTGTACCGATGTGCTGCTTTAACAGGCCCTCGGCCATGGGCGAGCGGATCGAATTGTGATCGCAGCAGAACAACACAGAACTCGGGTTGGATTTGGCCATGCCCCTGCCCTAACCGCGCATATGCAGCACGCAGACCAGCGTGAACAGGCGCCGCGCGGTGGCAAGATCGGTGTTGATTTTGCCCTCTAGGCGCTCGATCAATTGACGGGAACCCTCGTCGTGGATGCCGCGACGCCCCATGTCGATTGCCTCGATCTGGGCGGCTGGCAGGCGTTTTACGGCGTCAACATAACTCTCGTAAATCTGGAAATAGTCTTTGATGACTTGTTTGAGCGGTGAAACCGACAGGTGAAACTCTGCGGCTGTTACTCCGTCTTCGGTCCGCACATCCAGCACAAGACGCCGGTCTTTGATCGAGATGAACAGCTGATACGGCCCCGCTGGCGGAACCACATCGCCGCGTGTCGCGAGGCCGAAAACATTCTCCTCCAGCAAATCAAACAGCGCCACTTTGCGTTCGCGCATCACGTCGGAGGTGGGCGCTGGCAGGCCGGTATCGTCCAGCTCGATATGGGTCAGGTGAGAGAGTTCAGGCATCATCGACTCCGCTGTTAATCTGGTCCAAACGGGCGCGCACCGACAGGCCGTGGGCCTCCAGGCTCTCGGATTTAGCGAGGATTTCCGCCGCCGGGCCGATGGCGCTCAAGGCTTCGGGGGTGAGTTGCGCCAGTGTGGTGCGTTTCATGAAATCCAGCACCGACAGGCCGGAGGAAAACCTTGCAGAACGGGCCGTGGGTAGGACGTGGTTGGGACCACTGACATAATCTCCCACCGCTTCCGGCGTCCATGCTCCGATAAAAATCGCGCCGGCATGTCTGATTTTTTTGCTGTAATCCTCGGCACTTGCAACGCACAGCTCAAGGTGTTCTGGAGCAATTTTATCCGATAGCTTCGCCGCCTCGTCTAAATCCGAAACCACAATCACCGCGCCAAAATCACGCCAGCTCACCGCTGCGATTTTGCGCCGTTCCAGAGTTTTGAGCCGTTTTTCAACCGCCTGCGTAACCTTTTGGGCAAAACCCGCATCATCCGTAATCAGGATAGACTGCGCATTTTCATCGTGTTCTGCCTGTGACAGCAAATCAACCGCGATCCAGTCGGGGTTGTTATCCTTATCGGCGATCACCAGAATTTCCGACGGGCCAGCGATCATATCAATGCCAACAATGCCAAATACCCGCCGCTTGGCCGCCGCTACAAAGGCATTACCCGGACCAGTGATTTTATCAACCTTCTGAACGGTTTGCGTGCCATAAGCCATCGCCGCAATCGCCTGTGCGCCGCCAATACGGTAAACGGTTTCCACGCCAGACAGCCGCGCCGCGAGCAACACCAGCGGATTGACCACGCCATCCGGTGTTGGCACACAAATAGCCAGATTTTCCACCCCTGCCACGTTCGCCGGAATGGCATTCATCAACACAGACGAGGGATAAGACGCCAAGCCACCGGGCACATACAGGCCCGCGGTTTCCACCGCAGACCAACGCCATCCCAACCACGCGCCGCTGCCGTCCTGCCACCAAGCATCGGTCGGCAATTGCCGTTCGTGATAGGCGCGAATGCGGGTAGCGGCGAGTTTAAGGGCCTCCCCCTCGGCCACAGGCACCTTGGCGATCTCGGCGTTTATTTCAGCCTTGGAAAAGGCCATTGTGTCCGGCGTCAGCTCAAGGCGGTCAAATTTGGCAGTCAATTCCAACACCGCCGCGTCGCCGCGCGCCTGCACGTCGCTGATGATTTCGGCAACGATGTGGTCCACGTCACTGTCAGATTCGCGTTTTGACCCAAGGAATGTGGTGAAATCAGACTCAAAGTCGGCATCACGGGTATTTAGAAAAATCGGCATAGCGGCGCCTTATGAAAGATCGTGTTGCGGGGCGGCATTTGAAATAGCACCGTACGGGCGGGTTACATCGGTCATTGAAATATCCAAACACTCAACTTTGCAGGAAATCGCCCCGTCGCCGGCCAGTGTAAACAATATTTCACCATCCGCATCGTCCCCCTCGGTAAAGGTGACAGACAGAACCGACAGAACCTGTTCTTTGTCTTTCAAATCCACGCCGCTTGAGGATACTTTTTGAATGTTTTCAACGACCACCATGGCCTGAACCCGCTCAAACCCGCGTTGCTGCTTCTCGGCGGCGTTGCGATCCTCCCAACGGAAACGATTTGCCAGCATAGCAAAGCGGCGCATCATCGGGTTCCAGTTCAGCTCGCTCGTGGGCAGAACCGCGTCCTGCAGAACCGCTGAAATCACCGACAGGTCATCCGCATCGAGCGCGCGCAACCGCAGCGGTTTCTGCGCGCCATCCTCAAATTTTGCATCCGCATCGCTCACTCGGTAATCCTCTCGATATTGGCACCACAAGCCGATAGCTTATCCTCGACCCGTTCATAACCGCGATCAAGGTGATAGACCCGCGACACCACGGTTTCGCCCTCAGCCGCCAAACCCGCCAAAATAAGAGAAACCGAAGCCCGCAAATCGGTTGCCATGACCGGCGCCCCGCGCAGGCGATCCACGCCGGTTACAATGGCCGAGCCGCCCTGCACATCGATCCGCGCCCCCATGCGAACCAGTTCAGGCGCGTGCATGAAGCGGTTCTCAAAAATGGTTTCCTCAAGGGTGGACACCCCGTCAGCAGTACACATCAACGCCATCATTTGCGCCTGTAAATCGGTTGGGAAGCCGGGGAACGGCTCGGTTTTAATGTCCACCGCGCGCACCCGCCCGGTTTTATGGGCAACTTTCAGGCCTTTTTCGGTTTCAGTAATTTCAACGCCGGCCATTTCAAGGCGCTGGCAAAATGCCTCGAGCAGATTACGCCGCCCGCCCAACAACTCAACTTCGCCCCCCGCAAAGGCAGGCGCCAGCATATAGGTGCCCAACTCAATACGGTCAGAAACCACCGGATGCGTGGCCCCGTGCAGGCGCTCAACGCCCTGAATGGTAATGCTGCCCGTGCCATCGCCATCAATCTGCGCGCCCATGCGGCGCAGGCAAACGGCAAGATCAATGATTTCCGGCTCCCGCGCGGCGTTGTTAATCACTGTGGTGCCCTTGGCCAAAGTCGCGGCCATCATCACGTTTTCAGTCGCGCCAACGGAGGCAAAGTGAAAATCAATCACCGCTCCCTTTAGGCCATTTGGCGCATCCGCATGCAGATAGCCGTCTTTCAATTCAATCACTGCGCCCATGGCTTCCAGTGCTGTAACGTGAATATCCATCGGGCGCGCGCCAATGGCACAGCCACCGGGCAGCGATACAATCGCCTTGCCATGGCGCGCCAGCAATGGCCCAAGAACAAGGTTCGAGGCGCGCATTTTCCGTACAATATCGTAATGCGCTAACGGGTTGTCCGCCCCATGGCTCGACAAAACGACGACGCGCCCCTCATCCAGGCTGGATACCTCGGTGCCCAGTGATTCGAGCAACTGGCCCATAGTCTTAATGTCCGACAAGCGCGGCGTATTGGTCAGCGTCAACGGCTCATCGCTCAGCAAAGTTGCCGGCATCAACGCCAGACTGGCATTCTTGGCCCCCGCAATCGGAATAACCCCGTTCAGCGGGCCGTTGCCCCGTACCAGTATACTGTCCATCTTATGCCCTAGCCCTTATCCGGCGATGCTTTACGCGCCCGCCCCTGTGCTTTTCGTTTCTGCAAATTATCCCGCAACTGCTTGCGCAGCCGCTCTGCCCGTTGTTCGGCGGCCAGTTCTTTGCGTGATTTTGCGCCTGTATTGTCTGCGTTATCCTGTGTCATGCGGAACTGTCTATAGCACCCGTCAAAAAGGGTCCAGATAACGCTTGCGTTCCACGCAATTTTCGCTAAAAACCCGCTCACCGCACTGGGCTGTGGTAGCTCAGTGGTAGAGCGCGTCATTGGTAATGACGAGGTCGGGAGTTCAATCCTCCCTCACAGCACCATTTTTCTACGAGATTCGAGGATCAAGCGACACATCAAGTGCCGTTTGCGCGATTGGTTTCACTCCTGCCAAGGTTCAATTAACGCCGCTGATTCTACCCTGCCAGAGTTTACCGCCAAGCCAACCCGGTGTTTACGATAGAACCCCTCCCCTGCTGCCAGCATCAACGTCGCCGCACCGTGGCCCTGTTCCCCCAACCACAGCCCGAAATCGCCGCGCTGCACGACAACCGGCTCTCGGTGATGGATGGCCGACATCTCGTTGCCCGCCTCGGTTGTCACCATGGCGCAGGTCACAAGGCGCTGGTCTTCCGCGTCTTTCCAGACCTGCCAAATGCCGGCAAAAGCCATTAGTTCACCTGCCTTTGGCTTGAAATACCACGGCAGTTTCTTACCTTGTTCGCGCTGCCATTCATAAAACCCGCTGGCCGGAATCAAACAGCGCCGCGCCTTGGCAGCAGCGCGAAAAGCTGGTTTTTCGGCGATGGTTTCGCTGCGGGCATTTATCAGCATCGGGCCATCATTTGGCGCCTTGTACCAATTTGGAATGAACCCCCAACGCATCGAAACCAACTGGCGCGCGCCCTCGAAACTCACAGCAACAGGGATTTTTAGCGTGGGGCAGATATTATATTTGGGGACATCAAAATCGGCCTTGACCTGCACGGCATCAAACCAGCCGGCAACGGCATCCAAAGGTAGGGTCAGGGCAAAACGTCCACACATGGGCCAATGTGCGATAATTGGCCGATCAGGGCAAGGCGTTGCGTTTTCTGGCTAGGCAAGGCCACCCCTGCCTGTTACAGCTTTTCTGAAAACCTAATTTAATAAAGGTGAACGAGCATGAAAAACCTGCAACAGGCCGAACCGATCCCGGCACAAGCCCGCGAAGCCATCGAGAAGATGCTGCAAACGGGTGATCTATTTCGGTATACCGCCAAGGAAAATGCGCCTGTCACCCTGTTGGAACAGGAATTCGCCGAAATGATGGGCAGCCGTTTTGCGCTGGCTGTGGCCTCCTGTTCTGCTGCATTATTCCTGACTCTCAAGGCACTGGATCTGAAACCGAACGCCAAAGTGATCATTCCGGGCTTTACTTTTGCCGCCGTGCCCTCGGCTGTGGTTCATGCCAATTGCCAGCCGGTCTTGGTCGAGGTCGGCGATGATTTCCGCATGGATATGGCGGATTTTGCCGCCAAACTGACGGATGATATTGGCGCAGTGCTGATTTCGCACATGCGCGGGCACACCTCCGACATGGATGTAATCCTGCGCCTATGCGCCGCCAAAGGTATTCCGGTGATCGAGGATGCAGCACATTCTCTGGGCACGACTTGGAACGGCCAAAAAATCGGCACCATGGGCGTCGTTGGCTGTTTCAGCTTTCAATCCTACAAGCTGGTCAACGGCGGTGAAGGCGGCATTCTGGTGACCGACGACGAGGACATCATCGCCAAGGCGGTTATCATGTCCGGTGCCTATGAGAATAACTGGCAAAAACACGGCTGCGACACCGATTGCTTTGCCAAATACCAAAACACCCTGCCGCTCTACAACACCCGTATGAACAATCTGTCGGCCACTGTGATAAGACCACAACTGGCAGAGGTTCCGCGCCGCGCGGCAAATGGTTTGCGCAATCACGAGCATCTGGCAGCGCGCCTAAATAGCCATCCCAACCTGACTGTCCCCCCAGCCCTGAAACCCGAGCACCGCGCACCGGACAGCATTCAGTTCTTGCTGGAAGATATGTCAGAACCCCAAGCCCGGGCATTGATGGCCAGCAGCGCAAGCCTTGGCCTACCGCTGCAAATCTTCGGCCTCCACACCGAAAACGCCCGCGTGTTCTGGAACTGGAAATTCATCAAAGATCTGCCAGAGTTGCCGCAAACCCGCGCCATGTTAATGCGCGCCTGTGATCTACGCTTGCCCGCCTCGCTCAGCCTTGCGGACGTCGATCAAATCGCCGACGCATTGCTGGCCTGTGTCAATCAGGTGGTTCAGGCAAAAGCCGCCTAGAGCGATCCGCGTTCAGTTAGAGTCAGCTTATGATCTTGGCCATTGAGACAGCGCTTTAAACCTTTCTTTGTTCTTTTAAATATCCCCGCGCGGAGCGCATCAAACCCGAGTTACACTCACAGCACCCGCAATTCATCCGACAACCATGGATATTGGGCAACACACGGGTCCACCAGCATCCGTTTGATCATCGCGCGCAAATCCTGCGCGATATCTTCGGGTATGCCCGCCAGCGCATCGCCTCGGGCAATCAGGGAAATATTGCGCGACAGGGATTTGAACGGCAGCGGGATCATATCCACTTCGCTGTGAAACCGCCGGGCGCGCCGATAGCCGAGCGGCGTGGTTATCGCCCAGCCGGCACCATTTGCCACCATGGCCAAAAGGGCATGATAACTGTCAAATTCAAACCGGTTGGGCAAAGACAGGCCCGCGCGTAACAAATGCGCCTCAATCTGGCGGCCCATCATTTGGCGCGAAGAATAACGGATAAACGGATGCGTCAGCAGTTGCGGCAAGATCGGTTGCCCTGTGTCAATCAAGCCTTTTTTAACCACCACAACAAACGGATCTCGCAACAAGGGATGGACAACCATCCAAGGGGCGGTGATTTCCATATCAGCAGCCACGATCACATCAAGCGAGCGGCTTTCCAACCCTTCAGCCAAGGCATAGCTACCACCGGATTCCAGCAAAAACTGACAGCCGGTCAAGCGCTGCGCCAGCCCCAGCATCAGCGCAGGCGTTACATCTGCATCAAAATCATCGATCATCCCAAGCCGCAGTCGGGTGGTTTGATTGGCGTTGAACGCAGACAGTTCGGCTTTGGCCTGATTGGCCTGTGCCAGAATATTCTGCGCCCGTCGCAAAAACAGGGCACCGGCGCTTGTCACTTGTTGCGGGCGCTTTGAGCGGTCCAGTAGCGTCGCGCCAAGTGCCGTTTCCAGATTGGTCAATTGCTGTGAAATTGAGGAAACACTGGTGTCAAGCCGTTTTGCTGCCGTTGAAACAGACCCTTCTTCAACAGTCGCCACAAAAATCTCTACAGCCCAAAGCGACATTTTTCCCGGAGTATCCACCATAGCCCTTTAATACCTGTGTTACAGTGTTCAGCAATAGGTTTTTGCCGAATTTACCCGGTCATCCGCACCTGATCAATCAGGGCATCTGCTGCGTATTCAAGCAGGATATGATCGACAAACAGCCGCGTCAGCGACGTTTTTTCGGCATTATCGGGGAAAACCACATTTAAAACCCGATCCGGCAAGTGCAACTCTGACAACACTTTAACCAGTCGTCCAGACCGTAAGTCCGCCGTAACCGATTGCTCTGGCAATACAGCAATACCACTTCCCAAACAGACCATTTGATACGCCAGCGAGAGAACATCACATTTAAACCGAAAAGAGGGGATACGGATCGTGCCCCCGAGACCATTGGAAAACGCATTCTCCCAGTCAATTTGCCTAAATCCTGGCACCAGCATTAACGGAATTTGATCCGGAACATCGGTCAAGGGTAGTTTATTGATTTTGGCGGCCAAATCGGGGGCCGCAAAGGCGCAGATTGGCGTGCTGGTCAACCGAGTTGCCGTGACTTTTCCGTTTATATTGTGGCACCGCGTTACAAGAACATCAAAATCGCCATCCATTGCCGTTTGAATATCTGCCGTCATAGTCAAATCCATATTGACTTTTGGATAGGCCCTTAGAAAACCATCGATCGCATGCTGAAACTTGTTGTTGATCAGAAACTGCGGCACTGCAATTCGCAAATTGCCACTCTGCACGCCATCTGCGTCAGAAATTTCATTGAGGCCGCCATTGATGACATCCACCATTTCACGCGCAGCCTTGTGCAAAACCACACCTTTGTCGGTCAGTTGCAGCCGCCGCGAGGTGCGGTGAAAAATAGTGCAGTCCAAGCGTTTTTCCAGATTTGAAATGTGATGCGACACCACCGATGCCGACAATCCCAACTTCCCCCCTGCGCCGCGAAACGAGCCTTGCTCTACAACAGCGGCCAAAATGGCTAACGACCTTAGGTTTTCTATCATTGTTCGTATTTCCCACCCTGATTGTTCTTTTAGCTCGATCCTGTCCCAAGATGCAACTTTTCGCGGCCGATTTTTGTGACATAATGCACTATCTTCGTCAATTATGCCGAACCACAGATAATTCGGGCCATTTCACGAAAAATTCACAATTAGTCCGTCCCACCCTTGGAACCAAGAGATGCGCAGCCTATAAGGCCGTGGAACACACATGAGGCAAATCCCATGCGCAGCGCAGAAATCAGCCGCAGTACCGCCGAAACCAAAATCTCGGTCGCGATCAATCTTGATGGTAGCGGCGTTTATGACAATCAAACCGGCGTTGGTTTTTTTGACCATATGCTGGATCAATTATCACGCCATGCACTGATTGATATGACGGTGCGTGCGACGGGTGATCTGCACATTGACGATCACCACACGGTCGAGGACGTTGGCATTGCTCTGGGCAAAGCGCTGGCAAAGGCTGTTGGCGACAAACGGGGGATCCGGCGTTACGGGTCTTGTTTGCTGCCGATGGACGACGCGCTGGTACGCTGCGCACTGGACCTTTCTGGCCGTCCTTATCTGGTGTGGAAAGTGGATGTACCAACCGCCAAAATTGGCGCATTTGACACCGAGCTGGTCCGCGAGTTTTTCACCGCTTTTGCCATGCAGGGCGGCATTACCCTGCATGTAGAGGCGCTGGATGGTTTCAACAGCCACCACATTGTCGAGGCCGCGTTTAAGGCAGTGGCCCAAGCCCTGCGTATGGCACTGGAGCCGGACCCGCGCAAAGCTGATGCGATCCCGTCGACCAAAGGTACTTTGTCCGAATGATTACCGCGATTGCTGACTATAATTCCGGCAATCTGCGTTCGGCTCAGAAAAGCTTTCAACGGATGGCAGCAGAAATTGGCAGCGGCGAAATCATCGTCACGGCTGACCCTGATGTCATGCGACGCGCTGACCGTATCGTGTTGCCCGGGGTCGGGGCTTTTGCCGATTGCAGGCGGGAGTTGGGCGCGGTTGACGGGCTGTTTGGCGCGATTGAGGAACAGGTCAAGGCGGGCAAACCGTTTATGGGCATCTGCGTCGGCATGCAGATGATGGCCAGCATTGGTCTGGAACATGGGCGCCACGCCGGATTTGGCTGGATACCAGGCGAAGTGGTCAAACTACAGCCCGACGATCCCTGCCTGAAAATCCCGCACATGGGCTGGAACGAGTTGTCCCAAACACCAGATCATCCGGTGTTTGAGGGCATTTCAAAAGGCGATCACGTCTATTTCGTGCATTCTTACCATTTGAAACCGGAAAATCCGTCTGACCTGCTGGCCACGGTGGAATACGGCGAACAAATCACCGCAGCTGTGGGGCACGACAACATCATCGGCACCCAGTTTCATCCGGAGAAAAGCCAAGCAACTGGCCTGCGGTTTATCAGAAACTTTTTGCAATGGCGGCCTTGAGGGCCGCCACCCGTATTACTTCATGCGGTTCCAAGTGTAGTGTTTACAAAAGACCAATACACAACCGTCAACATTCAGCTTATCCCCCACAAGCGTCATGCTTGATTTATACGTTTTATCCTCTTGCGGGTTCCAAATCTTGCCTTTGGTGTACTCTCCGCCCCCGGCAATTTTCATTCCACTGATAAACTTTTTCCCAAGATGGGCATAGTTAGGGTCACTTTCGCCGTCTTTGGAAACGGCGGCCACAATTGTACCGCACATTTTGGAACCACATTTTGCCATCTTCAGAACCAAGTGCCCACCGGTTTCTTCGCTGGCGTGGGTGCGCCACATGCCCTCAACAGGGTCCCCCGCCATAACAGGCGTCGCCAGCATCGCAATCGCCGCGGCGATGATTAGTTTTTTCATGTTTTCCTCCCTTTTATTGCAATATACTGCGCGCTTGCGTTAGGCCCCGTCAAGCACATCGTAAAATAACGCTACGGCTTTGCAATCCATCGCCGATGCCGCTAGACCACGGCAAATACCAAAACGGAGCGGCGAATCCCATGATCCTTTACCCGGCAATTGATTTGAAAGACGGCAACTGTGTGCGGCTGTATAAGGGCGACATGGACCAATCGACCGTGTTTAACGACAATCCAGCGGCCCAAGCGCAGGCGTTTGTGGATCAGGGCTGCGAGTGGCTGCATCTGGTCGACCTGAACGGCGCTTTTGCCGGCACCCCCGTGAACGCCGCGCCAGTAGAGGAAATTCTGCGAACCGTGAAAGTGCCGGCCCAGCTTGGGGGGGGCATCCGCGATATGGCGACAATCGAGCGTTGGCTTGAATTGGGTCTGGAACGGGTGATCCTTGGTACGGTTGCGGTTGAAAACCCCGATCTGGTGCGCCAAGCTGCCAAAGCATTCCCGGGCCATGTGGCCGTGGGCATCGACGCGCGCAACGGCATGGTCGCAACCCGTGGCTGGGCCGAGGAAACCGACATCGAGATCACAACCCTCGCCCGTCAATTCGAGGACGCGGGCGTGGCGGCGATAATCTATACCGACATCAACCGCGACGGCGCGATGATGGGGCCGAATGTGGCCGCCACCGCTGCGCTGGCAAATGCGGTTTCAATTCCGGTAATTGCCAGCGGCGGGGTTTCGTCAATGGCAGATTTACAGGCGCTCAAGGATTGCGGCGCGCCCCTGGACGGGGCAATATCTGGGCGCGCACTTTATGACGGGATGATTGATGTGGCAGCGGCGAGTAAATTATTGAAGGGGTGATAATTACTCTGCCACAGCCTTACCCGTCAGCCCCCCCAACACTTTGGTCAGCACCTTGACCACCTTGGCATCCGCTGGAATATCAAACTGCGCCATCATATCCGCAGGATTTTCATAGGCCAGCCAAACTTTGCCGTCACTGTCCTGATAGCCCAGCACGCGGGCAGGCAGCATCAAGCCGGACAGCGGGTTTGCTTGCAGCGCAGGGGTGCCGATTTCCGGTTTACCAAACACCAGCAAGGCCATGGGGGCAAGTTCCTGCCCAATCATTTCAGCGCCTTTGGCATGCTCCACCCGCGCAAACACCTTAGCGCCCGCGCCTTTTACGATGGTTTCCAGCCGATCCAGCGTTTCAGCCACCGAATACGGGCTGGCGACCTTGATAACTTCGGCGCTTGCGGTGGTTGCCATTACTGAAATGGCAGTGGCAAGAAGGAGGTTTTTCATAATTTTTCCCTGTGTTGGATTGGTACACAACGGATCTAACTAAAGGGTGCAAATGTCAAAGCACTGGCCCTAGTTCTCTTGCTATCGTGAATACAATTGATGACGCGTGCGCAAAGCGCCCCTTAAATCCCCAACTCCGCGCGCAACTTCTTGGTCAGCCCTTGCTTTACCAGATCATAAGATGCCACAAGGTGTTCTTGCAGCGCCGCGTTAGACAGCCCGCCCTCCTGATACTGTTGCAACCATTTGAACCCGCGCGATGCAAGGTAGGGCGCGGGGCGGATGCCAGGGTAGTCTGATAAGACTTCAAACGCCAGCGGGGACACTTTAAAGGTAAAAGCATCTTTGCCGTCATTCCAGCCGCAGATGGCAAAGACCTTGCCGCCCACTTTCCAGACATCCGAATTGCCCCATTGCACCACATGGCTGGTGGCGCGCAGGCCTTTACAAAATGCGTTGAACCCGTCGCGGTCCATTAATCAACTGCAATCCGGTACAGGTGCCAAGTAGCATGGCCCAGAACTGGCAAGATCACCATGAGCCCCAGAAAGAACGGCGTCATCGCCAGTATAGTCAGGCCCGTCACAATCAGCCCCCACACCATCATCACCATCTTGTTTTCTAAAACAAAGCTGACAGAGGTAATCATCGCAGAGATGAAATCAATCTCGCGGTGCAGCATCAACGGGATCGAAATGACCGTTATTGAAAACAGCACAGTCGCAATCACGGCCCCCGCGATGGTGCCCACCGCCAGAAAGATCAGGCCATCCGCGGTGAACAGGATGGAATTGCTGCTCATCACATTGGTCATTGGTTTCAGACCAAAGAACAGCGCAAAAATCAGATGCGCCAGATACGTCCACATGCCAAAGAAAAACACGGATACAAAGGCCATCCACGGGATTTCACGGCTGCGCTGGGTGGAAATACCATTCAAAACATGTTGCCAGGTCGGCGTCTCGCCGCGCTCGATCTCGCGGCTGACCTCATACAGTCCGACGGCCAAAAACGGCGCGATCAATGGAAAGCCTACGATTACCGAGAATATCCCCCAACCTTCGCCCCAAACCATAAGTTGCAGATAGATCACCATTCCACCAAGCGCAAAAATCAAGCCAAACACAATGCCAAACCCCGGGGCCTTTTTATAGTCGATCCAGCCCTTGGCCAAAATCGCCTTGAGATCGGAAAATTCAACAATATTGATTTCCGGCAGTGGCTTTGACTCGTGTACTTGCTCATCCATACTTTTTTCCTGTTCCTAAATCACATTCATTTTTGCGCAAATGTATCGTGCAAAATGGTTTCGGTCAAAGTCATATAGCGCGACAGCACCCTGACAACATCCCTTGCCCCGTCACCACATCAATCTCCCAGCCATAGTTCCTGTCGGACATGCCATCGATACAAATCTTAGCCCGTAAAACACCCGTCGCCTCCGGGGTTTGGAAGAAATAGGCGTAGCGGTTGTTTCTGGAAATGCCGCTGGCGGTTATCGGTTGTGATCCGCCGTTAATGCTCACCGTACCCAATCTATACAAGCGCAAATCCCAAAAGGGTTCGGTGCCGCCACAGTCAAGAGCAAGCGGTAAACCGGAAGGCAAGGCTGGGCGCAGTGTTTCCCTTGTATAACGCGCCGAAATCCAGCCATCACCTTCGCCCCAGATAATCCGCGCCCATCCGTCTTGTATCTCCAGCAGTTCGACGGACACACCATTTTGCAGATCACCAATATCCTTCGAGGTCGCCAAAGCTGCGGCGCGTACATTCAGTGTGTCATTGGCAGGCACGTTAACAATCTGAACCAATTGGGGTGGTTGGAGCAGTTGACCCTGGGCAAAAGCACTGTTTTCAATCCCCAACAACAGCCCAAATAAGACAATTTTGATAACCTTGGCCATCACCCTATCGACTCCCTTACAGTTCCGTTGAGCAATGTTGCGACGCGCGAATCCCAATTTCAATAGATATTTTTCAAAAGAAACTGCATTCTGCGACCAATCACCCTCCCCTGCGGCCTTTAATACAGTTGAGAACCGCGGGCGGCTGGTTTACCAAGAACGCGGGACACTGCGACGACCTTTAGGGGGGATTCGCGGCAACAAGAAAAGACGTGTCAGGAGAATACGAATGGCAGATGCAGCCACCCATGGTCATGGCGACCACGCGCCGAAAGGCTTTTTCACGCGTTGGTTTATGTCAACCAACCACAAGGATATTGGTATCCTTTACCTGTTTGTGTCAGGTGCCGCCGGTCTTTTGGCCGTCGCTTTTTCAGTTTTTATGCGTATGGAGCTTATGGAGCCAGGCGTACAGTACATGTGTATGGAGGGCGCGAGCCTATTGGCCAGCACGGTTGAAAACTGTACACCTAACGGACACCTTTGGAACGTTCTGATTACCGGCCACGGTATTTTGATGATGTTCTTTGTGTTTATTCCGGCCTTGTTTGGCGGGTTTGGCAACTATTTCATGCCGTTGATGATCGGCGCGCCGGATATGGCGTTCCCGCGGTTGAATAACCTGTCTTTCTGGATGTATTTCACCGGTGTTACACTGGCGGCGATCTCCTTGATTGCACCGGGCGGCAACGATCAAATGGGGTCTGGCGTTGGCTGGGTGCTTTATGCGCCGCTGTCCACCGCAGAGGGCGGCATCTCGATGGACTTCGCAATTTTCGCGGTTCACATGTCGGGTGCTTCGTCGATCCTCGGGGCGATCAACATGATCACCACCTTCCTGAACATGCGTGCGCCGGGCATGACCCTGCATAAAACACCGCTGTTTGCTTGGTCGATCTTTGTAACGGCTTTTCTGATCCTTCTGTCTTTGCCAGTTCTGGCCGGCGCAATTACCATGTTGCTGACCGACCGTAACTTTGGCACCACGTTCTTTGACGCGGCTGGCGGCGGTGATCCGGTTCTGTACCAGCATCTGTTGTGGTTCTTTGGTCACCCAGAGGTTTACATGATCATTGTGCCGGGCTTTGGCATCGTGTCTCACGTGATCTCGACCTTCTCCAAGAAACCAATCTTTGGCTACCTGCCGATGGTTTATGCGATGGTTGCCATTGGCGCGCTTGGCTTTGTTGTCTGGGCACACCACATGTACACTGTTGGCCTGTCACTGACGCAACAATCCTACTTCATGCTCGCCACCATGGTGATTGCGGTGCCCACCGGCATCAAAATCTTCTCATGGATTGCGACAATGTGGGGCGGTTCCATCAGCTTTAAGGCACCGATGATGTTCGCGATCGGGTTCTTGTTCATGTTCACCGTTGGTGGTGTGACCGGTATCGTGCTGTCACAGGCCCCCATTGACCGTCTGTATCACGACACCTACTATGTTGTGGCGCACTTCCATTATGTGATGTCCATCGGCGCAGGCTTCTGTCTGTTCGCGGGTGTCTATTACTGGATCGGCAAAATGTCGGGACGTCAATATCCCGAGGTTGCGGCGCAAATCCACTTCTGGATGTTCTTTATCGGCACTAACGTCACCTTCTTCCCACAACACTTCCTGGGTCGCCAAGGCATGCCACGTCGTTACATCGACTATCCAGAGCAGTTCGCCTATTGGAATGAAATCTCCTCTTATGGTGCGTTCCTGTCGTTTGCTTCCTTCTTGTTGTTCTTTGGCATCGTGTTCTACACAATCTTCAAAGGCAAAAAGATCGAAGAGAATGCCTATTGGGGCGAGCATGCGGAAACACTGGAGTGGACATTGCCAAACCCTCCTCCAGAGCACACATTCGAGCAGCTTCCTACGCCGGATATGTGGGACAAAAGTTCGTCACATTAGTATGATGCGCCAATCTAAAAACACCGAAAAGGCCGGGGCGCAAACCTCGGCCTTTTCGCTGCCGCCAGAACGCAGTGATCCGCCGTTGCACAGTTTCACCCTGCGCCCCCATCGGTCCCTGCCTCCTAAGGGGTTTGTGATCGTCATAGGGTTTACGGCGGTAATGCTGACTGTACCGCTGCTGCCCCTGCTAGGGTCACTGGCATGGTGGGGCCTGTTGCCGCATTTGGTGTTGGCGTTGGGGATGCTGTGGTATTTCATCCAGCGCAACAATCATGACGGCACCCTATGCGAAGAGTTGAATATCTGGGCAGACCTGATAACGGTACACCGTTACAATCCGCGTAAAGCCGACCAATTCTGGCAGGCCAATCCTTATTGGGTCCAAGTTAACATCCGTAAAAACCGCCATGTGAAGAACTATCTAACCCTGTCAGGGTCTGGGCGCGAAATCGAGCTGGGCGCGTTTTTAACACCGGATGAGCGGCTGGATCTGCGCAACCGTATTGAGGACAGTTTGCGGATGCTGTAGGGCGATTATCGCTGTCTAAGGAAAATAGCGCCACGACTTGCACCGTGCAACTGCAACGTTATACTCAATATCAATATCATTGATTTCAAGAGGTGGCATTTTGCGCATTCTGTTTCTAGTACTCCTGCAATCCCTAATCGGATTATCCGCTACATCTGCTTTTGCAGGGCGCGATTCCTTTGATCCATCCGCCCCTTGTGACGAGGTTATTCTGTCAGGCGATGTGGGAGATAAAACGCTGGTGGTTTTCTGGGCGTCCGGATATCTGGCAAAAACCGACGGGCAACCGCGTGTTATTACAGCGGATCATTTGAACGGCATGTTCGAGGCTTTGAAGGCCATGTGCGCGCAAGCCCCAACAGCCCCGTTACAACAGGTAGTCGAGAGTTTTGCCGTGGCGCAATTACCCGCGCCTGCACCAACAGCAATCGTTGCGGCCCCCTCAACGGCCTCACCAGCCCCGACTGCGCCGGCCCCTGTAATTACGGCCAAAACCGAATATGTCGTGCCCAGCCCACCGGCCCGCGACGTTCTGTTGCGGTTCTTTGAACCCGATGCTGATCGCGCCGCCCTGACTGCTGCCTTAAAGCCCACAGAGGCAGAAATCCGCGCGGTTTACGCCGATCCTTTGGCCAGCAAATTGGTGGCTAATTACAACAGCATGTTTACCCCTGGCGTGGAAATCGGCCCCAAGCCTGAACATGTGGAGCTATATACGGTCATAACAACCACCGGAAAACTGAAATCCCGCGCCGTTGCGGCGGATGCTTTCCCGGGTGGCTATCGCAAAGTCACGCCATTTTTTATTGCAAACCAACCCATCGTGCGGTTTAAATTTGTAAAATCCGGCGAAACCACCGGCTTGGCCTATGACGGGCTGATCTTTGTGAATGGGCGCTGGGTATTGATGCCAAAACCATGGCGTTCGCTGGAATAATTTGAACATATAGGGAAGTTTATAATGAATAATCAAACCAAAGCACAAGCATTTGCGGTTCTGTTGGCGGCCAGCCTCCTGCCGCAATCGGCAGCTGCATTCTCTTTCACATTTGACTGGAATGGCCTGAAACTATGTACCAGCGGCAAGCCTAATCGGGTAAAAAGTCCGGTTTTTGTGTTGAAAGACGTGCCCGACGGCACCAAATACATTCGCTTTATCCTGAAAGACCGGGATGCATCGAATTACAAACATGGCGGCGGTGTTGTGACCTACAAAGGTGGTGATACGGTTAAATCAGGTGCCTTTAAATACAAAAGCCCCTGCCCGCCCTCCGGCAGCCACACCTATGAGTGGACCGCCGTTGCCAAAAGTAAGAAAAAGGCGGGCAAAATCAAAGCGGCGAAATCAAGAATGAAGTACCCATAGGGCGGTTAGCCCAACAGTTCCTTAACCGCACCGCCAGCTTTGCCGAAATCCATCTTGCCAGCGTAAGCCGCCTTGAGCGTGCCCATGACACGGCCCATATCACGGATCGAACCGGCGCCAGTTTCGGTAATCGCCTTTTGCACCGCAATACGGATTTCATCCTCCGACAGTTGCTTGGGCAAGAAATCCTCAATCACGCCGATTTCACTGCGTTCTTGCTCGGCCAACTCCAGCCGACCAGCCTCGTCGTAAATCTTGGCACTGTCCACGCGCTGCTTTACCATTTTGGACATCACAGCCAAAATTGCGTCATCGGCAATGCCATCATAATTGCCATCGCTGCGCACAGCGATGTCACGGTCCTTGATGGCTGCATTTACCAACCGCAGGGTTGCCAGCCGATTTTTGTCTCTGTCGAGCATAGCAGTTTTTAGCGCTGCATTAAGTCGATCACGCATGATGAAACTCTCCCGGTTTTCACGTGTAAGCTCCCAATTTACAAGTATTTTCCCAACAAGACAATGAAGATTTTCAGAATTAAGCCGCTGTAATGATTACACATTTCATTTTCGCCTTTCGCTTGACCAATTTGGCACACAAGCGTAGTTTCACGCAAATTTGCCAAAGGTCACACCGATGAACGCCCCCGCCCCCACACCAGAAAACAACGACATTCCAACAGCTTGCCTAGTCTTGGCAGATGGCACAACCTTTTATGGGCGCGGCTTTGGGGCGACGGGGGTGATTCAGGCCGAACTCTGCTTTAACACAGCGATGACCGGCTATCAGGAAATCATGACCGACCCGTCTTATGCGGGGCAAGCGATCACATTCACCTTTCCCCATATTGGCAACACAGGCGTCACGGCTGAGGACGACGAAACCGCGGATCCGGTGGCCCGTGCAATGATCGTAAAATGGGATCCAACAGAGCCGTCAAATTGGCGTTCGGAACAAACTTTATCTGCTTGGCTGGCCAAACGGGGCCGCATTGGCGTTGGCGGCATTGATACACGCCGCCTGACCCGTGCCATCCGCCAACAAGGTGCGCCGCATGTGGCAATTGCCCATGCTGCCGACGGCGTGTTTGATCTGCCTGCCCTGTTGCAAAAAGCACGCGATTTTGCCGGGTTGGAAGGCCAGGATTTGGCGAAAGAGGTCACTTGCGCCCAATCCTATACTTGGGACGAACAGCGGTGGGCCTGGCCGGATGGATACCCCAAACGGGACACCAAGGGCCTGAAGGTTGTGGCCGTTGATTTTGGGGCCAAACGAAATATCCTGCGCTGCCTCGCCTCTGCCGGATGTGACGTCACGGTATTGCCCGCCTCCGCAACTGCCGAGGAGATTTTGGCCCATAATCCAAAGGGCATTTTCTTGTCTAATGGCCCCGGAGATCCGGCGGCCACCGGTGAATACGCGGTGCCAATGATCCGCGAAGTTCTGGAGACTACAGACCTGCCAATATTCGGAATATGCCTTGGACATCAAATGCTTGCCCTTGCTTTGGGTGGTGAAACGCTCAAGATGAACCATGGGCACCACGGGGCTAATCATCCGGTCAAAGACATGGAAACCGGCAAAGTCGAAATCACCTCTATGAACCACGGTTTTGCAGTGGATAGTGACAGCTTGCCGGCGGGTGTGATTGAAACCCATGTGTCGCTGTTTGATGGATCAAATTGCGGCATTCGCATGAAAGATCGCCCCGTATTTTCGGTACAGCATCACCCCGAGGCCAGCCCCGGCCCGCAAGATAGTTTCTACCTGTTTGAACGCTTTGTTGCATCGATGTGATGTAAAAACCGATTTTCCTGACCAAATTTTTGGTACTTTAACAACAAATTAACTAAGACGCGCAAAACTTGACCTAGCTAAATAGGTCAGCACATGTCTTTGAATGCCAGTAATCTGAACAGGGAATACCCTGTCAAACCACAGCCCCCGCGTCAGGAGCGGCGTATCGGTGACATTTTGGTGGCGGACGGCCAGTTGGACGCGGGCGATTTGTTCAAGGCGCTGGTACGCCAACAACATGAAGATTTACACCTTGGCGAGATGTTGCAAGGTTTGGGCTATGCTGATGAATCCTCGGTTATTGCGGCGTTGTCGGAACAATCTGCCCTGCCAGTCATTGATTTGGACGCTGAACCGCCTGCCAACTTTCTGGGCCGGTTGATTGCACCCGAAATAGGCATTCGGAACGGTTTTTTGTTGTGGAAACAAATGGATGACACTTTGGTGGTTGCAATTTCGGACCCTATGCAAATGGGAAACGTAACGGATGCACTCGCGGAAATATCCCAAAGCTTGCAATTTGTCCTCGCGTCGCGAGAAGCCATATTAAGGTATTATCAATCCGCATTTTCAGAGCCGTTATCAGAGGCCGCAAACCTGCGCTGCCCAAAGCAACTGTCAACACGCGGGTGGTCTGGACGTAAACCCAAAATAATCGGTTGGTTTCTTTTGATCACGTTGATTACAGGTGCAACCATCGCGCCCACCTTTGTGATGGCAGGCCTGTTAGGCTGGATACTCATCGCCTTGATTGCGAATAGTTCTTTCAAACTCATGACTCTGATTTCGTTTTGGCGTGGCAGAAATATCGCTCCCCCATCTGCCCGTGCCGAAAAATTGCCGAAAATCTCGATCCTTGTACCCCTGCTGCATGAAAGCGACATTCTGGATCGGCTGGTTGAACGTATGTCCGCGCTGGTTTACCCAAAGGAGTTGCTGGAAATTTGCCTAGTATATGAGGCCAGCGACACCGAGACCAAGAAACATTTGGCGGCGCGCCACTTGCCTTATTGGATGCGCAGTATCGAAATTCCGGAAAACCGGTTGCAAACCAAGCCACGGGCGCTGAATTATGCTATGGATTTCTGCCGGGGAGACATCATCGGCGTCTATGATGCGGAGGACGCGCCAGAGCCGGATCAACTCTATCGCGTGGCCAGCAGCTTTGAAAACGCGGCGGATGATGTCGCCTGTGTGCAATGCCGGCTTGATTATTATAACAGTGAAACCAATTGGTTATCCCGTTGCTTTACCATTGAATACGCCATCCTGTTCCGCGTTGTTTTACCGGGCTTGCAGCGGATGGGGTTACCCATTCCGCTTGGCGGTACTTCGGTATTTTTCAAGCGCGACAAGCTGGAGGCATTGGGGCGGTGGGATGCCCATAACGTGACAGAAGATGCCGATTTGGGTATGCGATTACATCGGCAGGGAATGCGCTGTATTTGCGCGCCCGCCACCACCTATGAGGAGGCCAATTACCGCATGGTGCCTTGGGTGAAGCAACGTTCTCGCTGGCTCAAGGGGTTCTTGCAAACTTGGATCACCCATATGCGCCACCCGTTGGATTTATGGCGCAGTCTGGGGCCGTTGGGGTTTGTTGTGTTTCATGTTCTATTCTTGGGCACATTTACTTCATTCGCCGCAGCGCCGCTTGTTCTGCCACTATGGGTATTTACTTTCGGGGTGGAACTGCCCATTTACCAAACTGTTTCACCGCTGTTTCTAAATGCGCTGGTTACAGCTTTTGTTGCCACTGAAATCCTATTGCTGGTGCTTGGCCTTGTCGCCTTGCGGCAACGGGGAGAACCAAGGCTGATTAAGTTCTTGCCGATGATGTTGTTCTATTGGCCTATTGGATCATTTGCTGCCTACAAAGCTTTGTACGAGCTGTTTGCCAGACCGGCCTATTGGGATAAAACCCAGCATGGCATTAATGACCGTGAATATCAGGCCGAAATTGACCGCCTGACTGCGGTTCGGGAATAGCCGACTATTTTCCAACCGCCCCAATACCACTCGCATCAATACGCAAACGGGTTTCAAATGCGAGCGATAGATGGCGCCGAACCGCGGCATCTGCTTCCTCTGGCAGGCGTTTGGAAATTGCCTCTACAATTGCAAAATGTTCATCCAGGGATTGTTGCCCACGCCCGGCAGCGGCCAGTGATGTTACTGTCAGCAATGCCATCGAGCGATGTACCATTTCCAATTGGCGCACCAGATAACGGTTGCGGCTGGCCAGATGTATCTGATTGTGGAATCGCCGATTTGCCCGTGACAACTGCTTGGGGTCATTGGCAACTTTTCGATCTGCCTCAATCATACCAAACAACACGCGAATTTCCTCATCGGAGGCATGTTTCGCAGCCAAAGCAGCGGCCAATCCTTCAAGCTGCGAACGCACCTCGTAAAACTCCGCGATCTGGTTGTGATCAAGCGAGGCAACTATCAGCGAGCGCCCGTCCCGGCTGAGCATCGCCTCGGTTTCCAAACGTTGCAATGCCTCGCGCACAGGCGTGCGCGACACACCGAACCGTTCCGCAAGATCAGATTCAACCAACCGATCACCCGGACCATAATCCCCCATATCAATGGCATTCAGGATCAGCGAATATGCATCTTTTGGATCATTCTTTACGGACATCATTGCCTCCTTGGGCGATTAACGGCGCTTGCGAAACAGGTCATCCACGCCAGAAAATTCGATTAGATCAAAGCCACGATCGCGCATCAACTCTGGCATTTCGCTGCTTTGACTATTGTTTTCAATGCTCCACAATTCAATATCAAAATCGTCAAACGGGAAGGATTGTAAAATATCCATCTCCCCCCCCTCCACATCCAGCGACAAGTAATCAATCCGGGAAATACCACGCGCAGTCAGGATTTCGGCCAAGGGTTTGGTATCCAGAGTGTGAACGACCTCTTTGTGTCGCGCATCCCCGCGCACCCGCGCCAACAGATCACGGTCATAACTGTCAAGAAACCCGCTCATTTGCGTGAAACCCGAAGTCACTTCCATAAATTCCGCACTGCCCGCGACGCCCGCCACCGCATAGCCAAGACAGGGGCAGCGCCGCACTTGTTCTGCCAAGCGTAGCTGGGTGGGCGAAGGTTCAACAAGAACACCGGACCAACCGCGAAACACCTCAAAAAATAGCGAGTTGGACCCCGTCACCCCGTCATATCCGCCAATATCAACAAACACGCCTGCGGTTTTTTGCCCCAACAGTTTGTCGATAACACGGTCCTGACCAGCCTGGGAAAAATAGGTGCCACCCTCGCCCAACATATTGGACAGCGTGTGCAATTCACGCAGGATAGCCCCGCGTTTCCGGCTGCGCTCATTTTGCAGCATACCCACAAGTTCGTTGCGAGCCTCGACCAACAGTTTTTTCGCGTCGTTGATTTTCTTTAAAGCGTTCATTTCTTACCCACCTGTATACCATTGTTTATTACCGTTCGAATACGCGCTGCGCAATCACCGCAAACAGAAAAAGCGCTTTTGCCGCAAAGAACGCGGAATTCGCTGGTGAACAAGGGGGCAAATCCCTATTCTACCCCCATGAAAAACGCCTTTTCCCATGTCACCCATTGGGTCTTTGATCTCGATAACACGCTGTACCCGCCAGAGGCCGCGTTGTTTGACCAGATTGAGGTGAAGATGACCGAATATGTGATGCGCGAACTCAAGGTGGATCATGCCCGCGCCAACCATCTGCGCGATCACTATTGGCGGAAATACGGTACCACACTGTCGGGCATGATGCTGGAACATGACGTTGACCCCCTGCCCTATCTCACTGAAGTACATGATATTTCTTTGGATCATATGGTCGAGGATTTGACATTGCGCACCCACATCCAGAACCTGCCCGGGCGCAAGATTGTCTATACTAACGGGTCTTAATTCCACGCCAATCGGGTGCTCGACAGCCGCGGTCTTGGCGGGATATTTGATGCGATTTACGGGATTGAGCATAGTGATTTTCTGCCCAAACCCAGCCGTGAGGCCTATGATGTGATTGTGGCACGTGACCGGATTGATACCCAAAGGGCCGCAATGTTCGAGGATGATCCACGCAATCTGCAAGTCCCCCATGATATGGGGATGCGCACGGTTTTGGTTGGGCCACCTGCGCCACGTGACTATATTCACCACCAAACTCAAGACCTGACAGATTTCCTGTCGCAACTTGCGGATTAGATTATGAAACGCCTTCACACTGATATTCTGGTCAGCGGCGGCGGCATTGCCGGACTGACCGCTGCTTGTGCTTTTGGAGCTGCCGGATTTACAGTGATTTGCGTTGATCCGACGCCGCCGGTGACCGAATTGGAAAACCCCAGCGCCGATCTGCGCAGCACGGCGTTTTTACAGCCCGCACGGCAAACTTTGATAGATGCGGGCATCTGGCAACACTTGGAACCTTATGCCGCGCCCCTCCAGATCATGCGACTAGCAGATGCGGGCGGCGCGCCGGGGGTTATTCGGAAATTGGCGGATTTTGATGCGTCGGAAATTTCTGACCTGCCGTTTGGCTGGAACCTGCCAAACTGGTTGTTGCGCCGCGAGATTTTGAACCGGATAGCAGAACTGGACACTGTGGAATTTCGCGCCGGTGTCGCGACCACCCGCATGACCCCGCGATTGACTGAAAATCTGGTGATGTTATCCGATGGCACGCAAGTGGCGGCCCGGCTGGTGGTCGGGGCCGACGGGCGTAACTCTCCGGTGCGGGAAATGCTGGGGATTGGTGTGAAAACATGGCGCTACGGCCAAAAGGCGCTGGTGTTTTGTGTCAGTCATCCGCGCCCGCATGAGAATATATCAACAGAAATTCACCGCTCCGGGGGGCCGTTTACGCTGGTACCTCTTCCCGATAGCGAGGGCCGTTATAACAGCGCGGTTGTCTGGATGGAAACCGGTCCGAACGCGACTGAACTGATGGCGATGGGTGAGAGTGATTTCAACACTGCGCTGAACCTGCGGGCCTGTGATATCCTAGGGCCGCTGACAGTTCAGGGCGACAAACGTCTGTGGCCAATCATTGCGCAACGGGCCGATCAGATGATTGGGCCGCGCAGCGCGCTGGTGGCCGAGGCCGCCCATGTGGTGCCGCCAATCGGGGCGCAGGGCTTGAACATGTCGCTGGCAGATATTCAGACTTTGCTGGATTTATCTGTCAAAAATCCAACCGAGGTTGGCAACGCCACCATGCTGGAACGCTATGCCCGCAAACGTTGGCCAGATGTGACAGCGCGGATCAACGGGGTTGACCTGTTGAACCGCGCAGCTATTGCCCAAAGTGAAGGCCTGCGGGATTTGCGCCTCAAGGGTTTGCAAATCCTGTATGACATCAAGCCCTTGCGAACCACAGCAATGAAGGCCGGTTTGGGCGCGCGTTAAAATGCGTCCAGTGCCTCCTCCAGCGTGGCGATTGTACGGTCGATATTCATCAGCTTGTCCAGACCGAACAGGCCAAGGCGAAAGCTGGAATAATCCGCAGGTTCGTCACATTGCAGCGGCACACCCGCCGCGATCTGCATACCTTGCGCGGCGAATTTAGCACCGGATTTAATGTCGGGATCATTGGTGTAGGAAACCACAACGCCCGGGGCTTCAAACCCTTTTGCTGCAACCGAGGTGATCCCGCGCGCCACCAGCATTTCACGCACACGGCGCCCCATTTCAAGTTGGCGTTCCTTAAGGTCGGCGAAACCGATCTCGCGGGTTTCCAACATCACATCGCGGAAAACGCGCAAAGCATCGGTTGGCATGGTGGCGTGATAGGCGTGACCGCCGTTTTCATAGGCTTCCATGATCGAAGACCATTTGTTCAGATCAAGGGCGAAGCTGGTGGAATTATTCGCATCGCAACGGGCCTTGGCTGCATCATTCATCATCACCAGGCCAGCACTAGGGGAGGCCGACCAGCCCTTTTGCGGCGCGGAGATCAGTACATCAACGCCCGTCTCGACCATATCAACCCAGACGCAACCCGATGCGATACAATCAAGCACAAACAAGCCGCCGTGCGCATGTTGCGCCTCTGCAATCGCACGCAGGTAATCATCCGGCAACATCATCCCCGAGGCGGTTTCCACATGGGCGGCAAACAAAACATCCGGCTTTTCCGCCTTGATACGCGCCGTTACTTCGCCGATGGGCGCAGGCGCAAACGGGGCTTGCGGTTCGTTGCCTGTTTGGCGGGCTTTAAAGACCATTTCTTCTGACGGGATAAAACCGGTCTCGAAAATCTGTGTCCACCGATAAGAGAACCAGCCGTTGCGAATGACCATGGCTTTGTGGCCAGTGGCGAATTGGCGGGCAACCGCCTCCATCGCATAGGTGCCGCCGCCGGGGATCAGGGCGATGTGCTGGGCGTTATACACCTCTTTCAACATGCCAGAGATGTCGCGCATGACCGTTTGAAAAGCGGCGCTCATATGGTTGAGCGAACGATCGGTGAAAACCACCGAATATTCCAGCATTCCGTCGGGATCAATTTCTGTGCGAAGACTTGCCATGAGAGTATTCCTTTGTCTGAGTTAGATGCACAACAACTACGAAACAACGAAACCGTCAAGCCCCTGAAACAGCGCAGGCAATTCTTTACACAGTCTGCGATTAAGGGTGCTACCAAATATAGCACCGCCAGCGAATTGTTCCCTAGATGTTGAATTTTCTTGCTATTGCCCTAATAACCAAGGACACTCTCTAAAGGTAAAAATTACCTCACATGTTAAGAGCGTCTATAAAGGGCGCCGGTCCAAAAGGGGGAGAAATACATGTCCGATTCAACAGGGGATCACACCAATCCCGACTATATGCCACCATTGGCACAGGCAATCCCGCTGGGATTGCAACATGTTTTGGCGATGTTCGCGTCAAATGTCACGCCCGCGATCATCATTGCCGGGGCCGCTGGCTTTGGTTTTGGCTCTGATCAAGGGGCGCTCGGTTTTCCGGATATGCGCTATATGATCCAGATGTCGATGCTGTTTGCCGGTATTGCCACCCTGTTTCAAACCATTGGCATGGGTCCAATGGGGGCTAAACTACCGATTGTGCAGGGGACATCCTTTGCGTTCTTGCCTGTGATGATCCCTGCCGTTGCAGGGGCCGGAACGGCGGGAATGGCGGGCCTGATGACCGGTGTTGTCATTGGCGGTGTGTTCCATTTCCTGATTGGCACTTTTGTTGGAAAAATACGATTTGCCTTACCGCCACTGGTCACGGGTCTGATTGTTCTGATGATTGGCCTGTCACTGGTTGAAGTTGGGATTAAATACGCCGCAGGTGGTGTGCCAGCCTTTGCCAAAGCAAGCGCAATTCTTGGTGCAGCCAAAGCGGCCCATACAGCGCCGGACCTTTCAAACGTGGTATTTGGCTCGATGCAAATGTGGTTTCCCGCTTTGGTCGTGATCTTTGTTACCTTGGGGATCAAGTTCTTTATGCGCGGCTTTATGGCCGTTGCGGCGGTTCTTGTCGGGTTGATTGCCGGTTATATCGTGGCGTATTTCATGGGCCAAGTGAACCTTGGCAACATCAGCCGCGCCGCATTGTTTGAGCTGCCAAGCCCATTTCGTTGGGGGTTTGAGATAAACTGGGCAATTATTATCGGCATGTGTTTGATGGCGATCATCTCGGCGATTGAAACCGTTGGCGATGTTTCCGGCATCACCAAAGGCGGGGCTGGACGTGAGGCAACAGACAAGGAAATCACTGGCGCAACCTATGCCGATGGTTTTGGCACCGCAATTGCCGGTATTTTTGGCGGCCTGCCAAACACCTCCTTTAGCCAGAATGTCGGTTTGATTTCCATGACCGGTGTGATGAGTCGTCACGTTGTGACCATTGGGGCGTTGTTCTTGATTGCTGCGGGTCTGATCCCCAAAGTGGGTGCCGTGATTAACACCGTACCAATCAATGTTTTGGGCGGCGGCGTGATCATCATGTTTGGTATGGTGGCGGCAGCGGGTCTGTCCATGCTGGCAGATGTGAAGTGGAACAGACGCAACATGGTTATCTTTGCAACCGCATTGTCTTTTGGCTTGGGCCTAAAACTGGTGCCAGAGGCATTGGCGCATATGGGCAAGACCGCGCAGATATTGCTGACGTCCGGATTGTTGCCAGCAGCAATCATCGCGATTGTGTTGAACTTGGCACTGCCTGAAGAAGACTAGTTCCAAAGCAAACATCTAAGAACTGGAAAATGCGCCGTTACTGGCGCATTTTTTGATTTTGGATTGATGCGCACTCTTGGTTGTGCTGCAAACACTCAAGAGTTGCGATTATTGGTTAACTCGCATCGCTTACGCGTAAAAGTCGCACCTGCAACAGGGGCGGCTTTTCTTATGCCATCAAGGCGCGGGCCAAGGTGTTTTGCCGCTCAATTACTGTGCCCAGCTCTATGCCAGTCAAGTGGCCATCCCGCACCACGCGCCGCCCCTCTACCAGCAGGTCACGCACATTGTGCGGCCCGGTCAAAACCAGTGCCGCCACCAGATCCCAGTTGCCAGCCGCCGCAATACCGGACAAGTCCCAAATCGCAATATCAGCCCGTTTTCCAACCTCGATTGACCCAAGGTCGCTGCGCCCTAACACTTGCGCGCCCCCCAATGTAGCAATCTCTAGGGTTTCGCGCGCGGACATGGCATCGGCCCCATTTGCCACCCTTTGCAACAGCATTAATTGGCGCGCCTCGTCCAACAAATGCCCCGCGTCATTAGAGGCCGAACCATCCACCCCAAGCGCCACTTTCACACCTGCGTCACGCATTTGGCGCACAGGGGCGATGCCGGACCCGAGCCGGCAGTTGGAACAGGGGCAATGGGCAACACCGGTGCCGGAACGGGCAAATAAATCAATCTCCTGGGTGTCCAGTTTCACGCAATGGGCGTGCCAGACATCATGGCCCGTCCAACCCAGATCTTCGGCGTATTGGCCGGGGCGGCAACCAAATTTTTCCAGCGAATACGATATGTCCTCGTCATTCTCGGCCAAATGAGTGTGCAGCATCACCCCCTTGTCGCGCGCCAGCAATGCGGTATCGCGCATCAATTCACGGCTGACAGAAAACGGCGAGCAAGGCGCAAGGCCAACCCGCACCATTGCGCCATCGGTGGCGTCATGAAAGGCATCCACAACCCGAATGCAATCCTCGAGAATGGCAGCCTCATTTTCCACCAATGTATCCGGTGGCAGGCCCCCCGCGCTTTCACCGATGCTCATGGACCCGCGCGTCGGGTGAAACCGCAGGCCGATGGTTTTGGCAGCCTCGATTGTGTCCTCGAGCCGGGCACCGTTTGGATACATATACAGGTGATCTGACGACATGGTGCAACCGGACAATGCCAATTCAGCCAAACCAACCTGCGCCGAGGTGAATATCTCGTCCGGTCCCATCTTGGCCCAGATCGGGTAAAGCGTTTGCAGCCAGCCAAACAACAGCGCATCCTGACCACCGGGCACGGCACGGGTCAGCGTTTGGAAAAGGTGGTGGTGCGTATTCACCAACCCCGGCGTCACAACACAGCCCTGCGCGTGAATAACCTCGTCGCCATTCAGCCCCTGCCCCACTGCATCTATAACCCCGTCACGGATTAAAATATCCGCATGACTGATTTCTGCCCGCGCTTTGTTCATCGTCACGACGACTTGCGCATTTTTAATAACGGTGGTTGCCATGGGACGCCTTTTCCTGTTGTGTAGGAAACTTACGCGCGGATCTGCCATAATCATAGCCACAATTTCCGCAACGGGAGAGAATAATGACACAAGACAATCGTGCGGATTTCATTGCTCAATATGGTGGCATCTATGAGCACAGCCCTTGGGTCGCTGAAACGCTGTTTGATCAAGGGCCCGCGTCTGACCCGTTAGACAATATCGGCCCGATGGCCGCGATAGTGGAAGGGGCTGCCCATGAATTGCAAATGACTTTGCTATGCGCCCATCCCGATTTGGCTGGTAAACTGGCGAAATCCGGCGTGCTGACCGAGGAAAGCACCTCCGAGCAGGCCAGCGCCGGCCTGGATCAATGCTCCGAGGCCGAGTTCGAGGAATTTACATCCCTGAATACCCAATACCGCGCCGCATTTGGCTTTCCTTATATATTGGCTGTACGGGGCCGTGATCGTCACGAAATACTGGCAAATTTCCGCTCTCGTGTTGGTAATGACACTGCTACAGAATTTCGGGAGGCGCTCAATCAGGTTCATCAGATAGCGCGGCTGCGATTGCAAGCGTTGGCGGAATAATCTGACGCCCCTATAGATATTCAATTATTTGAATAATTTACATCCTTGGGGTGATTCTCCATGCCGCCTCACATTATGTGATCACATATTTTTTTGCTGTGATCACATAATGAGGAAAAACCCCTTAAAACCCATTTTTTGCTTCTATATCCGGTCAAATACTGTCAATTTCAACGCCAGCACTTAATCGGACTTTCAGGAGCCTCCGCAGATGAACATCCATGAATATCAAGCCAAAAAATTGCTCAAAGAATACGGCGCGCCAGTGTCAGACGGACGTCCGGTACTGAAATACGAAGACGCAAAAACTGCGGCGGGTGAACTTGACGGCCCTGTTTGGGTGGTGAAAGCGCAAATCCACGCAGGCGGGCGCGGCAAAGGTTCCTTCAAAGAGGCCGAGGCCGGCGAACAAGGCGGCGTGCGCCTGACCAAATCGGTGGAAGAGGCAGCGCTTGAGGCGCAAAAAATGCTGGGCCGCACGCTGGTGACACATCAAACAGGTCCCAAAGGTAAGCAGGTTAACCGGATTTACATCGAGGATGGCGCCGGTATTGAGCGCGAATTGTATCTGGCGATGCTGGTCGATCGTGTGTCTTCGCGGGTGTCCTTTGTTGTATCCACCGAGGGCGGCATGGATATTGAAGCCGTGGCCGCTGATACGCCAGAAAAAATTCTGTCTTTCACAGTTGACCCCGCCTCCGGCCTGTCCAGCTTTCACGGCCGCCGCGTGGCCTTTGCGCTGGGTTTAGAAGGCAAACAAATTAAACAATGCGTCGCACTTATCAACATCCTCTATAAAATGTTCATTGAACGCGACATGGAAATGTTGGAAATCAACCCGTTGATTGTCACCACGGCTGGTGATTTAAAATGTCTCGACGCCAAAATGGGCTTTGACGATAATGCCCTGTACCGCCAACAAGAAATCCTGGCCCTGCGTGACGAGACCGAGGAAGACGAGAAAGAACTCGCTGCCTCCAAATTCGATCTCAACTACATCTCGCTGGATGGCGAAATCGGCTGTATGGTGAACGGCGCAGGTCTGGCGATGTCCACCATGGACATTATCAAACTCTACGGCTCCTCGCCGGCCAATTTCCTGGACGTAGGCGGCGGTGCTACAACCGAAAAAGTAACCGAAGCGTTTAAAATCATCACTTCTGATCCCAACGTTAAAGGTATCCTTGTGAACATCTTCGGCGGCATCATGCGCTGCGATGTGATCGCCGAGGGCGTGGTTGCAGCCGTGAAAGAAGTCGGCCTGAAAGTGCCGCTGGTGGTGCGCCTTGAGGGTACCAACGTGGCCGAGGGCAAACGCATCATCACCGAGAGCGATGTGGACGTGATTGCCGCCGATGATCTGGGCGACGCAGCCGCGAAAATCGTGGCAGCAGTCAAAGGATAATTGTAGGGTGCGTGGTTTCCACGCACCACTGGATTAACGGTGCGTGGAAACCACGCACCCTACTTATGGAGGCTCAACATGGCCGTACTCGTAGACAAAAACACCAAGGTAATCTGTCAGGGCTTCACCGGCTCGCAAGGCACTTTTCACTCTGAGCAGGCCATTGAATATGGCACGCAGATGGTCGGCGGCGTGACGCCGGGCAAAGGCGGGATGTCCCATCTCGGCCTGCCGGTGTTCAATTCCGTGCATGAGGCGCGCCATGTGACGGGGGCCAATGCCACAGTGATTTATGTGCCGCCGCCGTTTGCTGCTGACAGCATCTTGGAAGCGATTGACGCGGAGATGGAACTGATTGTTGCCATCACCGAGGGCATTCCGGTGCTGGATATGATGCGGGTGAAACGCGCGTTAGAAGGCTCCAAATCCCGCCTGATCGGGCCAAATTGCCCGGGCATCATCACGCCGGGTGCCTGCAAGATTGGCATTATGCCGGGGCATATTCATATGGCCGGTTCCGTGGGCGTGATCTCGCGCTCTGGCACGCTGACTTATGAGGCCGTGGGCCAGACGACAGCGATTGGCCTTGGTCAATCCACCTGTATCGGCATCGGCGGTGACCCGATTAAAGGCACCGAACATATCGACGCGCTGGACTTGCTGCTGGGCGATGACGACACACAAAGCATCATTATGATTGGCGAAATCGGCGGCAGTGCCGAGGAAGATGCCTCGCAATTCCTGATTGATGAAGCAAAGAAGGGCCGCAAGAAACCGATTGCGGGCTTTATCGCTGGACGCACAGCACCTCCGGGCCGCCGCATGGGCCACGCGGGCGCGATTGTTGCCGGTGGCAAAGGCGGTGCCGAGGATAAGATCGAAGCCATGCGCATGGCAGGGATTATCGTGGCGGAAAGCCCTGCAGGCCTTGGCCAAGCAGTGCTTGAGGCGATTGGGTAGTATGATTTTTTTGCAGGGCGTTTCACTTACTTTTGTTTTATTGGGGTTGATGGCTTGCGTGCCCGAAGCCCCAAATAAAGCGCGCCCCGCAATTAGCTCTTTGGCAGCAAAAAAAATGGTCGCATCTTCCGGCTTGCCGCCTGAATCTGTGGTTGTTCTCATTCAAGTGGACAAACGTATTGCTATTTATCTCAAACCCAAAATAGCAACCTCAGTCCAATTGAAAAACGCTCCAAAAAATGTTTGCGCGCAATTGGGCCGTTCCGTTCGTAAAGTTGAGCCAATAGAACCGTCACATCCCAACACGATCGACAATACAGATTACCTCGTTTTTCATTGCACATGAACAGGAAGGCTAACCCCATGACCGACCATCCCTCCAACGACCAATTCCATTCAGAGTCCTTTCTACAGGGCCATAACGCGGCGTATATCGAGCAGCTTTATGCCCGTTACACCCGCGATCCCGGCGCGGTTGATGCCGCTTGGGTGGCCTATTTCAAGGGGCTTGGGGATGCATCTAAAGACGTGCAGGCCGAGGCCGCAGGGCCTAGCTGGGCGCGCAGTGATTGGCCGCCGGTGCCGGATGATGATCTGACACAGGCTCTCGATGGGCAATGGGGCGAAGACCCTGCCGCCCATGCCGAGAAGAAGGTCACGCAAAAAGCCGCCGACAAAGGTGTCGAGATTTCAGCGGCAGAAGTCCGTCAAGCGGTGCTGGATTCCGTGCGCGCCTTAATGCTGATCCGCGCGCACCGGATTGTCGGGCACCTCAAGGCGGATCTTGACCCGCTGAACATGCGCAAGTCTGGTGCTTTGCCAGAGCTGGAACCGGCGACCTATGGTTTTACCGAGGCGGATATGGATCGGCCGATTTACCTCGACAACGTGCTGGGTTTAGAAACCGCCACTATGCGGCAAATTCTGGATATCGTGCGGCGCACTTATTGCGGCACATTTGCAATTCAATACATGCATATTTCGGATTCAGCCCAAGCGGGTTGGCTGAAAGAACGCATCGAGGGTTTTGGCAAAGAAATCCAGTTCACCAAACAGGGCCGCAAAGCCATTTTGAAAAAGATGGTCGAAGCCGAGGGCTTCGAGAAGTTCCTGCACGTCAAATACATGGGCACCAAGCGTTTCGGGCTGGATGGGGCCGAGGCCTTGATCCCTGCCATGGAACAAATCATCAAACGCGGCGGCGCACTGGGGGTGAAAGACATCATCATTGGCATGCCGCATCGGGGCCGCCTGAATGTGCTGGCCAATGTGATGGCCAAACCGTTCAGGGCGATTTTCAACGAATTTCAGGGCGGCAGTTCCAAACCCAATGATGTGGGCGGCTCTGGCGATGTGAAATACCATCTTGGGGCCTCGTCTGATCGGGATTTTGATGGCAATTCGGTGCATCTGTCGCTGACGGCCAATCCCTCGCATCTTGAGGCGGTTAATCCGGTGGTTCTGGGCAAAGCGCGCGCCAAGCAGGAACAAAAGGACGATGTGGATCGGGTTCAGGTTCTGCCCATTCTGCTGCACGGCGACGCGGCATTCGCGGGCCAAGGCGTGATTGCCGAGTGTTTCGGCCTGTCCGGCCTGCGCGGCCATAAAACCGGCGGCACCATGCATATTGTGGTGAACAATCAGATCGGTTTCACCACCGCGCCGCATAACTCGCGCTCCTCGCCCTATTGCACCGATATTGCGCTGATGGTCGAGGCGCCGATTTTCCACGTGAACGGCGACGATCCGGAAGCGGTGGTTCATGCCGCCAAGGTGGCCACGGAATTCCGCCAGAAGTTCCACAAAGACGTGGTGCTCGATATTTTCTGTTATCGCCGTTTTGGCCATAATGAGGGGGATGAGCCGATGTTCACCAACCCCGAAATGTACACCCATATCAAGAAACAGAAAACCTCTCTGACGCTGTACACTGAACGGCTGGTGCGTGACGGGTTGATCCCAGAGGGCGAGATTGAGGACACCAAGACCGAATTTCAGGCCTTCTTGTCTGAAGAATTTGAGGTCGGCCGCAACTACAAACCTAATAAAGCCGATTGGCTGGATGGGCGTTGGTCGCACCTTGATAAACGCGGCGAGGAATACCAACGGGGTGCCACCTCGGTCGATGCGGATAATCTGGCGGAGGTCGGCAAGGCGCTGACCACCGTGCCCAACGATTACAACACGCATCGCACGATTACCCGCCTGCTCGATACCAAGAAAAAGATGTTTGAAACGGGCCAAGGCATTGATTGGGCGACTGCCGAGGCGCTGGCCTTTGGCACGCTTTTGCTGGAAGGCTATCCGGTACGCCTGTCAGGGCAGGACTGTACACGGGGTACATTTTCCCAGCGTCATTCCGGCATTATTGATCAAAAAACCGAACAGCGTTATCTGCCGCTCAATAACATCCGCGACAAGCAGGCCAAATATGATGTGATCGACAGTATGCTGTCGGAATACGCGGTGCTGGGGTATGAATACGGCTACACGCTTGCGGAACCCAACGCGCTGACCCTGTGGGAAGCGCAGTTTGGCGATTTCGCCAATGGGGCGCAGATCATGATTGATCAGTTTATCAGTTCGGGCGAGGCGAAATGGCTGCGGATGTCAGGCCTCGTGATGCTGTTGCCGCACGGCTATGAGGGTCAAGGACCAGAGCATTCCAGCGCGCGCCTTGAGCGGTTCTTGCAAATGTGTGGCGGGGATAACTGGATCGTGGCCAATTGCACCACCCCGTCGAATTACTTCCACATTCTGCGCCGCCAGATGCACCGCACGTACCGCAAACCGCTGGTGATGATGACGCCGAAATCCCTGTTGCGCCACAAGCTGTGCACCTCGGAAATTCAGGATTTTGTGACGGGGTCCAGTTTCCACCGTGTGCTGTGGGATGATGCGCAGAAAGGCAGCTCGGATACGGCACTTGTGGCAGATGACAAAATCAAACGCGTGGTGCTGTGTTCCGGTAAGGTCTATTATGATCTGCTGGCGGAACGTGACGAACGTGGGCTAGACGATGTCTATCTGCTTAGAGTCGAGCAATATTATCCGGTGCCGGCGCAATCCTTGGTCAAGGAACTGTCGCGCTTTACAGGTGCCGATTTTGTCTGGTGTCAGGAAGAGCCGAAAAACCAAGGGGCTTGGTCGTTCATTGAACCCAATATCGAGTGGGTGCTAACCCGCATCGGTCACAAACACACGCGGCCAGCCTATGCGGGCCGCTCTGCTGCCGCCTCTCCGGCGACCGGATTGGCCAGCTCTCACAAATTAGAACAAGCTGCGCTGGTGGATGCCGCGCTGACAGTAGAAGGAAACTAGATCATGGCTGAAGTACGGGTCCCGACACTGGGCGAAAGTGTAACAGAGGCAACAATTGCCACTTGGTTCAAACAACCGGGCGACGCGGTTGCAGTGGATGAAATGCTATGCGAGCTGGAAACCGACAAGGTGACGGTTGAAGTCGCCGCCAAGGTTGCGGGCGTATTAGCCGAGATCATTGCGCCAGAGGGTGAAACCGTTGGTGTAGATGCGCTGCTTGCGATGATTACCGAAGGGGCAAGCGCTGCGGCGACACCTGCGGCAGCGGCACCTGTCGCGGCAGTTGCGAGTGACGCTGGCGTCAAAAATGCCCCGTCCGCCGAGAAAATGATGGCCGATAGTGGTGTGTCTGCGGCAAGCGTTACGGGAACAGGCCGTGATGGCCGGATCATGAAAGAGGACGTGCAAAAGACCTTGGCAACGCCAGCCCCTGCGGCCCCGGCATCAGCGGCACCTGTTGCAGCATCCCAAGTCGCGCGCGAGGAACGGGTGAAAATGACCCGCCTGCGCCAGACTATTGCGCGCCGTTTGAAAGACAGCCAGAACACGGCGGCGATGCTGACCACCTTTAACGAGGTGGACATGAGCGCGATTATGGCACTGCGCAATGAATACAAAGAGCTATTCTTGAAAAAACACGGCGTCAAGCTGGGCTTTATGTCGTTCTTCACCAAAGCCTGCTGTCACGCGCTGAACGAAGTGCCAGAGGTGAATGCCGAAATCGACGGCACCGACATTGTTTACAAGAAATATGTAAACATGGGCATTGCTGCGGGCACGCCCACAGGTTTGGTGGTTCCGGTAATCAACGACGTTGACGCCATGTCTTTCGCCGCAATCGAGAAAGCAATCGCCGAGAAAGGCAAACGCGCGCGGGATGGCCAGTTGACCATGGCGGAAATGATGGGCGGTACGTTCACGATTTCTAATGGCGGGGTTTACGGCTCGCTGATGTCCGCGCCAATCCTGAACCCGCCGCAATCGGGTATTCTGGGGATGCACAAAATTCAGGACCGTCCGATGGCAATCAACGGTGAAGTTGTGATCCGCCCGATGATGTATCTGGCGCTGTCCTATGACCACCGGATTGTGGATGGAAAAGGGGCCGTGACGTTCTTGGTGCGGGTGAAAGAAGCGCTAGAGGATCCAAGGCGCTTGCTGATGGATTTGTAATGAACCGTCCAAATAGAATTGAGAGAATCGATTGGGTGTATTGGGCAGTTCTCATTTTCTTAGTAGGAGAAGGATGTTATCGTGTACTCTCTACCGTAAAGGGGTTTGGTAAGCTATTCGCTGCGAACCCAGACTACAGCGCTCTCGGTTTGTTTTGGGAATTATGGCTTAGCTCAGGATCAGTCAAATTTTTGGCCTATTACGTTATAGGCCCTCTAGGGATTGCTCTCTCGCTTGTTGTTGTGATGTTATTGTTAGCTCGTTCTAAAATGGCAATAAAATGGTTCGTCCTCTCTGCGATTGTTGCCTTTTTGGGCGTTCTGTTATTGATACTTATTGCGGGTGTAATTGGAAACTCACGTGAGATTATTGGCCAAATCGGTGCCTTTTTAGGATTGGCGTTTCAAATGGGACTATTGTATTTGGGATTGCGCCATATTTGCAGCGAGGGCTTATCGGAAATGCACACTCAAGCATGATCACCTTCGACCACATCGCCGTCACGGCACTCGACCTGCAATCAGGCATCACCCACGTGCATTCCCAAACCGGCCTTACCCTGCCCGCTGGCGGCGAGCATCCACAGATGGCAACGCATAACGCCGTTGCGCGCTTTACGGATGACACTTATTTCGAGATCATCGCGCCAAACCCAGCGGCCACGCCCCCAACCTGCCCGCGCTGGTTTGACCTTGATAGGGTCACCAAACCCGCCCTTACCGCATGGATATTGCGCACCGACGATATCGAGGGATGCCTCATCCGCGCCAAGGCCTTGGGCTTTGATCTGGGCCGCGCCACACCGCTTGAACGGGGCAGCCTGAAATGGCGTTTCAGTCTGACGGACGATGGTAAAACCCCCATGCAAGGTGCCGCCCCGCTGATAATACAGTGGGACAGCCCCGGCCCACATCCGGCCAGCACCATGGTTGATCTGGGCCTCCGCCTGCAAAACATCCAGATCACCACCCCGCAAGCCGACGCATTAACCACGTTGCTCGCCTATCTCGGTCTGGAAACACCACCGGAAATCATCCAAGGCGAGGTCACCAAAATCATCGCGACCCTTGGGTTACCAAATGGCGCGGAGGCCATTTTATCATGACAATCGAACTTACCATCCTCGCCTATGCAGCGCTGTTACAGGTCTTTCAGTTTGGCCTGATGTCCGCCGCCCTTAACTTGCAACTGGGCCTGAAAGTCACCGCAGGCCCCCGCGACACCCCGCCAGAAATGCACGGCATACCGGGGCGGTTGTACCGCGCCTTCAACAACCACTTTGAGGGGCTGATCCTGTTCACCATCGCGATTGTGATTGTGACCCTTGGCCAGCAATCAACGGGAACCACGCAAACCTGCGCCTATGTCTATCTGGCGGCGCGTGTGCTGTATATTCCGGCCTATATCAGCGGCATCCTCTTGCTACGTTCAACTATCTGGTTCGTCGGCTTTGGGGCAACCGTCGTCATGATCGCAGCGACGTTGATATAAGCGTAGACCTAACCATTGAATCCCGCCCTAAAAAGTATAGCCTGTGTATCAGGCAAAGGAGAAAACCCCATGGCATCATATGACGTAATCATCATCGGCGGCGGCCCGGGGGGCTATGTTTGCGCCATCCGCTGCGCGCAACTTGGCCTGAAAACCGCTTGTGTAGAGGGGCGCGGCGCGCTTGGCGGCACTTGTTTGAACGTGGGCTGTATCCCGTCCAAAGCCCTGCTGCACGCCAGCCATATGCTGCATGAGGCGCAGCATAACTTCACCAAGATGGGGTTGATGGGAAAATCGCCCTCGGTCGATTTCAAGAAGATGATTGAGTACAAAGACGGGGTGATTACGCAAAACACCACGGGGATTGAATTCCTGTTCAAGAAGAACAAAGTCGATTATCTGCGCGGTTGGGGCAAGATCACGGCGGCAGGTCAGGTATCTGTTGACGGAGAAATCCATGAGGCCAAAAATATCGTGATTGCCACAGGGTCAGAGCCGTCGTCCCTGCCAGGAATCGAGATCGACGAGAAGATTGTTGTCACCTCTACTGGTGCATTGGCTTTATCAAAGGTTCCCAAACGCTTGGCGGTGATTGGTGCGGGCGTAATTGGGCTGGAACTGGGATCGGTTTACAAACGCCTCGGCTCTGAGGTGACGGTGATTGAGTTCCTCGATCACATTACGCCAGGCATGGATTCAGAGGTGGCAAAAACATTGGCGCGCACCCTGAAAAAGCAGGGCATCAAATTCATCATGAACGCGGCTGTGCAAAAGGTCGAGGCCACCAAGACCAAGGCCAAGCTGACCTATGAAGGCCGCAAGAGGGGCAATATCGAGGTCATGGATGTCGATGTGGTGCTGGTTGCCACGGGGCGCAAGCCGTTCACTGACGGGTTGGGATTCACCGATTTGGGTGGCAAAATGACCGACCGCGGACAGATTGAAACCAATGATCGCTGGCTTACAAACCTGCCGAACGTCTATGCGATTGGCGATGTGATCACCGGCCCGATGCTGGCCCATAAGGCCGAAGACGAGGGCATGGCGGTGGCCGAAGAAATCAACGGCAAACATGGTCATGTAAATTACGGGGTTATTCCGGGCGTGATTTATACATCACCGGAGGTCGCGACCGTTGGCAAAACCGAAGAACAGCTTAAGGCCGAGGGCGTTGCCTATAAAGTTGGCAAATTTTCCTTTATGGGCAACGGGCGCGCCAAGGCGGTGTTTATGGGCGACGGGTTTGTAAAACTGTTGGTGGACAAGGAAACCGACCGTATTCTGGGCTGCCATCTGATTGGCCCTGCGGCGGGGGATCTGATCCATGAAATCTGTGTCGCAATGGAATTTGGCGCATCCGCCCAAGATATAGCCATGACCTGCCATGCACACCCGACGTTTTCCGAGGCCGTGCGCGAAGCAGCGCTGGCTTGTGGTGACGGTGCCATCCACGCCTAAAGTGTTTTGAAAAACGCCCCCACCGGATGCTTGTTTAGAGCGTCGGTGGGGAGCTTTAAGTTTTTCCAGTAAGATTTCCAAATCCTCACAAAACAGTGACAATCATCACTTACGTCAAGCGCAGATCCGCTATTCTAAATACATTCAAAGCGTCATTTAGATTGTCGGTGTAGCGATTGCAGGTTTGCTTGCAGCGCGGGAAATTCCTGCCCATGGCCTGCGTGTTGTGCCACTTATGCCGACTATTTTTTTCTTTTTCCTTAAGAATTTTCAGCACCTGAAAATTTATAGCGCCATGCCAGAGGTCTGAAATTACAGGCCAAAGGCATGGCGCGTTCCTATCAAAGCATTTTGACTTATTGTCGAAATGCCTTACGCTTCGTTCATAACCTGTTCTTTGGCCGTCGCCAGACATTCCGCCATCTTGGCGCGAATCGTTGCCTCATCGGCAGATGCCCCAAGATCACCGGACAGCTTGCGATAAACATCCTCATTGCCCGCTTCCTCAAAATCAGACGCAATGACTTCTTTATAATAGGCATCAGCATCGTCGCCTGACTTGCCCATCAATTCCGCAGCCCAAAGACCCAGCAATTTGTTACACCGGGCCTCGACCTTGAATTGCATCGCCTGATCATGGGCGTATTTGTTTTCAAACGCATTTTCGCGATCGTCAAAAGTGGACATTATGTTAACTCCTGTATGTGTTCACCTTATATATGGAACCGTTCGGCGCGAACCGCAAGATGCCCTACTCAATTAGCTTGAAGTAGTAGGGGCTATTGCCTATAGAGACGGCAAATTTGCAGGGAGTTTCCCCTGTCATCCCCGAGCGGAGACGAAAAATGGCGCGTCGCAAACTGGTCTATGAAGGCAAAGCAAAAATTCTGTATGAGGGCCCCGATCCGGACACTCTTATCCAGTATTTCAAAGACGACGCCACCGCGTTTAATGCCGCCAAAAAAGATGTGATTGAGGGTAAAGGCGTGTTGAACAACCGCTTGTCCGAGCATTTCATGAAGGGCTTGACCACCATTGGCGTGCCGAACCATTTTATCAAACGTCTGAACATGCGCGAACAGTTGATCCACAAAGTAGACATTATCCCGTTGGAGGTGATCGTACGCAATATTGCGGCAGGCTCGCTGTCCAAAATGCTTGGCATCGAGGAAGGCACACCGCTGCCCCGCCCGATTGTTGAATTCTGCTATAAAGACGACGCGCTTGGCGATCCGCTGGTGTCCGAGGAACATATTCTGGCGTTCAACTGGGCCAGCCAGCAAGACTTGGACGACATGGTCTCTATGGCCTTGCGGGTAAACGACTTTCTGGCCGGCTTAATGTATGGCATTGGCATCACCCTGGTTGATTTCAAGATTGAAATCGGGCGCCAGTTTGACGGCGAATTCCAACGCTTGATACTGGCCGATGAAATCAGCCCTGACAGCTGCCGCCTGTGGGACAAGAAAACGGGGCGCAAGCTTGATAAAGACGTTTTCCGTCGCGACCTCGGCAGTCTTGCCGATGCCTATACCGAAGTGGCTGACAGGCTGGGCCTGATGCCGAAAAACCCGCCTAATGATGGGCCAAAACTGGTTAACTAAAGGACCTATCCGATGAAAGCACGTGTGTTTGTGACCTTGAAAAACGGTGTTCTTGACCCCCAGGGCGGTGCTGTGCGCCATGCGCTTGGCAGTCTTGGGTTTGAGGGTGTTGAAAAGGTACGCCAAGGCAAAGTGATCGAGTTGGAACTGGCTGAAACCGACGCTGACAAAGCCCGCGCCTCTGTATCGTTGATGTGTGACAAACTGCTGGCGAATACAGTAATCGAAGACTACACGGTGGAAATTCTCTGATGCGTGCTGCGGTCATTCAATTCCCCGGTTCCAACTGCGACCGCGATTTGGCGGTGGCTTTTGCCAGAGGCTCGGACGCAAGCAAGCCTGCACAAATGATCTGGCACAAAGAAACCGGTCTGCCAGCGGGGCTGGACGTGATCGGCATTCCCGGCGGGTTCTCTTTTGGTGATTATCTGCGCTGCGGTGCGATTGCTGCACGCTCGCCTATCATGCAGGCGGTGGTGGATTTCGCAAATCGCGGCGGCTATGTGATCGGCATCTGCAACGGTTTTCAAGTGTTGACAGAAACAGGCCTGCTGCCTGGTGCCTTAATGCGCAACTCGGGGATGAAGTTCATCTGCAAGAACCTTGAATTACAAGTAAAAACCCGAGATAGCGTCTTTACATCCGCCTATCAGCATAACGCAAAAATTACTGTTCCTGTGGCGCATCACGACGGCAACTATCAGGCCGATACCGATACTTTGAAGGCCCTGCAAGCCGAGGACCGGATCGCCTTTACCTATACACAGAACCCCAATGGGTCGCTGAATGATATTGCCGGAATTCTGTCGGAAAACCGCCGTGTACTGGGTATGATGCCCCATCCTGAACGCCTGAACGACCCACAATTGGGCGGTACAGACGGGTCCGGAATGTTTGACAGCCTCGCCGATGCGCTGGTTTCCGCCTGAATTTGGATTCAAATTGGCGACAAGCGCTTGAGCCAAAGCGCATGAAGCCCTAGTTTCCGAGCATGGTTAGTAAACTCACCCCTGACGCCAGAACTTGGCCCCGAACCGTTCTGCGGTTGGGGGTACTGTTGTTCTTTATCTCCATGGGCCTGCTGATTTGGCTGTCGAACCTCTATTTCACCGAACGGTTCAGCCAAGAAACCCGCGCCGATGCGGATGCGCAGGTGGCGCTTTATACGGGGCGTCTGGTCAGCGAATTGCAACGCAACTCGGTTGTTCCTTTGCTGCTGTCGCGCGATACGCGATTGATTGGCGCGCTGAACAGTCAGGATTTTGTCGGCACTTCGCAGCAATTGATTTCCTATCAAAATGAAATCGGTGCCAAATCGATTATTCTGCTGGATGATGCCGGGCGCACAGTTGCCGCCAGCGATCGGCGTGAACTGGGTGTTGTGATGCGCGACGCCAAATTTTTCATCGAGGCGCTGCGCTCCAGTGAGACCGTATTCACCAACGCAGGCGTCCAAGAAGGACCAATTGGTTTTTTCTATTCGCGCACCCTCAAAAGCCAGAAAAGTTCCATCGGCGTTATCGTGGTCGAGGTTGATCTCGACGATCTGTTTGACACTTGGTCAGGGCAAGAAAGCACGATTTTTGTGACCAATTCCACAGGCACCATAATTCTGTCAACAGAACGCCAGTTTCGCCACCAAACCATCGAACAGGCCTTATCTTCCCAACCCGCCCTATCCCCTGTGGAACGGGCGTGGCGCGCGACGGGGGAATGGACGCAAACGGTTGTCGATGCCTATATCAAAGGCGAGGCCCTGTTTCGGTTAGAATCAAAAATCCAGTTTCAGGGTTGGCGACTCAGTTACCTTGCCTCGTTTGAGGGCGTGCGCACGAAAGTTAACGGCATTTTGGCGCTGGAATTGATGGCGCTGGCGATTATCACTGCCTTGGGGTTTTACCTGCTGTCACGTCGCGCAATTCGGCAGTCATTCTTGTTCAAGGCGGAATCTGAACAACTTCGCGCCTTGAATGAACGCCTGTCCACCGAAATTTCAGAACGCGAACGGGCCGAGAAAAACCTGGAGGTGGCAGAGCAAAGCCTGGCGCAGAGTTCCAAACTGGCAGCTTTGGGTGAAATGTCAGCCGCTGTCAGCCACGAGTTGAACCAGCCGCTGGCCGCGATGCGCACCTATCTGGCGGGCGCAAAACTGCTGTTGCAACGCCGCCGCCCCGAGGAGGCCATGAGCAGTTTTCAACGGATCGATGATCTGATTGAGCGTATGGGGGCCATTACCCGCCAGCTGAAATCTTATGCACGCAAAGGCGGCGACGAGCTGGTGGCGATAGATCTGCGCGGTTCGGTGAATGCCTCGATTTCGATGATGTCGCCCCAACTCAGCCAGATGAAAGTCGAAATTGCGGTGAACCTGCCGCCCGATCCTGTGATTGTTTTGGCAGACAAAGTGCGGGTCGAACAGGTAATCGTGAACCTGCTGCGCAACGCCCTTGACGCCATGAAACTGCAAGAGGACCGCCAAATGGATATTCTGCTGGTTTCCGGCGACATTGTGAAACTATCCGTGCGCGACAACGGCACCGGCATTGAAAACCTGAAAGAAATGTTTGAGCCGTTTTTCACCACCAAGAAACCCGGCGACGGTGTTGGGCTGGGGCTTGCGATATCTTCTGGTATCGCAAAAGACCTCGGTGGGCGGCTTCTTGCCCGAAATGGCCGTCAGGGTGGCGCGGTGTTTGAATTCCAGCTGCCACGCCTAGATAACAGTCAAATAAAAGCGGCGGAGTAAAACAACATGCCCGAGCAGATGACCATCGCAATCGTCGATGATGAACAGGATATGCGCGAAAGCATTTCCCAATGGTTAACCCTTTCTGGCTACAGGACAAAAACCTATGCCAGTGCGCTGGACGCGTTGAAAGAAATCGGCCCCGATTACCCCGGGATTCTGATTTCCGATATTAAAATGCCGGGCATGGATGGCATAACATTCCTCAAACGCCTGCAAAGCCTCGACAACCAATTGCCGGTGATCCTGATCACGGGCCACGGTGATGTGGCGATGGCCGTAGAAGCTATGCGCATTGGGGCCTATGATTTTCTGGAAAAACCGTTTGATCCTGATCGGATGGCAGAATTGGCCAAGCGCGCGGTACATGCCCGCCGGTTGACACTGGATAACCGGACATTGCGCCGTGAACTATCCGATGGCACGGTGTTGCTGCGCAAGTTGATGGGTTCCAGCCCCATAATGGAACGTCTACGAGAGGATATTCTTGATCTGGCCCAAGCGGATGGGCATATCATGGTGACCGGAGAAACCGGCACTGGCAAAAGTCTGATTGCCCATGCTCTGCATGCTTGCGGCCCGCGCCAAGGCAAAAAGTTTATCACAGTTAACTGTGCGGCCTTTGCAGAGGATGAACTGTCGCGCCGCCTGTTTGGCCCGATGGACGATGCAACCCCGGCTGTTGAGGCCGCCTTGGGGGGGACGCTTTGCTTGGAAGACATCGAATCCCTGCCGCCTTCCGTTCAGGCGCGCCTTATTGGGGCGCTCGAAGATTATGACCGTGGCGCGGATACATCCCCGCTGCGCATTATTGCGATTTCCAACGAGGCAGACCCAAATGCACCGCTCGAGGAAACCCTGCGCCAAGATCTCTATTATCGACTTGCTGCCATGCAGATCACCCCGCCCCCCCTGCGCCAGCGCGGCGAGGACATCCTCAATTTGTTCAACCGCTATGTTGAAAATTTTGCCGAGGAGTATGGCTGTGATGGACCGGATGTTTCTGCCAAAGACGCCGCCCAACTGTTGCAGGCCCCATGGCCCGGCAACATCCGCCAATTGATCAACCTTGCGGAACGCGCCGTCTTGCAGCACCGACGCGGCAGTTATTCTATTGCCAATTTGCTGATGGACGACGGTGGCGATCCGACGCCGGATGTTATGACCGGAGGCAAGCCGTTAAAGGAATACGTCGAAGCCTTCGAGCGTATGTTGATCGACAACACCATGCGCCGCCACAAAGGATCTATCCAGTCGGTCATGGAGGAATTATCCCTTCCGCGCCGGACCTTGAACGAGAAAATGGCAAAATACGGATTGACCCGTTCGAATTATGTGGGGTGATCCAGCCTAGATTCAGGCCGCCCCCCTTGCGGCAGCCGCGCCTTGCGCCCATAAACAAATTTGTTGTTAACGCAAGGAACGAACTGAATGGAAAGCGCTGCTGCCGAAATCACCGGCATTGATTGGAGTCTCTGGCTGACGCTAGCGGCAATCATTATTCTACTGGTGATCTCGGCCTTTTTCTCTGGCTCTGAAACGGCCCTGACAGCGGCAAGTCGGGGCAAGTTGCACGCGCTCGCGGATAAGGGATCAATCGGTGCCAAGCGCGCCTTGCGCCTGACAGAGGACAGCGAAAAACTGATCGGGGCGGTTCTCCTCGGCAATAATCTGGTGAATATCCTCGCCGCGTCGCTGGCTACCAGCCTGTTGCTGCGCCTTTATGGCGAGAGCGGGGTCGCGCTCGCCACCATTGTAATGACCCTGCTTGTATTGGTATTTGCCGAGGTTTTGCCGAAAACCTATGCTATTTTACGTTCTGAACAGGCGGCGCAAATGGTCTCTTTGCCGGTGTCTATCGCGGTAAAAACCTTGTCGCCCTTTGTCAGTGCTGTGCAAATTGTGGTGCGCGGCATTTTACACATGATCGGCGTCCATGGCGCGGATGAAGGCGAAGCACAGGCAGCACAAGAAGAAATCGCCGGTGCAATTTCTCTTGGGCATGTTGAGGGTAACTTTGAGCGCGACCACCGCGACCGCCTGCTCGGGGCGCTGGATTTGAAAGACCGCGAGGTTGAGGAAATCATGTTGCACCGCTCCGACATCGAGATGATCGATGCGGACACGCCGCCGCAAGATATTGTCGATCAAATACTGGCCTCCTCGCACACGCGCCTGCCTGTTTTCAAAGATGAGCCGGAAAATATCGTTGGCGTGATCCACGCCAAAGACCTGCTGCGCGCCGTTAACAAACAGGTTCGCCAAACCAAAGGCGGTCTTCAGAACCTCGATAAATTCAAAATACTGGACGTGGCTAGGAAAGCCTATTTTGTGCCGGAAACCACAACATTAGAGGACCAGATGCGCGAATTCCTGCGCCGCCGATCCCATTTTGCAATTGTGGTGGATGAATATGGCGCCCTGCAAGGGTTGATAACGCTGGAGGACATCATTGAGGAAATTATCGGCGAAATCACCGATGAACATGATGTCGATGACACAACCGCGCCGACACAAGATGACATGGGTAATTTCCTGATTGACGGCGGTATGACCATTCGCGACCTGAACCGGGCGCTGGATTGGTCACTGCCTGACGAGGAGGCCAACACGATCGCAGGTTTGGTGATCCACGAGGCGCAGATGATTCCAGACGCAGGGCAAGTGTTCAGCTTTCACGGGTTCCGTTTTGAGGTAGCGCGGCGCGAGCAAAACAAGATTGCTCAACTCCGGATCAGGCGGCTGTAAACCGTAACAGCACCTAAAAACTGTTCATCTTTTCTTTCACATTATCCAGACAGCCGTAATCGATTGTCGGGAATTCTTGTGCAAGCATGGTTTCGACACCTTCTTTGTCCAGCGATTTACCAGAGTTTTTCAGATAGGATTTTACCCGCCTGACGTGGCGCATGGCTGTATCCGCCGACGCATGGAAAGATTGAATGTGAGAGGCATTTGTCGGGTCTGTAACGGTGCGAAAATTGCGCTGCGCCTGATTGTGAGCATATTCAAATATCACCCGATAGCGGCCCTTCATAGAGTGAAAGGCGAACCCAGCACCGGTAAAGGGGCGCAGAAATTTATCGATGCCGTTCATTTCCGGCATATTGTAAACCATCAGGCCAAGTGGCATTGAAATGATTTTTTGCGGTCCGCTTTGCGATGCGATTTCCCGCAATCGCCTAATAAAATGGCAGGACAGCGCATCATCATCGTCGATCCGAAATTGTACCAACTCGTATTTGCCACGCTCGGCACATTTCACCAGCATCGGTCTCACGACTTCTTTCAGGACCATTCCGGCCGCGAATTCGACACGGATTTGTTTGACTGGTTTACACAAAGCCAGCAAACGTTTGCGGTATTTTGCCGGCATGACTTCGGAGGTCAGGATCACCAGCTCGAAATTTTTATCGGTCTGGGCTGCAATGCTTGGCAGCATCAGATTTTCAAACAGGAAGAACCGCGTCTCCATGCGTTTATGATCATACAAGTCCCTAAAGGCCTGCTTTTCGTCATCATAATTGAGTTTAGTGTCGCTCGGCCCAAAGAACGAGAACCGACAAAATCCGATAATTTTCATTGCCTACTGCCTGATATTGAAAAGGGATTTCAAGCCTCCTTTTCCGCCCATATTTTTTGCAGTCGCTCTAGTGCACCCGCTGGCCCGCATTGTTGATCAACCCGTGGTTAACCCAAGTTAGACCGGCGGCTCAATTATGTAAAGAAAATGTTAATATATATTAAAATGTCATTAATACTTCAGGAAGGTGGTAATGAAATATGCCTGCCATCCATCGTTTTATCAGCGCCCTTTGAACAAACTTCCCAAAACACCCCGAATGATCGATTGGCCTGCTTTAGTTCCCAATTGGCGCGCGAAGGACTTAGCAAAGGCCGTACCGATGCTGTCGCTGCGGGATGAACGTTTGCTAGTACTTGCCCGTCGGCTGCGGGATGATTTTCCGTCAAAGCGGCGCGCACGGGCAAATTCGCGTTCCTTTTCTTCGGCCCGCTCGACGGCCGCTTCTGCTTGCTCGGCCTCAGCTGCCGCGTCTTTTGCCCGTTTGGCCAGTTTTTCATAGGCGCTTTCACGGTCCACTTCGGCCTCGTATATTCCCGCCACAGGCGAGGCTGCAATAACGGCTTTGCGTTCCTCTGCGGTAATCGGCCCAAGCTGCGAGGACGGCGGGCGGATCAATGTCCGCTCAACAACCGAAGGCATCCCCTTTTTCATCAACGTAGATACCAGCGCTTCGCCAACCCCGACTTCCTTGATGGCAGTTGCCGTATCAAAACGCGGGTTGGTCCGGAACGTCGCCGCTGCCAATTTTAACGCCTTTTGATCGCGCGGGGTAAAGGCACGCAAGGCGTGCTGTACACGGTTTCCCAATTGGCCCAGAATATCCTCCGGCACATCGTCCGGTTTTTGGGTGACAAAATACACCCCAACCCCTTTGGACCGGATCAGACGCGCAACCTGTTCAATCTTATCCACCAGCGCCTTGGGCGCGTCGTCAAACAGCAAATGCGCCTCGTCAAAAAAGAACACCAGCTTGGGCTTGTCCGGATCACCCACCTCTGGCAGCATCTCGAACAACTCTGACAGCATCCACAACAGGAACGTCCCATAGAGGCGCGGCGACTGCATCAGCTTATCCGCCGCCAGAATGTTGATCCGCCCCTGCCCGCCCGGCGTGCAAGAAATCATGTCGGTCAGATCCAATGCCGGCTCGCCAAAGAATGCCTCTGCCCCCTGATTTTCCAACACCAGCAAACGCCGCTGGATAGCGCCGATTGAACTGGTAGAAATAGACCCGTATTCCAGCGCAATAGCTTTGCGGTTTTCACCCAACCAAACCAGCATGGCGCGCAGATCTTTCATATCCAGCAACGGCAAGCCTTCTTCATCGGCCATGCGAAAAGCGATGTTAATGACACCTTCTTGTGCCTCGGATAATTCCATAAGGCGGGACAACAACAAGGGACCCATTTCGGAAATTGTGGTGCGCACCGGATGGCCTTGTTCGCCAAATAGATCCCAGAATGTCACGGGAAAAGCGTCATAGCCATAATCGTCAAACTGGATGGTGCCCGCCCGTTTTATAAAAGCATCATGCAATTTGAAGTCTGCCGACCCTGCCTTGGCCAACCCCGACAAATCACCTTTGACGTCGGATAAAAACACCGGCACCCCCATCGCAGAGAAGCTTTCGGCCAGAATTTGCAATGTTACAGTTTTACCAGTCCCGGTGGCACCTGCAATCAAGCCGTGGCGATTGGCGTATTTCAGGATCAGTGATTGCGCCTCGCTGTAATCCGCGCCGCCGCCGCCAATAAATAACCGGTCTTTGCTGCCCATTGCCCATTCCCTTCGTTTCTTTTGCAACAGAATAACGGGGAAATATTGCAAATACCATGGGCAAACCACTTGCATTAACCGCTCTAACCCATCGATTCCCTTATATTTCCTGAATTATTACAGAAATGTTGCAAATACCCCGTTTTTTACCCTGTGTACTGTTGACGCACCCCCCATCTATGCCATAGCTTACCCAAACAAATGATCGGCTAGTCCGATGGGGAGAACTGCGGGAAGCAGAAAAAAAAGGTACACATCTATTGTGTGCCTTTTTTAATTTCCGGGATTTCGGAGGCAAGTTGCCGCTCAGCCCCGTCTTTTTAACCTGACAATCGGGCGAAAGAGCTTTAGAACTTAGCCGTAAGATTAACATCGACAAAAGAGTATCTTGATGAAACAGACCATTTATTCCCTGACGATTGCTTTGGCCTTTGCTTTGAGTCCAGCGGCGTATGCGCAAGACGCTGCCAGCACCGAAGCACCTAAAGCCGAAGAAACTGCACCAGAAACCACAAAAGCAGCGGAGGAGTTTCCGGTTGCAGGCGAAGTCGCAGAACCGAAACCCGGGCAGCTGTACTTGCGTGAACAGCAAGGAACCTGGGAGGTGCGCTGCGCAAAAGCCGCTGAAGAAGGCCAAAAAGAAGCTTGCCACCTGTATCAACAGCTTGATGACGAAGACGGCAACAAACTGGCTATTGTGGAAATTCAACGTCTGCCAGAGGGCAAAAAGGCCGCCGCTGGCGTTATATTCACCAGCCCACTTGGCAGTGTGTTGACTGTCGGCGTTAAACTTCGCATCGATACAGGCAAGGTACAGCCCTATCCCTATCTGTTTTGCGATGAAATTGGATGTACGTCGCGCTTCGGCCTAACCGGTGGTCAGGTTGCCAGCATGCGCAAAGGTGCGAATGCAACCGTCACTATTGCAGCCATTTCTTCACCGGACGACCCCATCAAATTGAAGATGTCATTGACCGGCTTTACCGCCGCATGGAATGCTCTGGCGAAATAGCCACTTGAAAATACCGCGTATTAAGGCCCCGGCTCGCTGGGGCTTTTTGTCATTTACTCTGATCTCTGCAAGTCATTGGATTGCCAAAGAGGTCTTCTTTGCCCGATTGTCCAAACATACTGCAAACGGGTTACCAGTTACTTATGTAACTTAGAAATGCCTAATCTACAAAATATCCCAATTTGGCGACCATACCAGTTCATTTCCCCTTACAAGACCAGTTCTCAAGATTTCGTTGCCAAACCAAAAATCGGTTGCTATGTTTTTCAACACAGATTTGCCTATGCGATTAAATGCATCGGCAAAGGCTGATAATCCACGCAATCAAGCGTGAAACAGCCTCACATTTCAGGGAGAATATTTGATGTTTATCAAATCAATACTAACAGGCGTGGTCGTCTCACTCGGCCTCACGACCGCGGGTTATGCTGCTGACTATCCAACCAAAACAATCACCATTGTCGTGCCTTCCAAGGCTGGTGGTTCCACAGACCGTACCGCGCGCCTGTTCACCGAACTTGCCGAAAAGAACTATGAGGGCTTTGAATTCATCATCAAGAACGTACCGGGTTCCGGTGGCCAAAAGGGTTTTGAATCAATTTCCCGTGCCAAGGCAGACGGCTATACCATCGGTCTGAACTTCACCCCGCAATTGGTGGCACATGTTGTTTCTGGCCGTGCAAAATACACGCTCGACAGCTTTCATGTGATGGGCAATGTGGCGCAAGACCCCGCGATCGTTGCTGTTCCCAAAGATAGCAAAATCATGAACATGGCCGATCTGGCGGCGGCGGCTAAGGCAAGCCCCTTGACGGTTGCCGTGAACGGTATCGGTTCGGACGATTTCTTGGCTGCAAAATCATTTGAGGCCCTCGCGGGTGTGGAATTCAACTTGCTGCCAACCAAAGGCTCAACCGAGCAAAAAGCCGGTGTTCTGGGCGGTCACGTTGATGCAGCCTTTATGAACCTTTCGCAAATGATCAAGCAGCATAATGCAGGCGACGCACGCATTATTGCGCTGCTGACTGACGCGCGTGACAGTCATTTGCCAGAAATGTCGACTGCCAAAGAACAGGGCTATGATGTGCAAATGCGCGCCACCCGTGGCTTTATCGCGCCCGCCGGCATTGACGCGGCAATCCAAGCGCAGCTTGACGAGATGCTGTCAACCATCATGGCTTCTGACGAGTTTCAGGCGAATGCCGCCAAAGGCAACATCTTCTTACTGCCCCAAACCGGTGCTGATTACCTGTCTTACCTGACAGGTTTGCAGGGTGAAACCCAGGCTGTCTTTGACAAAGCGCCTTGGTAATGGCCAAAAAGAATGTTGATCGCGCTGTTTTAGCGCTGCTCATCGTAATGGCTGTGCTGCTGTATTTCAGCACAGCCAATTACACAGGGATCGCCCTTAAAACCTCGGCCAAGTATGTTCAATTTCTGGCGGTTTCTATCGGCGTTTTGTCAGTTGTACAGCTGGCTTCCAGTCTTTTGAGAGAGCAAAGCAACGTCAAACTTATTCTAACAGAAAACATGGTTAGATTTGGCGGCCTTCTGCTTGGCCTGATAATTTTCGCCTCGGTTTTTGAAACTTTGGGTTTCTTTATCCCTGCCGCAGTTTTCATTCCTGTCATCGCTGTTTTGCTGGGGTTTCGCAGCTACGTGGCCATTGGGCTAACAACGGCTGGAGTGTTAACTTTTGTTTATCTGGTGTTTGTCCAACTGCTATCGGTCAATCTACCCGGTCTTGAATTTTAGGGGGAAACAAAATGGAATATCTACAAATCGTATTTTCGTTTGAGGCCCTCCTGACCATTGCAATCGGCACAATCGCTGGTGTTGCGATTGGCGGAATGCCCGGCCTGACGGCAACAATGGCCGTGGGCTTGCTGGTGCCGTTTACCTATACAATGGACCCGACCATGGGCCTGATGCTGCTGGGTGGTATTTATTGTGGTGCCATGTATGGTGGCTCAATCCCTGCAATTCTGCTGAACACGCCCGGCACCCCCGCCGCAGTTGCCACCGCGATTGAGGGGTATCCGATGAGCAAACAAGGCCGCAGGGCGCTCGCCCTCAAGGTCTCTGTTACGGCATCTTTTGTGGGTGGCATGTTCTCGGTCTTTGTCCTGCTGATGTTTGCCCCGTTTCTGGCGCAGCAAGCGTTGAAATTCGGCCCTGCCGAAACCTTCCTGCTGGCCTTGATGGGCCTCGCCGGGATCATCTCAATTGCCGATGAAAACAGCTCGCTAATCAAAGCGCTGATTGCGGGCCTGATCGGCATGATCATCGCCGTCATCGGTACAGACGACATGTCCGGCAGCCTGCGTTACACCATGGGCATGATCGAGTTGATTGATGGCATTGACTTTATGCCCGCTCTAATCGGCCTATTTTCGATGATCCAGATGCTGGAACTCTCCGGAATGCGCAGCCACAAGATCGATACCTCAATGCTAGAGAAATCCAGCAAAAAGGAACCGATGCCCAAAGGCATTTCCAAACACATCGCGCTTGGGTCCGCGACAGGCACAGTTATCGGAATTCTGCCGGGCGAAGGGGCCACAATTGCAGCGTTCATCTCGTATAACTTTTCCAAACGGATTTCCAAAACCAAGGAACTGTTTGGCAAAGGCAACCCCGAGGGTATCGCTGCCGCCGAGGCGGGCAACAACGGCTGCGTTGGCGGCTCGCTGGTGCCAACCCTGACGCTGGGTATTCCCGGAAACTCGGTTGCTGCGGCCTTGATGGGCGCGTTCATCATCCACGGTATGATACCGGGACCAGAGCTGTTCAATGAATATGCGGACAGAACTTACCCCTTCATCATCTCGATGTTTGTGGCCAATGGTGTGTTTCTGATCGTCGGGCTTTCTTTTGCACCATTCCTTGCGCGCATCGCCTTGATCCCGCCCGCCATCATGGTGCCTGTGGTCAGTGCCTTTGCAATCCTTGGCTCCTACGCGCTGAACAACGCAGTGTTCGACGTCTACATGATGATCGCCTTCGCCGTCGGCGGGCTGCTGTTGAAAAAGCTGGGGTTCTCGCTAGAGGCGTTGATCCTTGGCCTGATCCTTGGCCCCATTGCCGAGGGTGGCTTTACCCAAGGTATGATCATCGGTCACGGCTCGCCTTGGATATTTGTAGAAAGCTCAATTGCCAAAGGTATGTGGGTGATTATCTTTGTCCTGCTGATCCCGCCGCTGCTGTCGTATCTGAAATTGATACGCGGCAACGCCAAGCAAAGCTAACAGGTAAAGGGGGCGGTATCGCCCCCTTTTATCCAGTATCAGCGCAGGCCGTCCTGCCCCGTCACATCCGCCAACAACAAGCCGCCCATGCGCGCATGGATACGCCCGCCTTTGGCCATCGCCAGAATGAACACAATTTCATCGGCGCGCGGACCGTCGGGAAAACCAACCTCCATCGCATCAAAATGACTGCGCACATAGGCCGCGTTGATATGGCCGAGCGGGATGTCGATGCGGCACCCCATGCCTCCCACTTTCATGGCTGAGGGCACAATCGCTTTCGCCTCGCCCAACCGCTCGCGCATGGAATAGCCACCCGGAACATGCCACAGCGCGGAATGCTCGATCTCTCCATTCGCGCCGGTAATTGCGCCCTTGCCATAGCCATCAATCCCCTCAACCCCGTCAAGCGCGTTGATCAGACGGTCGGTCATTTCCAGCCCCAGCGGTTTCAGATCATCCATCGCGGGCTGAATATCCGCCACGTATTTACCCGCAAACGGGTTACTAACAATCGCCAGCGCCGCCGCGCGCTGCACAGGCGCGCCGTTACTGCCGCCTTCATGGTGGATTTCCTCAAATATCACTGACATCTTGCGCAGTTTGAATTCAGACATGTTGTTCTTCTCCTGTTTTATCCAGCCGGAACCCTGCCCCGCCCACACATGTTATTTCACCTTGCAGGGACAGCAACGCCCCGCCAATTAACCCTTGTTGCAGCAGCGTTTCCGCATATGCCTGCCCATTTTGCAGAGCCTTCACCTTCTCAGAACGACACAACGCGCCAACGCCGACCGTCACTTTTTGCCGCCCCAGATCACTATCCGGCATCAAGTCCTTCGCAGCCTGCCGATCAACGCTAGGATGCCCCGCCAAATCAACCATATTGGCAATCATCGTCGCCACCACATCCGCCTGCGCCGCAGTTTTTGCAATCACCGTTACGCTGTCCGCAATCCCCAAGGAATGGCTGCGCCCCCGCCAACCTGAAGTCGCGATACCGCGCCAAGGTAAAGCTCTTTCCAGCACGACACGCCCGTCACCTGCCTCCGGTATTGCGCTGCTGAAACTCTGGTTTTCTCCAAGATAAACAGCCACATCCCCACCGTTGTTAACGTAGGCCTTATCGATTCCTTCAATCTTCATCTCGGCCAAAACCGCATCCGCCACAGCCCCCGCAACCGCCGCCATAGGCGTTACCAATTGCCCAGCAAAGGGGCGCACTGCCGCCAGCATTTGCTGCGCAATATCTCCATTCACCTGAGGGACCAAATCCAACGGCGTGCGCAACTCGGCCAACTCATCCACCAACTCCTGCAACAGCCCGTCAAAACGCTGCCGCGCCCGCTGGTAAGCCACCATCTTGGTCGCGCCAAATGCCTCGATAATCAAATCGATCGGGCCGTGGTGCAAATGCAACCGCCCGTCTGCCAGCAAATGCGCCTGCATCAGGCGCTACCTTTTGGCGCAACCGCCCGCATATCCGCCCCATATTCCCCGCCATGCTCCAGCACATCCCGCAAGTCGCGGATCGCTTCATCATGCCCGCCCAATGCTTTGTAATCACTGCGTAAAACCGTAAATTCCAGCGGGGCCACAATCGCAGGCGTTGGCACATACCCGAATGATCCTTCCGGCATATCCTTGACATCAACCATGATGGTAATCCCGCCACCGGGCCAGACATAGGCCTTTTGCCCGCCACAAGTCACCGTGGTCTTGAACGCCTGAACCGAGCGGGTCAATTTCACCGGATTGGCCGTCACACCAGAGCGCAACGAGCCGCCCGCCCCGCCCATAAACATCACAGTACATAGCGCCGGTTCACAATTCTCGGCAATCAGATCAACAGTCGCTTGCAAGGCATCCGGCATCGGCTGTTCCAGCGCAACCAATTGATCGTCCAGCACAAAATACGCCGCGTTCTCTCCCGTGGTCGACACCATCAACATCGACAACCCAGCCCGCGCGCCCTTCTTGGCATTCCAAGCCCCAAGGATGGCCAACGGGTCCTTAATATCTGTACCGCCCCAGCCCATTCCCGGTTGCGCCACCTGAAAATAGCGCCCCGGCGTTGATCGTCGCCCGATAATTTTGATCCCCGTCGCGGGCCAGTCAATCACCTTGCCCGCCTGATGTTCCGACACCACGCCGGTAATGTGATCGTCAATCACCACCACCTCGTCCACCAGCCCCTGCCAGCCCGCCGCGAACATGCCGATTGCCGCAGAACCACAGCCAACCCGCATCCGCGCCTCGGCCACTCCGTTCACAATCGGCGCTTTGCCTGATTGCACAATAACGTCCACGCCGCCCTCAATATTCAGCTCCACCGCCTCGCGGTTGAACAGGCGCAGCAAGGTGTCACAAGTCACACGGCCCTCGGTTTTGCTACCGCCGGTCAGGTGATCGACCCCGCCAAGCGACAACATTTGCGAGCCGTATTCAGAGGTCATCACATGGCCGACAATCTCTCCCTTGGCCCGAATAATCGCCGCCTCTGCTCCCAGATGACGGTCCGTATCAATCTTGATTTTACACGAGCAATAAGAGAATATCGCCTCGCTCACCACTGTTACAAAATCCGCGTCATCATATTGACGGGAAACGATAAAAGGTGCAGGCTTGTAATCGGGATAAGTGGTTCCGGCGCCCACTGCCGTGATAAATACATCCTTGTCATTGACCAAGGAACCGTCCCAGTTTTCCTTAAGGAACGGGGTAATCTGGCCGCCCTCTTCCAGCCGCTTGTCCAGCATCGTCAGCGGATCACAGCGGATGATTTTTCCGTCCAGATTGGCGTAACGATCACAGGCCCCGATCTTGCCCTCGGCGATAAAACACATCACCGGACAGGCATCGCAGCGGATTTTTTCGGGGCGTTTACGCGCGCTCATTTACGCGCCTCCTTGATCGCCGCCAACACGCGGTGCGGCAAGGCCGGCAACCGCGTGACCCGCGCGCCAGAGGCATCGCGGATGGCGTTCAGAATCGCGGGTGCGGTGGGAATAAGCACATGCTCGCCCAGCCCCTTGGCCCCCATCGGCCCCTCAGGGTCGGGCACTTCAATCAAAATCGTCTCGATCTCGGGCATATCGCCAATTGTCGGGATCAGGTAGTCGTGCAGGTTATCCGTGCGCCCTGGAATATATTCCTCCATCAAGGCCATGCCCAAACCCTGCGCAATGCCGCCCTCGATCTGCCCCTCGGCTAACAGCGGGTTAATCACCCGCCCCAAATCATGCGCTGCCGTGATTTTCACAACGCGGGTGGTGCCAAGCGCCAAATCGACCTCCACTTCCGCCATCTGCGCGCCGTACCCATAGACGGCATAGGGGATGCCTTGGCCGTTTTCGTCCAGCGATTTAGTCGGCGGATCATAGGTTTCCTCGGCCATCAGAACATAGCCAAAACCGTTCTGTTCCAGCGTCTCCAACGCGATTTCGCGCGCCGTCACCCCATCATTCACCCGCAGCTTACCATCCTGCAAACTGATCGCCGCACTCTCGCCCGCGTTAACCATTGCGAGGATCATCTTTCGCAGCGCCAACCCCGCCATTTCCGCCGCTTTGCCAGTCACAAAGGTTTGACGCGAAGCACTGGTTTTGCCGCAATCCGGCGTCAGGAAAGTGTCAGAACTGACAAGGGTAAAATCGGCAATCGCCACGCCCAAAGCATCGGCGCAAATCTGGGTGATTACCGTGTTGGCCCCCTGCCCGATGTCTGTGGCACCTTGATGCAATTTCAAAACACCCGCCGCCGTGATCCCAAGGCGAATTGTGGACGGGTTCGGCAAGGCCGTGTTGCCACACCCATACCAACAAGAGGCAATCCCCAGCCCGCGTTTGAGGGTTTGTGACTTGGCGTTAAAACTGGCCACCCGCACCTGTGCCAGCTGCCAAGGCCCCGCCAACGCGTCAAGACATTCGCCAATGCCGACACCAAAAATCTGCTGTCCGCAAACCGTATGATCGCCGTCTTGCAACGCATTTTGACGGCGAAATTTCAGCCGATCCAATCCGGCCATTTCCGCCAGATCATCGAACAGGATCTCCTGTAAAATCGCCGCCTGTGGTACGCCAAATCCGCGAAATGCGCCCGACGATGGGCCATTGGTATGCAGGGCCGTTGCCTGCGCAAAATAATGCGGCATTCGGTAGGGACCAGAGGCATGTACAGGCACGCGGTTGGCCACCGTTGGCCCCCAGCTGGAATAGGCACCTGTGTTGAAATCCCCTGTAAATTCCATGGCTTGCAGGAAACCCGCCGCGTCCACTCCGATGCTTGCCTGCATATCCCCCGGGTGACGTTTGGTGGTTGATTGCATCGAGGTAGTGCGGCTGTAAACCATCCGGCAAGGCCGCCCTGTAACCAGTGCCGCCAGCCCAATCAGCGGCTGCACCGACACATCCAGCTTGGCCCCGAACCCGCCGCCCGTCGCGGCTGGCAATATGCGCACATTTTCCTGAGCAAGGCCCAGAATACCCGCCGTTGTATCTCGGTCCATAATCGGCGCTTGGGTGCAGGCATGGATGTTTAAAACATCGCCATCCATCCAGGAAACCCCCGCCTCTGGTTCAATATAGGCGTGCTCTACATAGGCGGTTTGCACCCTTTCGCGGGCCACATGAGCGGCCTTTTGCAGCGCCCCCTTGGCGTCGCCGTTCAGAACCTTCCCCGCAATCAAAACATTACCTTTGCGCGTGGGGTGCAGCGGTTCATCCGCCGTTTCACGGGCGTCCGCTTGGGTCAACGTGGCGGCGATTTCCACCCAGTCCACGGGGAAACCAGCCAGATCCAACGCCTCAATAATATCCGGCTCGCCAACGACCAAAGCAACCGCCTCGCCTTTGAAAAGGGTCCGCTCAACAGCCAATGCCGGCTGATCCTCAAACCCCGGAATAACGCCGTATTTATTGCGGCCCAGAATGTCTTTGGCGGTCAGTACAGACACCACCGCATTGTCCCGACACCACGCGGTCAAATCGCCAAAGGTAAACGTAGCCGCATGATACGGAGCGCGCACGGCCCGAACTGACAGGCAGCCATCAGGCACCAAATCGGCGCCAAAAACCTCGGTGCCTGCAACTTTGGCCACACCATCAAGACGTTCCAGCGCAGCCCCGACCGCCGCCCCACAAACAGGCATCGCAGGACGCGCGCCTGCATCCACATCCATTACCGCATCAATGATTTTTTTATAGCCGGTACAACGGCACAAAACCCCGCCAAGTGCATTTTCCACCTGCGCGCGGCTCGGTCTTGGCGTGACCTTTAACAACCCGACCGCCGCCATCAACATTCCGGGCGTACAAATCCCGCATTGCGCCGCCCCATGGCGCAAAAAGGCGTTTTGCAGGCTGGAGAGCGCGTTCCCTGACAGCCCCTCAACCGTCGTCACATCCCGCCCCCGAACCTGCGCCGCCGATGTTAGACAAGAACAGATCGGCGCACCATCGAGCAGCACCGTACAGGCCCCGCAATCCCCTGCATCACACCCAACCTTAGTGCCCCGCAACCCTAAATCATCGCGTAATACGGCTGACAGGCGGCGCGCTTGCGAGCCTTGCAATTTATAGGTTTTACCGTTTACTTTCAACTCAGTAAACTTGGATAATTCGGTCATACTGCCGCCTCCAATGCCATCGCCAAGCTGCGGCGCACCACTTCGATCGCGGCCTGTTCGCGATACGATTGATCTGCCCGAATATCAGCAATCGGAGATATTTCCGGCAATATCATGGAAGGGACGACCAAGGACAAAGCGCGGTCCATCTGCTGCCCGATCAAAGCGGCCTCCAACCGCGCCAATCGTTTGGCCACCGGACCACAGGCCCCAATGGCAATCGCAGCCTCCTCAACGCGCCCATTTGTTAAAACGACCCGCGCCGCTGCCATGGCAATCGAAATCACCATGTATTTCCGCGCCCCCAGCTTAATAAATGCCCCATGCCCTGCCTGCGACGGAATAACCAGCGCCGTCATCAACTCATCGGGCCGCAAAACAGTTTGGCGTGGTCCCGTGATAAATTCACTCAGCGGCACAAGGCGCAAACCATCCGCCGAGGCCAATTCAACCACGGTATCCAGCGTCAACAAGGCGGGCATGCCATCCGCAGCAGGCGACGCATTACACAGATTACCGCCAATTGTGCCCGCGTTCTGTATCTGCACCGAACCAATCTCGCTTGCCGCCTGTTTCAACCCGTCAAAAACAGCCGGCAGCTCTGCGTCCCGCACCACATTCCACGGCGTTGCAGCGCCAATGCGCCACCCTTTTGGACTGGAGGAAATCCCCGACAGCACGCCTATTCCAGTAATATCCAAAATCGCGCCCGCCAGATTTTGCCGCGTCTCAGCCGCCAGCAAATCCGTACAGCCTGCCGCGACTTGCCCACTCTGGGCCGCCAGCCACGCAAGCGCCGCTGGCAAATTTTCCGGTTGAAAGTATTGGCTCAAACCCGAGGCTCCTGACGCAGAATAATTATTGTTTGTGTGCTAACAAACTTTGCGGCCATGGCGATGTAAAGTCAAGCATCTGACAGGTGGATAATCGCAGGGATCTCAACTATGCTCGCCCCATTGAAACTGGGAAGCGCACGATGAGTGACTATAGACTGGACGAACAGATCGGATTTACGCTGCGCCGTGTAAATCAACGCCACCTAGCCATTTTTTCTCAGCTGATGCCAGACTTGACCCCCACCCAATTCGCAGCATTGGCCAAACTGATCGAGGTCGGCGAGGTTTCGCAAAATGAGCTGGGCCGCCTGATTGCCATGGACGCCGCCACCATCAAAGGTGTCGCAGATCGTCTGATCCGGCGCGGGCTGTTGAATGCGCGCCGCAACCCCGACGATTCCCGGCGTAAACTGCTCTGCGCAAATATTGCAGGCCAAGCGCTTTATAATCAGGTTGTTACAACGGCTCTGCGCATTTCAGAAAAGACACTCTCACCGTTGAATGCCGAAGAAAAAGACCAGTTTTTAAACCTGCTGCAAAGGTTGATGTAATACGGGTTAAACGCCGACATAACGGGTCAGCAGGCTTTTGTCCGCCCGCAGATCGTTAACAGAAATGACTTCTTTCGCCTCGCCATTCTCAATAAACGCGACAGTGTCCGCCATCGACAGCACCGCATCAACCCGTTGTTCTACCAGTAAAACCCCGACACCTTGCTGCTTCATCTGCAAAGCCACCTTGCGAATGCTGGCAATCATGCTGGGTTGCAGCCCCTCGGTCGGTTCATCCAGCAGCAAATATTGCGGCCGCAAACACAGGGCGCGCGCGGTGGCCAGCATTTGTTGTTCGCCCCCCGACAGGGTTTGCGCCTGCTGGTTCAGGCGTTCGCGCAATCGCGGAAAAATCTCCAGCACTTCATCGCGCATTTCATCCGAATGACCCCGCGCCATCAACCCAATTTCGATGTTCTGCGCCACTGTCAGCTCCGAAAATAACCGCCGTCCCTGCGGCACATAGCCAACCCCGAGGGCGGGCACTTTATAAGCTGGCAAATCACTTGCCACCACACCGTCCACGGTGATCTGCCCCGATCCCAGCGGCAGCAATCCCATAATCGCCTTCATTGCGGTGGTTTTACCCGCCCCGTTGCGCCCCATCAGACAGGTGATTTCACCGGGCGCAACACGCAAGGAAAACTGCCGCAACACCTGTGCATTGCCGTAGGAAACATCGATATTTTGCAACTCCAGCATTATTCCCCCCCCAGATAGGCAGATTGCACAGCGCCATTGGCGCGGATTTCTTCAGGGCTACCCTCCGCCAATACTTCGCCAAAATTCAGCACCGTGATATGATCCGCAATCGCCATCACCACATCCATGTTATGCTCGATCAGCAGCACCGTTGTCTGCCCCGCCAACCCGCGAATTAACGCCTTGAATGCAGTCACTTCGCCGCTCGACAGCCCTTGAGTCGGCTCATCCAAAATCAACAATTTTGGCTTTTGCGCCAATCCCATGGCAATTTCCAACAAGCGCTGATGGCCGTAACTCAAATCCCCCGCCAGCTGCTCAATGCGATCCCCTAACCCGACCTCTCCGAGCGCGGCGCGCACCTCGCCATCCACCTGCGCCGTGGTTCCGCCGCGCCGCCGCACGGCCAGGGCCACGTTTTCATGCAAAGACAGTTTGGCAAAGATCGAGGTGATCTGAAACGTATAGCCCATGCCCATCGATATGCGCTTGAAGGCTGGCATATCACCCACCTCTCGGCCCAAAAACCGCACCGTGCCCGCGCTCGGTGTCACCCGTCCGGTAATCAGCCCGACAAGCGTGGTTTTGCCAGCCCCATTTGGCCCAATCAACGCCCTTACCTGCCCCTCGGGAATCGCCAGATCAACATTGTTGGCAGCGGTCAAACCTCCGTACACTTTGGTCAACCCGCTGACTTCCAGCACATTTTCTACGCCGTTCACGGCAGCCACCGGATCAGCCGAGTGCGCAGCTCTCCCATAAATCCTTGTGGGGCAAACAGTGTCAGCAATACCAATGCGACACCGGCCACCAGCATATAGGCCGTGGTGATTTCCGATGATAAATCAATCAGGTAGAACATGAACAAAGTGCCAACAAACGGCCCTAATATGGTGCCAGCCCCGCCCAGCAACACCCAAAGCAGCGGGAATATCGAATATTGCACGGTGGCGAACGTCGCCCCCGCATAGCCGAACAGCAAACCATAGAGCGCGCCGGCCAGCGCCGAAATCGTGCCTGAAATAATCACTGCGCCCAGCTTGTGACGATAGACATTATACCCCAACATCCGCGCCCGCTCCTCGTTTTCACGAATGGCGATCAGTGTTTTGCCAAAAGGATGGCGGATCAAAAACCACGTCAGCATCAGGCAAATTGCAAAGCCCGCCAGCGCAGCCAAATAGCGGTTATGCGCGTCGCTCAGATCAATTCCCGCCCAAATCCGTTGCGCTTGCTGGATCACAAACCCCTCATCGCCACGGGTGTATTCGGTGAAATACAGGATGGTTAGAAAAACCGATTGCGCAAACATCAAGGTGACAATCATAAACGCAACGCCCGTGGTGCGCAGGGCCAGCAAACCGACCACAACAGACAGGCCCAGCCCTGACAGAATACCGGCAATCACCGCCGGCCCCGGCGACCAACCAAGGTGGCGGATCGTCAGCCCCATGCCATACATTCCAGCCGCGAAAAACATCGCGTGCCCCAAGGATAACAACCCCGTGTAACCAAACAACACATTGTACCCAATGGCATAAATCGCCAGCACCATGATGCGCGCCAGATTACCGTGATGATAGGCTGGCAGCACCCAGTTCAGCGCCAGCAACAGCAAAAGCAGCCCCAGATGCAGGCCCAATGACTTGCCCGTATCACTCATGATCCCGCGCCCCGAACAGCCCTTGGGGGCGGAACACCAACACCAGCGCCACCGCCATGGTGGCCAGTATTTTCGCCAGTGTCGGAGTAAAGAAAACCGAAATAATCCCGTCACTCATGCCAATCAGCAAGGCGGCAATTACGGTACCCGGCAGGCTGCCCAGCCCGCCGATAATCACCACAATGAATGACAGCAACAATGGATCGCCCCCCATCAGATAATGCGCCTGTTGAATCGGTACAATAAGCACCGCCGCCATGGCAGCCAGCCCGCAGCCAATGCCAAAAACCATGGCGTAAACCCGTTCAACCGGAATGCCAAAGGCCTGCGCCATTTCCCCGTCCAGCTGCGTCGCCCGCATGATCAGGCCAATCTTGCTGCGGGTCATCATCAACCAGACGCCCAGCAGGATCACCCCTGCTGCGCCAATCACAAACAGCTTATAACTGGTGATCGACAGCCCCCAAGGCCAATACATCTGCAAGCCGTTCTCGCCAAATTCAAACCACGGGATCGCCAGCCGCGTGTTAAACGGCGGCGCGACAGGGCGCGCATCGGGGCCATAGGTCATTAAGGTAACTTGTTGAATAATATAAAGCAATCCAATCGTCGCCACGATGGTGCGCTCAGGATCGTAATTGATCCGCTTTAGGATCGTCATATCCGCCAGTGCTGCCAACACGCCAACAAACAGCGGCGCAATCACCATGGCGGCAATAAATCCCAGCGCCGGATGCCCGCCAACCGCACTGGCCACATACCAGGCAATCACCGCGCCCAGCATGAAAAATTCCCCATGCGCCACATTCACCACCCGCATGACGCCAAACACCAACGACAGGCCGACAGCCGTCAGCGCCAAAACAGCCGCCGTTACCGCGCCCTCTAGCGAGGCGAGTATAAGATAGGGTCCAAATTCCATGATTTTCCGCTTGATATTAGGGAAGGCCCCGCGATCCCGCGAGGCCATATGTTAGACTAAAAGCTCTGCTTGGTGTAATCCACCTCGTCAGGATAGAACGTATCCTCAATCGACGTGGTATGCGCCAAATTCAGCTTACCGCCGCCGACTTTGGTGATGTATTGATGGCCAAACACCTGATGAGTTTTGCCATTGAACACCTTGGCCCCTTGCGGATGTGCGTGGCTCTCTGGCATATCGGTCATCGCCTCTACTGCCTCGATCAGCTTGGTGCGATCCCCGGCCCCCGCGTAGCCCGACGCCTCCATTCCGGCCTTGATGGTGTGCAGGGTTTCCCAACAACCAAACATATGAGCAAAGGTCGCTATGTCCTTGGAATCAGACACAGAAGCGCCGTTGTTATCAACCCCAACAGCGGCGCGATACGCCTTGTCGAACTCGGTTTGACCGGCCTGCGCATAACGCGGCATGCCCTCCCAGAAATAGGTGCCTTCCAGGAATTCCAGCCCCGGAGAATTGATGTCCACGGCCTCCAACGAGTCAATAAAGCCGAATATTTCTGGCCGCGACGGGCCAAAGAATTCGCCCAGTTCTTTGACGAAAGTCAGAACCGCCGGCCCCACCATCACATGATAAATCACATCCGTATTGCGCGGGATTTTCGGGAAATATTTGGTAAAGCTGCTTTCAGTCGGCGGAATAGCGATCTTGGCAACCACCTCGCCGCCCTGTGCCTCAATCGCCGCAGTAAAGAAATCGCGGTGGTCGTGACCAAAGGCAAAATCGGGGAAAATCATTGTGACCTTTTTGCCCAGATTATTCGCCACAAACGGCGCCATCGCCGCAACTTGGGATTTCACATCGGTAATGCCGGGCTGCAAAGTCCAGCGGTTCAACATGCCGCTGGCCACGTGATGCCCCTCGGATACCACAAAATACGGCATTTTCAGCTCTGCTGCACGCGGGGCGGAACCGATAACCACATGGCTGAACAAGGTCCCTAAGGCCACATCGGTTTTATGCTGGGTGGCAAACTTCTCCAGCACCTCTGCACCGCGTTTCGGGTCAGTGCCGTCATCCTCCAACACAATTTCAAGCGGCCGCCCATTGATGCCACCCGCGTCATTAATCACCTTGGCGGCAGCATTTGTCGTGCGCTCGTACCAACGCCCGTAGGCCGCCCCGATGCCGGTTTTATGGGCCTGAAACCCAATTTTAATCGGCTCTGACGTGCCCGCTTGGGCATAACGCGCCCACAAAGGCAGTGTTGTTGCCGCGGCGGCACCCGCGCCGATTCCCAGTGTTTTCAGGGCATTACGTCTGGATTTTGAAAATTTATCCGATTTAGTCATCGCACTCTCCATTGGTTGTTCAATCATTGGTTTAATCGCGGAATGTAATCTTCCTTAAGGGCGAGTTTGTATGTACACGAATGAATTGTCCAGTTTTTTCATTGGCACACATTCATTTCAGCACTTCAGCCACCCTTTGGCGTGGCCAGCAACCAAAGACCGAAGAATGTATAAAGCACCATAAAAATGCCCAAAGGGATTTGGCTGAGAATGGCACGGCGCGGCGTTCCGAAATGACGCAGCGCCAAAACATGCGCCACAACAACAGCCATCACATGCCCCAAAACAACCGCGCCTGCCTGCGTTAACCAGATCAAACGCACAGTATCCGGATCAAAGAAAAAACTGGTGGTCACGTAAAACGGGTCTCCGCCAAGCCGTTGAACCAGTGTCAAGGCAACATATTGCACCTCGACCAAAAAGCCGGGCAAGTAATGCGCAATATGATATCCCAGCGCGATCGGCAGGACAGTGGGGGCAAACAGGGCGAAACTGTCGATAAAACGGGCGCTGTCCCGCGCCAGTCGTTGCCCCATATACAAGGCCAGCGAAAAGGCCCCGAGCAGAACAACGACCGCAAGGATCAAACCGATGGCCGTTGGCAGCATCACCGCTGACCGGCCCGGGTACATCAACGGATTTACGCCAATCTTGCCCAACCACCAAAAGGTTTCGTTCAACCCATCAAAACTGCCCGTGGCCAGCATCAACAGCGGCACCACTGCCAGGGATGCAAACCGTGTCGGCTTGGCAATCACTTGCCAGCCAGGCCAGCCAACCCACAGGCCAGTTGCCGCGTATTTCAACGGCGATAATTGCGCAAACAACCCCAGAAACGCGCCAAAAAGCTCTGCTCGCCGTTGCCAGACTGGACCAAAAACCAGCATTCCAATCAGGGTCAGCCCCCAATATATCGCCACGATGATTGCCAATCGCGACGGATCAGACGGCGCAGGATCAACCAATAAAAGCCATGCAAACCCAAAGAGTTGCACAACAGAGATAATGTAACCAAGCTTGCCCGACAGCTTACAGCGCGGCGTAAAGACCCGCCGCAGCAAGCCGTAAACCCCACTCCAGGGATTCACCCAAAGCCACAGATTGCCAAGGAACCCTTGCAAAGTCACAAAACCAATCCAGAAAACCAGCCAGAACCCCAGCGGCATCAAATTTGCCAACGGATCGCGGCTGCCTGTTAGCCCCTCAAAAATCACGCCAAACAACAACACAGTCGACAGGATACTTGTCAAAACGCGCAGCCCCGCCACCCGCGGCCAAGCAACCCGCCGCCCGCGCGCCAAAACAGACAGCTTGCGGTCCGGCAATAACGCCACCAAAACCACCGTCAGGCCAACGCTCACCACACCGCCAATCGTGTAAATCCCCGTCGGTAGCAACAATACAAACCCCTGATCCGAGGCATGGGCCAGCGCGGATCCGGGCAGGCAAATTAGGGCGATAAAAGTCCAAAATATCTTCATTGCTGAAAACTCGGGGATTTCACGCCCTGTTGCAAGCAGCATTTTTAGCGCTTTGGATTGACAAAACACCGCCTATCGCGTTTTCATTTGTACACAAACAATAATCACGGGGAAACTCATGCCAGATCAAAATAACTCAACGGTGGTGGGCGTGGATGTCGGCGGCACATTTACCGATCTGGTTTTACTGGATCAAACCACGGGAGCCGTGCGGCTGGCCAAGGTCCCAAGCACGCTGGATAATCAAGCGCACGGCGTTGTGAATGCATTGATTGCCGCAGGTGCCAATCTGGCAGAGGTGGATTTGATCGTACACGGCACCACGACAACAACCAATGCGGTGCTGGAACGCAAGCTGTCAAAGACAGGTCTGATTACCACCATGGGTTTTCGCGACGTGCTGGAATTGGGCCGCCGGACCCGCCCGCAAGCCTATGGAATGAAAGGCGAATTCACCCCGATCATCCCACGCAACCTGCGCCTCGAAGTTCCTGAACGCATGGACGCCAGCGGCGCGGTTGTGGTCGAGCTGGACACAGATGCAGTACGCGCCGCCGCGCAAAACCTGCTGGATCAAGGTTGCATTTCCGTCGTCATCCATTTCCTGCACGCCTATGCCAATCCGGCCCATGAACTGCGCGCCGCCGAGATTGTCGCAGAAATTTGGCCCAATGAACACATCACCATGGGCCATTCCCTGCTGTCCGAAAGCCGAGAATACGAGCGCGGGGTTACAGCCGCTGTAAACGCCTCGGTGCAGCCGCTTTTAGAACGTTATATCAAACGCTTACAGGACCGTTTAACCGAAGACGGCTATCGCAGCGAATTGCTGGTAATGAACGGCAACGGCGGTATGGTATCGGCCTCGCGTGTCTCCAAAGAGGCGGCCAAAACTGTGATGTCCGGCCCCGCGTCCGGCGTAATGGCAGCCGCTTATACCGGCAAGCTGGCAGGTTTTGAGAACCTGATCACCTATGACATGGGCGGCACTTCGACGGACGTGGCCTTGATCCAGAACGCCACCCCCGCCGTGTCAAACGAGATTGAAATTGAATATGCCATGCCGATCCATGTGCCCATGGTGGACGTGCGTACCGTTGGCGCGGGGGGCGGTTCAATCGCACGGGTAAACGCGGCGGGCCTGCTGGACGTGGGGCCACAAAGTGCAGGCGCGATGCCCGGTCCAATCTGCTATGGGCGCGGCGGAACAGACCCGACGATTTCGGATGCAAACTTGCTGCTCGGACGGCTCGACCCTAGCAAGCTAAACGCGATTGAGGGCGGCATTTCTGTGGCGGATATCAAGCAGGTTTTCAGCGAAAAACTGGCCGAACCGCTCAACGCCACAACCACCCAAGCCGCCGCTGCCGTCATCCACATGGCCAACGCCAAAATGGCTGGCGCAATCCGCACGGTATCCGTCTCGCTCGGCCATGACCCGCGCGATTTCGCCCTGTTTGCCTTTGGCGGTGCAGGCCCGCTGCACGCCTGCGCCTTGGCCCGCGAATTGGGCGTGCCGAAAGTTCTGGTCCCCGCCCGCCCCGGCATTACCAACGCGCTTGGCTGTGTGGTCGCCGATCTGCGCCACGACTTTGTGCGCACCCTGAACACGCCGCTGGATCATTTGCAAAACGGCACCTTGTCTGCGGCCTTTGCAAAACAGCGTGCAACTGGCGAAGCCTTGATTGCAAAAGAAAATATTCAACTGCGCGGGGTGCGGGCACTCTATAGCGTGGACATGCAGTTCATCGGCCAAACCCATCTTTTACGGGTCGACATTGATGACCCGGAAATCAGCCCAAGCGATCTGCGCATACTCTTCGAGGCCGCCTATTTCGCCCGTTTCAAAGTCGAACTGGCAGAAATCCGCGCCAACCTCGTGAACGCAAATTGCTCGGTCATCGGCGCGCGCGAACCATTGGACCTGTCAACTTTACTCCCTCCCAGCGAGCGCCGCGAAACCCTAAAACAGGCGCAAACCGGAACCCGCCAAGTCTATTTCAACGACTGGCATGAGACACCAATCTACTGGCGCGATCACCTGCCAAACGGGGCCAAAATGCTAGGCCCCGCAGTAATCGAACAACTCGACACCACAATCCTGTTGGAACCAAATGACAGCGCGAAATCCGATACCCAAGGCAACCTGATTATCACCGTAGGAGCCATCACATGAGCCTCGACCCCATCACCATGAGCGTCATTCAGGCAGGCCTGCAACAGGTCTGCGACGAAATGGACATGACCTTTTCCCGCGCCGCATTTTCGCCCGTAATTGCCGAGGCCAACGACCGCTCTGATGGCATTTATGCCGCTGACGACGGTTCCTTAATTGCCCAAGGTGCGGGCGGCCTGCCGGTTTTCGTTGGCACCATGCAATATTCCACCAAGACCCTGATCGGGATGATCGCAGCGGGCACTGTAGCCGCCCCAAAACCCGATGACATTTACATCGTCAACGACCCCTACCTCGGCGGCACTCACCTGATGGACGTCCGTTTCGCCCGCCCGTTTTACCGCAACGGCGAGATTTATTGCTGGCTGTCCAACACCGGCCACTGGCCCGATACCGGCGGCTCGGTTCCCGGCGGATTTTCCGCCTCTGCCACGTCAGTCGAACAAGAAGGCCTGCGCCTGCCCCCCGTGCGCCTGTTCAAACAAGGCGTCATGGACACCGAAATCTACGCCATCATCTGCTCCAACATCCGCGTTGCAGACCAGCGCATTGGCGACGTTAAGGCCCAAGCCGCCGCGCTGCTGGTGGGCGAGGAACGCCTGAACGCCTTGCTGGACCGCTACGGCGACGAAACCGTAGCCGAGGCAATCGCCGAATTGCGGGTCCGCGCGGCGTTGCAAATGCGTAAATCCATCGCTGAAATACCCATGGGCAGCTACAGCGCCAGCGCTTGGGTCGACAGCGATGGCGTGGTGAATGAACCGCTGGAAATTGCGCTGCAAGTTACCCGTACAGACGACGGTCTAACCTTTGATTTTAGCGGTTCCAGCGCGCCTTGCCTTGGGCCTATGAACTCGGTCAAGGCCACCACACTCAGCTCCGTCTACCTCGCCATGCGCCACATATTCCCCGATGTGCCAATCAGCGCCGGGGCCTTTGACCCGTTGCAAGTTACTGGCATCAAAGGCACATTCCTCGATGCCAAATACCCCCGCCCCGTCTCCGGTTGCGCCGCCGAGGTCTCGCAACGCATCGCCGAGGCGGTCTTTGCCGCCCTCGTCGCCGCTCTGCCAGAGCGCGTCACCGCCGCCCCCGCAGGCACATCCGGCAACTTTGCCCTTGGCGGGTTTGATCCCGAACGGGGCCGCGATTTCGTCATGTACCAATTGTCCGGCGGCGGTTACGGCGGCAATGCGGATCACGACGGCTTAACCAACGGCTGCTCGACCATCGGCATCTCCAAGGCCCCGCCGGTTGAAATCATGGAACAGGCCTTCCCCGTGCTTTACCACCGCTATGCCCTGCGCGAGGATTCCGCCGGCGCAGGTAAACACAGGGGCGGCTTTGGTCTGGAATACGAATTGGAATTGCGCCGTGGCACCGCGCGCGCCAGCTTTGTAATGGACCACGGCCGCTTTGGCCCGCAAGGTGCCCTTGGCGGCACAGATGGCGCGGTAAACGAGGTGACAGTCTGGCAAAACGGCACATCATATCGCCCCGAACACCTGTCAAAAGAACAAGACGTCCCTTTGCAAGCAGGCGACCGCGTACACGTCTGCACCCCGGGCGGTGGCGGCTATGGCAACCCGTTTGAACGGGATCCAGAACTGGTGTTGCAAGATGTAATGTTGGGCCGTTATTCCGCAGGCCACGCCAGCCGCGTTTTCAAGGTGGCATTCACCGCAGACTTGCAAGCAATTGACGCAGAAAAAACCCGACAAATCAGACGGTGATTCCGCTGAGGGTCAACCCTCGGCGCAGCCGACCCCGCCCTTGCGGGGCTTAAGGCGCTTTGCGATTATTCTGAATCACAATTCACCCTAAGGGTGGTGATTTGTGATGCTCTTGGTTCAGGAAAACGCAAACGGCTCTAATTCACGCCGATTTGGCGGGAGCACCCCCGCAAATACCTCCAGTGTACAATGGCACCCATCAGAAAATAAAATGCGCCGCCGTCAGGTCATCAATTTCCAACCGATGCCGCTCAACTTCCAGAACAATAAACTCCCCATCCACATAGATCATAATCCCTTCGCACCCCTTAACAATACGCAGATCAGCAAATGACGAAACGCCGCCAAACGCTGACAGGTCAATCAAATCCCAATCAGGATTGAAATCCGCAATAACATCAACCTCCCCGTCTTTAACAAAGGTAAACGTATCCACCCCCTGACTGCCGTCCAAAACATCCCTGCCAGCCCCATCCACCAACGTATCATCCCCGCCGCCGCCTTTGATCGTATCATTACCCGCCAAGCCCCGAATAATATCATCGCCCCCCGTCCCGATCAAAGTATCATCCCCCGCCGTCCCCTCAATCGCCTCGGGCGGCGCGGCAATATCCAGCTCGATACGGGTAAACCCGTGATCCGTGGCACTGCTGACAAACAACACCGGCACCCCGTTGAAAATCTCGACCGCAATGGCAGATACATTGTCGAGCGTGATGTCATAAGTATCCGCCAGCGAGGCCTCCACCCGCAACGCGCCGCCCGCCAAAACCTCCAACACGGTAATCCCGTCATCCGAACCCGCCGTGACCAGAAATTGCCGCCCGCCAAAATCGAAGGCTTCTACCAATGTGGCCCCCTGAAAACGGGTCTCCAATGTATCAATCAAATGCGCAACTTCGCTCAACCCGCCATTATCCGCCACGGCGTAGACCGTCAGGCTCGAGGTACCCGCTGCGGCCAGCACCACATAGGCTTGGCCTTCCACCTCAAAAGCCACCAAACCCTGCGCACGCGCAAAACCCGACCGGTCCCCCGGCTCAACCGTGTCACGCAGGCTCAAACGCCCCTCACTGCCGATCTGGTAAACACTCAACCCCGCGTCAAACGCCGAGGCCACAAACAAAAAGGTCTTGCCGCCAATTTCCAGATGCTCCAGCGCAGAAATATCCCCCAGAAAGCTGCTGTCTGTGTCGGTCAACGCCTGCACCTGCACCAACCGCTGCGCATCCCCCATCCTATAAACCGTCAGCGTCTGCCCGCCATAACTCTGCACATAGACAAAAGTATCGCTGCCAATCACCACCGCCTCATTCAGCCCAATCCCTTCACCAGAAACGCCACTATTGCCCGCGCGCGACAACGCCCCACCGCTGCCCAAAGTATAAAACGCCGTCTGGTCCTCATAGCGCGTCGCGGGCAATAACACAGTCTCCCCCCCCGCTTGCACAAACCCCAACGACGAGACCCGACCCGTGCCCGAACCACCTGAGTATTTCTGCACATCCACCAGCGTCGGCGCACCGGTGCCGTTTAGGGAAAACGTCGTCAACGCCCCATCCGCCTCACTCGCGACAACCAGCACAAACCTGCCCGCGACATTCACGATCTTTATGTCAGATAATCCCCGCAGGTTGGTTGCCGTATCATCGACAACCACCCCTGCGATGTTGAAATTAATCACACCACGCTCCGTTAACCCAAGCGCGGGTGATTACAGATGCAACCCTGTTTTCATTCCCACGCGACTGCCCCGCCAAACAGGGTGGCAGCGTGGGTTTAACAACTTACTAATTTGGGGCGCCAGCCCTAGGTATTAAACAGAAAATGCAACACATCCCCGTCCTGCACTTCATAGGTTTTACCCTCAGCACGCATCTTGCCTTTTTCCTTGGCCCCCTGCTCGCCGTTACAGGCAATGAAATCATCATAAGCGATTGTTTCGCCACGGATAAACCCGCGCTCAAAATCACCGTGAATAACCCCCGCAGCACCCGGTGCCAGCGTCCCCTTGCGGATGGTCCAGGCGCGTGCTTCCTTCGGCCCAACGGTAAAATAAGTCTTTAATTCTAGCAATTCATGCCCCGCACGGATAAGACGATCCAGCCCCGCCTCGGCCAATCCCATTTCTTCCAGAAACATTTCGGCCTCCTCGGGATCGAGCTGGCTGATCTCTTCCTCAATCGCCGCCGAAATCACCACAGCCGCCGCGCCCTGCTCTGCCGCCATCACCGCAACCCGCTCGGAAAACGCATTGCCGGTGGCCGCACTATCCTCGTCCACATTACACACATACAGAATTTTCTTGGCGGTCAGCAGTTGCAACATCTTCCATTGCTTCTGCTCATCTTCCTTCACCTCAACACTGCGCGCAGGCCGCCCCGCCTCCAGCGCCACCTTGGCCCGGCGCAGCAAATCGTCTTGCTCCAGCGCATCCCGATCGCCGCCCTTGATTTTGCGCACCAAACCGGTCAGCCGCTTCTCGATACTGTCCAAATCCGCCAGCATCAGCTCGGTCTCGACGACTTCCGCATCCTCCACCGGATCAATGGTGTTCGACACATGGGTAATATCACCGTCCTCAAAACAGCGCAGCACATGGGCAATCGCATCACACTCGCGAATAGTGGCCAAGAACTGATTGCCCAGCCCCTCGCCCTGTGACGCGCCTTTAACCAGTCCCGCAATATCCACAAAAGTCATCCGCGTCGGAATGATCTTGGCCGAGCCAGCGATCAAAGCCAGCTTTTCCAGCCGAGCATCCGGCACTGAAACCTCGCCCACATTCGGCTCAATCGTGCAAAACGGAAAATTAGCCGCCTGCGCCGCCGCCGTCTTGGTCAGCGCGTTAAACAACGTCGATTTTCCCACATTCGGCAAGCCGACAATTCCGGTTTTAAAGCCCATGGCCCTGACCCTTCAAAATTTGATATATCGCGCGCATGTAGAGCGGCGACGGGGCGCGGGTCAAGCCCTAGCACAAAATGCCCGGCAAGGGGTCGCGCCCGAGACTCCCGCATCTAAAGCAGCGACGGCCTCCCGGTCTCGGGCGCGGCCCTGCGAGATCGGGCCATCATCACCAGTCGATACCGCTTTCGCTAAACCACCGATCCCGCCCAAAGGTTAACCCGCATTTTCATTTAGGAATTGCATTTCCCAGCCGCTTGGCGCAAACACTTCTGGCAGCAAAAGGGGCAGAATATGACACGGATCGACGCTAAATTCGCAGAACTGAAAGCACAGGGAAAATCCGCTTTTGTCTCCTATATCATGGCAGGCGATCCGGACTATGACACCTCGCTGGAACTGGTCAAAGGCCTGCCCGCAGCCGGCGTAGACATCATCGAGCTGGGCATTCCCTTCACCGATCCGATGGCCGACGGCCCAACAATTCAGCTGGCGGGGCAGCGCGCCCTTGCCGTCGGGATGACCCTCAAGAAAACCCTGCAACTTGCCAAAGAATTCCGCGAAACCAATGACATAACGCCGATTGTGCTGATGGGATATTACAACCCGATCTACAATCACGGCGTAGAAGCCTTCCTGAAAGACGCCGTCGCTGCGGGTATCGACGGCCTCATCGTGGTTGACCTGCCCCCCGAAGAAGACGCCGAGCTGTGCATCCCCGCAGCCGCCGCTGGCATCAGTTTCATCCGCCTCGCCACCCCCACAACAGACGCTAAGCGCCTGCCCAAAGTGCTGCAAAACACCTCTGGTTTCATCTACTATGTGGCCATCAACGGCATCACCGGCTCCGGCTCTGCCGACGTGACCAAAGTCGGCATTGAAGTCGCTCGCATCAAACAATCCACCGAGCTGCCCGTCTGCATCGGCTTCGGCATTAACACCCCGCAAGCCGCCCAGGACATGGCAGCCGTCGCCGACGGCGCGGTTGTTGGTTCTGCCATTGTCTCGAAAATCGGCAACGGTGAATCCCCTGCGCAAGTGCTTGAATTTGTGAAAACATTATCCGACGGGGCACATCGGGCCTGATGTTCAACTAAACCACCACCAGCTGAAGCTGGTGGGTTTGAAGAGCTGGCGGACTGAAGTCCACCTTTCTTAATGGAGCATGCTACGCATGCAAACCTCTTGTATGTGGACCACTTGGAAAGTGGTGGCTTCAAACCATTTAGTTGATAGTCAAGGAACTCAACCAAATGGATGACATCCTAACCGATTTTCCAATCTATTGCTGCTACAACTGCAAAGATTGCTACAAGGGAGGTGCCGCACAAAATGTCGGCCATTGAAATTCTGGGCATAACCGCCGTGGCAATTATGGTTGTCAGCTACGCGCTTGAAAAACGTGGGCGCATTTTCATCGCAATCTTTGCTTTTGGCTGCACCATGGCCGCCTTTTATGCATTTCTCATCGAATCCTATCCGTTTTTCATCGCCGAGAGTTTATGGGCATTGATTGCGGCCCACAAATGGCGACATGCAAAACCCATTCGAAATAAATGATTGCCAGTCCTCTGACCACAAGCGCCCATCGCGCGCAAGCGCTCAAAAGGCATGGCACGACAGTGCCTCCGTTTAACACGCCGCAAAAAACAACATTCTGGGTAAACCAGTTTACCAATTCCCCTTGCTGTCCTCGCAGAAGATTCCTAACCTCGCTCAACGGACAGAGGACATATCATGCCTGTAATCACCAATATTGACGATCTTTTTCATCTCTACAAAAAGCGCGTGCCAAAGATGTTCTATGACTATTGCGAGAGCGGTTCTTGGTCCGAGCAAACCTTTCGTGAAAACACCTCGGACTTTAACAAAATTCACCTGCGCCAAAAGGTTGCGGTGGATATGACCAACCGGACCACATCGACAAAAATGATCGGTCAAGAATATAAAATGCCAGTGGCACTGGCCCCGGTTGGCCTGACGGGCATGCAGCATCCTGACGGCGAGATTAAAGCCGCGCAGGCTGCAGAGAAATTCGGCGTGCCTTTCACTCTGTCCACCATGTCCATTTGTTCGATCGAGGACATCGCCGAACACACCAGCAAACCTTTCTGGATGCAACTCTATGTTTTGCGGGATCGCGACTTTATGGGCCGCTTGATTGACCGCGCCAAGGCAGCTGGTTGTTCGGCATTGGTGCTGACTTACGATCTACAAATCCTCGGGCAACGACACAAAGACATCAAGAACGGCCTCTCTGCGCCGCCCAAAATGACCCTTGTCAATTTGATTGACATTGCGATGAAACAGCGTTGGGCTTGGGGGATGCTGGGCACCAAACGGCGCAGCTTTGGCAATCTTGTGGGCCACATAGAGGGCGTGACGGATATGGCGGATCTTGGGGCCTGGACCTCTGAACAGTTCGATCCAACACTGAGTTGGGACGAAGTCGCATGGATCAAAGAGCGCTGGGGCGGGCCAATCATCCTTAAGGGAATATTGGACGCCGAAGACGCTAAAATGGCCGTCAAAACGGGTGCCGATGCGATCATTGTCTCGAACCACGGCGGGCGGCAACTTGACGGTGCCATGTCCTCAATCCGTATGTTGCCCTCGATTCTGGATGCGGTTGGCGACCAGATCGAAGTGCATCTCGATAGCGGTATTCGCTCGGGCCAAGATGTGCTCAAGGCAATCGCATTGGGGGCCAAGGGCACCATGATTGGGCGCGCGTATATCTATGGTCTGGGGGCCATGGGGCAAGCCGGCGTCACCACCGCGCTAGAGGTCATCCATAAAGAGCTGGACACCACGATGGCGCTTTGCGGAGAGCGTCAGCTTAGCAACATGAGCCGTGAAAACCTGCTGATACCACGAGATTTTGCGGGCAACTGGGCATAGAAAATAAAAATGCCCTTGGCCTGACATTCAGGCCAAGGGTATTATTCGCAGTGCAGATCGACTAAGCAATAAAGCTGATATCGTCACGCAGTACGTCAAAGGTATCCACGTCTTTGATGGTCAGGATGTTCCCCTTACCAAAGTTGAACACCAGATCACTGCCGGATTCATCAACTATATTTTCCAAACGCGCCTTGGTCAGCATCCCGGGCTTCAGGGAATGCGCAAAAACAACGGTGTCGATATCATCCTGAAAATCCAGAATGGTGTCTTTGCCAAGATTGAACACAAATTTGTCCGCCCCGCCATTGCCGGTCATCTTGTCATTGCCTTTGCCGCCATCGAGCCGATCATTACCAGCCCCGCCAAACAATTTGTCTTTGCCGCCACTGCCATACAGCTTGTCATTGCCTTTGCCGCCACGGATCACATCATTGCCGCCGCCGCCGTCAACTGTGTCGTTTTTGGCACCCACGTTGAACACTTCTTTTTGCGACGTGCCGGTTAGATCCTGCGCCTTTTTGTTGCCATAGCCCAGAACATTCAACTGCTGCGCCATAACCGAAGTATCGCTGCCGTCGCCAAATTCTGAATCCCAGGTCACAACAACTTTGCCGTTGTTTAACGTCGTAACCGCCGCATTCAGCTGATCCCCCTTGGTCGAGCTGTTTACATCGAAGGTTTGGCCTTGCATGATTCCGTTTTCATCATAGCGCTGCGCCTCAATGCCGGAGCCTTTGCCATCGCCTTTGGAATCGGCCCAAACAATCATAAAGCCGCCGTCCTTAAGCGCGGTAATTTCCGGTGCGGTTTGATCGCTGCCTTTCGCGGTATCAACCCCGATAACAGGGGTGCGCACGGTGTAATCATCGTTGAACACCTGAACATAAACATCAGAGTCGCCATTGGCGTCGTTAAATTCCTGCCAAGTGATGGCAAAACCGCCGTCATTCAGCAACACAACCCGCGGCTCTGTTGCTTTGCCAGTCAGGCCGGAGCCTTCCAGTTCAACCCGGTCCTGCGGATCAAGCGCCAGAATATATGTTGAATCATGGGCAAAAGGCCGCCCGCGATAGGCTTGCATCACCTGAAACTGGATAATCCCGCCCGTGCTTAAATTATCGTAGGCCACAGTTGCGACAGTCAGGATATTACTGTCATCAACTTTAATCAAATCCCCAAAAGTAGAGGCGGAGCGACCACCGCGTTCATCTTCCATCCGGCCACGCGACCAGGAACCATTGGTGTTTATCTCAAACGTATTGGCCGTATAGACATCCAGTTGATAATGCGGATCGCCGTGCGATAAATCTTCGGCATAATATCCCGCCGCAAACTGATCCCCGCCAATTGAGACCACCCGCGGCCCAAGGTAATTAATGCCTGTATCGGTTGCATCCTGTCTTGTGTGCAGCACGCGCTCGAAATTAAAATATTGATCTTCGGGATCCGTACTTTCAAATCCAAAGGTCCGCTGGTGCGTGCGCTCGTTATCTGCCGCAAATTCATTCGCTACGGGTGCAACATCGCGGTCGATATTGATAGAGCTGTATTCCGCATCAGTTTGCCAAACCCAGGCCCCGTTGCCGTCTTCGTTAAAAGCCACGTCAGGGTTTCGTTGATCCCCGATGGTCAATTGGTTGAGCATCAACTCGGCGCCATCTTTGCTGCCGTTTTTCTTAAAGTTCTGCCCAAAGACCCCAAGGCCGTCGCCGTCCTGGCCTTCACTTTCCCAAACAATTTGATACCCGCCATTGGACCCGTTGGCCGCAATACTTGCGTTGCCTTGCATGTCGTCTGTGTAGGTGTTTACAAGGGTCTCTAATCCGCGTTTCGAAATAGACATGTTTTCCTCATTCCATATAAATATTGGGGCTGACCCAGATAACCCAAAAAAGGGGTTATCATGGGCCATATGCGAAAGAGCCGACTCAGCCACTATAAGCAGAACCGTTTGACCGAGCATTTTGTTT
>JAJRPO010000018.1 GCA_024280735.1 Alphaproteobacteria bacterium | reverse complement strand
CGGTATCCCAAAAGCTCAATTCGGGTTATATTTGAAGGAGTGTGAGTGGAGATTTAACAACAGTGACCCTTCAGATCAGTTATTACAGCTAAGACAATGGGTTAGACATCATCTAAGGTAGTTATCTGGGTCAGCCCCTAGTCAAATTACTACTCGTTTCTAATTACATGTCATCCAAAGGCATTTCGATTGTGTCACCATACCTTGGATAGGCGCGGTCAAGCGACCTCTTGAACCCATCCCAAGTTGATGAAGCCCGCATAAGCGCAATGACCCCTGAAATATGCTCTTTCAGTAGCGGGTGGCCATACTCGGGATTAAACCACTGGTGATGCTTAGTCAGTCGCTCCCCGCTTTGATTTATGGGGTTCAGCGCCCGAAGTTCATCCGTCAGGCTTGGTGCCAAGCGATCATAAACGAAGTTGTTGGTCCATCCGCCAATAGCACTGGGGCGCTGAGCGGAACCGTTCCACTCCCACCCTCTCAGCCTATAAATCTGTTTGTAGAACTCGTCCGGAAACGTCTTGGTCCACTTCTGTCGATAATCAGACAGAAAACCCTCAAGAATATCAGCCAGAGCGCTTTTCGCCCGCATTTCTTGGTAGCCAGTAGCTTCATCCACAAGCGCGATGATGCCAACCTTGGCAAAGCCTCTGATTAAAGACCAAGCATGTTCAACTAAATTTGCTTGTTTTACGCCTGTCGCCCCTTGTTTTTCGGCTTCTATAATCGCGTCACACACATCAACAAGCACTTCTGCGGGGTATCCATACCCTGTGTGGCCAGTAGGAGGTTGAAAAAAAACAGGCGATTTTAGCGCCAACTCTAAATCACTATTTATAAACGGTTTTAGCCATTTTTGGGAGGCAAAACGGGGTATTTGGGCGCCTGTGTTTGACGGTTCATTTTCGCTTCGCGGCCCGCCTCGTTTTATGCCCAGACCATTGAACATACCGCGCTGGCTTAGAACCCGAGTCTCATCATCCAAAACATAGCAATCAATCTGAATTCCGCCAATATCCAAGGGCTTGTCAGGAGACCCAGCCAACGTCATTGCTACGTCTGGCTTGGGCGGATTCACATCGAAGATAGAATCCACCACATCGTCAAATGTGCCGTCCTTAATCGGCTGTATTGTGCTTTCGGGCTTTTTAGCCATTAATCAGTTCCTTGTAGGTCAGACGCTTATCAACCATCCGGTCAATCGTCATGTTGATGAAGTTCAGAGTGCCAACTTTGGCGGTGTTATGGCGGAACGAATATTCATTCACGTAGCGGTGCAAGTGTTCTTCGCTCATGTAATGATAGACGCCGACGTACCCGCGCTTTAGCAATGACCAGAAGCTTTCAATGCCGTTTGTGTGGGCCATATCGCGTACATATTCGCCAGCGGAGTGACGCACTGTCTTATGAGCGAATCCTTTAGCCGCAAGGCCATTGTAGGCGCGAAATTCATCCGTAACGACTTCGCCGCCATCTGGTGCGTTGTCCGTAACGAACTTGACCAGCGTTGCTGCATTGACCCGCTTAACAGGCATAGCGCGAACTTTGCCTTGCTCGTCACGCATACCGACAACAGCGACTTTACCAACCGCGCCGCGCCCTGCGTTCAGTTTTTTATTAGCGTGCTTGTTCTTTTCTTTGCCGCCAACATAGGTTTCGTCAACCTGAACTTGACCGTCCATCTTGTTGTTGTTGCCGCCCATCCATGTTTCGCGAATGCGTTGCGCCAAGAACCAAGCTGTTTTCTGTGTGACGCCCAACTCACGCGCCATTTGAGTGCTTGGGATGCCCTTACGGGCGCTAGTGAGCATGTAGATAGCCAGCAACCACTTAAGCAACGGAAGACGGCTCTCAGCCAATACAGTGCCAGTGCGGACGCTGAAATGCTTGCGGCAAGATTTGCAGCGATATGCCATTGGCTTGTGACCTTTACACTCGGTTACAGAAAGCGACCCACAGTGACCACAAACAGGCTCATCAGCCCAACGGCGCTTCTCAAAGAAATTACGCGCGGCTTCTTCATTTGGGAATTTCTGGAAGAACTCAAATGTGCTAAGTGTCTCGGTCATGGGGCTAATCTCTCTTGTTGAGATTAAACTAGCCAAAAACTAAAGTGCCGTCAAGTCAAAATTGGCTAGTTAAGTATATGGGTTCCTTAAGTAACCATTACTTATTACATCGGGAGAGTGACACAAAAGCGACCGGCATTCTGATTCGCGAGGGTGCCACTGATTGGGTTCTGAATGCCTGACATTTCGCCTCTGGAGACTTGAGATGACCAAAGAAATAACACTTATCGGCGCGCCTTCCAGTATTGCCGCCCATGCACCCGGGCAGGAAAAGACGCCGGCGTTGTTGCGCGAGGCGGGTTTGTTGCGCGATCTGCAAGCGGCCGGTGTCAGGGTTAAGGATACCGGAGATTTGCCGGGTTTTCGCTATCACGCGGACCCTGCCAACCCGCGCGCGCGCAATGTTGCGGGTGTAATCGAAAATGCTCGCAACGTGACGGCGGCGGTGGCCCGCGTGCTTACCAGTGGTGAAACATATCTGCTGCTGGGGGGGGATTGCACCAATGGTGTTGGGGCCATTGCGGCCGCAACGCGGGATCCGAGTTTGCGCGTTGGGGTGATCTATCTGGACATGCACGGCGACATGAACACACCTGTTAGCGTCGATTCCGGTGCGCTCGACTGGATGGGGGTGGCGCATATGCTGGGAATCGAGGGTACGGTGACGGAATTTGCCAATCTGGATGGGCGCTGCCCGATGTTGCAGAACGAGCAGATAGTATTTCTGGGCTGGGATTTCAAGGGATCAAATTCCAATGCCGAACGTGAGGCGATGATCCGGCGGCGGATGCAGATTGTGTTTCTGGACGCGTTGAAGGCCGACCCGACGGCAGCGGCCACGCGCGCGCTGGATCTGCTTGGGCCGGTTGACCGGCTGGTGGTGCATTTTGATGTGGATGTGATTGATTTTGCCGAATGCCCGCTGGGCGAAAACTATCGCCACGGCGAAGGCTGCACCTTGGAGCAGGCGATGAGCGCCCTTGGGGCATTGGCATCTTCGCCAGCTTTTGCCGGGGTGACAGTGGCCCAGTTGAATCCAGATCACGGGGAGGCCGAACTGGCCACGCTAAAACGGTTTTCCAAGGAGTTGGCGCGCGCTTTGTCTTAGGGGGCCGGACTTGGTTGGCCGTTTTCCTCTGGCGCAAAGGTTCTTGCGTTTCAATGTCACTTTAGGCGCATCAGACACGCTGCCTGATACGCAGGCGGCGTGTCTGATGCTCTGGGCCAACCGATATAGTGAGTACGCGCGGTTAGGCCATTCTGGATTTATTGGAGCATTTCGCGTCCAATTTGGATCGGATTATCATCTTGGCCGCCGAGGCAGCGCTTGTGAAACTGGTGCGTTCGGTGATCAAGATGATTCAAAATGAACGCGAAATATTTTGGAGAAAAGGAACGCGCATTCAAACAGATTGCCCCTTAAAAAGACGCTCTGCTCACCTCACGGTTTTCAGGATCACTTCATGCACTGAATTACGGATTTCCCGGCGCTCTTCGCGGCTGGCCGTTTGACCTTCGTCTAGCGTGATGCGCCTTGGTGCATCGAACACAGAGGCGCGGGTCAGCGGCACAAAATTTGGCGATGCGCGGTAATTTTCCGCCAAAACAAGGCGGCGGCTTGATTCAGTTGATTTTTCTGATTGTCTGTCATTAAGCATAACAATTCACTCGCTACTGTGTTCCTAGCCGCCCTTTGACAAGGGACCGGATGGAACGGGTACATTACAAACGGCGGAAACACACCGCCTGCTGTCTTCCTACCGAAAATATGGCTAAAAGTTAAGTAAAAAACGGCTCAAATGAGGCGTAAAACTGGAAACAGTCTGTTTCTACCTTATTCGGATCAGCATCGCCATATTTGGCTATGCGGCGTTACTATCCGCCTCGGCAAGGGAAATATCCCACATATTAAACCTGCCGCGCCCGTTTCTTTTGGACAGGTACAACGCCTTATCCGCCCGATCCAACAAGGCCTCCGCCGAAACAGCGTCACCAACAGCCGCCGTGGCTGCCCCTATGCTGGCACCGATCCGGCAGGTTATTTGGCCAAACCGGATCGGCTCTGCAACCCGGCGGATGATCCGCGCGGCAACCTCTGACTGGTGATCTTGGTCCTCACAATTGCTCAGCACTATTACAAATTCATCGCCGCCGATGCGCGCAACCATGTCGGTGCTGCGGGTTTCTGATTGCAGGACTTTCGCAACTTCCTGCAAAACATGATCTCCGGCGGCGTGACCGTGAGTGTCATTTACGGCCTTGAAAAAATCGAGGTCAATTTGCATCACGCCGAAATTAACCGGCGTATTGCGGTCAAGTAAACGCTGGATAAATCCAAACAATCCGCGCCTGTTGGGCAACCCGGTCAGCGGGTCTGTATAGGCTTGGGTTTCGGCGGTTGTCTTGGCCCCGTCAAGGCGCGAATTTAACGCGATCGAGCTGCCAAGGAATGTGAACTGCATCTCTTTAAGATAGAGCATTACGGCAGTAGGGTCGGCAGGTGAAAAACTGCTCCTGTTCAGGTTTTTAGCGGCAACAATATCATAGACAGCGGCCCCCAACGAGAAATCGATCAACACGGCATCAGACCCTGCCAATGGAACGCAGACAGCCTTGAGATTGCAATTTGGCATGGCCCTGAGGCGGGCGGTGATCGGCGCGCCCGTAATTTTATGCAGCTGTTGCCAAGACGACAGGTTATGGGGGCGGCGAAATTCCAAAAGGTCAGTCAGGTTTTCGCCAATGGCCTTTTGACCTTGTAACAACCGGCTGAACATCGGGCCAATATGGCTGATCTTGCCTGAAGTATCGACCTGGATGTGCAACGGCAGCAAGATATCCAGCATATCGACCGCAAGTACCGCCGGGGAAATATCCCCCGTCTGTTCCAGGGGCTTGTCGATTTCAGCCGTTGGCGGATGGTCCGCCAAAGCGACCGAAATCTCGAACAGGTCTTTGTCCACATCACCGTCGTCCAGCGGTTTGTGATCGATCACCACCAAAGCCCCGTAATCATCCGCCATACCGCGCAGCATGCCCAGAAACACGCTGCCATAACCCCGTTTGGCGAAACTGTAATACAGTGTGAAACAATTGTCAGGTTTTGATATCACACGCAATCGCGGGACATCCAGATCGGGGATCGCCATTTTTGCGAGATCATGCACATCCTCTAGAGAGTGCAGGAATTCTGTGTAGGTATCGCCGCCAAAACGCAGCAGGCGGCGGATTGGAGTCATTTGCGCCTCTGAGACGACATAGGTGCCAAAATCCTCCAACAGCTCATCACGGGGGCGGTTCAGAACCTTGCCCATCGCCATAATCACCTGATCGGTGATCCCGTCCTCATAGCGTAGCATGGCCTCAAAATTGAAAAACGTCAGTTCAGCCCGGGCGCAGACCTGTTCCCATACTTCAAGGCCAAAAATGTCGCGGACAAAACATTGCAAGCCGCGGTTGAAAATACCGTGCATGGCGCGGGTTCCCTACTCGTTACACCTGCAGATAGGGAACACCAAAAACATTAAGAAACCACTACGGAGTGTGCCAGTCTAAAAATCCGTCGGCGCGCCGCCCTCGCGTTTGCGTCTGGCGACAAAGCTTTGCAATTCGTCTTTGATCGCCGCGTCCATCGGTGGGGCCTCAAATTCGTTCAAGATGTCTTTCCAGATTTTATTGGCCCGCTGTGCCGTCCATTTCGCGCCATCCGCCTCCCATGCCTCGTAATTGCGCCAATCGGACAGGAAGGGCGAATAATAGGCGGTTTCATAGCGGTCTTGGGTGTGTTGGGTGCCAAAGAAATGGCCCCCGGCGCCCACGTCTTTTATGGCCTCAAGCGCGATGTCGTCGGGCGTCGTTGCGGTGATCATCGGCTCCATGTAGCGCTGCACTTGTTGTAAAACTTCGCAGTCCATAACGAATTTTTCATAACTTGCGATTAAACCACCCTCAAGCCAACCCGCCGCGTGATACAGGACGTTAACGTTGGATTGCACGGCGGACCAGATTGAATTGCTGCTTTCCCACATGGATTGGCCATCGGGTACATTGGCGGCGCAGGCGTTGGTGGCCCGCAGCGGCAGACCATAATAGCGCGCCATTTGGCCGGTCATTTGCGTGGCGCGCATGTATTCAGGGGTGCCAAAGGCCGGCGCGCCGGTTTTCATATCGACGTTGGACGTAAAGGTTCCGATGACGCAGGGCGTTCCCGGGCGCACATATTGGAACAGGGCGATGGCGCATAGGCCCTCGGCGATGGATTGCGCCACCGCACCCGCCATGGTGATCGGTGCCATGGCGCCGGACAGGGTAAAGGGTGTGACAATCACCATCTGCCCGCGGCGCACACACCGCAGGGCGCCGTCCAGCATCAGGTGGTCGTGTTTGAGCGGCGAGGTAGAGTTGATATTGGTGTACATATGCGGCGCGGCGTCAAATTGTGCGTCCGTCATTCCGCCCGCGATACGCACCATTTCCATCACATCCTCGACCCGCTCCTTGCCCAGAGAATAGGCGTGGCAGACCTTGTCGGTCAGGGTCAGTTTCTCGTAAACGCAATCGAGGTGGCGCACCGAAGGATGAATATCGAGCGGTTCCACCGGATAGCCGCCCGCCACATGAATACAGTTAAAATACTGGGTCAGCTTCATAAAATTCTTGAAGTCGTCAAAGTTGCCAACGCGGCGGCCCTTGTCCAGACACATGGCGTTGGGCGGCGAGGACACGTTGACAAAGGCCATATTGCGGCCGCCAATTTTGACGGCACGGTCCGGATTGCGCGGGGTTATGGTGAATTCTGTGGGGCATTTGGCAATCATTTCCATCACCCAATCGCGATCCATGAACACGGTGTCGCCCTCAATCCGGCAGCCGGCCTTGCGCAGGTAGGCTATTGATTCAGCATGTAAAAACTCGACACCGATTTCCTCAAGTATGCGCATCGCGCCGTCATGAATGGCGGCCACACCCTCCTCATTTAACGGCTCTGTCGGGTTGTCGAGATTGACGATTTGCCGCCATGGCATTTGGTCAATCGCCTTGGCCCCGCTGCGCCGCGTATTGCCTGCCCGTCCACCGCTTCTGCTTCTTTTGGTCGCCATTTCATGTTCCTTTGATCCGCAGCCCTCAAAGCCAATTTGCATTGATCCTGTCGGATTTTACTGTCAGATTACGACATAAGATGACGGTAATTGAAAATCATTTCATCCCGCATAGCCTTAAAGAGTTCCCAAAAGCCCCTAAGGAAACCTGTCTTTGACTCATAAACCTGACCCCGGCACCGAAACCCGCAAAACCACGCGTCTGGGGTTTCTGCTGATCGAAGGGTTTTCAAACCTGTGCGTGGCGGCGATGACCAACCCGTTGCGCAGTACGAACCGCGAGTTGGGGTACACGGCCTACAGCTGGGATTTTGTCACGTGCAGCGACGGGCCGGTGGCGGCCTCTGACGGCATTATTGTCACGCCCTCCCTGCCCCACACCACCGGCGACAAGTTCGACTACTTTTTTGTGGTTGCAGGGATGGAATGTGATCCCGACTACCGCGCGCGGTTGAATGCCACCATGCGCCGCGCCTGCCATAACAGTACGGTATTTGGGGCGCTTTGCACCGGGGCCTACATGCTGGCGCGGGCGGGGTATCTGGAGGGATATCGATTCACCCTGCATTGGGAAAACCAACCGGCGTTTGAGGAGGAGTTTCCAGAATTGCAAGTCTCATCCAACCTTTATGTGATGGACCGCGACCGCTGGTCTGGCTCTGGTGGCTTGTCGAGCATGGATATGGTGCTGAATATCATCGCCTCGGATCACGGCCACAAGGTCGCGCACGCCATTGGCAACCAGTACCAGATTGACCGGATGCGCAGCGCGGATATTGGCCAGCGGCCGTTTTCGCTGGATGAATACGAGACCCTGCCCGCCGCCTTGCAACGGGCGATTTCGGTGATGATGGTTAATCTGGAGCTGCCGCTGTCGATCCCCGAGGTGGCCTCGGCTGCTGGCAAAACCGTGCGCAGCCTAGAGCGGTTGAGCAATCGGCATCTAAACACCTCGCCCGCGCGGTTTTATCGTAAATTGCGGCTGGAAAAGGCGCGTCAGTTGTTGTGGCACACCAATCTGTCGATCTTGCAAGTGGCCTTGATGACGGGATTTCCGTCGCCTTCGCATTTGTCACGGCTGTATTCGCAGGAATTTGGCATTAGACCATCAGCCGAGCGGCAAGGGGCAAAGAGTTCAGGCTAAAAATTCCGGCAGCTCCGAAATATCCGTCAAAACAACATCGGCATGGGGGTGAAGCTCTGCTTTTGTGGCGGGGCCGGTTAACACCGCAATGCGCAGGGCAACGCCACCGATTTCGCCGGCCTCCAGATCGTGAATACTGTCGCCCACCACGGCAATCTGATCCGGCTGCAATCCGGTTTTGGCACAAAATGCGTGGACCATACCTGCCCCCGGTTTGGCCCCATGGCCGCTGTCATAGCCACAGACAAAGGCAAATTGATCGCGAATTTTGGCCTCGGTGAGTTGCAATTCCGCGCCTTCCTCATAGTCGTTTGTGGCAAGGCCAAGGGCTAGGCCACTGTCGAGCAAAGTTTGCAGCAACGGGCGTAGATCGCAAACCGGATAGTTCGGCAGGTTTTCGAGATGGCGCAGGGCGGCGGCATCGACATCAACGACAGTTTTTGTCGGCAGACAATCGGCCAGCGCCTGATTAACCTCATCCGCTGTTGCGATGACAATAATGGATCCTGCCGTGAACTGCTGGCCTGCCAGATCATAGCCGCAAGATCGGGCTAGTTTTTGTTCAAGCGCTGCGTCACCCTCGGACAATTCAGAAATAAGCTGTTCAAACCAGCCGCCCCATGTGCGGCGAAAATCGAAAAGGGTGCCGTCTTTGTCGAATAGAATGCCTTTGATTTTCATGCGCTTACATCCCCGTTGCACGATATGTCGCCGCACGATCATGCAGTTCGCGGGATTCGTCAATTGCAATAGTAATTGACATGGTTACGCAATTAGGTAACAAGGTTACGCATGACAGACAAAACACCCTATAATCTGCATGAAGGGCTGGGATACCGGCTGACTTTGGCGGCCCGTATGAACCAGCAAAAATTCGATATTCGCCTGTCGGAAATCGGCATCACCCGCCAAATGTGGTGCGTATTGATTGCGGTCGGCGAGCAGGGCATCACCCTGCCCACGGAAATCGCCGCCTATATCGGCATTAACCGCACCTCGGCCTCGCGCAGTTTGCGGCAAATGGCGCAAAAGGGGCTGGTGGCGCGGGGCAATGGCACCAAGGACAAGCGGAACGGACCTATCACTTTGACGGATGATGGACAGCGTGCATTGGCGGCCTCTCTGCCAATGTCGGCCAAGGTACAAGACGAAATGGGCCAGCGGTTGAGCGCACCGGAACAAGCACAATTGTTTGAATTATTAGGTAAATTACTGCCGCGTGATGGCGCGCCAGTATCGGGGATTTAACATGGGTAAGCTGTTTTCATATAAAAACCGTCCGGTCCATCTGGGGCCATATCCGCTGGAAAAACTGAAACGGACGCGTGTTGCACCGGATCTGAGTGGTCTTGCGGAACGCCCTGCCCTGAGTTTCCGACGCAAAGACACGCCCCTGTCGATTGTAAATGCGATGGGCGAATATCAGGCGATGATGGACGCGATCCGCGAAGGTGGGGTGAAATCGGAAATCGCCAGTATTCCAGCGGACCCGCAGGAACGCCGCGATCATCTCAAGGCATTTGGCTATTATTGTGACGCTTCGATGGTGGGGGCTTGCGCCCTGCCCGCGCAAGCCTGGCTTGCAAATCCGCAGAAAAACCCGGATGTGGCGCGGCTGGTTAGGGCCATGGCGGACAAGCAGACAAATTCGGTGACGGCGGGCATAGATATGGTGCTGGCCAGTTTGAAAAAATCGATGAAAGCGCCATTGGGCGACTGCAAGGATCACAGCCACGCGCTGGTATTTCTATACGAATATCCCCGCGACCCGCAGGTGAAGGAGCAGGGCAGTGACTGGATTATCGACGCTCAAGCCCACCGTGCGGCCCTGAGAGCAAGCGAAACGGCGAGTATTCTGGCCTGTTATATCCGCTCGCTCGGGTATTCCGCGCGGGCGCATTCAGCGTCTGCATCTGATGTTGATCTGCAAAAGCTGGCGGTGGCAGCGGGTCTGGCCCTGGTGAAAAACGGCGAAATCACGAACCCGCTGCTCGGAGAGAGGTTCGGTCTTGGCGTCGTCACAACCACCTTGGAAATCGCGCCTGATTTACCCTTGGCGGAAGTACAGCAAGTGCCGCTAACCTATCGAACGGGGACAGGAGAGCATGCCAAATCGGCCCGCAACCATGACCCTTTTGCCAAGCGGCGTTTTGTTGATGGGCCGCATCCGTTCGAGACGCTCAAGCGGGTGGAAAAAACCACCAGTTATATAGACGAGCCGAATGTCGTGCGGGTGCCAAAGCGTTCGGACATGTTTGCCCGCTCGTTGTTTGGCGATCTGGGCCGCCAAGTTCAAGATGCGGCAAAAAATGGCAATTATGTTAGAAAATCCGCCTCTGCCTTTGCATTTCGGCATTGCCTTGCAGCATTTGTGCCATTGCAGGACGGGGAGAAGGCACCGGAAATTTCAAGCTCGCTACGTGACCCTGACCGCAATGCGGCCAACTTAAAGGCCACGGCCTATTTCCTCGGATGTGATGCGGTTGGCCTGTCGCGTTGCCCTGACTGGTGTTATTATTCCCATGATCCAAGTGGCGCGGAGCTGATCCCCTATCACAAAAATGCCATTTCTATCGTCATCGACCAAGGCCATGAAACCATGGAAGGGGCGAGCGGCGACGACTGGATTGCCTGCGCCCAATCGATGCGCGCTTATTTGCGGTTTTCCTTGCTCGGCGGGGTGTTGGCGCAGCAAATCCGCAACCTTGGATTTAGCGCCAAAGTACACACGGTGATGGGCAGCGATGTCATTCAACCGCCGCTAACCTTGCTAGCGGGTTTGGGGGAGATCAGCCGCATTGGCGATGTAATCCTGAACCCGTTTTTAGGCCCGCGGCTGAAATCCGGCACCGTGACCACCAACATGCCGATGACCCACGATTTGCCGATTGATTTTGGCCTGCAAGAATTTTGCAGCAACTGCAATAAATGTGCGCGGGAATGCCCGTCCGGGGCAATCACTGCCGGCCCTAAATTGATGTTCAACGGCTATGAGCTGTGGAAATCCGACAGCCAGAAATGCACTACCTATCGCATCACCAACGAGGGCGGGGCGATGTGCGGGCGCTGTATGAAAACCTGCCCGTGGAATCTGGAAGGGCTGTTCAAGGAGGCACCTTTCCGATGGGCAGGGATGAACATTCCCAAAGCTGCCAAGTGGTTGGCAAAGGTGGATGACAAACTGGGGAATGGCCGGATCAATCCGGTTAAAAAGTGGTGGTGGGACATCGAGATGATCGATGATGGGCCTTATACCCTGCCGCAACAGGCTGTTAACAAAAGAGAATTACAGACCGATTTGAATTTGCAGTATAGCGATCAAACACTGGCTGCCTATCCCGCAAACCTTCTGCCGCCGCCCTATCCTTGGCCATACCCGATGGATCGAGAGGCGGCAATTTCGGCCTATGAGGAATTGATTCCAGCGGCGGAGTATAAACGGCGCAGGACGGCGGGCGTGCCTCTTGAGCACAGTTATTCGATAGATACCGCGGCCAGTGTGCCGATGATGCAACTGGTATTGAGCGGGGTGGACCTTGTGGCAGATGGTGTGGCGAAATACACATTTAGGGACCAACAGGGCGGTGATTTACCGGAATTCACGGCGGGGGGGCATTTGGACGTGGTTGTCGCGCCGGAATTCTTGCGGCAATATTCGCTGTGTTCCGATCCGGCAGATCGCACGAAATACGAAATCGCCGTGTTGAAAGAGCCGACAGGGCGCGGCGGGTCGACCTTGCTGCATGATATATTCGAACCCGGCCGCAAGGTGTTTGTATCCGAGCCGGTGAACCACTTTGCGCTGATTGAAACGGCCAGCAAAACCTATTTGATGGGCGGCGGTATCGGGGTCACGCCGATGATCGCCATGGCGCATCGTTTGGCAAAGTTGGGGCGGGATTTCGAGCTGCATTATTCCTGTTCAAAGCAAGATCAGGCGGCATTTTATACCGAATTGCAAACCGTACCCTGGGCCAACCGTGTGTCGGCCTATTTCTCGGATCAGGGCAGCCGCGCCGACCTTGGGGAAATCCTGCAATATCAAGCGGATGCCCATGTTTATACCTGCGGGCCTGATCGCTATATGCAGTCAGTTTTGCAGACAGCAGAGGCAAACGGATTCCCTGAGGAGATGCGCCATATGGAGTATTTCGACGTGCCGGAATTGCCGGAGTATGAAAATCATGAATTCACCCTACGTCTGGCGAAATCTGGCCGCGAATTCACCATTCCAGCGGATCAATCGGCCACCGATGTACTGGCGGCGGCCGGGGTTCAGGTGGATGTTAAATGCTCCAACGGAATTTGCGGTGTTTGCAAGTGTGGAATTGTGTCTGGCGCAGTTGAACACCGCGATTTTGTGCTGTCAAACAAGCAACGCGCGGGGGCAATGATCCTGTGCCAGTCGCGGGCGGCCGAGGCCGGTGGCATCATCGAGATTGATCTATAAAATTACGTCCAATTTGGCACATCCTGGCCCGGGAGGGCGTAGAGGGCCTGCATCGGTGCCTCATAGGGCAATGTGTTGGCGTCGCAAAAACCTGTCACATGGGCATCATCCAACAGGATGAATTCCAAAACCGATGCCAGAAAGTCCGAATCACCCGCGCGGGTTTTCAAATCGTCCACCGAGGCACCACTTGCGCCCAAAAACACCGATCTCAGGTCATCATTTCCGATCAACCAACCAAGTGCTTGTAGGCCAATTACCTCTGCTTGGGTTTGATTCATGAGTTATCCACAATATATCTCAAATTTGCCATGTTCTCGAAAGGTTTCATTAACACATTTGGGGTTCACTGTAAGAGTTCTTTAACCGTATCGAGCAGTTTCCCGTGTGACCGGAGTGTGTGAATGCCAGGCAAAATACTCATTATTGATCCAATTGTAACCAATCGGGTGATACTGAAAGCGCAGTTAGTGGCGGAGTATTTCTCGGTTGAATTGGCGGCGGACTTGGCGGCGGCACGGCAGAAAATGACCACGGGGCTGCCGGATATTCTGCTGTTAAGTTACGAGTCCGAGGAAGCATCCGGTTTCAAAGCTTGCAAGGCCATCCGAACCGACCCGCGCATCGCCCATCTGCCCATTGTCTTGCTGTGCCGGCGCATGGAAGACAGCTTTTGGGAGAATGGCTATCGACTGGGGATCGAGGAAATATTGCCCGACATGCCTGACTGCCAGTTGTTGGCCGCGAGATTGGCGCAAATGGTGCGGCGAAAAAAGGTGGTGGAAGAACAGCGCACCCGTCAACGCACCTATGCAGATATGGGGTTTGCCGAAGATCATATTTGTTTCCCGCCGCAGTTCCCACCCCCTGTCACCCTTGACTGCACCCACGCCTTGCAGGCGATGAGCCGCGCCAGCACCTGCGGGATCAAAGTTTTGCTGAAGCAAAGCTTTCCGGGGATTTCAATTTTCAATAAGCCGGATAAGGACAGTGTTATTCAGGTTATTGATGAATGTCAGATGGGGCGCGCGCAGGCCTTGCAGCACTTATGTGATATGCAACTGGACCGCAGTAAATCTAAAACGGCACCCAAAGTTTTGTTTGTCACGGACAGCCCTGAGTTGAAGGACCACCGCCGCGCATTGGAACTGGGCGCTGACGATTTTATCAAAGCCCCGTTTAGTGATGCCGAAATGGCCAGTCGATTACGCCGATTGGCCTGGGTACACCAAATGGAGGCACAGGCGGAGCAAAAGGTAGACGACCGCCTGCGCATGGCGATGCTGGATCCGATGACCGGCCTGTATAATCGCCGATACGCATTGCAATATCTGGATAATATTTCGAAAAAACGCGGTGCCGAGGCACGTTCGATCACGGTTATGATGTTGGATCTGGATAACTTTAAGAACATCAACGATAGTTTTGGCCACCAAACGGGCGATGCGGTGATCTGTGAGACGGCAAAACGGCTGACGGCGAATTTGCGAAATGCCGATCTGGTGGCACGCGTCGGTGGTGAGGAATTTTTGGTGGTTTTGAGCGATACCCCGATGCAACAAGCTAGCCTGATTGCCAAACGCATGTGTGCGCAGATTAATGCCAAGACGTTTCAACCCAGCAAAAATCAGCAGCCTTTTAATGTGTCCATAAGCATCGGGGTTGCCTTTGCCCCCAGCAATTGCTTTTCCGCAACCGAGCTGATTGGCCATGCGGACCGCGCGCTTTATCAATCCAAAGGCCGGGGGCGAAATCGGGTAACTGTTTTACCCATTGCCGCTTAGGCAGTGGCATCAATTCTTTTGTTGTTGCTTATCGTGGCGTCTCCCCCAGCGATTTTTTCCACGGTTTTTATACCGTTCTACATAGCTTTTCCGCTCTGCTTGACTCATTCCGGCGAGCGCCTTTGCCAATTCTTTGTGAAATCCGTGTGTCACCGTAGATAGTTGTGCGCGCTGGTCTTTCATCGCTTGCAACAAGACCTGCGCATCAAAGGTTTCGGCCTCGATGGCATTCAAAATGCCGGATTGGCCATGATTAAGGATTTTGACAACTTTCAGGTGATCCATCATCCCGTGGTCAGAGTTGCGAAGAAACTCGTGGCGCTGGGTTTTGGTCATGGCCGCAACATAGTTGCGCACACCCAAAGCAGGCTGCAATCCCTGTTTGTGGCCGCCGAAAAACGCGCCGGCCACCAAGCCCACAACAATAAGGTTTAGGGCCAATGATACGATTAATACCACCCTGCCCCAGCGGCGTTTCCCCAAGGGCGCTGTTTTTACTATTTGCTCAGTCATCCTAAATCTCCACCAACAATTCTTGTAGGCCAAACAGGTCGTTGTAATCCAAGGTCGCGACCTCACCGGGTGCAACCAAACCTGCACTCAGGTCGCGGATTGTACCGGGTGCCGCAAAGCCGATCCAAAGGCCGACAAAAGCACAAGCCGTCAACGCGGAAACGCCCCGCCAGCCGCCTAAACTGTCAAGTATGCCAGCCCAAAGGCCCGGCCCGGGTACCGAGGCAGGCGCAGGGGCAGTTTCAACAAACCCCGCTTGCACGGCAGCCGCGTCTTGCAAAATTCGGTCCATCAAATCCGTGCCCGGCTCTGCCACCGCGTCTTTGGCGGCCCGAAAGAACGGTTCCAGATCATCATCGTTATGTGAATTCAGATGGGTCATTGATCTAATCCTAACTCATTTCTTTGCCCCAGCAACAGGGCTTTCAGGGCGCGTTTTCCCCGTGACAGCAGGCTTTCCACGGCCTCGACACTGGTGTCCATCATTTGCGCCACCTCCGGGTTTGATAATTCCTGCAAGTGGCGCAGGTTGAGCGCCTCTTGTTGACGGTCCGGCAATTTGGACAGGGCCGCATGGAGCGCAATTGCTCTGTCCGAGGCGATTAACTGCGTATCCACAGACGGGCGGTCGTCACGGGGTTCGGCGACATCGTCCAGATTACTGGTCGGGCGCCGCCGCAAACGGTCGATACACAGATTGCGTGCCACACCATAAAGCCAAGTCGAGACCTTGGCCTCACCCTGACGCCATTTCGGTGCCTGTTTCCACAGGCGCATCAGCGCGTCTTGGGCCACGTCGTCGGCCTCGGTGCGGTCCCGCAACATGCCCATCGCCAAAGCCAGAATACGCGGTGTATGGCGATAGGCAAGCGATACCGCTGCCTGCTCGTCGCCATTGGCAAACAGGATCATCAGCGCGTCATCGCTTATGTTTTCTACGGTATCAAATGCCATCATTTCAAACCCAGAATGTTACATCCGGCCAAATGTTGCAACAGAAAGGAGGGCGTTGCCGCCCTCCTTGGACAGATCAGGGTAGGTCAGCTGTTTAGCGGACTCTGCCGGTTTTTCGAAATACGCTATTGTTTACCTTTATGCATTTTGCCAGCCTTTTCAGCCTCGGCTTTGGAAATCCGGCCATCTTTGTCGGCGTCCATTTTGGACATAATCCGTTCCACAAACTTGCCGCTCATCTCGGCTTTGGAGATGCTACCGTTCCCGTCGGTATCCATGTATTTCATGCCAGATTTTTGGCCGTGTCCACCGTTTTTGCCACCGTGCATTTTGCCCATTTTCCCTTGGCCATGCATTTCACCCATTTTCTCTTGGTGTTGTGTCATCGCAGCGGTGAGTTCCTCGGGCGATATTGCGCCGTTTTCATCCGCATCCATATGTTCAAACATTTTCTTTGAACGCTCCGCCGGCGACATGTCACCATGCATTTTACCCATTTTTCCACCGTGGGCCTTCATTTCGTCGGCGCCCAGCATTCCGTCCTTGTTGGCATCCATTTCATCAAAGCGCTTTTCGCGTTCAGCGGTTAGCTCTTCAAGGGACATGAAACCATCCATATTGGTATCAATCGCGTCAAAATCCAGCCCCTTGTGAGGACCAGCGTCGGCGCTTACGGCGGCCAAACCGATCATCGCAACAACTGCGGCGGAAAAGATCGTTGATTTTGTTAAGCTATTCATTTTCGGCTCCTAGTTTTTATGACAGGCACCTGCGCCATTGTCCCTAGTATTACGGGGCAGCAGATGGTTTCCGTCGCATAAAAATTGCCCCGTAAAAATTTCCTTTGCGACATCCGGACGCAAGACACTATGTGCAGGTTTCTTTTCCAGAATTCTGTAATAGATAACCCTCATGATCGAAGACAACAAAAATCCGGCGTTACCAGCCCTTGATGAACGCCCCACAAAACCAGCGATGATACGCGGTTGGAAACAGCTGTGCCCGCAATGTGGCACCGGCCCGATGATGGACGGCTATCTGACAGTCCACGACGCATGCGAAGTTTGCGGCGAAGAGCTGCATCACCAGCGCGCGGACGATGGCCCTGCCTATGTCACCATTTTGATTAGCGGGCATTTATTGGCCCCGATGCTGTTGATTGCCTTCGAGATGTTCCGGCCGGACCCGCTGCTGCTGGTTGTTGGTTTCTCTATTATTTTTGTGGCGATGGCGTTGTTTATGCTGCCGCGCATCAAAGGCGCATTTGTCGGCCTGCAATGGGCCAAACGGATGCATGGATTTGCTGAAACCGAGTCCACAATAACGGCACCTGCGGAATAGCTGGACAATTCGGCCAATTAGCGTCTTTATACAGCTTCAGCAGGAACCAAAGACAGCACCCCGATGGACAAAACAGCAATTCGCCACGCAGCGACCGTTATCCTTATTCGCGATTCTGCGGAGGGGCCACTGGTTCTTATGGGCCAACGGGGCACCAAGGCCGCGTTTATGCCGAACAAGTTTGTGTTTCCGGGTGGTGCGCTGGATGCAGAGGATTCAGTGGTGACGCTGACGTCTTTGCCAGAGGCTGAAACACTGAACCAATTGGCAAAACTGTCAGAACCGGAATTGGTCAAACCGTTGTTGCTGGCCGCAATCCGCGAAATGTGGGAAGAAACCGGTCATGCTCTGGCGATCGAAGATAATGCGGCCCGTCAAAGCGCCGATGCACAACCCGAAGGCTGGCAAGATTTCTTTCGCCGCGGCTGGTTGCCTGACGCCAGCGGCTTGACCTTTATTTTCCGCGCCATTACGCCGCCGGGCCGGCCACGCAGATTTGATGCGCGATTTTTTCTTGGATCGGCTGATTTGATTGTCGGCGATCCGGATGATTTTTCAAATGCCTCGGATGAGCTGGACCATTTGCAATGGATGCCCCTGTCCAAAACCCGCGAATATGATTTGCCCTTTATCACCGAGGTGGTGTTGGCAGAAGTGCAGGCGCGCCTTGCCAACCCTGAACAGGCACATACGGTGCCGTTCTTTTCCCATGACGGCGGACGGTCCGAATTTCACCGATTGTAATAGGGCCTTGCATAAGTCCAGTTTTTACTCACAATAAGTCCAGATAGCACAACTTATGGATTGACGATGACGCTCAGTCAGGACACATTTTTTCTGGACCCGGAATTCAAGGGATCACTGCAAAGCCAGATCAGGCAAATTGTGACCTCGGCGATTTTATCCCGTCGCCTGTTGCCCGGAGAGCGGTTGCCCTCGTCTCGCAAATTGGCGGAACATCTAAAAATTTCCCGTATCACCGTAACCTTGTCCTATCATGAATTGGTGGCGGACGGGTATTTGGCAACCCGCGCGCGATCCGGATATTTCGTGTCAGATACGGCACCTAGCGGCAATCTGAAAACGGCAAATTCTGCACCGAGCAGCGACACCGTCGATTGGGACAGCCTGTTGCAGCGCAATTATTCCGGTTCGATCACGGCCAATTCAACGCCGAATTGGCGCCGTTTCCCCTATCCGTTCATTTATGGACAGGCGGACCCGGAATTATTCAGCTATTCCAATTGGCGGCTGTGTGCGCATCAAGCCCTGGGGCGCAAAGAATTTGACAGTCTGATTTCGGATTACGCCGTTCGGGATGACGCCTTGCTGATTGATTTCATCAGCCGTCACACCCTGCCCCAAAGGGGTATCATCGCGCGGCCAGAGCAAATTCTGATCACCATGGGCGCGCAAAATGCCCTGTGGCTGACGGCTCAGTTATTATTGCACGAAGGGAAATCTGCCGCCTTTGAAAACCCGGGCTATCCGGGCGTGCGTGAAATTCTGCGCCAAAGCCGCTGTAAGCGCATTCCCGTCGACGTAGATCAGGACGGTATGAACCCGGATGACTTGCCCACAGATGTGGATGTTGTTTTCACCACGCCAAGCCATCACGCGCCCACAACCGCCACCATGCCGATGTCGCGGCGTCACGCCTTGTTGGCACGGGCCTCAAGGGATGGGTTTTTGGTGGTTGAGGATGATTACGAGTTCGAAATGAGCTTTCTAAAACCGCCGCAACCGGCGTTAAAGTCGCTCGATACGGAGGGACGGGTTTTGTATGTCGGCAGTTTCTCCAAGTCGCTGTTTCCGGGCTTGCGGCTGGGGTATCTGGTTGGATCAGAGCCGTTCATCCGCCACGCCCGCGCCTTGCGCAGCACAGTTTTGCGCCATCCGCCGGGGCAAATTCAGCGCACCACGGCGAATTTTCTGGCCTTGGGGCATTACAATTCCCACATTCAAAGGATGAAAACAGCCTACCAACAGCGGCGCGAAATCATGACTGACGCCCTAAAGGCCGAACAACTGGAGAATGTCGGCGGCGCGGCCTTTGGCGGGTCAAGTTTCTGGATGAAGGCACCGGAGCATGTGGATGCACGGGTGTTGGCCACGCGGTTACAGGAAAAAGGCGTTTTGATTGAAGCGGGGGATCATTTTTTTGAAGGGGATGATCGGCCATTGAATTACTATCGTTTGGCTTATTCCTCGATCAAAACCAAGATGATTGAGGCGGGTGTGCATTTAATTGGTGAAGCGGTGAGAAAGTATTAATGCGCTCCGCGCGGGGATATTTAAAAGAACAAAGAAAGGGGGGGGGCGGTTTTGTGAATGGTGGCTAATCTGGCACTATATCTTGCGCGATTGGACTTATTCTAACGGCGCGTTTTATGAGCAATAACACTGCGGATAGAAAGAGAACAACATGACCGGACCCTTCCTGACACAGCGGGAAATTACCTGCCCGGCCAATCTGTTGGCACTGGCGAAATCTGACCAACCACCACGGGTCATTATTGCGCGGGCTGGCGCAGCTTTGCCGATGAAAGCGGCGCAACAGGCGGTTGAAGCAGGCATAATGCTGCCAATCTTTGTGGGGGAGCCGGACGAGATTGCCCGGGAAGCGGCTGCTTTGGCGTGGGATATTTCAAGTTTTCAGGTCGTCACCGCCAATGGCGAGGCTGACGCGGCGCAAAAGGCGGCGGCGATTTGTGGCGCGGGTGATGGCGACGTGCTGATGAAAGGGCATCTGCACACGGATGTGTTTATGAAGTCCATTTTGACCCGCACCAATGGCTTGCGCACGGAAAACCGCCTGGTGCATTTGTTTCATATGAGCGTGGCCGGCAGTGATACCCCGCTGGTTCTGAGCGACTGCGCCGTCAATGTGGCCCCCGATATGGCGACCAAACAGGCCATTTTGCGCTATTGCGTCGAAATGTTGCAGATGATCGGGATCAAACGCCCTAAAATCGCCATTTTATCAGCAACCGAGAGCGCAAATCCTGCCATTCCTTCGTCAATGGAAGCGGCAGAATTGGCTGTTTGGTCGGATGCGCAGGGATTGACAGCGGATGTTTCTGGGCCACTAGCGCTCGATTTGGTTCTCAGTGCTGAATCGGCTAAAATCAAAGGCTTAGAGGATGATTTAGTTGCCGGAAAAGCCAATGGCGTGATCGTTCCTGACATTGTTTCGGGCAATGTTTTGTTCAAATCCTTGGTCTATCTGTCAGGTGCTTGCGCTGCCGGAATCGTCGTGGGCGCGAAGGTTCCTGTGCTGCTGACCAGCCGCGCCGACCCGCCCGCGGCACGCCTTGCAAGCGTAGCATTGGCAGCAATCATGGCAAAATCAAGGAATTAGGCCATGACTCCCCATATTAATTCAATTATACGAATGTGAAAATAAGCAAGTGAATGCGCCCGTGTGGCGCCCAGGGACACTCCGGAAAGCAAGCGACATATGACTGTGCATCAGCCTGTTGTGGATACCAACGCCAAGGTATCTGACGAAATTCGCAAAACCACCTGTTACATGTGCGCCTGTCGTTGCGGCATCGATGTGCATATGCAGGACGGCAAGGTGAAATATATCGAGGGCAACCGTGATCATCCGGTTAACAAGGGGGTGCTTTGCGCGAAGGGATCGGCTGGCATCATGCAGCATTATTCCCCTGCCCGCCTGAAAAATCCGATGAAACGGGTCGGGCCGCGTGGCTCTGGCGAGTTTGAGGATATCAGCTGGGACGAAGCCTTTGATATTGCGGTTGGCTGGCTGAAGCCTGTTCGGGAGAAAAATCCCGAGAAGCTGGCGTTTTTTACCGGTCGCGATCAATCCCAATCCATGACCAGCTGGTGGGCGCAGTCCTTTGGCACGCCTAATTATGCGGCGCACGGCGGGTTTTGTTCGGTCAATATGGCCGCTGCTGGCATTTATACCATGGGTGGCGCATTCTGGGAATTTGGCGCGCCTGATTGGGACCGCACAAAACTGTTTATGATCTTTGGTGTGGCCGAAGATCACGATTCCAACCCGATCAAGACAGGCCTGAGCAAAGTCAAAGCAAATGGCGGCAAGATCATCGGGGTGAACCCGATCCGCTCTGGCTATAACTCTATTGCGGACGAATGGGTGGGCATTACGCCGGGCACCGATGGGCTGTTTATTCTATCGATGATCCATGAATTGCTCAAGGCGGGCAAGGTTGATGTGGACTATCTGCGCCGCTATACCAACCTGCCTTACCTCGTGAACACTGTTGAGGGTTCTGCCGATAACGGATTGTTCTTGCGCGATAAAGACGACAAACCGCAAGTGCTGGACCGCGCATCGGGCAAGCCTGTGGCATTCGATAAGCCCGGTGTTAAGGCTGATATGGCGAATGGTTATGAAGTGGAGGGCATTACCTACCGCCCCGCCTTCTTGCTGCTCGCCGAAAAATATATGGACGGTCAATATGCCCCTGAAATGGTGGCAGAGCGTACCGGCATTACCGCCGATCGCATTAAAAAAATCGCCGCACAACTGGCCCATACCGCGTTTGAGGAAGAGATCACCATTGATCAACCTTGGACTGATTGGAAGGGCGAAAAACACGACAAAATGATTGGTCGTCCGGTTGCGTTTCACGCGATGCGCGGGATTTCGGCGCACTCGAATGGGTTCCAAACCTGTCGCGCGCTGCATGTGCTGCAAATTCTGCTCGGGTCGGTGGAATGCCCCGGTGGTTTCCGCTTTAAACCGCCTTATCCGAAACCCGTTTCGGCGCATCCTAAACCGCATATGGGCGTGACACCGGGCAAACCGTTGAACGGCCCCCATTTGGGTTTTGTGCGCGGACCAGAAGATTTGTTGATCAAAGAAGACGGCACGCCGGCACGGATCGACAAGGCGTTTACCTGGGACAATCCGATGTCCAGTCACGGCATGATGCATATGGTTATTTCCAATGCGCATGCGGGTGATCCCTATAATATTGACGTTTTGTTCATGTATATGGCCAATATGGCGTGGAATTCTTCGATGAATACCAGCTCCGTTATGAAAATGTTAACGGATAAGGACGAGAACGGCGAATATATCATTCCAAAAATCATCTACTCTGACGCGTATTCGTCGGAAATGGTGGCTTTTGCCGATTTGATCCTGCCAGACACCACATATCTGGAACGCCACGACTGTATTTCCCTGCTGGATCGCCCAATTTGCGAGGCCGAGGCGGTTGCCGACAGCATTCGCTGGCCAGTTGTTGAGCCGGACCGCGATGTGCGGGGTTTCCAAACGGCACTGATCCAACTGGGTGTACGTCTTGGTTTGCCGGGAATGGTCGATGAAGATGGCGCAGCGATCTACGAAGATTACGCCGATTATATCCAAAACCACGAACGGCGCCCGGGGGTTGGGCCGTTGGCCGGTTTCCGCGGTGAGGATAAAAAGGGCAAGGGGCGCGGTGCGCCGAACCCGACCCAAATTCAGGACTACATCGACAACGGCGGCTTTTGGATTGACCATATTCCAGAGGATGCCTTGTTCTTTAAACCTTGGAATGCGAGTTATCAGGACTGGGCTGTTGAGCGCGGAATATTCGACAGCATTCAGCCCTATCTATTTGATGTTTATAGCGAGGTCGTGCAAAAATTCCGCCTTGCTGCACAGGGCCACGGCGCGCATCAGCCACCGGAACATCTGCGCGAACAGCTGGATAATGTGATGGACCCACTGCCGATCTGGTATGAACCATTTGAGGAAACGCTGGTCGATAAAGACGAGTATCCGATCCATGCCCTAACCCAGCGACCGATGGCGATGTACCATTCTTGGGGGACGCAAAACGCCTGGTTGCGCCAAATTCACGGCACCAACCCGATGTTTGTCTCCGGCGAAATCTGGGCAGAACATGGGTTTAATGAGGGCGACTGGGCTTGGGTCACATCGACCCACGGCAAAATCAAGGTTCCGGTTGTGCGCATGGACGCGCTGAACGGCAAAACCATCTGGACATGGAACGCCATCGGCAAACGCAAGGGCGCTTGGGCGCTGGACGAGAAAGCACCGGAGGCGAATAAAGGCTTCCTTCTCAACCACTTGATCCATGAATTACTGCCGCCCAAAGGCGACGGCATGCGGTGGGCCAACTCTGATCCGGTCACCGGACAAGCCGCTTGGTTTGATTTGCGGGTCAAGATCGAGAAGGCGGAAGAAGGTGATGCGATTGCGCAACCTGACCACCCAGCCCAAAAATCACCAGTGGGCCAAGGTCCGAAAGATATTAAATACGGGGAGGACTTCTAATGACCACTCTACCAGCCTCCACCCAGAAAAAACTGGGCCTAGTAATTGATTTGGACATTTGCGTCGGCTGCCACGCCTGCGTGATTTCCTGCAAAGAATGGAATACGTCAAACTATGGCGCACCTTTGTCGGACATGGACGCCTACGGGGAAAACCCGGTTGGCACATTTCTGAACCGTGTGCATACATTTGAGGTTAAATCAGAGGGAAAAAATGCACAAACCGTGCATTTCCCGAAATCCTGCCTACATTGCGAAGACGCGCCTTGTGTGACTGTTTGCCCGACGGGCGCGAGCTATAAGCGCACCGAGGACGGCATTGTTCTCGTCAATGAAGATGATTGCATCGGGTGCGGATTATGCGCTTGGGCTTGCCCTTACGGCGCACGTGAAATGGATGCTGCCGAAGGTGTCATGAAGAAATGTACCCTGTGTGTGGATCGAATTTACAACGAAAACATCCCGGAAATCGATCGCGAGCCGTCTTGCGTGCGCACCTGTCCGGCCAAAGCCCGTCATTTTGGCGATTTTGCTGATCCCGACAGTGCCGTTTCCATCATGACCGCCGAACGCGGTGGGATGGAATTGATGCCGGAGTTGATGACCAAGCCGGTTAACCGTTACCTACCACCCCGCCCCAAGGCGGATATTTCTGGCGATATCGACATATTGGCGCCGCTGTTGGCCCCGGTTCCTGAAAATACGGGCGGCTTTATGGGCTGGCTCGACGCTGCTCTGGAGAAAATCTAATGCATCCAGCACCTTCAGTCATCCTGTTCACATCCCTGTCCGGCCTCGGCTTTGGGCTGTTGTTCTTCCTCGGCTTTGATATGCCTGCCGTCACTGGCTGGGTGGCCTTCGCCTTTTTCTTTGTCGCCTATGCACTGGCGGTTGGTGGCTTGCTGGCTTCGACTTTCCACCTCGGCAATCCACAACGGGCAATGAAGGCTTTCAAACAATGGCGTTCATCCTGGCTCAGCCGCGAAGGCGTCTTTGCTGTACTGGCGCTGGTTGTGATGGGGTTATATGCAGCCGCCCTGATATTCCTGAATATGCGGCTGCCATTGCTGGGCATCATAGGGTCGGTTTTATCTTTGATAACAGTGTTCTGCACGGCAATGATCTATGCCCAAATGAAGACGGTGCCGCGCTGGAGCCAGCCAATGACCCCTGTGTTGTATCTACTCTATATGGTTGCCGGCGGCGCGTTAATGGCCGCACAGATCCAACTGGCGATTGCACTGTTGGTCGCGGTTACTGTTGTGCAAATCCTGCACTGGGTGTTTGGCGACACGGCTTTTGGGCGTGCAGGTTCCAATATCGGGACAGCCACGGGCCTAGGTAATCTGGGTCAGGTTCGCCTGCTGGAATCACCACATTCGGGGACCAATTATCTGTTGCGCGAATTTGCCTTTGAGGTTGGCCGCAAACATGCCCGTAAGCTGCGCGGGATTGCGGTTCTGTGTATCGGCATCATTCCGGTTATCCTTTTGTCGCTGACTTCCGAGGGGCATCTGGTATCGTTCGTAGCACTTGCGCTGCATATCATCGGATTGTTCACCTCGCGCTGGTTGTTCTTTGCAGAGGCCGAACATGTGGTGGGTCTGTATTATGACAAACACCGCGGGTGAATTTACCCGAGAATAACAAAAAGCCGCGCTCGGAGCAGTTCCGAGCGCGGCTTTTTTGGTGTGTGGCTCTGCCTGTCTGACGCAGGACGAGTGCGTCTCGGGGCGAATTAACCTAAAATCAGTCTCTCCAGAAACTATTCTACTTGTTACTCACACAGTAGGCACCGAAGGCACCTGTTTGACTTGGAGGGGAGCCGAAGCTCCTTGTTGTCGAGAATTGTTATCGGTTATTCTTTCCTAGTTTTCTAGGGTATATGCGTGAAATGGCACCTAATCTTCGTGAAACGACACATCAATAAAGTTAGTATTTTTCGCGTTTCGTGAAATGACACACACCGTTTTCGATGTGCATTTCACGAAGCGCCTCTTTAACTCCCTGCTATTGCCCAACTCCTGCTTTTTGTTTGCCATTTTTTAACCTTATTGCGCCAATATCCATAAAAATAAGGAAACTCTGAAACTCTCGGGTCAAAATACAAAAAAATGGCAAATCGAATCAAAATTATCTTTTCACAACGGGATCGCGCGGTTTTACATGCGCTGCCTGCCGTTATGTGGCTTGCCAGTTGTCTTTATGTCGTCTTAACCCAGTTTCAGGCATTGCCACCGGGCATCACAACCACCAGCCCTGTTTCGGTGAAAAACATCGCCGTATTGGGCCTTTGTTTCTTATTGATGTATCCGGTTTACCGAATTGGGTATTTGGCATTACATCGCATGTTCCCCAGCTGGCCACAGGTTAAACATCTTGCCGTCTTGTCCCTGTCGTGTGTGGCTTTAGGTGCGACATCACTGGTGGCCACCTATCTGTTATTCGACGCGGCAACCGGCCCTTTGCATCAAGTCGACAGCCGCTGGTATCTGCTCAATCTGGTGGTGGGCATGTTCCTGATGCCGGTGTTCTTTTTCTTTATGCGCGGCACAAATGTTGTACGCGAACAGATCAGTACAGTGTCGCGGTTGGGGGCCATTAAAGGTTTATTGCGCCGGGTTGGGCCAGATGCTGGGCAGCGTCTGGTGCGCCTGCAAAGCGCCGATCACTATGTCGAAGTTCACACTGAAACCGGCGCAAAGCTGCTGTTGATGCGGCTGAGCGATGCCATGGAATTGCTGATTGGTAGCAACGGCCAACAGGTGCACCGCTCCCACTGGGTGAACCTTGAGGAGGTCAGCAGCGTCATCAAACGCAATCGGAAAATATGGCTACACATGTCGGATGGCAGCCACGTTCCGGTGTCGCGCAGTTACTCCCCTGCCTTGCGCGAGGCGGGGATCATCTAATTTCCCCTTGACCTGCCCCTTCCCTAACTGGCTTGTTAGACCAAATGTTAGGGAGTAGAAAATGTATCAACCAGTAATTTCGGGAACCGGGGTTTTCACGCCCAAGGAAATCATCACCAACGAAGAACTGGTTATCGCGTTTAACGCCTATGCCGATTTATTCAACGCCGAGAATAAGGCGGCGATTGAGGCTGGCGAGGTCGATGCCAAAAATCATTCCAGCGTCGATTTTATCGTCGCTGCCAGCGGCATTCATCAGCGCTATGTAATGGATAAATCGGGTATATTGGACCCTTTGATCATGCACCCGATGTTACGCCAACGCGGCGATGATGAACCGGGGATCATGGCCGAAATGGCACTGGATGCCTGTAACAAAGCACTGGCAGATGCGGGGAAAACGGCGCAAGACATCGATATTGTGATCGTCGCGGCCTCCAATCTGGAACGGGCTTATCCCGCAGTGGCGATTGAAGTGCAGGATTTATTAGGGATTGAGGGGTTTGGATTTGATATGAATGTCGCCTGCTCCTCTGCGACCTTTGGTATTCAAGCCGCCGCGGATATGGTGCGGGCGGGCACCGCGCGGGCGGTTCTGGTGGTTAATCCGGAAATCTGTTCTGGCCATCTGGAATGGCGCGACCGCGATTGCCATTTTATCTTTGGTGATGTGTGCACCGCGACGGTGATTGAGCGTAAAGACGGTGCCACGCCCGGGCATTTTGATATTCTGTCTACCAAATGCCTGACCAAGTTTTCCAATAATATTCGTAACAATAACGGCTATCTGCGCCGGTCGCGCCCGGACGGGGTGGCGGACAGACGCGATATGCAGTTCATGCAAAACGGGCGCACGGTGTTCAAACAGGTGCTGCCGATTGTGTCAAAACATATGGCCGAGCATCTAGCCGCCGAAGGGTTGAGCGCGCAAGATTTGCGCCGCATGTGGCTGCATCAGGCCAATAAGGCGATGAATGATTTTATTGGCAAAAAGGTTTTGGGGCGGGTGCCGGAACCGGATGAACAACCCAATATTTTGCAGGATTATGCCAACACCTCCTCTGCGGGTTCAATCATCGCTTTTTCCAAATATTCGGATGATTTTGAGGCGGGGGACTTGGGGATTATCTGCTCGTTTGGGGCGGGGTATTCGGTTGGCTCGGTGATCGTGCGCCGGACTTAAAGGGCCAATACCAACAGAATAATGCTGACAATGACCAAGCCAATGCCAGCCATTTCACGCCAGGTACTGCGTTCTTTAAAGATGAAATATGACGCCAGAAAAGTGAACACCAATTCGACTTGCCCGAGCGCCTTGACGTAGGCGGCGTTTTGTAAGGTAAATGCGGTGAACCAACCAAGGGAGCCGAGCATTCCGGTCAGGCCCACAAGCGAGGTGATGCGCCAATTCTGCGCAACGCGGCTGATTTCACCGGGCTCGCGAAAGCGCAAGTACAGCGCCATGGCTATGGTTTGGAATGTGGTGACGCACATCAGGGTGAACACCGCGCGCAGGAAAAACCCGTGATCGCCGAGGGCCAGCGATGCGCCGCGATACGCGATACCGGAGAACCCGAAGAGGGCACCGGCGCCAAGGCCGTAAACCGAGGCACGGTTGAAAATACGCTGGTGCCAGCGCAGGCCGCTGGATTTTGGCGGGTCTGCCAGCACGATCACCCCGACGAGACCAACTATTATTGCAAATAACCCGTTACCGGAAATGCCTTCGCCGAGGATTATCAGGCCAAATAATGCAGTTTGGATGACTTCGGTTTTTTTGAACGTGATACCGACCGCAAAATTTCGTTCGGCGAACAGGGCGACGACGAGCATGGTGGCGAGGATTTGGGCGACACCGCCAAGGCAGGCAAATATCCAGAAACGGGCGGAGGTCAGGGGCATTTCCGCGCCGGTTTGTGACAGGTAGAATGCCAGCAAAGCGGCGGCCAGCGGGGCCGCAAAGAGGAAACGGGAAAAGGTCGCGCCCGCAGTTGTCAGCCCCGTTGCCTTAAGGTGCTTTTGCAACATAAAGCGTAAGTTTTGGCTAAAGGCCGCGGCGATTGAGATGGGGATCCAGAGTTCCATGGTCCCTCATTGCACTGAAAGGTTGAGGCGTCGAGGCTTGTCTACATTTTTGTGTCGGTTTTCCATTCAGCCTTGGACTTTATAATGCCCACAAAAAACTGTGTATGGGCGCAGTTGGGTAGTCTTGATAAATGCCCCGCAGCGCGGCCCACGATTACCGCCCTTGCCCGATAGCGCGCCCTGCCCCTTCAGGCATTGGCATATCCGCGTGATTTTGCGCGATTTCGATCAATTTTGCCTCAATTTGGGCCGCAGGTGGGCTGGATTTTCGGGTTTCCAGACTGACATGCAGCAACATATGTTCACCCGTGGCCAGCAGGCGGCCATCGGCGTGTTGTAGGCGGTGGAAGATGTGCATCTTTTTACCCGCCCCCATAAGGCATTGGGTATCCACGGTAATTTCCGCGCCAGCATGGACTTCGTCCAGATGGCGAATGTGGGTTTCGGCGGTGAAATAACTGCCGCCGGTGGCAATGTATTCCGCGTCACAGCCGATGATCTCCATGAAGCGGTCGGTGGCGTCGGCAAAGGCGTGCAGATAGCGGGATTCGGTCATGTGACCGTTGTAATCGATCCAGTCGAGCGGAACCGTGCGGTGCGAGGTGCGGATCAGCCCCGTCAAATCAGGGGCATCATCCGCAGATTTCGCGGCACTATCGATGTTGTTAAGCACCGCACCCGCGCCCCAGTTTTGGGTTTTCAAGCCGCGCAGGATCATCACCAGATTATTGTCGCGCGCCCGTTCCAGTTCGCGGATTGTATACATGCCGGATTGGGCGTCGGACTGGTCGGCAATTTTTTTGATCAGCGCGTCATCCAGCTCTGGCACATCCATCAGCTTGGTCCAGGGCCAAGCCAGCGCGGGGCCAAATTGCTCGATGAAATGCGCCATTCCTGCCTCGCCGCCCGCCACGCGGTAAGTTTCAAACAGGCCCATTTGTGCCCAGCGCAAGCCGAAACCATAGCGGATGATGTCGTCGATTTCCTCAGTCGTGGCGATGTCGTCTTTGATCAGCCAAAGGGCCTCTCTCCAGACAGCTTCCAAGAACCGGTCCGCCACATGGGCGTCAATTTCGGCGCGGATGTGGACGGGTTTCAGGCCTACGGACGTGAGGATTTCCATGGCTTTGGCCGTGGTTGTTTTGGTGGTTGCAGGGCTTGGCACCACCTCGATTAGGGGCAGCAGGTAGACCGGATTGAAGGGATGGCAGACCAGAATTTGTGTTGCATTATCCGCACCTTTGGCCAATTCCGAGGGTTTAAAGCCGGAGGTGGAGGAACCGATTACCGCATCCGGTAACGCGGCGGCGTGGATTGCGGCGAATGTGGTGTGTTTGATGTCGAGGCGTTCGGGCACTGATTCCTGAATGTAGCTGGCCCCTGTGACCGCCTCGGCGATGGTTGCGTGATAAGTTAACTTTCCCTCGCGGGGCATCACGCGATCCGACAGGCTGGGCAAAGCGTGGCGCGCATTGGCCAGCACTTCGCCGATTTTACGCGCAACCGCTGGATCTGGGTCAAAAACCTGCACATTCCAGCCGTTGAGCAGAAAGCGCGCCGCCCAACCGCCGCCGATTACGCCGCCGCCGATGATTGCTGCTGTTTTCTCCATTATCTTATGTTCCTTTTAGTCGCTGCGCGTAAAGTGTGGGGCCTGACTTGCTATTTCAACCAAACAATTCGGTTGGATAGCCATTTGGCATGTATCCCGGACAAAGATCGTTGCTTACCCCACCCGCTTGCCTCACCTCGGCCGCAATTTTTTCGCAATAGGCAAAGTTGAGGTTAGACGGCATTGGTTTGCCGGTTTCAGGATCAATCGGACGCGGCACCGGCGTACAGGCGGCGGCTAGACAGATGACGGTTAGCAGGCGAAATATCATAGGGGGGCTCTTTTCGTTAAGCCGAGCGACTCGCGCACCGTATCGGGGCCGATGACACTGGCCCCCATGTTTTCGATGATTTCGCGGGCGCGTGCAACCAGTTGTGCGTTGGTGGCCAGAACACCGCGATCCAGCATCAGGTTATCCTCCAGCCCGACGCGCACGTTGCCGCCTGCCAGCACGCTGGCTGCGACATAGGGCATTTGGTTGCGGCCCAAACCGAAGGCGGAAAATGACCAACCCTCTGGCACATTGTTGACCATCGCCATGAAGGTGTTGAGGTCATCCGGCGCGCCCCAAGGCACGCCCATGCACAATTGCACCAAGGCGGGGCTGGCGAGGATGCCCTCGCGGACCAATTCTTTGGCGAACCACAGATGGCCCGTGTCAAAGGCCTCGATCTCGGGTTTCACGCCTGCATCCGTCATCATCTGCCCCATGGCGCGCAGCATGCCGGGGGTGTTGGTCATCACGTAATCGGCCTCGGCGAAATTCATTGTGCCGCAATCTAGCGTACAGATTTCGGGGCGGCACTCAACGATATGGGCGACACGTTCGGCAGCGCCCACCATATCGGTGCCTGCCTTTTGTAGGGGCAAAGGGTTTTCAGTGTTGCCAAAAGTGATGTCGCCGCCCATGCCTGCGGTCATGTTCAACACCACGTCGGTGTCGGATGCGCGAATACGGTCGGTCAACTCGCGGTAAAGCTTCCGGTCGCGCGAGGGTGCGCCGGTTTCGGGATCACGCACATGGCAATGCACCACCGCAGCACCTGCCTTGGCCGCCGCAATTGCACTATCGGCGATTTCCTTGGGGGAGCGTGGCACATGCGGCGAGCGGTCTTGGGTGCTGCCCGAGCCTGTCACGGCGCAGGTGATAAAGACTTGGCGGTTCATGGTGAGGGGCATGGGGATTCTCCGAAACGGGTTGCTTGGGGTCAGTTTGACGGGGCTTGCTTTGTTGCGCTTTACAATTTACGAAATATTATTGATGAAACCCGCAAAAAATCCCCCTCGACCGATCCATTTGATTGCTTTGGTCCTGCCCAACAGCGGCTTGTTGGCGCTGGCAGCGACGATTGATCCGATGCGCGCGGCAAACCGGATGGCGGGGCGACAGATTTATAGTTGGGAAATCCGCTCGGTCAGCGGCGCGTCCGTGTCTATGACCACCGGGATCGAGATGCCCGCCCGCCCCATTGCACGGGATGCACAGGCGGATATTCTGGCGGTGATTGCGGGGTTTAATCTGCGTCAACACGCAACCCCCAGCTTACGCCACTTGTTGCGCGGTTTTGCCCGCCATCTGCCGCTGATTTGTGGCATTGACGGGGGCGGTGAAATACTGGCCCGCGCGGGGCTGCTGAACGGGCACCGCGCCACCACCCATTGGGAGGATCACGAGGAGTTGGCGTTGGAGTTTCCAGAGGTGGAAGTGGTGCGCGACCGGTTTGTAGAGAGTGGCAAGTTCATCACCACAGGCGGGGCCGCGCCTTGTATTGATATGATGTTATATTTGATTGAGCGACATAATGGCCGCGCATTGGCCGAGGCCGTGGGTCGTACTTTCCTTTATGAACCCCGCGCCGGCAGCGCGCCGCAATCGCTGGTGTCGGTGTCCCAGCTTCAACACCGCGCGCCGAAGGTGGCAAAGGCGGTGCTGCTGATGGAGGAAAATCTGGAGGACCCAACGAGTGTGGCAACAATCGCCCGTGCCACGGGCCTGTCGGTGCGGCGCTTGGAGATGCTGTTTCAGCAGGAATTTGGCATTGGGCCGGGCCGCTATTTTCGCCAGTTGCGCCTGCAAGAGGCGCGCCGCATGGTGCTGGATACCGCGCGCCCGTTACAGGATATTGCCGTGCGCTGCGGGTTCAACTCGCAGGCGGCATTTTCGCGGGCTTTTACGGGGTATTTTGGGCAGGGGGCGAAGACGGTACGGAGTGGGCAGATTGCGCAGCAATCTGCCCGGCCCAAGGATTTAGATCAAAGATCGTAAAGACGCGGGAGTACGCCTTTAATATGGCATCGGGTGCATTTTATGTACCGTTGCCAAATCCGCCATCATTTCATCACTCAGCGTCACATCCACCGACGCCAATGCGTGTTCCAATTGTTCTTGCGTCGTTGCCCCAAAGATTGCCGAGGCCATGAACGGGCGGGTGCGGCACCAGGCCAGCGCCATGTGGCAAGGGTCCAACCCGTGTTTCTGCGCCACGTCAAGGTAGGCGGCGACAGTTGGCAAGGCGCGCTCTGTTAAGCGCCCACCGAGGTTATCCACATGGCTGCGGCGTGATCCTTGCGGGGTCACGTCACCTTGATATTTCCCCGACAACATGCCCGCCGCGAGGGGGGAGAAGGCCAGCAGGCCGACGTCCTCATTGCAGGACATTTCGGCCATGTCAGTGTCATAGAGGCGGCACATCAAGGAATATTCGTTTTGCACGCTGACCACGCGGGGCAGGTTCAGGTCCTCGGACAAGCGCAGCCATTGGGCGGTTCCCCAAGCACTCTCATTTGACAGGCCAAAGTGGCGGATTTTTCCGGCATTTACGAGGTCTTGCAAGGTTTCCAGAACTTCTTGCATGTGGGCCAGGGTTTCCGCCTTGTTTTGGCTGCTGGGATCAAAGGCCCAATTCTGGCGGAACATATAGGAGCCACGGTTTGGCCAGTGCAGTTGATAGAGGTCGATGTAATCGGTTTGCAGCGAGGCCAGCGAGTTTTCGACAGCCGTTTCAATGGTCTGACGCGAGATCGGCGCGCCGTCCCGCACGGCCATATAACCAGAGCCGGATGCTTTGGTTGCCAACAGGATGTCACTGCGTCGCGCCTTGTTTTTCGCCACCCATGTACCAATCACCCGTTCGGTGTCGCCTTGGGTTTCGGCGCTCAGCGGGTTGGTCGGATACATTTCTGCCGTGTCGATGATGTTGATGCCAGCCGCCAGCGCCGTGTCGATTTGAATATGGGCGGCGGCCTCTGATGTTTGGGTTCCCCATGTCATCGAGCCGAGGCATAATTCACTGATTTCTATGCCGGTCTGGCCGAGTTGGTTCATTTTCATGGCGGGATTCCTGTTATGTCAATTTGGCATAAAAATAGCCGCCCCGCACGTGATGGCAAGGGGCGGCTGGACGTTTTCAGTCGTTCAGGGTTAGGGGCGCACGTAGGCGTAGCCTTTTTCCTGCAACTCGATCAGGCGTACAACGCCGGAGGGGGTCATGGTGGCCTCGTCCATTAGAGCGATCTGTTTGCCGGCTTTGGCGCTCATCTTGCGGTGGGTATTGCCGCAGGCAGAAAAGGTCAGGCCGTCCAGCTCCAGTGACATTTTAGCAATCCGGTCGCCCACTTTGCTTTTGCCCGGAATGAGCATGGTTAGGCCGGGACCATAGGCAACCATTTCGATGATCACGGTATCACCTTGCGATTCGTAATATTTAGTGATGTTGACCGCATTGTTCAGCGCCATATTCTGTACCTGCGGATCGCTTTGATCGACGTGAATGGCGACGCGGTGTTCAACGCCTGCTGCAAATGCCATTTGGCCTGCAAACAAGAGCGCTGTGAGTGTTACAAGTAGCTTTTTCATTGGTTTTTCCCTGTTGTGTTTGTATGTGGAAAGTTTTGCGCTGTTTTATCTGCCATTGCAATCTTTCTAAAAAATTATTGAGAACAAACGCGGAACATGTAATATTAACGTGATGAACCACGCCCTGTTAACCCGCCGCAGCCATAATCCGCGACCCGAACACCCCTTGATTGGGGATCTGGGGTTGGTCACCGCGCGGGTGCATGAATTTTGCGGCCCGTCGCGGCGGACCTTGGCCCTGATGGCGGCGCAGACGGGGCCGGTGTTCTGGATTCAATGCCATTGGCAGGTGGATCACCTGTTTGGGCCGGGTGTTGCGCCCTTTTTTGATCCGAGGAAGATCACCTTTGTGCGCCCCAAACGGCTGGAGGATGTGCTGTGGTGTATGGAGGAAGTGTTGCGCGCCGGATGTGTGCCGCTGGTGATTGCAGAATTACCCGACCCGCCGCATCTGACGCCAATCCGCCGCCTGCATCTGGCGGCAGAGGCCGGTGCCGCGCGGCGCAAGGTTAACCCGCTGGGCCTGCTGTTGACCCCCGGCGATGGGGGTGCCCAAGGGGTTGAGAGCCGCTGGCACCTCGCCCCGCGCCACGCGGGGGGGCAAAACCGCTGGCTGCTGCAACGCCGCCGCGCCCGCATGGCCCCGCCTGCTGCTTGGGCGGTGGAATGGGGTTCGGCTGGCGCTGTGCTGGGGGTGCAAGTATAGAGGGGTACTCCCGCGTCTTTTGCCTGAATTAAAATTCAGTTAAAGCCTTGGGCGTGGCCGCGCTGGCGCGCGGTGGGAAAGAATGTGAGGTCGGTATGAGAATTAGAGCAGCGGGCATTCCTGATATTGCAGCACTCATGGGCATCTGGAATCCGGTGATCCGTGACACGTTGATTACCTTTACCAGCATAGAAAAGATCCCTGCCGACCTATCCGAAATGATTGCCAGCAAGGCACAACAGGGAGTGCCGTTTTTGGTAATAGAGCAGCAGGGCGTGGTATCGGGTTTTGCCACCTATGGCCCGTTTCGCACCGGCAGTGGTTATGCCCAAACGATGGAACACAGTATTATGTTGACCGATAGCGCCAAAGGAAAAGGTGCTGGCCGCGCCCTGCTGACAGCCCTTGAGGAACACGCCCGCGCGCAAGATATACATTCCCTGATTGCCGGTATCAGTTCTGAAAACCCCGCAGCCATTGCCTTTCATCAAGCTTGCGGATTTCGCAAACAGGCAACACTTCCCGAGGTAGGGTATAAGTTTGATCGCTGGTTGGACTTGATCTTGCTGCAAAAAAACCTGTAGAATCAGCCAATAACACAACAGGATACGGCAATGGCAAAATCAATCTGGAACCGCATTTCGGACTCGGTCTCTGCCCTGACCAAAGGGCAGAACTTGGCGCAAGTTTTTGATCGGCTGAAAACGCCGCCCGAACGCTCGGTGGCCTTTACCATTGCGGTGATCGGTTTGGGGGCCAAGATGGCCAAGGCGGACGGCTTGGTGACAAGCGACGAGGTGGCCGCCTTTCGGGAGATATTTTTCATTTCCAGACGCGACGAGGCACAAGCAGCAAAGGTATTCAACCTTGCCCGTCAGGATGTGGCAGGTTTCGAGGTATATGCGGCAACAATTTCGGCCATGTTCAAAGACAATCCCAAAGTGCTGGAAGACCTGATCGAGGGGCTGTTTTACATCGCGATGGCGGATGGGCAATACCACCCGAATGAGGATGATTTTGTGCATATAGTGGCGCGTAAATTCATGATTAACGAGGTCAATTTTCGCGGATTGCGCACCCGATTTGTGCCCGACGCGCCGCCCGATGCCTATGAAGTGTTAGGGGTTGCGCCCGACGCCCCGCTGGAAGACATTCGCAAGGCGTGGCGCAAACGCATACGCGAAACACATCCAGACCAGCTGATGGCGCGTGGATTGCCGGAAGAGGCGATAACTCTGGCCACCAAACACATGATTGCCGTTAACAAAGCATGGGAAGAAATCAATGACAACGCAGTTTATGATTAAAGCCGCTCGTTTCATTGTTGAAACGATCTGATGCGCATCGCCACCTATAATGTGGAATGGTTCGCCACCCTGTTTGACCGCAACAACCAGCTAATCGATGATAACAGTTGGTCCCGGCGCTATGATGTGACGAAATCACAACAGATTGCCGCCCTTGGCACCGTGTTCAAAGCACTGGATGCGGATGCGATAATGATAATCGAGGCACCGGATTCCAGCCGCTTTCAATCAGGCGAACAGGCGCTGGAAAATTTCGCCCGCCATTTCGGGCTGCGCCAGAACAAGGCGCTGATCGGGTTTGAAAATCACACACAGCAGGAAATTGCCCTGCTCTATGATCCGTTGAAAATGCAGGTGTCCCACGACCCGCAGGGCACCGAGGAAGACGCAAAAATCCCCAGTTTTGACACGTCATTCCGCATTGACGTAGATGTGGACAGCGAGCCGGAAGACATCGTCTTTTCCAAGCCCCCCCTAGAAGTCGCCGTGACCCCCAAAGGCGGCGCGCCGTTTCGACTCATCGGCGTACATGCCAAATCCAAAGCCCCGCACGGCGCGCGCAACAAGCACGAGGAAGTGCAGATTTCCATTGCCAATCGGCGCAAACAACTGGCGCAATGTATTTGGCTGCGCCAACGGGTTGATGCCCATCTGGCCGCAGGCGACAGCATGATTGTGCTGGGCGATTTTAACGATGGGCCGGGCTTGGATGAATATGAAAAACTGTTCGGGCGTTCGGGCATCGAAATTGTTCTCGGCCAGAGCAAAGCACAAGAACTCCGCCTGCACGACCCAAATGCCCGCGCCTTGATGGCCCCGCGCAGGGTGGCAACGCCAGCGTCGGCGCGGTTTTACAACCATACCACCAAGACCTATCTAAATGCGCTGCTGGATTATGTGATGGTGTCGGACGACCTGATGCGCCAAGCCAGCCCGCAGTGGAAAATCTGGCATCCGTTTGATAACCCTGTCTGTTTCAACGAGGATGCTTTGTGCAAGGCGTTGCTAACCGCGTCGGATCATTTTCCGGTGACGGTTGACTTTGCGCTGTCCACCCTACCCCTTTCGAATTCGTCCTAAATATCCCCGCCGGAGGCACCATTCTTTTGCGCTTCAGCCCCCAACAGCGCGCCGGACCATCTCCACGTAGATACCCGCCACTTGTTCGCGGGTCAGGCGGCCACTTTCTTTGTACCAAGTATTCACGCCGTTCAGCATGGCAATGATCGCAAGGGTCGTCAGTTTTGTATCCTCAAGTTGGTAAGTCCCCTCAGCCATACCTGCCTTTAGAATATCCTCCAGCACGGTTTCATAAGCCCGACGCATATCTTCGATATGGGCGAAATTTTCCGGTGTCAGGTTTCGCAGCTCCATATAGGAAATAAAAACCGCCTCGAGGCTTTGCAAATTAAACGCGATGTGGAACTCCACAAAGGCATGCAACTGCCTGTCAGCCGCGCCACCGGGATCAGATTTCGCCCATGCGGCAAGCAATTCTTCCATGTGGGTTTTCATCAACTCGAACAGCAGGCTCTGTTTGTCCGGCGTGTAAAGGTAGAGCGCACCCGCCTGAACCCCGACCTCGGCGGCGATTTGGCGCATGGAAACAGCGGCATAGCCATGGCGGGCAAACAGGCGTTTGGCAGCAGCCTCCACCAGGGGCCGGGTTTTTTCAGCGCTGGAACCGGATTTACGAGCCATAGAAACACCTTTCTTCCTCAGTCATAAAAGAATTGAACGCTCATTCAATAGTGAATGGCACTTTACCCCTGCGGCATTTGCTTGATCCCATATGCAGGCATCGTTAAACTGCTTGAAAAACAGGCGGGACTTCGGTGCAGGCAAATTGTAGGAAAATCCAGTTTTGGCGGACCAGTGCCACGACCTTTGTCTGTGCGGCTTTGCTTGCGGGATGTTCGATCAAAAATGATGTGCCTGATTTCAAATACCCGTCGCGCACCAATTTCACCAATCAAAGCTGGCCCGAACTGGCTGTGACCGACGAATTGATGGCTGTAGGCAAGAACACCGACAAATCCATTGGTAAAGCCCAGCAAGAAATCGACCGTGTGACCGCGCGCGCCGCACGGTTGCGCGCGCGCGCCCGTGGGCTGCAAAATAGCCCGTGAAATTGATCCGCTGGGCCGTTGCCCCTACTCTGTGTTTGGGCTAACACTACCGCCAAAGCGCGAAGCGCTCTAACTTTCCTTTTTGCGGAGTGCGCATCCCATGACTTCCCCTTTACGCCTTGGCATTGCCGGTCTGGGCACTGTCGGTGCCGGTGTTATCAAAATTGTTCAGGAACACGGGGCGCTTTTGGCGGCGCGTTCCGGGCGTGAAATTACCATTAGCGCGGTTTCTGCCCGTTCTCGCGGCAAAGACCGTGGCGTTGATCTGTCGGATTACAGCTGGGAAGACGATCCCGTTGCCCTGGCAAAACGCGACGATGTGGATGTTTTCGTTGAGCTGATGGGCGGCGAAGATGGCCCGGCCAAAGCCGCGAGCGAGGCCGCGATTGCGGCAGGCAAACATGTGATTACTGCCAATAAGGCAATGCTGGCACATCACGGGCAAACACTGGCTTTGGCGGCGGAGGCAAAAGGCGTAAACCTGCGGTTTGAGGCTGCGGTTGCGGGGGGTATTCCGGTGATCAAAACCCTGACAGAAGGTCTGGCCGCAAACCGGATCACCCGCATTATGGGGGTGATGAACGGCACTTGTAATTACATTCTGACACGGATGGAAAATGCGGGCCTGCCCTATGATGAAGTATTTGAAGAAGCCAACCAACTCGGGTTTCTAGAGGCCGATCCAAACCTTGATGTGGGTGGGATCGATGCGGCGCATAAGCTGGTTTTGCTATCCTCGATTGCCTTTGGCACACAGGTGGATTTTTCTGGCGCGCAGCTGGAGGGCATTGGCCTGATCAGCATTGACGACATCATGGCGGCCAAAGACATGGGGTACCGGATCAAACTGCTCGGCCTTGCTAACATGACCGGTTCGGGGTTGGAGCAAACCATGCAACCCTGCCTTGTGCCGTATAATTCACCTTTGGGCCAGCTTGAGGGCGGCACGAATATGGTGGTGATTGAGGGCGATGCGGTGGGTCAGATTGTTCTGCGCGGTGCGGGCGCTGGCGAAGGGCCAACAGCCAGCGCGGTGATGGGCGATGTGATGGATATTGCACGCGGGATTTCCCTTGCGGTATTTGGCCAACCAGCCAAGACGCTGACCCCCGCCAAGGCGGCAAAATCCAATACACCTTCTGCCTATTACATCCGCCTCAGCCTGAAAGATGCAACGGGTGTCATGGCCAAGGTTACAACGGCGCTGGCGGATGCGGGTGTGTCCATTGACCGGATGCGCCAAAAAGAACATCAAGATGACGCGGCACCGGTTTTAATCGTAACCCACGAAGTTACCCCGGCTGCAATTGAGGCCGCACTGACAGCTATCAAAGCAACTGGAGACCTTGCAAGCACACCAATCGCATTGAAAATTGTCGAAGTGTAGCACCCTAACCGGTTCGGTAAGGCCCGTGACATAACGCCAAAGCAACAGTTGACCGCTGCGATGGTTTCATCTTTGATTGGGTCAAAGGGGAGGCAACATGGCGCGCAGGGTTGGGTTTGGCAGCAAAAAGGAGTCCGTCGCAGAGGCACATCTCGACACGTTCCGAGAACGAAGCCGTGCGCAGGCTCTGGGTCGCAGGCCCGCCCCAAAGGTGCAGCGGCAATGGATACCAATTATCTTTCTGATATTTTGGCTATCCGGGTGGTCTGCGGGCATGGCCTTTGCTTTACTAACAGCGCTTAAAGGCGGGGAGGTTTTTCTGTGGGTTTGGCTGTTTTTTGCGGCCTTTGGCTGGGCAGCGGCGGCTATCTCTCTGATCAAACTTCTAAAAGGGACACCGATTGATGACTGAAACACCTGCATTTCTGGGCGTCGCCTCCTCTGCCACAGGTCGGCGCTGGATCGGCCTGAGCATTGAGCAAGACCGCCTTGCACAAACCATCGCGCAACAGGCAGAGCTGCCGGATATTCTGTCACGCACCCTTGCACGGCGGGGGGTGCAGCCAGAGGAGGCCGCGCGATTTTTGACCCCTGCCCTGCGGGATTTGATGCCAGACCCATCAGTTTTCCGCGATATGGACACCGCCGCCGAGCGTATCTACGCCGCTGCAAAATCCCGCCAGCGCATCGCCATTTTTGCCGATTACGATGTGGATGGTGGCAGTTCTGCCGCCCTGTTGCTGGACTGGTTGCGCCAACAAGGACAGGATGCCACGCTTTATGTGCCAGACCGCATTGAGGAGGGCTATGGCCCCAATGAACCTGCCATGGCGGGGTTGGCAGCGGCGCATGATCTGATTATTTGCGTTGATTGCGGCACCCTCTCGCATGATGCCATTGCGGCTGCCAAGGGCACGGATGTGATTGTGCTGGATCACCACACCGGCGGGGAAACCCTGCCCCCTGCGCTGGCTGTTGTGAACCCGAACCGTCAGGATGAGGAGGGCGATTTCGGCTATCTTTGTGCGGCTGGCGTGGTGTTTCTGACGCTTGTGGCGGTGAACCGCCTGATGCGCAATGCGGGGGAAGCCGCGCCTGATCTGATGAGCATGCTCGATCTGGTGGCGCTGGCGACGGTTGCCGATGTGGCACCCCTTATCGGCCTGAACCGCGCATTGGTGCGCCAAGGCCTCAAGGTGATGGGCGCGCGCAAACGGGTGGGGCTGACAGCCCTGTCGGATGTGGGGCGGCTGACCACGGCCCCCAATGCGTATCATCTCGGCTTTGTGCTGGGGCCGCGCGTCAATGCGGGTGGGCGCATTGGCAAGGCTGATCTGGGCGCGCGATTGCTGTCCTGCACCAATCCGGACGAGGCTTCGGCCATGGCGGATCAGTTGGACATTCTAAACACTGAGCGGCGCGAAATAGAGGCCTCGGTGCGCCTGAAAGCAATCGAACAGGCCGAGGAACGCGGCTTTGACGCGCCGTTGGTTTGGGCGGCGGGCGAAGGCTGGCACCCGGGCGTTGTCGGCATTGTTGCTGCACGCCTGAAGGAGGCCACCAACCGCCCCGCCGTGGTGATCGGGTTGGAAAACGGCATCGGCAAAGGGTCAGGACGTTCCGTCACCGGCATTGATTTAGGGGCGGCTGTGGCCACCTGCACCCGCGAAGGGTTGTTTCAAAAGGGCGGCGGTCACAAGATGGCAGCAGGGCTAACGCTGGCCGAGGACCAGTTGGACGCCGCCATGGCGCGCCTGTCGGAATTGCTGGGCAAACAGGGGGCGAACGAAATTGGCCCGAAAGATTTGCAGCTGGACGGCACCATTCAACCAAGCGCGATAACTACCGAGCTGATCGAGCAGTTGGAATCCGCAGGTCCCTTTGGCGCTGGCGCCCCGGCGCCGCGTTTCGCCCTGCCCGCACAACGCATCGCGTTTGCCAAACGCGCAGGCGAAAACCACCTGCGTTTAACGGCACAAGATGCCAACGGCGGCCGGATAGACGCAATTGCCTTTGGGGCGTTTGACAGCGCACTTGGCCCGATGATCGAGGGGCACAAGGGCCAGCTGTTCCATCTGGCGGGTCGTTTGGAAATTGACGAATGGGGCGGGCGTCGCAAAGCCAAACTGCGCTTGGAAGACGCGGCTTTGGCGTAAAATTCACGCAACCCGCCCAAACACCTCTTCTCTGTGATAGCGTAAAAACTCTTGGTGCGGATAATAGCGCTTCTCGCTTGGCAACAACAGTTTTTGGCCCGGGCTAATTAACCGCTTCGCTGTGTCGGCTGGAACCTTGTTATGCGAAATTAAAATTTGATAGTCTGCGGCAATGGAAATCAAACCGCGATCAAACATCCAGTGAAGAGTTCCCGATAAGGCTAAACCATTTCTAACTGTATCAGGGCCGCGATCTGAAACGGGGCGAATATGCGCTGCTTGCACTTCTGGGCGGCCTCCGCCATTTCTCAAATCCAAACCAGATATTGCGCATCTTCCACTATATGCAGCCTTAACTTGTCGCGCAAAAGATGCGTCTCTAAGTTTTCGCGAAACCAGTATTTCTTCTCGAACAACAAGTAACGGGGCACCTTCAAAACTATCCCTTGCGTCTTGAAACCCCCTTAAAGCGGGCAAGGCACCCTCTCTTGGTAAGGCGTCAATGCTCAAGTTCTCTTGCATTCCCGCTGAAAAAATGGCCCCAAACTCACTATTAGAGAGTCTGCGTACCGCGGCAGTACTTGCCCCGCCGGATATTGGGCGCCCATCCTCCTGGTGACGCAAACAGTGCTCAAAGGCCTGTCCATCAGGCGCAGCCCTCGGCACGATCGTCTCAAAGTCCCAAAGGGAGGATTCGTCGAGGTAGGCGTAAAAATAATTTTTCCTTTTGGAATCAGGAACAACATCAGTCACTTTTTGAACCGATGTATAACCGAAAGCCCCGCTATTCCTGCGGGACTCATAAAAGACAACCCAATCGCCCACGGTCTCTTCCACCATTTTAAGGTATTGCTTTGGGAAATGGTAAAATTTGCCGGGGCTATCATTATAAATCGATACCAAATTTTGAATAAATATTGCATTTGCCATGACTATGTATGGCGAGAAACTTTGCATCAATCAAGTTCTCAACTGTAATACACTAACTCGCAATGAACCCCGCATTCATAATCCTGCTTTCATTTTTTTATGTCATAAGAAAAATGGAAAAAGTCGCGACATAGCACAAGAATCCTCTTGATATGCTCAACCCGCTTGGCTAGAAGCCCCTCACAGACTTTGCGGTCCCTTCGTCTATCGGTTAGGACGCCAGGTTTTCAACCTGGAAAGAGGGGTTCAATTCCCCTAGGGACTGCCAAGCCTTGTTTGATCGTTTTCAAACGATCCCCCTGACAATTCTGTCCAACAATCCGTTATCCTTGCGAAATCTTGGACAATTTTACGGTTTAAGCAGACATATCATCCTACCAACGCCGATGACCTGCAGAAAGTCGCGGGAACGCGCGGCGGTTCTTTCATTACCTTTTTAATGGCAAAGCAGGGCTAAAAGCATTGCGATAAGCAGCCCTGATTCTCAGTTCGGCAGCGCAAAAATCCTAACTTGGTTTGCCGATAATTTCGACGACCGCTTGCAGGGCGCGGGCTTCGGCCAGGCTTGGCTCTGGAAAAATTGACAGATCATGAGAAGCGCTGCGGCCGATGGTCATCGGCTGAACCAGGTCTTTGGGTAAGGCGCGGCCATCATCCAAGCCGAGAAAGCGCAGGATACGCGCCCAGTGAATGACAGGCTGCGCGCAGAAATCCTCATAATCCACAACAAGAAAACGCCCCTGCATGTGAGTTCGGCCATAGTCCAGCGCCACGCGATTGGCAGCACTCCAGTATTGCAGCTGGTGCAAGGGGAGCGGCACATCCGGTTTGCGCGAAAGGCCATACAGATGGCCCCAATGACGGGCTTGCCAAGTGTTTTTGCTAAAGGCCATATCCAGCCCATCCCGTACGATATGGATATAGCGAAAACCGGAAAAATATCGATCCAGATGGGGCAGGAAAACATGGGTATTTGGTTCTTTCCAACCCCAGCGCCGATCTGCTTGGCCGCTAGCCGGACCGCTCGATATTAAACTGTCCGCATGGGGTGCCTGTGGGCCGCATTGCCATGTACCGTTAGGGGGCAAATCCCCGCGCAACTGTTCTAGCAGAGATTTCTCGGCGGGACTTAAATCATCGACAAGTCCGGTAGACATTGCGCGGTGGAACAAACGAATAGAGGTTAAAACATCGGCAGGATCGGGTATCCGGGGCGCGCTCGGGCGGCACCAGGCAGCGCGTTTGAAAAGCACCGCGAACCACAGATTATCGAGTGGTTGGTTCAGGCAGTCGCCAATATGAACCCCTGCCGCCTGAAGAAGCGCTGCAAAAACTCTTGTGCCACTGCCGCCAAGCCCGCCGATTGCGATTGGGGATTGCATGGATGGAGCTGTCTGCATTGGCATACGGTCCTATATCTGCCCTGACAAGGCACTATGCCGAGCAGGGAAATCTGTTGCGTATGAGGATGCCATATTGAATGACAAAAATCTCGTGCAAAAACCTACCGATACCCATGATAACCGTATTTGGCCAGATAGGATTGGCTCTGCCGAACCACAAACCACCTGACCGGGTTTTATTTGAAGTTTGCTTCGAAATAGTAACACTCTTTTTTGCAGCCAACTTCTTGAGTTAACCCTGCGTTTAGTCTGGCTTTACCACCAATGCCCCTTGTTTTCAGGTTTTCAGGTCGGTATCGGTGAGGCCAAACACGGGCTTAAAGGCGAAATTCACCATGACATCTGCGGCACTCGTTATTTTGGGAATGCATCGGAGCGGTACAAGTTGTCTTGCCGGATGTCTGGAGGAAGCGGGCCTTGTTCTGGGACAAGTGGACCGCAAAGCCCACACCAACCCAAAGGGCAATCGCGAGAATATCAAGGTGATGGAACTCAACAATGCGGTTCTGGCGGCCAATGATGCGTCCTGGAACAAGCCGCCCGTTGGTCCCTGCCATTGGTCAATCGAGCATTCCGCTTGGCGCGATCAATTGATTGCAAGTTACCCGCAGGACCGGCTCTGGGGTTTCAAAGACCCCCGAACATTATTACTGCTGGACGGATGGCTGAAAGGATTGCCAAACGCGCAGCTGGTGGGCACATTTCGGCACCCGCTTGCGGTGGCGGGATCTTTGCAGGCGCGTAACGGTTTCGCGATCGAAAAGGGCATAGAACTCTGGACAAGTTACAATCGGCTTTTGTTACAGTCGCTAAAGGCGTCTGAATTTCCGCTGATCTGTTTTGACTGGTCAACTGAACGCTATGACGGCGCCCTGCGCGAACTGGCCTACCGGGTGGGGTTAATCCCCCCCGTCGCCGGGTTTTCGTTTTTTGAGGGGCATCTGCGACGCAATTCCAATGACCCTGACCTGTCCGTGCCAACCGAGGCGCAAGACATCTATGATCAGCTTTTGCAGATAAGCGGAACGTCGAAAGCAGGGAATGAAACCGCCGCAGAAACACCAGCCTAATGACAGAATCCCCTCAAACTGCGCTGCATTCTATGCGGTTATTCCCCAAGCTTCAGGGGGCTACGGCCTATGGCCTCTCTGGTATCGCTGCACGTTGTGACTGGGTATTACACAGCGATATGCACCCGCCTTTTACGCACCTTCACCGGGCGCAAAACACCGACGCGCCCTTGCATATCTTTTTGTCGCTGCGCAATCCATTTGCCGCACTCACGGCGTTTGAGAGCGACGTGCTTCCGAAACTGCATAAGCCCTTTGTGCTGGTCTCTGGGTCTGAGGATTGCACATTGCCGCGACAGGTCGATCAGCGCTGGCGGTCTTTTAGTGACACAGAACGGCGAACAATTGCCGCAATATTGGCTCATCCGCTGTTGGTTCATTGGTTTACCGAAAATCTTGACGATGACAGCGATCCTCGGTTTTCCCCCTTGCCCACGGGCATGGTTTACCCCGAAGCCCCGCCGACAATGCGCAGTTTGAAAAGCCCGCCGACCATTCATGACCGCCCGCTGCAAGTGCTTTGCGGCCATCGTTCCCGTATTGGTCCCCAGTGGGATTTGCGACGTGCTGTAACTGCATATGCACAAACTGACTGGGCATCTTTTTGCACTATTCCAGTACGAGACCAACCTGAGGCCGATTTTTTGGCACTGATGCAGTCCCATACTTTTGTTCTTTGCGTAGAGGGTGGCGGGCTTGATCCCTCGCCAAAAGCCTGGCAGGCAATTTTGCACGGTGCGATTCCGATTGTGCGTAAAACCGGTACCTACAAAGCGTACTCCCAACTTCCGATCGCCTTCGTAGACAGCTGGCAGGCGGATAGTTTATCGCCCGCGCGCCTTTTGGAATGGCGTGAAAATCTGGCGGCTTTTTATGACCTGCCTGCTTTGCGTTCGCAAACCATGGCGCGGTTAGGCCTGACCTATTGGTGGGATCAGATAACGGCAATGGTACGCAAGTAATACAGGCCGTTGAATGGCTGGCAACGCAAACGGGAGTACCGGCAATGTCAGGGTTTTTCTTACTCGATTTCCTTTGAGGGTCATTTTGATCCTTACTACATGTTTTTACTTTAGTAAAAACACAACACACCCAAGTACTTCTTCCGACCCAAAGAAACTATTTGCTATATGGTAAAAATTGCTGGAAGATCGACACACTTTAAAGTGTACTGGACTTGGGGAAAAAAGTGAAAAATTCAAAGCGAATAGTGTATCCAACACTGTCAATATTAGCGCTGGCAGTAACTGTCTCTGTGGCACCAAATAACGCGCAGGCAGGATCAAACCCGTTCATTGGCGACATAGTTGCCGTTGGCGAAAACTTTTGCCCACGGGGCTGGGCCAGTGCTGAAGGACAACTTTTATCAATCGCAAGTAATACGGCTATGTTCTCGTTACTTGGCACCACATACGGCGGCGACGGGCGCACCACGTTTGGCCTGCCAGATTTACGTGGCCGGGTCGGGATGGGACAAGGCAACGGGCCGGGGCTGACACCGCGCAGCCAGGGACAGAGGTTCGGAACCGAGGCAATTGTCCTTACCACCACGCAATTGCCGAGCCACAGTCACGATGTTTATGCCAATAATCTGGACGGGAACAAACCTGGCCCAGGCAATAAGCTTTTGGCAGCGGCCCCGCCAAGTGGCACTGGATCAGAGACAATTTATTCAAACCAAGGGCCTACGGTTCAGATGTCATCCCAGATGATCGCGAATACGGGTTCAAGCCAGCCGTTCAATGTTCAGGACCCTTATTTGGTAATGCGCTATTGCATCGCACTGCAAGGTGTTTTCCCATCTCGGCCTTGATTCAAGTCCAAGAGTTGAACTGCATTGATTGGGTACTGATTGTCAGCAGGCGACAGTGCATCCAATCTAACTTATTGAATTAGGAGAGATCGATGAAAAATCTAAAAAAGACAACCCTTTCGGCCATTTGTGCAGTAACCCTGTCGTTAGGGCTGGCAAGTACGCCTGAGCGCGTAGTGGCCGGCGTAGAGCCCTATCTCGGGGATATCATGATTGTGGGTTTCAATTTCTGCCCAAGGGGCTGGGCAGCAGCCGAAGGGCAAATTTTGCCGATCAATACAAACCCAGCGCTTTTTTCATTGCTTGGCACACAATTTGGCGGTGACGGGCGCACCAGTTTTGCTTTGCCAGACCTGCGCGGGCGGTTGACAATGGGACAAGGTGCCGGACCGAGTCTGACACCGCGCTCGGCTGCTCAGCGAAGTGGCAGTGAGACCAAGACAATGACGCAAGCCACCATGGCGAACCATAACCATTTGGTTAACGCCAACAATCTGGATGGCGACAAACCTGGCCCGGGTAACAAGCTTTTGGCAGCAGCCCCAACAGGCGGCGCTGGAAACGAGACGATTTATTCGACGGCGGCCGCTACCGTGCAGATGTCTGCGAGTATGATAGGAGCCAGCGGTTCAAGCACTCAAATACCCACACAGGATCCGTATTTGACATTGTATCACTGCATCGCATTGCAGGGTCTTTTCCCGCCTCGATCTTAACCCCTGCTGTTCCCTAAAAGGACAGCCCGCAAAAGCGCGGCGACGGTTTTGAACTGCTACTAAAAATTGGAGATACCAATGACTATTCTGAAAAAGTTAACGCGCTGCACCCTGCCTGCTCTGGCGCTCGGTGTGGCATTCACCGCAACATCGGGCCAAGTTCTGGCTGAAGCCGATCCCTTTATCGGGGAAATCGCGGCAACAGGTGTTGTCGGGTTTTGTCCACGAGGCTGGGCCAGCACAGATGGCCAGCTTCTAGCCATCTCGCAAAATAGTGCTTTGTTTTCTCTGCTAGGCACAACTTACGGCGGCGACGGGCGCACTACTTTTGGCCTGCCCGATCTGCGCAGCCGGATACCTGTTGGTAATGGCACCGGTCCGGGATTGTCACCAAATAGTTGGGGGCAAAGAGGTGGCAGCGAGCATGTGACTTTGACGCAGGCGCAATTGGCCAATCACAGCCATGCCGTCAATGCTAACAATCTTGATGGCGACAAACCCGGCCCTGGTGGCAAGCTCCTTGCGGCGGCCCCCCCTAGCGGGACCGGCTCGGAAACGATCTATTCCGCTCTACCATCGACGGTGAAAATGTCAGCCCAGATGATTGCACCCACCGGTTCGAACATTGCCATCGCAGTGCAGGATCCGACCTTAGTCATTCGGTACTGCATAGCAATGCAAGGTGTTTACCCGTCGCGAAATTAAGCAAACGCTATGTGAACCTGGCCCCAGGGCCAGAATATATAATCAGCTTGCCTTCATTCCTTGCGGGATGGAGGCAATACTTTGTTAACGCGGCACAGACGCGTTTTGCAAAACGGGCCTCGGCGGGTTGTGAAATATTTACGATACATCTAGTTTGAAGGCTGAACGCCTCTGGCCGCTTGGCCTCTACCTCTGGCAAAGCCCGTAAACCATGCGGTTGCGATCTTGCGAAAGACAAATCCATGACGCCTAAAACAGAAAACGTAGTTGCCGCCCCCCGGCTGCTCTTTAGTCCTGATCCAGTCATAGGTTGGTCTTTGACACCGGAGTATGCCGTCCGCGTCGGGTTTCGCAAAGGAATACTCCAGCATATTGCGCAGGACGGTTGGCGTTATGTGCCCAACACCCCTGAAACTGGCCCCAAAGTGGCGATCTATGGCTGCTCTTTCACCTATGGCACCGGACTGGCGGACGACGAGACCTTCACCGCGCAATTACAGCGCGCCCTGCCCAAAACACATATTCTGAATCGCGGCGTCGGTGGCCATGGCACCGTGCAAAACCTTTTGCAATTGCGCCGTGACATTGCAAACGGTGCCGTTGATGCGGCAGTTTTTGCCCTGATCAGCGACCACCGCTTCCGCAACATTGCCCACCCGCAGCGGATGCGGCAATACCTCAACCCTGCTTGGTACAAACTAGGCGTCGAACAAGTGCCCGTGGCGCGAATGGATGCCAGTGGACGGGCCTATATACTGTATCATCCAATTTGGCAGCCTGTCATTCGGCAAGCCGATTTTCAAATCTTCTTGCCTGATGAATACATGATCACCGCCGCGACTTTGGCGGTGCTTGAGCTGGTGCGTGAAACAGCGCGCGCCGCGAAAGTGCCGCTGCAATTTGTACTGATGGATTCACTTGATCCGGTGTTCAATACAATTGTGCAAAACCGGTTTGCTGATACAGTTGATATTTCAACGCCTTACGATCAAGCCCACACTTTCATGCCCCAAGACATTCACCCCAATGTTACGGCAAACAGCCTTTTCGCCGGCCGCTTGCAGCCGCTGATTGCCAAACTATGCGACAGGTTGCCAACGGGGGGGCAGACATGACCGAACCCAGATATATGTTAGGCATTTCTTCGCATTTTCACGATGCCGCCGCCGCATTGGTGCAGGGTGACAAGATTGTTGCCGCCGCCCAAGAAGAACGCTTTTCCCGGCAAAAGGCCGATTGGCATTTCCCCGAACAGGCGATCCGGTATTGTCTGTCGCAACTGCCCGATGGTGCCGCGCCCGCAGCGGTGGCCTATTATGAGGACCCCGGCCTCAAAACCCGCCGCATCCTTGACACGGCCCGCCAACTGGCACCGCGCGGCGCGCGGCTTTGGCCTCAGATGCTCCGTACTTTGCAAGCCCTGAGCGATGACTTGCCACGGCAGTTGTTGCAGGTCGCAGACAATGATGCGGATAAACTAGTCTTTGTGCCGCATCATCGATCCCATGCGGCGGCGGCGTTTTATCCGTCACCGTTTGAAAACGCGGCGGTGTTGGTGCTGGACGGGGTGGGCGAGTGGTCAACAACGACTTTATGGACAGGTGACAACAAGGGTTTGACCGCCATTAACGAAATTAAATTCCCGCATTCCTTGGGGCTGTTTTACAGCGCATTCACCCAATATTGCGGTTTCAAAGTGAATTCCGGCGAATATAAATTGATGGGGTTGGCCCCCTTTGGCGCGCCACAATTCCGCCAGAAAATTCTGGATGAGCTGATTGACCTGCGCAGTGATGGGTCTTTCGCGCTGAATATGGGTTATTTCGACTTTGACAAAGGTCTGAGCACCACTGGCCCCCTGTTTGAAATGCTGTTTGGCCAGCCTGAACGCCGCCCCGATGCGGCTGTCACGCCGTTCCACATGAACCTCGCGGCCTCTGTGCAGGTGGTTCTGGAGGAAGCCGTTCTGAGGTTGGCCAAAACGACGCTGCAACGCACCTCTCAACGCAACCTTTGTCTGGCGGGGGGGGTGGCCCTGAACTGTCTGGTTAACAGCCGATTGCTGCTTGAATTGCCCGAACTTGAAGGGCTATGGATACAACCGGCGGCGGGGGATGCTGGCGGCGCGCTTGGGGCCGCACTTGAGGTTGCACAAAGCCTTGACACGAAACCCAGCGCGCGCGCGCGTAGCGGTGATGCAATGTCGTCCAGCCTTTTGGGGCCGGAATATAGCGACGCGCAGATCCGCACAGCGCTGAAAAATGCCAAATTGATCTTTGAGGAGGTAAGCGGTCCCAAAGCCTATGCGCAACAGGTTGCCGCCGCACTGGCAAATAAGCAGATCGTCGGCCATTTCCACGGGCGGATGGAATTTGGCCCCCGCGCCTTGGGCAATCGTTCAATTCTGGCTGACCCGCGGGGCAGCGACACATTGAGCCGGATCAACAAAAGCATCAAATTTCGCGAAGATTGGCGCCCCTTTGCCCCCATTGTGTTGGCTGATCGCGCCGCAGATTATTTCGAGGCCCCGAACGACAGCCCCTTTATGTTGTTTGTGGCCAAGCTGAAGCCCCCCTTGCGCGGTAAGGACGATCTGGCGGCAGCCCGCGCCAACGGACTGCACAGCCCAATGGATTTGCAACGCGCAGTAACCAGCGATGTTGCAGCCATAAGCCACGTGGATTTCAGTGCCCGACTGCAAAGCATCGACCCAAAAACAGCCGCACAAGCCGGGTCGCGGGTTGGCGAAATTCTGCGGGAATTTGACGGGGCTACCGGCTGTCCGATGCTGCTCAACACCTCGTTTAATGTGCGGGGCGAACCGATTGTCTGCACCCCGCAGAACGCCATTGACTGTTTTCTTAATACGCATCTTGATGTGCTGGCCATCGGCCCCTTTCTGGTGCGTAAATCGGCACAACCCGACTGGGTGAAACAAAAAATAGGGAGGCTTCATTTTGCCGCTGATTGATATAGCCGAACTGATGGATAAGATGAACCGGCTGCTCGCTGCTGCCCCGCCTGCCGCCAATACGGACACAGGAGCGGCGCCTGAAAGCCTGCTCGGAAAACCGTCGCCAGCACTGAATGCGCCCCTGCGCAGCTATTCTCAGGTTTATGGCAGCGAACATCGGATGCTCAAGCAATTGGCCCGTGATGCGACAGCGGAGGGTGCCCCTGAATTGGCCACCTTACTGAACGCGCTTGACCAAGGATTGCTTGAGGGGGCGTTTGATCTGTCGTCTGCCCCCCTTCCGGCACCACGGTTGGGCCGTTATGTTTACCCGGTGGTTTAGGGGGAATGGGCGAGGACAGCAGCGCGGTCCACAAACACCCCCGCTGCAATCCACGATGCGCGGAGTTCAGTTGCTTGCGTCCAGCCTTGACGCACCTCATCTAAGGTGCGGCTTGACCATTTTGCAACTTCGGACAGGGCTTTTTCAACATCCGCACCTCGGGACATCGCCATTAACATTTGGGCATGTTCGGGATGCAGCGGCAAGGTGTTGGTAATGTCGCCTTTTCGCACAATGGCAAGAAAGCAAACCTCTGGCTCGGGCAGCTCCGGGTCCGAGTTGGCTCGCACAGCATGATAATAACCTGCAACATTGAATTGATAGCGCCGGATGGAAACATTGCGCTGAATTCCCAAGCGGGCGTCTGGTGTGGCAGGTTGAGCAATGACATTTTCAGGCGCTCTGGCACTGTCAAATGTTGAAAATAACAGCCGTTCAAATCGGGCCAGATCAATCATAAAATCCACCCAGATTTCCGGTGCAGCGCTGCCTTTATCTGGTCGTGTCTCGTCCAGAAAACCAGAAAACCGTCGCCCAAGATCGTATAAGGTATAGCTTTCGGGCGGATAGAAATGAATGTATTCAGCGACGAATTGGTTGAACAACTGCGCCCCTAAGGCATGACAAAGGGCTGGAAACTGGTCGCGCATGCAGGCGGTAATACGCAGGTAATAACTGCGTTGATAAATCCCCAGACGCTCACTTGCCGACATCCGCGCATTGGCTGCCATAAGGGTTTGCGCTTGCTCGAGTGTAACCGTCGCGGGTTCCTGCAACGCCCCTTGCATCCATTTTTGCAAGGTCTCTAGATCAAAGACGTCAGTCATGATTGCGGTGTTATATCTGTATGTTCCATGACTTCTGGAACGATAAAGTTAACTGGATTCGATACAGCTTGCGCACCGGAATTCGGGTCGGAAATATTACGAGGATGATCCAGCAACGCGGTGAATGGGCCGTTCATATAAGCGGTCGCCTTATGCAACTCGGTTAGACATTCATCAAAACTGGGAATATTCCCATCCCATTCCAACAAAGTAGCAGCCCCGTTGCAACGGTCATAAGCTTGCGCATAAAGCGCCCAAACCTCTGGTCGAACGGGTTGGTCGTGGGTATCGATTATGTGGGTGCCACAATCGGTGTGCCCCGCCAGATGCATCTGCACGACCCGCTCCATCGGGAAACGATCGAGGTAGGCATACGGGTCTGTGTCTGAATTAAAACATGTCACAAAGACGTTGTTCACATCCAGCAACAACCCGCAGCCCGTCATGTTGGATAATTCCCGCAAGAAATCGGGTTCTTCCATGGTGGTGGCATGAAAACTGACATAACTAGACGGGTTTTCAAGAACCAACGGGCGGCCCAGAAATTCCTGCGCCTTGTGAACCCGCGCTGCGATATGGCGCAGGGTTTCATCGTTCAACGGTATCGGCAGCAGGTCATGTGAGTTAAACCCCATCACTCCGGTCCAGCACAGATGATCGCTGATCCATGCCGGTTCCAGTTCCGCCGCCAAATCGCGTAGTTTGGTCAGATATTCCATATCCAGCGGGTCGGTGCTGCCGATGGACATAGACACACCGTGCAAGACAACCGGATACCGATCAGCCACTTTACGGATCAAATCGCGTGGCCGACCCTGCGAATCCATAAAGTTTTCTGAAATCGCCTCAAACCAGTCCACCTTGGGCCAAGTCTGTTCGATATGGGCAAAATGCACGTTGCGCAGGCCCAGCCCAAGGCCAAGCCTGGGCAGGGTCGCAATGTCAGGAACATCTGTCACGAACAGCTGCCGGCACCCGACAGGCCGCTGGAACCGCAGGCTGTCATGCAGCCGGTATCGCTGATCCATTTATAGGTCGGGCCGGTGCTGCTGAACGGTGCCGGTGCTGGCCCTGCGCTCGATACCGGTGCCGCCGCATGTTTCTTTGCGTAGGCGATTTCAAACGCGGTGCGTGCCAAGGCCCAAACACTGGTTGCCCGATGCTGACCATCGGTCACAAAGCGCTCCGCATTGATTGGCGTGGCGCAAGATCCCATTGACTGACAGCTGTTTTGCCCTGGCACGGCAAGCTCTGGCCCCCAGCCATACAACCCGCAGCCGCCCTGCCCCGCGCAATCGTTGTTGGTGTGGCATGAATGCGCCGCCGTGGTGGCACAAAATCCCTGCCCGGCACAGCTGTTAGGATTGTCCCCATCCGGTCCAGTGACGCCGTAACGGTCCTGACCTGCACAATTATTGAGGCCGAGACACGCATGGGGTTCAGCGCCGGTTGGCTGCACCGGTGTCGTGCCGGCCTTCATCGATGCCGTTTCAAAGGGTGGTGGCGTGGTCGTGACGCTTGCCTCTTTTGCGCTGCTCATGATGAAGCTCCGTTTGTTGTGCCATAAAGGCAGCTTAAGTCCGTGGGTGCGGGGCCGCCATTCCAAAAGGCGGAAACCTCGACAGCACGACGGGTTTGCCATGAATGCCGCCAGATTAGTTCTGCCTTGCGTTGCACGGCAGTCGAATGCTGGCATTCGATGAGAGTGATGGTTTTGAAGAAGGTTTCCATGGCTGCATTATCGTAGCAATTTCCT
>JAJRPO010000017.1 GCA_024280735.1 Alphaproteobacteria bacterium | reverse complement strand
ATCTGGTCGAGCGTTGTTTTAACCGCATCAAAGATTGGCGATCCCTGTCATTACGAACCTTTCGCTGCCCTGAAACGTTCCTTGCTGCCGCCCACCTGGCTGCAATCGTAATTTGGTATTTATGAGTCTACGCCCTAGTCCGGCAGCGCGAAAACCTGCCCCGGATAAATCAGATTTGGATTGCGAATGCGATCTTTGTTGGCGTCAAATATCTGCACATATTTCACCCCGTCGCCGTATTGTTCCTGCGCCAGCGCCCAAAGGGTGTGACCAGGCTGTACGGTCACGTTGGACTGCGCGACCGCAGCGGCCACGCGTTCCGGCGTTTCCCGCTTGAATGGGCTTTCAACCCGCGACGTTACGGCGCCCGCCGCGTCAATTTCATCGACACGCAGGGTGTAAACACCCTGTTTAACCTCTGCCAACACGACTTTCCATTGCCCGTCAGCGCGGACAGATTCAGTTTCTATCGGCTTGTTATTCACATAAACGCGCACAAATTTTTCGGATGCACCGCGCCCCTCCAGCACCACATCACCTGTGTCGTCATAGGCAATTGTATCCAGCGACAAATCGAAATTCTGCAACAGGTGCGGTGCCCCCGCCGGGGCCTGTGCATCCGGCTCAACCGACACAGGTGCAGAGGCCACGCCCGCGCCGGACTGCAAAACCGTGACACCCGCGGCCCGTGCCAGAATGATTTTGGGCGGGGCCTTGGCCTCTGGCACGATTGGCAAAATCAGGACACTGTCATCCGAGGCAACAATCTGCCCCCCTTCCGTAACCGATTCCAGCACCAGCGGATGTGCCCCCCCCGAGGCGGGCAGGTCCATCAACGCCACAAACGCGCCGCTCGAATTCGCGGTAACGGTCTGGATTGTTTCTGCGCCAAACCGAATACGCACCGTTGCACCGGGATCAGCCGAACCGGCAATTATCGCGCCGCCCTTGGCGTCAACACGTACCAGATCAAAGGTTGGCCGGTGCAAACTTTCAATGATCGCAGGCGCTACGTCTGTTCCCGTTTCGACCTCTGGTTCCACCGCAGTGGCGACATCTGCCGGCTGCACGGCTTCCGGTTTTAGCGCCACTGGCTGAGGCTGTACTTTTGGTATGACAGGAACATCTTGAACCACAACGGGGGTAACTGCATGGCCGGATTTCACCACCGCCACAGCACTTACCTTTGGCTCCTGTATCTGTGGCGCAGCTATCACCTGTTCTACCGGCGGAACGGGGGCCTTAAACGCCACCGTTGCCACCACTACAACCACTGCAACAGCGCCCGCACCGCTCGCAATACCCACACTGGATGTCAGCCAAGTTGTCATCTAGCAGCCTTCATTTCCCTGATCGCAATCGACCTACCATGTTTTGGCTGTCGTTGCGCTTCTCCCCGTGTGATACACCTTAGATCAGCAAAATGCAAAACGCCAATCACGAAGGATACTATCACTGTGACAGCACTTCACAATCCCCGTTCTGTCTGTGTTTATTGCGGCTCAAGGTTTGGCACCAATCCCGCATACAAGGCCGCCGCCACTGCTCTGGGTCAAGCGCTCGCACTTGCAGGTTTGCGCCTGGTTTATGGCGCAGGGGATGTCGGTTTGATGGGTACGGTTGCCAATGCCACACAGGCGGCAGGGGGCGACACATTTGGTGTCATCCCTGTGCATCTGATGGATCAGGAAATCGGCAAACGCGACCTTTCCAGCTTTGTCATCACTGAAAACATGCACGAACGTAAGAAAGTGATGTTCATGAATGCGGATGTGATTGTCACCCTGCCCGGTGGCGCGGGATCCTTGGACGAGTTTTTCGAGGTCCTGACATGGAAACAACTCGGGCTGCATGACAAGCCTATTTTTCTGCTGAATACTGAGGGCTACTGGAGCCCTTTGGTTGACTTGATTGCGCATCAGATCGATCACGGCTTTGCCAACGCATCCTTGACGGGGCTGTTTACGGTTGTGGAAACCGTGCCAGAGTTAATGCGAAAAATCTCGCTGTAAGGCGCTCTTGACTGTGCAGGATATTTTACATTCAATAAGATGAATATTATTGATCTGGATCAACGCCCCCCCCGTGACACAAGCCTACCCATAGCGCCAGAGTAAAACCCATATTCAGAGAGAACCGCTATGGACATCGTCCCCCTGCTGGAAGCAATCGGAGAGCCGGAAACCGCCGCCTTAGCGGGACTGTTGGTTGGCATGATCTTTGGCATTGCCGCGCAACGCTCTCGGTTTTGCTTGCGCGCCGCGACGGTAGAATTTGCCCGTGGCGTGCTTGGCACCCGCATGTCTGTCTGGTTGCTGACGTTTTCCACCGCAGTGGTCTGGACACAAGCAGCAGAGCTGTTTGGCCTGATAAGCACAGATGACGCCCGTATCATGGCTGTGCCCGGTTCATATTCCGGGGCCATCATCGGAGGCTTGATGTTTGGCGTTGGCATGGTGCTGGCGCGCGGTTGCTCTGGCCGTTTACTGGTGCTGGCCGCGACCGGAAACCTGCGCTCAGTGGTATCCGGCCTCGTGTTCGCGGTGGTGGCACAAATGTCGCTTAGCGGCTGGCTCGCGCCCCTACGCAATGGAATCGCGGCCCTTTGGACAACGCCCAATGGCACAAACATTCACTTGCTCGACGCGCTTGGCCTGCCAGATTTGACAGGCCTGTTTGTGGGGATTGTCACCGCCAGCATCGCGCTTTTCCTCAGCTGGAAAAACCGCGTCAGCCCGCAAACCCTGTTTATGGCCTCTGGCGTTGGTTTCGCCGTGGCACTCGGCTGGGTTGCCACCACCAGCCTTGCGGCGGCCAGCTTTGATCCGGTTCCCGTGGTCAGCGCCACCTTTACCGGCCCGTCAGCCAACACCTTGATGTTCTTCCTAACCCCCAACGCGACGCTGGATTTCGACATCGGCCTAATCCCCGGGGCCTTCATCGGCGCATTTCTTGCCGCCGCATGGGCCGGAGAATTGAAGATCCAAGGCTTTGACGGCCCCCGCACCATGCGCCGTTCGATGGTAGGCGCCGCCTTTATGGGCATGGGCGGCATGTTGGCCGGCGGCTGTGCCATAGGCGCTGGCGTAACTGGTGGATCAGTTTTCGCCCTGACTGCCCTACTCGCCTTATTCTTCATGTGGATCGGCGCGGTGATTGCTGATCTGGTGGTGGACCAAAAAGGCTGGATTTGTGCAACCACAACAGAACCCGCATAAAAAAACCCGCCACATTGGGCGGGTTTTCAAAGTATATCGTGACTGAATCAGTTACAGGCGCGAGGCCACGTTTTCCCAGTTCACCAGATTGTCGAGGAAGTTGGCAATGTAAACCGGACGTTTGTTTCGGAAATCAATGTAATAAGAGTGCTCCCAAACATCACAACCCAGCAGCGTGGTTTGACCAAAGCACAGCGGGTTAACGCCGTTTTCGGTTTTGGTGATTTTCAGACTGCCGTCTTTGTCGGCCACCAACCAGCACCAACCGGAACCGAATTGACCAACGCCAGCGGCACCAAAGTCAGCTTTGAATTTATCAACAGAACCGAAAGATTCAACGATACGTTTTTCCAGCACGGACGGCATCGCACGCCCTGACGGCCCCATCATTTCCCAGAACTGGTTGTGATTCCACAGTTGCGAGATGTTGTTAAAGATACCGTTCTGCGCGGTAGAAGACGCATCGTAAGTACCAGTAATGATGTCCTCAAGTGATTTGCCAGCCCATTCAGTGCCCTCAATCAGCTTGTTACCGTTGGTCACATAGGCGTTGTGGTGTAGATCATGGTGGAATTCCATGGTTTCAGCAGACATGCCGCCTGCCGCCAACGCGTCATGTGCATAAGGAAGATCGGGAAGTTCAAAAGCCATGTTTAGCCCCTTTGATATGGTTTTAGTTGCCTGTTCTTAGCGATGTTTTAACGATTGGGGAAGATACCTTAGGCGTTTCCAGTTTCCCCGGTAAAAGATTATCGGAAATCACCCACCGTTAGGGCGATTTCCGATTCTGCGCTTACTGGAAACGCGTTAGGCGTCAATATTTGCGTATTGCCCGCTTGCTTTGGCAGCTTCTTTTGACCAGTCGCGTTTCACCCCGAGACGCAGCAGGATGGTTGAGGCGATAAATACCGAAGAGTAAGTCCCGACAACCACGCCCCAAATCATCGCAAAGACAAAGCCGTGGATCACGTCGCCGCCCAGTACAAACAGCGAAATCAGCGCGATCAGGGTGGTGACAGAGGTCATTACCGTACGCGACAAGGTCTCATTGATTGACAGGTTCAGAACTTGTTTCAACTCCAGCTTTTTATACTTGCGCAGGTTCTCCCGCACGCGGTCAAAAACCACCACCGTATCGTTCAGCGAATAACCCACAATCGTCAACAAGGCCGCGATGATGGCCAAGTCAAACTTGATCTGCAACACGGCAAACACCCCGATGGTCAGCACAATATCATGTACCAGCGCGGCTACAGCCCCCACCGAGAACTGCCACTCAAAACGCAGCCAGATGTAAAACAGCACCGCCGAAATCGCCAGAACCACGGCAATCACCGCGGTCTGGATCAGCTCGCCCGATACCTTGGGGCCAACACTGTCCACTTGCGGGAAGGTCATCAAAGGATCAATTGCGTTCAACGCCGCTTTGATCTTGGTGATCACCTCATTGGTAACGGATTCCGCGCCTTCTTGTGCCTGAATGCGGATTTGCGCCACATTGGTCACTTCGCCCGTCAATTGCGCGGCCGGATCGATCACCTCGGTGATGGTTATATCCCCGAGGTTAAGGGGGGCCAATGCGGCGCGATAAGCCCCCACATCAAGGGTAATTTGGCTGTCGGTGCGGATCGTTGTGCCGCCGCGAAAGTCGATGCCGTAGTTCAGCCCCATCATGAAAAACATCACAACAGAGGCAATCATCGCCAGCACGGACGCCCCGAAAGTAATCATCGAGACGCTAAAGAAATCCAGCTTCGTGTCGCTCGGAACCATTTTTAAACGCATAATATCAGCTCCTTATACTTCGATTGTTTTGGGGCGGGTGCGACCCAGCCAGATGGAAATCAGCAAGCGTGTAACCCAAATCGCGGTGAAAACCGAGGTGATGATACCAAGGCCAAGGGTAATCGAGAAACCGCGCACAGGGCCGGAGCCCATGATGAACAGGATCACGGCCGCAATCAGCGTGGTGATGTTGGCATCAATGATGGCAGAGAACGCCCGCTCATAACCCAACTCAATGGCGCGCGCTGGCCCTTTGGCGGTTTTCAGCTCCTCTCGGATACGCTCAAACACCAGAACATTGGCGTCAACCGCCATGCCGATGGTCAGCACGATCCCCGCGATGCCTGGCAAAGTTAGCGTCGCGCCAATCGCCGAAAGCAGGCCAAAAATCAGTGCCACATTGATGATCAAGGCGATATTGGCAAACAGGCCAAACAGGCCGTAGCTGGCCACCATAAACACCAGAACCGCCGCGAACGCGATCATGCTGGCGATGCGGCCCGCATCAATACTGTCTTGGCCCAATTCTGGCCCAATGGTGCGCTCCTCAAGGTAGATCACCTTGGCAGGCAGCGCACCGGCGCGCAGTTGGATTGACAGTTTGGTGGTTGATTCGATGGTAAAATTGCCAGTGATGATACCGGACCCACCTGGGATATGGCTGTTGATACGCGGCGCGGAAACCACCTCGTCGTCCAACACAATCGCAAACAGGGTGCCGATGTTATTGGCCGTAAATTCGCCAAATATCCGTCCGCCGGTGGTATTGAGCCGGAAATTCACCGCCGCGGCATTATTTTGGTCAAACGCGGGTTGCGCGTCAGTCAAATGATCGCCGGTGATAACCGGTGTCTTCTCTAGTATATAATATACCGCCTTATCTTCCTGATCCGGCAGCAATATCTGGTTCGATTTCAAACGGGCGTTTTCATCGCCGGTCGTTCCGATAACCACATGAAAGGTCAGCTTGGCCGTTTTGCCGATCAGCTCTTTCAACTCCTCCGCGGAACCAATCCCCGGCACCTGTATCAACACACGATCAGTACCTTGGCGCTGAATTGTAGGCTCACGCGTCCCCGCTTCATCCACACGACGGCGGATGATTTCGAGGGATTGATCCATGGTACGTTTGTCAGTGGCGATTTTTTCCGCCTCGGACAGGGTGACAACCACATCAGCTCCTTCGCTGGTCACGTTGATGTCAAAGCTACCCGCGCCCGACAAGGAAACCACAGGGCGGCGCATTTCCACCACCTTGGCAACAGCTACAGCAATCTGGCTTGCTTCAGCAATGCGGACGCGCAATTCATTTGGGTTGTCATACTGGCGCCGAATACCGCCAATCGTGGCGCGCTCCTCACGCAGGGCATTCTTTACCTCGTCCCAATAACCATCCATGCGGCTGGCGTAAACATCACCAACCTGAACCTCGGCCAGCAAATGCGCACCACCGCGCAGATCAAGGCCCAGATTTACCAAGGACGACGGCATAAACGCGGGCCAAGCGTCGGCCTTGGCCGTCTGCTCGGGCGTTGCCACCCCCGCCAACTCGATCAAAGCTTTGGCGTCGTTGGACTCCTCAACCTTGGTGTAAAACAGGTTCGGCGAGGCCAGCAAAATGCCAAGCGCGCAAACGCCCCAGATCAGGAGCTTTTTCCACAGTGAAAACTGGAGCATATTGGTCTTCCGCTTAAACTATTCAGGTCGTTGGTTCAGTCTTGTTGATCACATCGGCAATGGTGCCTTGACGTACTTTGACACGCACATTGTCGTTCAAATCAACTTCGACGATGCCGTCTTCTTTGACTTTAAACACCTTGCCAATCAAGCCACCAGCAGTCACGATTTGATCACCTTTACGCAAGCTCTCGACCATAGAGCGATGCTCTTTCATCTTTTTCTGCTGCGGGCGGATCATCAGAAAATACATGATGGCAAAAATCAGGATCAGCGGGATAAAACTGCCGAAACTGCCAAACGCACCGCCGGCGGCCTGAGCATATGCTGGGCTTACAAACATAGATAATTCCTCGTGTTATACAGGGTCATTTGCCCCGATTATCAACCGCGGCGACATTATCTATGCAGATAGGGCTTGGCAAGGAGTTGTGCAAGGGAAAGTGACGGTGCGTGCAAAGCACGGCACCCTACGTAGGGTGCGTGGTCCCCACGCACCGCGCCTGTGTCAGCCACACTTCAATCGCATCTCGACCAACCCGGGATCACCTTTGATTGACCCGAGGCGTATTTTGCAACCGGTTACGGCCTCGGTCGCCATAACAGCGTCAGCCTGAACTTGGGCCGTTTCCCGCAGTTTGATCCGGTTATGACGCAGGGCCTGCGCCTGTTTATCATTATAAAACACAGTGAAATCGTTCTTGCCCACAGTAATTGATTTCTGCCCCGTATAGCGAAAACCAACTTTCGGCGTGTCACAGGCGGCAAGTAAGAACAAGATGGCGGGGATCAGAAGACGGAATACTTTCATGCCCCAAAACAACAGCAACAGGGTTAACTTTCCGTTAACAAAACACGGGCACTTCCCCCAGCCCCCGCTTTGTTATATGCCGCCCACACTGATTCAACTAACCAAGGCACGGAACAATGCACGACATCAAAGCCATCCGCCAAAACCCCGAGGGGTTCGACACTGCACTCGCCATGCGTGGGCTGTCCGGCATGTCGTCGGAAATTCTGGCGATAGACAGTGCGCGGCGTGCCAAGATAACCGCCGCCGAAACTGCTTTGGCGGAACGAAACAGTGCCTCCAAGCTGGTGGGTGCCGCCAAAGCCAAAGGCGACGAGGCCGAATTCCAGCGGTTGCGTCAACTGGTCGGCGACAAAAAGGCGGAAATAGCAGCCCTAGAGGACGAAGCCAAAGCCGAGGATACTCGGCTGACCGATCTGCTCGCGCGCATTCCCAACCTGCCCCACCCCGACACGCCCCAAGGCGCGGATGAGGCTGATAATGTGGAAATGCACCGGTGGGGTACGCCTGTATCGCTTGATTTCAAAGCCAAAGAACATTTTGAGCTGGCAGCCGTTGGAAACCGGATGGATTTTGAAACCGGCGCGAAAATCAGCGGCGCGCGTTTTGTGGTGCTGTCTGGTGCCGTTGCCCGTGTGCATCGCGCATTGGCGCAGTTCATGCTCGATACCCACACCGAAGAAAACGGACTGACCGAAGTGAACACGCCGGTATTGGTGCGTGACGAGGCCATGTATGGCACCGATAAACTGCCCAAATTTGGCGATGACAGCTATCAGACGACAAATGGCTGGTGGTTGGTGCCCACATCAGAGGTGCCGCTGACCTATTCCGTTTCAGGCGATATTCTGGACGAATCCGACCTGCCCCGCCGCATGGTCGCCCATACTTTGTGTTTCCGTTCCGAGGCGGGCAGTGCAGGACGGGATACCTCTGGCATGTTGCGCCAGCACCAGTTTGAAAAAGTCGAGATGGTTTCCATCACCAAACCCGAAGACAGCATGGACGAGCTGCATCGCATGACCAAATGCGCCGAGGGTATTTTGGAAAAGCTCGACCTGCCCTACCGCACCGTGGTTCTGTGTACGGGTGATATGGGATTTGGCGCGCGGCGCACCCATGACATCGAGGTTTGGTTGCCGGGGCAAGATACCTACCGAGAGATCAGTTCATGTTCTGTGACCGGTGATTTTCAGGCTCGACGAATGAACGCCCGTTTCCGGCGTATGGGCGAGAAGAAGCCGGAGTTTGTACACACATTGAACGGGTCTGGTCTGGCCGTCGGGCGCTGCTTAATTGCGGTGCTGGAAAACGGTCAACAGGCAGATGGCTCAGTGTTGTTGCCAAAAGGACTGCACCCTTGGTTGGGTGGCAAAACACAGATTACCGCCGAGGGCGCGCTGAAATAATCCGCCGCCGGCTTAGGAGACGATCATGACTGCAAAAGTATTCATCGACGGCGAAGTCGGCACCACAGGCTTGCAAATTCGCCAAAGACTCGAGGGCCGGGATGACATCACGCTGATCCATCTGGACGAGGCAAACCGCAAAGACATCGCGGCACGGCAATCAGCCCTGCAAGAGGCCGATATTTCGATCCTCTGCCTGCCTGACGCCGCCTCCATCGAGGCCGTGAAATTGGCGCAGGGTCAAACCCGTTTCATCGACGCAAGCACGGCGCATCGGGTGAATCCAGACTGGGTGTTCGGCTTTCCTGAAATGACAGCAAAACAGCGGCAAGCCATTGAAACGGCGCAATTTGTTTCCAACCCAGGCTGCTATTCTACCGGTGCAATTGCCTTGCTGCGGCCCCTGCAAGAAGCCGGCCTGCTGCCGGCAGATTTTCGCGCCTATATCAATGCGGTTAGCGGCTATACAGGCGGCGGTAAGGCTCTGATTGCAGAATTTGAAAATGGCACGGGGGGAGAGCATTTTATTTACGGCCTGTCCCAAATGCACAAACATCTGCCCGAGATCAGCAAATATTCCATGTTGAATGAACAGCCCATTTTTGTGCCTTCCGTCGGAAAATTTGCCCAAGGCATGGCCGTTCAAATCCCGTTGCATTTGGCGGCTCTCCAAAATGTGAAAGATCTGGAAACAGTGCACGGTGTTCTCACCGATCATTATAAAGGTCAGAAATTCATCAAAATCTGCCCGATGGGCGCGGTCGCAGATCGTCTTGATCCCCAGATCCACAACGGCAGCAATGTTTTGGAAATCTCGCTCGCTGGCGATCCCGACACGGGCCGTCTGGTGTTGACTTCTATCCTTGATAACCTCGGTAAAGGGGCCTCTGGTGCCGCTGTTCAAAACCTGAATTTGATGTTGGGAATAGATGAAACTGCGGGCTTGTAGCGCTCCAAAATGCAAGGCGCTCTGGCATCTTCGAATTCGCCTAAAATATCCCCGCCGGAGGCAAATATCTTTTGCCTCCGGCGGGGATATTTAAAGAACAAAGAAATCAAAGGAAGTGGATTGCGCCTAGCTGCTTGAAGCGACCCGAATTTTGCGCACCCTGACTTTGCGTTTAATCAAACGGCGCGGCACGGTATTTGTCCAGATCAACGCCATCTGGGCATCGCCCAACGCGGTTACATCAGGCGTAATGATCGTGCCAACTGTGGTAAGTCCGTGAACCTTGTCAGTTGAATAAGCGGCTGTAACCCGCTTAACTTTGCCCTGAATCCGAGGCGTGACATAGGCCGAGGCGTTTGCTTCTTTTGCTGCACGCAGACGGCGCGAACGCACCACATCGCCGGGATGTACTTGTTGCGCTCCTGGGTAGATTGGTGCGGTCTCTACTTGTTGGCGACGGGGTGAAATTCCGCGGCGTTGTGAGCGCACTAAATCACCCGGGTGCACTTGCTGAGTGTTACCACCAGAATAGCCCAGTTTAATCACAGTGGTTTGACGGCGCACCACAGGTTTTGTCGCGGTTACTGCCGGAGCAGTCACTATCTGGCGCACGACAGGTTTCGCAACCGCAACTTTGGCAGGTCTACGCACCAATTTCTTAACAACGCGCTTTTTCACCACGTTTTCGGCGGGTGTATCCACAATAACCGGCTTTTTCCCTAAGGCCGCCAGTTGTGACGCTCCCAGTGAAGGTGTATTCGTTTTGCTGCAATATACTTGGCGCTTGCGGTTTACCCGCGGAATCCAAGTTACTTTGCCACCAAAACCGGCGCGAATAAACACGCAGCCGCGCGAATCCACGTACTGCTTGCCCTTAAAGCTGGCAGGCGGATTTTCCGCTGGTGTTGTTACCTGACGCAATGTTTTTGCGCTGCTTACATCGGGTGCCGCAAATATCAGCGCACACCCTAAAATTATTCCGACAATCTGTCGCATCATAGCCCCCTAAGATACCTTCTTCAAATTGCCTTTATTTTGACACATAGTAAACCCAATTGTCGAAAAAATAGCACATTTCGGTGTTCAATTGTGGTTAACCCCATTCCCTAGCGTGATTCTCGGGTCGTTGAGCGGCAGAATTCGGCTTTTCACACCCAAGCCGCCAAAGCTTGCATCGCTATTTTATCTGTTCATCGCCGGAATCACTCTTTAGCCAATTTTCGCGTTTGCGATAGACCGTAGAGGGGGATAGATCCAGATGGCGCGACGCCCGCGGAACCGACCCGTTATAACGCTTGATCGCGGCTTCAATTAAAATCCGTTCAATTTCTGCCATAGAATACCCGGTTTCCAGCGCGACATGGGCAAGGTCTTCGGTGCGCGCCAGGGGGGCCTTGGAATTTTCAGTTGCCGTGGCTGACAAAACTGGCTCCCCCCTTGAAGGGGACGTTGATAATGCGTTCAAAAACTCCGGTGCCAACATCGACAAATCAATAATATCGGAGTCGTTTAGCACAACAGCGTTACGCAACACATTCAACAACTGGCGCACATTGCCCGGCCAAGGATGGGAGGCAAAAACCTGCTGAACCTGCTGGCTCATGCCAGAAAAATTCTTCCCCTCCTCGGTGCTGAATTTTGCCAGAGCAATTTTTGCAACTTCATTGACGTCATCACCGCGGGCTTTGAGCGGTGGCAGGTGAATAGGCACCACATGCAAACGATAGAACAGGTCCTCGCGAAACCGCCCGGCCTCTACTTCTTTCATTGGGTCCCGGTTGGTTGCGCAAATTATCCGCACATCCACCTTGCGCGGGGTTACGGCGCCAACCGGCTGGATCGTCGAGGTTTGCAAGAACCGCAGCAACTTAGTTTGCAGCGCCATATCCATTTCGCAGATTTCATCGAGGAATAATGTCCCGCCATTGGCCGCCGCCGCCGCCCCGATTTTGTCGTTTATCGCACCAGTGAACGATCCTCGCAGATGGCCAAACACCTCTGACTCGAGCAGATCTGCCGGTATGGCACCACAATTGAGCGGCACAAACGGGCCGCTGGACCTATTGGATATCGCGTGGATTGCATCCGCACATAACTCTTTACCTGTGCCACTCTCTCCGGTGATAAAAACCGTTGCCATTGAACGGCCAATATTCGATATTTTTTGATACACTTGCTGCATGATCGTAGAAGATCCGATGAATCCCTGAAAACGCGTTTCATTAATGGCTCTCGACGCATCCGCAGGCCGCGGTGGCTTTATATCTGTTAGGGCATTGTTGATTGACGAGATCAGCCTTTGATCATCAAATGGCTTAACCAAGAAATCAAAGGCCCCCCCGCGCATCGCAGACACTGCCCGATTGATCGACCCATTGGCCGTAATAACGATAACTTTGGTATCCGGCTTATCTGCCAAAATATCCGCCATCAAATCCAGACCATTTCGGTCTGGCAACAATAGATCAAGCAAGACAATTCTGTGCTGATGGCTGACAAACAAGCGCGCGCCCTCATTCGCAGTATTGGCGCAATCCACTTCGAATCCAGCTTTCTGCAAGATTGTTTCATACACCATCTGCAAAGATGCCGTATCTTCGATGAGAAGGATAGATTCTGGCATTTACACTCCGTTACTACTATTACTTGCTGGCTGTAAGAAGGCCACGAGTTCCGCCAAGAGTTCCTGCGTGTTTTCCTCGTGGTGCGCTGTTAGTTTGCCCTCACCGTTATTACAGGCAGTATTTAAGGAACGTGCGGAATTCAACAGGTCTATCGCCCCAATCGCCCCGGAAAGCGAAATGAGCACGTGGCTGGCGCTGCTAATTTCACCGAAATCCTGGCCAGAAAAAGCGCTCGCTAGCCGTTTTTCAACGGCCTCCAGATCAAGGAGCAACTTGTCGAGGAAATCCAAAAATACAGAATCACCAACCGCATCGCGTAACGCATTGTACACTTCTAAATCGACAACATCACGCCCCTTGTCGGAAGTGGAAACAACAGTATGGTCGGGCGCATCTAGCAGGTGCCGGAGGGCTTCCCTTCCAAAGGTATCGATACTTATCAAGGGCTTTGCAATAATTCCATTCGCACCACATTCCAGAATACGCTGTCGATGTTCGCGCATTGCATAGGCTGTCAATGCAACAAGGGGCAGCTCTGCGAGGGGTGTTTCAAGAGCACGGATTTCCTCTATTAAATCCAAGCCGTTTTTTCGCGGCATTTCGATATCGAGCAAAGCCAAGTCGAAGGATTGCTGTTGCAAAACCTCCATCGCTTGAACACCATCCGCAACGATCACAACTTCCGCGCCCAAAGCCCGCAACATCTGGCTGGCGACAATTTGATTTGTACGATTATCCTCGGCCAATAAAATTCGCCGCCCGTTTAGCATCTGGCTCTCGACTTTCGGCGCTTGAACCGGTTCCTCGCCAAAATGAACTGGCACCTCGAACGTCACCACTGCGCCAGGTTCGGTATTTTTCACGGTGATCTGGCCCTGTAACTGCTGAACAATTTCGGAGGCAATAAACAACCCGAGACCAGAGCCCGGTTTGGCCGAGTCGCTGGGCCGCCCGCCCTGCCTGAACAGCTGATCTAGCGCCGACTTGCTGAACCCCGGACCACCATCGGACACTTGAAAAATAACAGAATCAGGCCCCTGCGAAACCGCCAATTCAATTCGCCCGACATTGGCAAACTTGGCCGCATTCTCCAGAATGTTTGACAGAACACGTTCCAAGCTCAAAAAATCGGATTTCACGCGAATTGCTGGATCGATGTTTATCTTAAACAACAATTCCATGCCTTGGGCGGCGATACGACCCACCCATCTGGGCTTAATTTCAGCCAACATTTGACTTACATTTATGGACTGTGGATTTTGGTCTAAAGGCACCTCCATATTCCAGTTTTCACGCGCATCCAGCAACCGGATAGCAAGCGACGCAGATGCAGAAATGCGGCTAATTTGGGTTCTGTTCGCGGCCCCGAATTGGGCAATATCCAACAGCTGCACTCCCCCCCAAATATCTGTTAAGGCAGACCGTAAATCATGATCCAGAAGAAGTTTGGCCTTTTGGCTTTCCACAGTGGAATCACTTTCTTCGCCGGATTTACGTCTCGGAATCTGCATGATCTCGATTAATCACACCTCAATAAGGAGGTCAATCTTACGACCTTTAAGTTGTTAATAATAGGAGTATTTCAATTTAAAGCCAACATCTCCACACGCTAGCAACTCTTTGGTTGTAGGAAGGGAGCGTTTCGTAAGGCGTCAATATCGATAGGCAAATTAATCTGGCCATCAAACAGCGTTTGGTCTTTCGGTGTACCCAGCGCCACGAACTCTGCTGTAGGGTGCAATTTACGCATCTCGGCATAAGTAACAGCTTCGAAATCGGATCCCGCTTCTATGATAACAGTGTCGGCCGATCCCGAATTATCTGACTCCACAAACGTCACATAGCGCGATCCTACGGCGCCTTTACAAATCGCAGCCATCGCGGACGATTGTGTCACAATGCGCACCGAAACATTTGCCGCTTCCCGCGCTTGCAAGGGAACAGTCAAAATGACCTGTCCGGTATCCTGCCCGGGCTTGGGCATGGTTAACGACAACTCTCCCCCCATATTTTCAGTGAAACCGCGGGCAATTGCTGGGCCTAATGCGTCATTTGTAAAACCGGTATCTTGCTTTATCGATGGGCCTAACACCCGTTCAGGGTGCCAATTCTCGGTCTCCGGGTCAAAGCAAAAGGCCAACTGAATTTTTATGAACCCCTGTTCATAGTTCAAGTGGACCAACACAGTTTTTTGCGCGGAGTTTCGTGCCAAAAACTGCGCCAGATGCACCGTTATCTGTCTTAACCGCCGTTTGTCCCCTAACAGGATAATGGGGCAATCCTCATCCATTGTGATGGAAAACTTCAGCTCCTCGCGGCGGGCTGACAGCGCCAATTCGGTCATAATATCCCAGCTTAGCTCCTCCAGAAAGAACGGGTCGGGCGCCGGTTCCGGATCGGCCTCGCCAAGGGCGGCAAACTCTAGAATATCCGTGAGCAGATTGCTCATTTGTTCACTTGAATCCGCGGCCTGCTCCAGCATATCATTTTGCTGCGCCATACCACCCTGACGGCGCGCCAGCGCAATCATACCCAAAATGCCGTTCATCGGCGTGCGCAAATCGTGGCTCATCATACTTAAAAACGCCGTTTTTGCCCGGCTGCCAGAACGCGCGCGTTCTAGCAGTTTGATATTCTCGAGCGCGATGCGGCCCTGACGGCGCGATTCGGATGCAAAATATGCCAGCAACACCAACGACAGTAAAACAGCGCCAGCTCCGAGCCAGGTTAATAACCTTTGGTTAACAGATAAACCATCCCGCAGGTCATAACCGTATGCAACCTCGCCTCGCATTACGCGCCTATTGAATTGGCGCAATGCTGTCTCATAACTTTCAAAAACCGCGAGGATCCTTTTTGCCTTGTCAGTCTCACCCTTTTTCAGACTAACAACAATGGGTTCCTGTTCTAGCAGTGTTTGCTGAAAAGAGGAGATCGTCTGTTTGGCGATCGGCAAGCCTGTTATCCGCCCCCCTGGATCGCCTTGGTGAAATAGGTTCACTCTGCTCCAGAGTATGTCAAATCTCTTGTTTACTTCGCGTTGGTCGACACGCGGGTCAGCCTCCGCAAATCGGATCAAAACCTCGCGGAACCGTAGATATTCGATTTCCAATTGCGAAGAAGGCCACAACAGATTTTGTTGCCAGTGGTTGCGTATGTCAGTGATGCTGGACCGCACAAACCCAAGCGCAACAGCGGCCGTTGTAACCGCTAACAGAATGGCCACAAAGCCTAGGCTTTTGATCCAGTTACCAAAGCCAATCACTCAAACGCCACCCGATCCAATTGCCAAATCAATCGGTTATTAAATGCCGGGTCCTGCAATTTGGCGTATTGACTCATCGGATACATCAACCAAATCAGCCCCTTGTCCCGCAAAGAGAGCTGCTTGCCATCCTGCTGAAGGGCAAGAATAACTTTATACTCCCAAAACTCCTCCATAGGGATTTCCACAGTATAGTCGTTGCTCGCTATCATCCGCGCAATTTTAGCGTTCTCGCCGCCCACATAAGCAATCAAATCTCGCATCAGTGGCCCCTCAAAATCTGCTGGGCCATCGATGTAATCATTTGTTGTGCGCAATGTTGTCATGCCCAAGGCCTGTAAATCTTCACGTGAAAATTCTGTGCGTTGGTCAGCTTGCCCTGATCGTATGACTGTAACCGTCAGGATTGTGTCGGCCAAACTTGGCAAACAAGAAACCAACACAATTGCAAGCGACGCAATTACACGCTTCAGGTGAGTCATATTCGGCTTTCCTCAGTATTCATATATTGCGCAGATTATTGCAATTACACCGAAACTCCATGGTTTTTTTCGATTCCCCACCAGAAAGAACACACTATCCGCGCGCAGCTTGCAATTTGCGACCCGATTTGCAAAATTCCCGCTCGCTATAATTGCAAATTTGAGAGGCCAATTGACGCAACCCGCAACTCAGTGGGGAAAGCCCATTTTACTCAGTGCTGCGGTAATTTCATCAAGAATCACCGGGTCATCAATAGTTGCCGGCATTTTATAGCTTTTGCCGTCAGCAATATTCACCATTGTGCCGCGCAAAATCTTGCCGGAACGGGTTTTGGGCAGGCGATCCACCACACAGGCCAGCTTGAATGCCGCAACGGGACCAATCTTTTCGCGCACCAATTTCACACATTCTTTTACCACGTCCTCGTCGGCTTTGTCGGTCCCGGCGTTCAGGCACAAAAAGCCCAGCGGCGCTTGCCCCTTGAGCGCGTCTGCCACCCCAATCACCGCGCATTCCGCCACATCTGGATGGCTGGAAAGAACTTCCTCCATTTGCCCCGTCGAAAGGCGGTGGCCTGCCACATTGATCACATCATCCGTACGCGCCATGATATAAAGGTATCCGTCCGCATCTTTATAGCCCGCATCCCCCGTTTCATAATAGCCGGGAAACGCCGTCAGATAAGACGAGACAAACCGTTCCTGTGCATTCCAAAGCGTTGGCAGCGTCCCCGGTGGCAACGGCAATTTGATCGCAATCGCCCCCATGGTGTCCGCGGCCACCTCGTGACCGCCCTCATCCAGTATCTGCACATCATACCCGGGCATCGCCACCGTGGGCGAGCCGAGCTTCACCGGCATCAACTCAATCCCCACGGGATTAGCGGCAATGGCAAAGCCGGTTTCTGTTTGCCACCAGTGGTCGATTACCGGTACATTCAACTGGTCTTGCGCCCAGATGATTGTATCGGAATCCGCCCGCTCGCCTGCCAGAAACAGGGTGCGCAAGCTGGACAGGTCATACTTCTTAACAAACTCGCCCTTGGGATCTTCGCGTTTGATCGCCCTGAAGGCAGTCGGCGCTGTGAATAAAGCCGAGATTTTATGCTCCTCGATCATCCGCCAAAACGTCCCCGCATCCGGCGTGCCAATCGGTTTGCCCTCAAACACAATGCTTGTCGCGCCATGGATCAGCGGCCCATAGCAGATATAGGAATGGCCGACGACCCAGCCCACATCACTCGCCGCCCAGAAAACTTCGCCCGGTTTGATGCCGTACAAGTTCCCCATGGTCCATTCCAGCGCCACCAAATGCCCCCCCGCATGGCGCACAACGCCTTTGGGCTGGCCCGTGGTGCCAGAGGTGTACAGGATATAGACAGGATCATTGCCTTTGACAGGAACACATGGTGCGGGGGCAACACCCTGCTGCACTGCATTCCAATCGAAATCGCGCCCCTCAATCAAATCCGAGACCTGTTGTTCACGTTGAAAAACAATCGTGAATTCCGGCTTATGCTCAGACAACTCAATCGCCCCGTCCAGCAACGGTTTATAGGCAATCACCCGTCCCGGCTCGATCCCGCAAGAGGCCGCGATAATGGCTTTGGGGGTGCAATCCTCAATCCGTGTTGCCAGCTCATTTGCCGCAAAGCCACCAAATACCACCGAATGCACCGCGCCAATGCGCGAACAGGCCAGCATGGCAATCATCGCCTCCGGCACCATCGGCATATAGATGATTACGCGGTCGCCTTTTTCCACGCCCCTGGCCTGCAAAGCCCCGGCGAAACTTGCCACCTTAACCAGTAGTTCGCTGTAAGTCGTCTTGCCCGCAGCCCCGGTAATCGGGCTGTCGTAAATTATCGCTACCTGATCACCGCGCCCGTTTTCCACATGACGGTCGATCGCATTGTAACAGGTGTTCACCACCCCGTCGCTGAACCACTCGTAGAATGGCACCTTGCTAGCGTCCAGCGCCTTGGTCGGTTTTTTAACCCAGTCAATCGCCTCGGCGGCCATCATCCAGAATGCCTCCGGGTCGGATTTCCAGCCCTCGTAAACGTCATTATAAGTCATTTCAGTCTTTCCTTAAGCTAGCCGTACTGCTGCACGGAGGTGCCAGCCAAAGCGGCAATATTCAACAATCCTCTTGCCGTGATCGACGGCGTAACAATATGAACGCGGTTGCCCATTCCCATCAGAATAGGCCCAACTTCCAAACCGCCAGCTTTCACTTTTAGAACATTTCTCACCGCGCTTGCCGCATCTGTATGGGCAAAAACCAGCACATTTGCTGCACCTTGCAGGCGAGAGTTCGGAAATATGCGGCTGCGCAATTCCGGGTCAAGGGCGGCATCTGTGTGCATTTCGCCCTCAAACACAAAGTCGGTATCATGGCTTTCCAACAACGCCATAGCCCCGCGCATCCGCGCACCACTATCGGTATCTTGATTGCCAAATTGCGAATGCGAACAAAGTGCTACTTTCGGCTCTATGCCAAAGCGGCGCACATGGCGCGCGGCGGCGCAGACCGACTGGGCGATTTGCTCAGAAGACGGTTCGGGGTGGACATGCGTATCAGCTACAAACAACGGCCCGTCCTCCTGAATCATCAGTGACAACGCCCCGATCGGTTTCAGATCAACCGTGCCTAAAATTTGCTGGGCATAGTTCAAATGCCAAAGATATTGCCCAAAGGTGCCGCAAATCATGCTATCCGCATCACCGCGCTGCACCATAATCGCTGCAATCGCCGTGGTGTTGGTGCGCAGAACGGCCTTGGCCAGATCAGGCGTCACCCCGCGACGCTCCATAAGGCGGTGATACGTCGCCCAATAATCGCGATATCGCGGGTCATTTTCCGGGTTCACAAGGGCAAAATCCCGCCCCGGCTCAATCCGTAGCCCTGCCTTTTCGATACGCCTTGCGACAACTTCGGGGCGACCAATCAAGATCGGACGATCAACACCTTCCTCTAGCATCGCGCTGGCAGCACGCAAAACGCGCTCGCTCTCGCCTTCGGCAAACACGATGCGCCGCACCGAACGGCGCGCTGCATCAAACACGGGGCGCATGATAAAGGCGGATTTAAACACCGAGCGGTCCAGATTATCCTTATAGACCTCAATATCGGCCACAGGCCGCTTGGCGACGCCGCTTTTCATCGCCGCATCCGCCACCGCCCCCGCCACAATCCCCATAAGGCGCGGATCAAAAGGTTTCGGGATCAGGTAATCCGGCCCAAAGCTCATCCGCTCATCTTTATAAGCCGCTGCCGCCTCGGCGCTAGAGGTGGCGCGCGCCAGCTCCGCGATACCCTTCACACACCCAATCTGCATCGCGTCGTTGATTTCCGTGGCCCCCACATCCAATGCCCCGCGAAAGATGAACGGAAAGCACAACACGTTATTAACCTGATTGGGGTAATCAGAGCGCCCCGTGGCAATCAACGCATCCGGTGCCACGGTGCGGATTTCTTCGGGTAATATTTCCGGCGTCGGGTTCGCCAGCGCAAAAACAATCGGCTGTTTGGTCATTTTCGCCACCATCGACGGCTTCAACACGCCTGGCCCAGACAGGCCAAGGAACATATCCGCGCCACCAATCACATCATCCAGCGTCTTGGCCTCGGTTCCCTGCGCAAAGGCCATCTTTTGCGGCGTCATATCCTGCGCGCGACCCGCGTAAACCAGCCCTGCAATATCACACAGCCAGACGTTTTCGCGTTTCACCCCCAGTTTCAGCAGCATATTCAGACAGGCAATCCCCGCAGCACCGCCGCCGGTAGACACAATCTTAATATCCTCGAACCGCTTGCCCGCCACATGCAACGCATTGGTGGCCGCAGCCCCCACAACAATCGCCGTGCCATGCTGGTCGTCGTGAAAAACCGGAATCCCCATGCGCTCGCGGCAGATTTTTTCCACGATGAAACACTCAGGGGCCTTAATGTCCTCTAGGTTAATCGCGCCAAAAGTCGGCTCCATCGCACATACTATTTCGGCCAGCTTTTCGGGATCGGATTCATTCAGTTCTATATCAAAACAATCGATATTGGCGAATTTCTTGAACAGAACCGCCTTGCCTTCCATGATCGGCTTGGAGGCCAGCGCGCCGATATTACCAAGGCCCAGCGCCGCCGAGCCATTGGTGACCACCCCCACCAAATTGCCCCGCGCCGTGTATTTCTCGGCCAGCGACGGATCGCGTTTAATCTCCGAACAAGCATCCGCAACACCCGGACTGTAAGCCAGTGACAAGTCGCGCTGGTTGGCCATCGGCTTGGTGGCGCGGATTTCCAGTTTCCCGGGGCGCGGGAACTCGTGATAGTCTAGCGCCGCTTGGTTCAATGTGCTTGTTGGCTTATCAGTCATGGCTTTATCCCTTAGTTTTTACGAACAGATCACCGATTTCTTTGGGCGTATTATACTTGCGCGAGGACAGAGTTTCCTCAATTTGACCCGCAACTTTCTTGAACGGTTTTTTCAGCTTTCCCGCGCGGAACTCTCCTGCGTAATGGCCCTTGATCAGTTTTAAAGTCTGTTCCGCATTGGCGCGATTTTCTGGTTCCACTTGTTTGTCGCCGCCGCGCACAAAGAACACTCCGGTCGTGTTCGCCCCCCTGCCCTTCGTCGCCTCCAGCTCCACAAGCCCCGCCATTTTCGCAACGGCACGCAGGGTGTAGGGGTTGAAGTTGAAGATATGGCCAAAATGGAACATCCGCCCCTTGGTGTGGAAAGTTGACATCACGTCAATGTCGGGGACTTCTACATAAATTGTGCCGGTCTCAGACAGCCATTCCGCCAGCAATGACAGATAGCGCACAGGATCGTTCAGGTGCTCCAATACGTGATTCAGCAGGATCAAATCGAAACTGCCCGCGGCAAAGACATCCGGATGGAAATGGGCGGTGGTGACATCAAGCCCCAGATCATCCTTGCAATATTGTGCGTATTCGCGGTTTGGCTCTATGCCTTTGGCGGTGTCGGCAAACTTGGACGCCAGATAGAGAAACTCACCAGAGCCAGCACCGGCATCCAGCACCGAATTCACCCCGGAAATCACATCGTCGTATTTATCGTAAAACGCTTGCGCACGGCGAAAATTGCGTAAAATTTGGCGTTTGCGCGGCCGCGACTGGCCTTTGTATTCGATGCGATAATCCTCGGAATAGAACTTGGCCAAAGTTTCGTCGTCAGGAATCGGGTCATTGCGCACCAGTCCCGTTCGCATATCTATCACCGTGTTCAGCGGCTTGCCGTGACGATCAACTTGCGAAACCACCTGAAGGTCCGCAGAATCTCCAATTACCCAATCCATGTTATTTCCTTACCTTTCAGGCTTTTAGGCCTGTATTAATTCCAGAATATTACGCGCGGCACTTGGGATATTGGTCCCCGGACCGAAAATCGCTTTAACGCCGCGTTCATACAGATATTCATAGTCTTGCGGTGGTATCACCCCGCCGCAAATCACAATAATATCATCCGCATCCTTGTCTTTTAGCGCCTGAACCAGCTGCGGTGCCAGCGTTTTATGCCCGGCGGCCTGCGAAGAAATGCCGACAATATGCACATCATTATCCACCGCATCCTGCGCCGCCTCCTCCGGTGTTTGGAACAACGGTCCCACATCCACGTCAAAACCGATGTCGGCGAATGCCGTGGCAATCACCTTGGCCCCGCGATCATGGCCGTCTTGGCCCATTTTCACCACCAGCATACGCGGGCGGCGCCCCTCTACTTCGGCAAAAGCTGCGACATCCGCCTGAATTTTCGCATAGCCTTCATCGCCCTCGTAAGCTGCTCCATATACACCTGCCAAAGTCTTGACCTCCGCCCGATGACGCCCAAACGTCACCTCCATTGCATCCGAAATTTCACCCACAGTCGCACGCGCCCGCGCGGCTACAATCGCCAGCTCCAACAGGTTGGATTGGCCATCCGCAGCCCCCGCTGACAGGGCCGCCAACGCCGCATCACATGCCGCTTGATCCCGCGTGGCGCGAATATCTTTCAGGCGCGCCACTTGCGACTCGCGCACGGTGTTATTGTCAATCTCGCGAATATTGATCATCGGCTCATCTTCGGCCTGAAACTTGTTCACCCCGACAACAACCTCGTCGCCGCGATCAATAGCCGCCTGTTTACGCGCCGCCGCTTCCTCGATCCGCAGCTTGGGCATGCCACTGGCAACCGCCTTGGTCATGCCACCGATCTCATCCACTTCGCAGATGATTTTCCAGGCTTCGTCAACCATTTGCTGGGTCAGGTTTTCAATATAATATGACCCCGCCAGCGGATCGACCACATTGGTCACACCGGTTTCATTTTGCAATATCAACTGGGTGTTCCGCGCCAAACGCGCGCTCTCGTCTGTGGGTAAGGCAATTGCCTCGTCAAAGCTGTTTGTATGCAGGGATTGCGTGCCGCCCAACACCGCCGACATTGCTTCATAGGCAGTACGCACCGCATTATTATAGGGATCTTGCGCCTGCAAACTCACCCCGGAGGTCTGGCAATGCGTCCGCAACATGCTGCTTTTGGCAATCTTGGGATTGAACTCCGCCATCACCCGCGCCCACAGCACCCGTGCGGCGCGCAGCTTGGCAATTTCCATGAAAAAATTCATCCCGATGGCAAAGAAAAAACTCAGCCGGCCGGCGAAAACATCCACATCCATGCCCCGCGCAATCGCGGTTGTCACGTACTCCTTACCGTCCGCAATGGTAAAGGCCAGCTCCTGCACCAGATTGGCCCCCGCCTCTTGCATGTGATAGCCGGAAATCGAAATCGAGTTGAATTTCGGCATTTCATTCGAGGTAAATTCAATAATATCCGCCACAATCCGCATCGAGGGTTCCGGTGGATAAATATAGGTGTTGCGCACCATGAATTCCTTCAGCACATCATTTTGAATGGTGCCCGACAATTTGGAACGTTCAACGCCCTGTTCCTCGCCTGCCACGATAAAACTGGCCAAAACCGGAATAACCGCGCCGTTCATGGTCATGGATACGGAAATTTTATCCAGCGGAATGCCGTCAAACAGGATTTTCATATCCTCGACACTGTCAATCGCCACGCCGGCCTTACCCACATCACCCACAACCCGCGGATGATCACTGTCATAGCCGCGATGCGTCGCCAGATCGAAAGCCACCGAAACCCCCTGCTGCCCCGCCGCCAAACCACGACGGTAAAACGCATTGCTTTCCTCAGCCGTTGAAAACCCCGCATATTGCCGGATGGTCCAGGGACGCCCCGCATACATCGTCGCCTTAACACCGCGTTTATAGGGCGCAAATCCGGGCATATCCGCAATATGCTCAACCCCGTCCAGATCAGCGGCCGAGTAAACCGGCTTCACTGTAATTCCCTCCGGAGTCTGCCAATCCAGCGCTTCCAGCGGCTTGCCGCGCAACTCCTTGGTTGCCAGTTCTTGCCACGCGTTCACATCATTCTTAGTCATCTGGTCTCTCCTTACAGGCTCATTGCCCGGCATTCAAAAATATCAACTCGGCGGAGGACGGCAGTTCCGGCTCAAAATCTTTCAATTTTGATACCAATTCTGCATCTACACCCGCAGCGATTGCATAAAACGTCACGATATTGCCCCCCAGTGTCGCGCGGGGAATGGTCAGTTTTAACTGCGCCACCGCGCGCCAATTCGCCGGTATGTGTTTCTTCAACCAATGGCGATAGATCATCGCGATCCGCACGTTATTCTCGACCGCCAGCTTATCCGCCCACAAAGGATCACTGCCGCGCAGCCGCGCCTCCAGTGCCGCCCGCGACGCCAGCCCCCACAGATCCAGCACGTAATAGGGATTGCGATACGCCACATGCCCCAGATCATTCACCGCGACAGGCCCTTGCCAATAGTCGTCAACAAATATCCCCATCTGGCGCTGCTGCGCATGAATGGCCGCCCCGCCACCGGGAATATTCTGAAACGCCGCAATCGGGTAATGCAGCCCGCCGTAGGCCACCGCCACAACGACCCCCGCAGGGGCCAGTTTGGCGGTCATCGCGCTGGGAAATTCAACCTGCGCCAACAGCACGGTAAAACTCCCCACCGCAAAACTCCAAACATAAATCTCATAGCGGTAAAACTCGGATACTGACCCCAGCGTCACATGGCCAAAGCAGGCCAAAACCGCCATCCAGCCAATCAACGCCCAAACGCCCTTGATTTGGCGGCGCGCCAGAAACAACCCCAAGCTCCCCGCCAGCGCCGTGACCATCAACATCCGACCCGAGGGCGATACAAAGGCCTGTATCCAGCTGAAAATCAATCGCTCGGACAGGCCACCACCCCCACGGTCGCCACCGCCAGTAACAGCTGCCTTGGCATTCACCGAATTGGGCAACATATCCAGCCCCAGCGCCGACATATGCCAAAAATGCGCCGCCAAAGGCAGCACCGCCGCCGCCAGCAACAAAACCGCCGCCAAAGGCCGTCGACTAAAAAACAACACCCCGCAAGCCAACAACACAATCGACATGCCTTCAAAACGCAACACCGGATTGGCAATCACCCCCACCACCAGCATCCAGCCGATGCGCCCGCTGCGGGCAAAATCCAGCAAGCCGTTTAACACCAGCAATGTCGCCACCACATGCAGCATATGCTCCATGCCGATCAGCGCCACCGCCTGAAAATGCAAAAACAACGGCCCCCCCAGCGCCAGCGCCGCCAACATCACCACGTTACCACCAAAATCCGCCGCCACCTGCAAGATCCGCGCCCACAGAACCGCCGCTGCCATAAGCGCCCCGATACCCAGCACCAAAGGCCACCAGTGATGCCAGCCAAACCCCGCAAAAGGCGCCAGCAAATAGGAATACAGGATCGACGACGACGCAGACGCAGACTCCCCCATATTCACGCCATACCCCCCCAGCGCCACCTGCTCGGACATCGCCAAATGGATATAAACATCATCCAAGGCATACTCGAAAATACCGCCCGTCCGCGCCAAGGTCATTGCAACCAACACCCCCAAAGGCAGCAAAGCGCCCGCCAAAGACAGCCAGGTCAAACGCCCCGTCACCATGACACGCCCTCCGCTAAAACACCCCTTATGCTTCTTTGTTCTTTTAAACATCCCCGCCGGAGGCATCCACCCTCAAGGCCAACCCGAACACCAAATATGGCACCCCGATCATTTCCCCCCTCGCAATTCCCCCCAAAGACATTAGGTTCATTCCAAAGAGGACCAAGAATGCACAAAATACTACTCGCCAGCCTGACAACCATACTGCTACACGCGCCTGCCAGTGCAGAAAACCTATCTGAATACCTGTGGATAAACCGCCCGCTGGTGGTGTTTGCAGACACCTCGAACAACCCGCATTTCATCCGCCAGATGGAACTTCTGGCCAGCGACGCCAAGGAGTTAACCAACCGTGACGTCGTCATCCTGACCGATACCGACCCCGCAGCCAACTCTGCTTTGCGCGAAAAACTACGCCCGCGCGGCTTTATGCTGGTGCTGCTCGGCAAGGATGGGCAGATCAAACTGCGCAAGCCCCGCCCGTGGACAGTCCGCGAAATAATCCACGCCATCGACAAATTTCCATTGCGGCTGGATGAATTGCGCCAAAAACGCGGCAGATAAGGAGCAGCGGGCAGGTTCATCGCCCTATTCAAACTCCAGAATAACCGCGTCCACGGCAAGGCTATCGCCCACGGCGGCGTTGATCTTGGACACCACGCCTTTCTTCTCGGCGCGCAGAACATTTTCCATTTTCATCGCCTCGACCGTACACAACGCTTGGCCGTCTTGAACTTCGTCGCCAACTTCAACTTCTACGGCAATGATCAGCCCGGGCATCGGACACAGCAGCATTTTAGAGGTATCGGGGGGCGTTTTCTCCAGCATCAAACCCGCCAGTTCCGCATTGCGCGGGCTGCGTACCCGCACCTTTATATCTGCCCCGCGCGACCGAATACGATAGCCCGCCGAAATCGGCTCCACCTTCAACACCAGTGCGCTTCCGTCCACATCCAATGTCGCCAGCAAATCCCCCGGCAACCAATCTGACGCCACGCGGTGCACAGTGCCATCGCTAAACGAAACCGTCGCCCCGTCGCGATCTGCATCAATTGTCAGCGCCAAATCAACACCTTGCAGGCTGACCACCCAGTCACGGCCCACGGTGCGTTCGTGATTGCCCATCCGCCCGGAAACCCGCGAGCGGCGGATTTCGGCAACGCGGTACATGGCGGCGGCGCTGGCAGCGATCCGTTTCAGTGCCGCCTCTGCCAGTTCAACCCCCATGAAACCGTCGGGGAATTCTTCCTCAATAAACGCTGTTGTCATCTCGCCACTGGTGAATTTTGGATGATCCATAACCGCACTCAGAAACGGCAGGTTGTGGCCAATGCCTTCAACCTCAAACCCGTCCAGCGCATTGCGCATCACCTCAATCGCCTCGCCCCGTGTTGGTGCCCAAGTACACAGCTTGGCGATCATCGGGTCGTAATACATCGAGATTTCGCCGCCCTCATAAACACCCGTGTCATTGCGCACGACGTAAGTATCCGTGGCAACTTCCTCCGGCGGGCGATACCGCGACAGCCGACCAATAGAGGGCAAGAACCCGCGGTACGGGTCCTCCGCATACAGCCGGTTCTCGATCGACCAACCGTTAATACCGATGTCATCTTGCGTCATCGCCAATTTTTCACCATCGGCGACGCGGATCATTTGTTCCACCAGATCAATGCCGGTAATCAGCTCAGTCACAGGGTGTTCCACCTGCAACCTTGTGTTCATCTCCAGAAAGTAAAATTTGCGGTTGCCATCAACGATGAACTCCACCGTGCCCGCAGAACAATAATCCACCGCCTTGGCCAGCGCCACCGCCTGCTCGCCCATTGCCTTGCGGGTTGCATCATCCAGAAACGGCGAGGGTGCTTCCTCAACGACCTTTTGGTTGCGGCGCTGAATGGAACACTCCCGCTCGTTCAACCACAGGCAATTGCCATGTTTGTCGCCCAGCACCTGAATTTCAATGTGGCGCGGTTGGGTGATGAATTTCTCAATGAAAATCCGGTCATCGCCAAAACTCGACGCCGCCTCGCTCTTGCTCAGCTTGAACCCCTCGCGGGCCTCCGCGTCATTCCAGGCAACCCGCATCCCCTTGCCACCACCGCCAGCAGAGGCTTTGATCATCACCGGATAGCCCATCTGCGTGGAAATCGTCACCGCCTCCTCGGCGTCTGCAATCAACCCCATATGGCCCGGAACCGTGGTAACCCCCGCCTCCTGCGCCAGTTTCTTCGAGGTGATCTTATCCCCCATAGATTCAATTGCCCCCGCTGGCGGACCGATGAAAGCCACGCCAGCGGCCTCCAACGCCTCGGCGAACAGCCGGTTCTCTGACAGAAAACCATAGCCCGGATGCACGGCTTCAGCGCCCGTCTGTTTGACCGCAGCCATGATCTTGTCGATCACGATATAGGATTGGTTGGCTGCGGGCGGCCCGATATGCACCGCCTCATCCGCCATCCGCACATGCAATGCGTTTTTATCGGCGTCCGAATACACTGCTACTGTTTTAATGCCCATTTTTTGCGCTGATTTTATCACACGGCAGGCAATTTCACCGCGATTTGCGATCAGGATTTTCTTGAACATATGCTCAGACCTTCTTTGATTGTGGAGTTTGTGCAGAAGCTAAATGCTTCAAATTACTGATTTTGCTGAGGGAATACTTTACCCTCTCAAAACCTCGATTTCGCGTTACCAAAAAATCACCTTTCGATGACTTATCGGTCAAATTGTCGCACCTCAACGTGAAACGAACGTGAGGAGAAACCGTGCCAAGGTCAGGAAACACCCGCATAGATTCCACACCTTTACCAGCGGGTGCAACACAATCGGAGGACATAGAATGTCTATTTTTCTGAAAACGACCACTGCGGGCGTTTTGATTGCTACACTGACGGGGATTGGATCGGCGCAGGCCATCGAATTCACGGTGAATGAGACCAGAGTCACGGTATACGGCTATATCAAGGCGGATTTCTTTGCGGATATTGACGCGGATCTCGGCACCACGACCTTCGGCTTTTCCACGCTGGCGCCGGGGTTTATCTCTGACAGTTCGACGCGTGCGCAAGCAATCCAGTCGCGCCTTGGCGTGAGCACTTCTACCGAAACCCAGATCGGCACTTTCACCACCAAACTTGAGGGTGATTTCTTTGGTAGCGGTGGCGGTTCGTTCCGTCTGCGCCACGCCTATGGGCAAGTCGGCAGCTGGTTGATTGGCCAGACTTGGACCAACTTCATGCCAATTGAAACTTACCCCGGCACCCTTGATTTCCAAGGCCCCGCAGGCATTCCCTTTGCCCGCGTCACCCAAGTGCGCTATACTCACGACACTGGAAACGGGCTGAAATTCTCGGTCTCGATCGAGGATGATCCCGCCGCTGCGGCTGACGAGCGCCCTGCCCTGACGGCAGCGGCTAGCTATGCTTTTGGCAACAGCTTTATCAAGCTGGCAGGCCTGTCGCGTGAAATCGACAACGGTATCGGCGGCTCTGTCAGCGGGTATGGTATCAACCTGTCCGGCAGCACTTCGCTCTGGGAAGGCGGCGCGATCAGCGCGTCCTTTACCACAGGCGAAGGCATCGCCAGCTATTATGTTTTTGGCGGCGCGGATGTTGATCCCTTGGGCAATGCCATCGACTCCACCGGCATCACCATCGGCCTGACGCAGAAAATCACCGATAAAGTGTCGCTCTCCCTGTCCTACGGGTTGCGTGACATCGATACAGGCGCCGCGACCGACACCAGCGAGCTGGAAACCATCCACTTCGGCATCAACTACAAGCCGATCGACAAGGTCAACCTTGGGTTGGAGTTCTTCACCGGCGAGCGCACGTTGTTCAACGGCACTACAGCCAGCGCTGACCGCGTCATCGCCTCGGCGCAATTCAATTTTTAGAATTTGCGCGGCGCCCTGAGATAGCGCCGCGTAAAACTCCCGTAGAGCATAAAAGGTGCACTTAGAATCGGGGTTTGCCTGGGTATCAGAGGTAATTCTTCTGATACCCAAGTGTTTTACAAACCCCGAAAAAAGCCCCGACCGCAGAGGGCGACGGGGCGAGTTTAGAGGGGAAATGAAAGGGTCGGACGACTCGGGGGAACCACCAAACCCAAATTTATCAGTATTTGCTGGTAACTGTCCCAACCACGCCACCGACAAGCGCGCCTTTAAGGGGGTTGCCACTGACGAGTGCGGCGGCAACAGCCCCAATTGTTGCGCCCGTTGCGGCGCGGTTAACTGTACGGTTCTCAAACTGGTCACACGCGCCAAGCGTGAGCGCCAGAACGAGGCCCGCGAAAATATGTCTGCTTTGCATTTTCTGCCCTTTATCGTTGGCACGGTGAACCCACCCCGTACAGACAAAGGGTAGCGCGGCATCAGCCACAAGCATAGGGGGAGCAGCCCCCCCCCGCCTTTTTCGGCAAATCCCTGCCAAAACCCTATTTTCATAGGCAGAATCACGCCGAGTCGTCCTCGGGCAGGTCAATGATCACATCGGGAAAAGCAACCATAACGCGAGGTATGTCAATGCGCAGCATGGCCTCGTAATCGGCAGGATCAAACGGGTCAGACGCCGGCACCACCTCGCGGCCCAGCAGCCAGTTCAACCGCCCTGCATCCAGATTACCGCGCTCAAACGGCTCGGCCCCGAAATTCTGCCACAGGGCCTCCATAAACGCCAGATCGGCGCGTTTGTCGGCGGCCCTGCGGTCCGCATACCGCTCGCGCGCTTTCAAAGGGGTGGCCCCTTTGGGATTGGCACGGCGCAATGTAAATTGAAAATCGGAGCTAGGCATCCGCCCGGGAAACCCGCGATGCTTGAGCATATATGCCTTGGCCATTACGCATACCCCCGATTAAGGGCGGCAATGGAAATCGGGGCGCGGCTGGCGCGCCCCGAAAGGGGGTTAGCCCAATTTAGAAGAAACTGGTTCTGGTGTGATATCCAGCATAACAGGTTCTTCTTGTTGCTGGCCACATGCTGATACAGCGATTGCAACGATAACGAGGGCAGTTTTAAGCTTAAAGGACATATTGAGTTCCTAGTTGTTTGTTTGTCAGAGTCATTACTTGCGTAATTCGAGGTACAAGCCGCTTGGGAGCGACCTTGCGGGAGGCTAGCAGAGATTCGCATAAAATCAAACGCCTGCATCGATGATTTAGGTCGAAAAGCGGCGATAATCCGCGTTACTGGTGCGAATCCGTCACGAATCCGCACGGAACCTGCAATTAGTTGCAGTATCCTATTGGGGTGTCTGATCAATGCCATGTGCATTCTCCTGTCGAAATGTCGTAAAAACTCATAAATTGAACCGCTTGCGGGTCGGTCTCGCCATATGCCAGCGGTCGGTCCGCCAGCCGGATGGAAACCTCGGTGATGGCCAGCCCTTGGCGGGCCTGGGTGAAAGCTTCGGGCAAGGCTACTTCGGTACAAAGCACATCCATATCCTTGGCGGCGCTGTCATAGCTGTCCGCCTTCAGGTCCGGCGCAACAAGGCCGACAAACAGCAGGTGCTTGCCTTCCGTTTGGGCCACAACCTCGAAGGAATGTGTTTCCACAGCCTGCCCCGAAGGCACCACCACTTGCGCGGCGGCGGGGCTGGTTAGCAGCAGAAAGGCAACAAGGCGGATCATATCGGCGCACCCTCGAGTTTGGTCTCAAACGCGGCAGGTGCGGTGATTTCCAGCAATTCCATATCGTCGGAATTGCGGGTCAGGCGATGCACAATATTTGGCGGTTGCAACACGGACGACCCTGCCCGCATCATCACCTTGCCATGGCCCGCATATTCAAACTCAACCCAGCCTTTGGTCACATAAACCATCTGGAACGTGAGGTCGTGGGAATGCCAAGCCCCCGCTGATGCCTCCCCCGGAACCGCACGTATGACTTGCGCGCCGATGTCGCCTTGGGTGGCAGTGTCGATGCCAAGGTCACGGTATTCAAAGAAGGCCCGCAGGCCTTCGGGGGCGAAGGGCGAGGCGTCGGCGTGGGATATGGTTAGGGTGTGGGGTTCTTTAGAGTTCGACGATGGCCACTTCCGCCAATGCTCATTCACAAAAACTTTTCTATTTTCGTCATCTTCATCAAGAGCATCCAAAACCGATTTCTGAATTTTCCTACTAGAACTTTCACCAGATTCCAGTCTTGCCCTAAGTGCCTCTTTGTCCAGCTCTCCAATCGCATACTTTCTTATTGGGTTATCGCCTTCAGAAAACCAATATATTCCACTACTTCTTTGCGGTTCAAATCGGAAAACATCATGGGCATCACCTTCAAGAATGCCTTGTCTTTTCCCCTTTGTAGAGTCTCTCGAATACCGCTGTAATGCATCTCTAATCGTGGCCTTAGGATCTTTTTGGTCATTGTTCTGCTCATTCAGTTTGAATGCCATCTCTGCGATGTCACTATAATGTGCTTTACCTCCCAGCAAATGCAACGAACGGCACAACGTATAAACCCACTCAACCACCGGCTCACCCCCTCCTACAACGGAATATTATCATGTTTCTTCCAAGGGTTCTCCAGCTTCTTCCCCCTGAGTGAGGCAAACGCCCGTGACACCCGTATCCGTGTGTTCTTCGGCATAATCACCTCATCAATAAAGCCCTTTTCAGCCGCCACAAACGGGTTGGCAAAGCGAGCCTCGTAATCAGCTACGCGGGCGGCGATTTTGGCGGGGTCGCCCAGCTCGGAACGATACAGAATTTCCACCGCCCCCTTGGCCCCCATCACCGCAATCTCGGCTGTTGGCCACGCATAGTTGAAATCGCCGCGCAGGTGTTTGCTGGCCATCACGTCATATGCGCCGCCGTAGGCTTTGCGGGTAATCACCGTCACCTTGGGCACCGTCGCCTAGCCGTAAGCGAACAGTAATTTCGCGCCGTGTTTGATCACGCCGCCGTATTCTTGCGCCGTTCCAGGCAGGAAGCCGGGCACATCCACCAGCGTCAGGATCGGGATTTCAAAGGCATCGCAAAAACGCACAAACCGCGCGGCCTTGCGCGAGCTGTCAATATCCAGACACCCCGCCAGCACCATCGGCTGGTTGGCCACAACCCCCACAGTAGAACCCTCAAGGCGAATAAATCCGGTCAGGATATTCTTCGCGAAATCCTCCTGAATTTCGAAAAAGTCACCCTCATCCGCCAGTTTGGCAATCAGCTCTTTCATGTCATAGGGCGTGTTCGGGTTTTCCGGCACCAGACTATCGAGCGAGGTTTCCGCCCGTGCCACATCATCAAAGAACGGCCTCACGGGGGGCTTTTGGCGATTGTTCAACGGCAGGAAATCAACCAGCCGACGGGTTTCCATCAGCAGCTCCATGTCGTTCTCGAACGCTTTATCCGCAACGGAAGATTTGGAGGTGTGGGTTTTCGCGCCGCCCAACTCCTCGGCTGTGACAATTTCATTGGTCACGGTTTTCACCACATCGGGACCAGTGACAAACATGTAAGAACTGTCGCGCACCATAAAAATGAAATCGGTCATCGCAGGTGAATACACCGCGCCACCGGCACAAGGCCCCATGATCAGGGAAATCTGCGGCACCACGCCGGATGCCATCACGTTATTCTGGAACACCTCGGCATACCCCGCCAAGGACGCCACGCCCTCTTGAATGCGCGCGCCACCTGAATCGCTGATGCCGATGATCGGCGCGCCGTTGCGCACGGCCATTTCCTGAACCTTGCAAATCTTTTCCGCATGGGTTTCGGACAAGGACCCCCCAAAGACGGTGAAATCCTGCGAATAGACGTAAACCATCCGCCCGTTGATCGTGCCCCAGCCGGTAACAACCCCGTCGCCCGGATGCTGTTTTTCCATCATGCCAAATTCGGTGCAGCGGTGCGTCTTGAACATATCGAACTCTTCAAAACTGCCCTCGTCCAGCAAAACCTCGACCCGCTCTCGCGCCGTCAGCTTGCCTTTGGAATGTTGCGCTGCAATACGCTGCTCCCCGCCGCCCATACGGGCAACCTCGCGACGATTTTCAAGTTCCTGAAGAATATCCTGCACGCGCGTGCCTCCCTGTGAGCGATTTGGAACAACTTACGGGGAATGTTGCGGGGAATACAGCGGTATTTGGCAAATTTGCAAAGTCTCGCCAACGTCGAGATTGCAAAGTGCAAAGTTGCAAATTATTCCCTTTTCCTTCCACCAAATAAAATCTTCTGTTATTTCGTGCGGGCAAGTAATAAACACGCTCCAACAGTTAACATTTATTAAGCGAGAACCCCATGGCCACCCAAGCAGAAATCCTCGAGTCTATGCAAAATACAAAGCTGTTTGGCGCAAAGGTTAACCGCAGCGAAGAAGGCACGGATGCGGTCAAGGTTATCACCTATGAATTTGCCGGCACCACCGCCCCTGACGATTACTTTGGGGCCGGACAAACCGGCTGGAGCGATTTTAGCGATGCGGAAAAAGCACTGATCAAACAAGCTATGGACGAAATGGAAACCTTCCTCAATGTGGAGTTTCAGGTATTTGTAGATGATCCCGAGGTTAACACGGACGAGCCGGATGTTAATTTCGGCAAAGTAGACGTAGCGGGTGGCCCGACCACAAGTTTCGGCATCGAGAGAACCCTCGCGGATGTGGCAACCGATCCAGATGACGCCACCGTCACTGAATCCCAAGTTACCAGTTATGACGCCTATGTTCTGTTTGATAATGATCTGGATATGGCCGGCGCTTACGAAAAGGTTTTGCAGCTGCTGGGCCATGCTATGGGACTCAAGAACTCATTTGTTGGCCCCGTGGTTCCCGACGGCACTGACAGCCACAAATATACAGTGATGTCCAACCAGCTCGACCCGGATTCAGGGGGATTTGCGGCTGGCTATCAGGCCTTTGACATTCTGGCATTGCAAGACCTTTGGGGTGCCGTGACCACAGGCAACGATGGTGATACCAGCTATCTTGGCGATGATGCGGATTCCGTGCAGGTTGTGACAGACGCCAGCGGCACCGATATTTTCGATGCCTCTGCCCAAACCGAAGCCGTGCAAATTGATTTGCGTCAGGGCGCTACGTCAACTTTTGACGCGACCCATGACTTAGCAATCGCCGTCGGCAGCGTCATCGAGAACGCAACAGGGGGCACGGGCGACGACAGCATAAATGGCAACGAAGTGGCAAACCTCCTCAAAGGCGACAAAGGCGCTGACACCTTGAATGGCTATGAGAAGGCCGACATCCTCAAGGGGGGCAATGGCGCTGACGAGTTGAACGGCGGCAAAGGCAGGGACATTCTGCGCGGCGGCAGAGGCGACGACAATTTATCCGGTGACGAGCTGGGCGACAAATTGTTTGGCGGCAAAGGCAAGGACACCCTGAATGGCGGCAGCGGCAATGATACGCTGACAGGTGGCGACGATGCAGATGTTTTTGTGTTTAACACCGCGGAATTTGGCAAAGACAAGATCACCGATTTCGAAAACGATCTCGACACACTGAGCTTCACTCACTCTGAAATCAGCACCGTTGATGCGGCCATTGCCTTGGCGGCAGAAGTTGGCGGTGACGTGGTATTCACCTTTGCCGATGGGTCGATCATCACCGTTGAAAACAGTACCATCGCCGCCCTGACCGACGATATTTCAATCATCTAGCTGCCCGCAGGGTTGCGAATTATCGCTGTTTTTGACGGGGTGGCGGTTGCTTCGTTTGGTGGGACCAAAATTCCTGTGTAAGGTTGTGACAACACCCCTCGGGAAAACGGAGCAATGCCATGCCCAGCCAAGATGATATTCTGTCCGCCATGCAATTTGCCGGCCTTGTCGGCAAATCCATTAACAGCACGGGGTCCAGCCGCGAGGTTGTGACCTATCAATATGCGGGCACCAGCCAGCCGGTTGATTATTTCAGCTTTGACCGCACCGGATGGACAGATTTTTCAACCGCTGAAAAAACCAAGTTCGAGGCCGCACTGGCCAATATTGAAACCTTCCTTAATGTGGATTTTGTTGAGATAACGGGCGACGATGACCCCGATATGAATGTCGGAAAAGTCGATTTTACCGGATCATCCACAGGCTTGGGCGGCTATTCTGCCAGTTCTTCCTTTGACGGGGCCATCACACGGTTTGACAGCTATGTGGTTTTCGACAACACACTGGATTTGACCGGTGAACTCAGCTTACTCTTGCATGAATTGGGCCATGCTATGGGGTTGAAACACACGTTTTCCACCCCGGCCGTGCCTGCGGGTACTGACAACAACAAATATTCAGTGCTGTCGTACACAGCAAACCCGGACACGGGCTTGGACGGCGATGCCATGCAATTGTATGACATTCTGGCCCTGCAAGACCTGTGGGGAGAGGTTGCGTATAACGCAGGTGACACCCGTTACACCGGAAAACGCACCGACACCACGGACGCGATCTGGGATTCCGGCGGCACCGATATTCTGGACGCCTCCGCCAGCAGTACGGATGTGACCCTCGATCTACGCTCTGGCAAGTTTTCGACCTTCGGCGGCTATCAGGACGTGGTGGTTGCCTATAACACCGATATCGAAAACGCGACCGGTGGCGCAGGCAGTGATGCGCTGACGGGGAACGGGCTGGCCAATATCCTGAAGGGTGGCAAGGGCAAGGACACGTTGAAAGGCAATGGCCAAAGCGACGATCTGCGCGGCGGCAATGGCAATGACAAATTGCTGGGTGGCCGCGGTAACGACGATCTGTTCGGCGGCAAAGGTCGGGACAAATTGACAGGCGGCGGTGGCCGTGATGATCTGACGGGCGGGGCTGGCGCAGATAAATTCATCTTCAAGGGCAAGTTCGGCAAGGACACCATCCGCGATTTTACCGACGACATAGATACATTGAAAATCAACCGCTCTGATGTCAGTTCCATTGATGACGCCCTTGGCTTTGCAGTGGACAGCGGCGGGGATGTGGTGTTCACATTTGATGATGGTTCTAGAATTACGGTGGAAGATATGACCAAAGCAGCGCTAAGCGACGACATGCAAATCGTATGATGACCCAGCCGTCAATTTCTGTGATCAATGCCCATGCGGAGGGCGAAGTTGGCAATGTGGTGATCTCTGGCGTGGTGCCCCCACCCGGCGATACTCTGTGGCAGCAAATGGCGTGGCTGCACAGTGACGGCCATTTGCGCAATCTGCTGCTGAACGAGCCGCGCGGCGGGGTTTACAACCATTTCAACCTGCTGGTGCCGCCGAAAAACCCCAAGGCGGCGGCGGCTTTCCTGACGATGGAACCGGAACACACCCCGCCGATGTCCGGCTCTAACGCCATGTGTGTGGCGACGGTATTGCTGGATACGGGGCAAATCCCGATGGTCGAGCCGGTGACCGAGTTTTATCTGGAGGTCGCGGCGGGGCTGATCCATGTGCAAGCGTTTTGCGAGGATGGTAAGGCGCGGGCCGTGCGGATCACCAATGTGCCGTCCTTTGTATCCCGTCTTGATGCGCCACTAGAGGTCGCTGGTTTTGACAGCCTCACCGTTGATGTGGCCTTTGGCGGTGACAGTTATGTGATCGTCCCTGCCCGCGCGCTGGGGTTTTCGCTAACAGCCGACGAGGCCCGCGATCTGGCAGTTACCGGCGCCAAAGTGACCAAAGCCGCGAATGAGCAGCTGGGATTCAACCATCCGGCCAACGACTGGAATATCATTTCCTTTTGCCAGTTCACCCTGCCCGTCAAACCGGTTGATGGCGTGTTAACCGGCAAAAACACCGTGGTGATAGACCCGGGCAAGCTGGACCGCTCGCCTTGCGGCACCGGCAGTTCGGCCCGCATGGCAACACTTGTCGCGCGCGGGCAGTTGGCCGTGGGCGACAGTTATGTCAGCCACTCCATTCTGGATTCGCGGTTTGACTGTCGGGTGGAACAGGCGACAACCGTTGGTGATAAGCCCGCCATTATTCCCAGCCTGCAAGGCCGCGCGTGGATTAGTGGCAAGACGGAAATCATCTGCCATCCCGATGACCCTTGGCAAACCGGCTATCGTCTTTCCGACACTTGGCCCCTGATGCCAGCGTAATTTGAAAAACCTCTTATGTAATAGGTAAATTTCCGTTAACCTGTTCTGACCCGTCCGGTTTTGGCGGTATTTGCTGCGGAGAAGTTTATGTTTCCATCAAGATTTCGGCCTTTGGCCCGTCAGGCTCTTGGCCTCTTTCTGGTTTCTCTGTTAGCGACCCAAACCTCTGCCGACGAACTCGGTTTTCCGGCCAGCAGCTTTGGCCAATTGCTGCTGGTTCCCGACCAAACCACCGGCGGCAACAAAGCCCTGTTGGCCGCACAAGAAGGCGGCGCGTTTGAACCCCTGTCGGAATTCAACCCCGATGATCGTTACCGCCTGTTTGGCGCGCCAATTGCGCGGCTTGATATGCTAATCGTGGACAGTGAAGGCACCAAGTCGTTCGGCACCTGCACCGCCAATCTGATCGCGCCGGATGTTTTGTTAACGAATTACCATTGCATCCCCGGTTACAGCACTGAGGACAGGGTGATCCGCTCGATCGCCGTGTTCGATTTCCTGCGCGAGGACCAAGAAGACGCCCCCACATTTGAGGTCGACGTCACCCCCATCGCCGCCGACCCCGATCTGGATTTCGCCCTGCTCCGGGTTGATGGTCGGCCCGGCGACCAGTTCGGATATTTCCAGTTGCAACCCAAACAGGCCAAGCCGAACCAGTCGCTGTTCTTGATCCACCATCCGGCAGGCATGCCCAAACGCCTGACCCGTTTCCGCTGCAAGGCCTATGCGCCGGAACCCTATGCCCGTACCGATTTCCGCCACCGCTGCGACACGCTCGGCGGCAGCTCCGGCTCGCTGATCTTCAACCTCGATTTTGAAGTGATCGCCCTGCACAACAAAGGCGGGTTGAACGACAGTTCGACCACGTCGTTTAACCGCGGTATTTCGATCTTTGCCCTGATGGAAAACGCCGCCTTTGCCAAATATTTAAAAACGCCGGAACCGGATAAGCCCGTATTGAATAGCGGCCCCCTGCGCCCGCTTTCGGATTTACTTTCAGACCAAGCCAAGGCAGATTTGGCGGCCAAGGCGCAAGACCCCGCCGCCCTACCGAAAAACTTCTCCCTCTATAACCCAAAAACCTACGCAAATGAGGAGGTCCCCGCACGCCTCAGCCGCACCGACGGCCCGCCCCTGCCTGCCGATCCCCGCTGTGATACCCTGCGCGGCTGGCGCATCTGCGCCTCGTCTTATCTTAACCCGCAAAAATCCGGCAAATACACCTATCGAATGGCCAATCTGGCCAATGACGACGGCTTGGCTTGGGTGGAAAACAACGAAGGCCAGGGCGTCGGCGAGTGGCTGGTTTTTGATTTCAACAAACCAAAAGAAATCAGCCGGATAATTTTTAGAAACGGCTATACCCGCACGGCCAAGACTTTTGCAACCAACAGTCGCGTTTCCGAACTAAAAATAGAGCTGTCAAATGGGTCAACATATCAAATCGGCCTGTCCGATATGTCTGATTTACAGCAATTCACCCTGCCAGAACCCGAAACCGCAAAATGGGTGAAAATTACCATTAATAGCGTATTTAAAGGCAGTAAATACGCCGATACAGCGCTTTCCTTCGTTGAATTTCGCTAATTCCAAACACTGAAAAACCAAACTTGATCACATTTTTTGCCCCGATAGATCACAAGTTCATTTCCCCCATAGACACTGTTAAAATCTCCCCTTAGACGTGTACCATGAATAATTTAAACGCCCCTCGTTTCCTTGATCCCAATACGCCGCCGACGCTTTTCACACTTGTGGTAATTGCAGCGACTGCCGCTTTGTCATTGAATATTTTCCTGCCTTCCCTGCCCGCGATTACGAAACATTATGGTGCCAGTTACGGGGTGATCCAGTTTCTGGTATCGGGTTACCTGTTGACCACAGCTATTGTGCAGTTTCTGGTCGGCCCTTTGTCAGATCGATATGGCCGCAGACCTGTTTTATTGGGTGGCCTGATGCTGTTCATTGTCGCCTCTGTGATCTGCGCCACCGCCGAGAACATTACCATTCTGCTGATGGCACGGGTGTTACAATCGGCGGTCGTAGCCGGATTTGCCGTCTCTCGCGCTGCTATCCGCGATATGATCAGCGGCAAGGGCGCCGCCAGCATGATCGGCTATGTCTCTATGGGCATGGCCATTGCACCGATGATGGCCCCCACGATAGGCGGCTTCCTACAAGAGTTCTTTGGTTGGCAGGCGGCATTTTGGACGTTGGCCACTGCCGGCACCTTTACATTATTACTGGTATGGCGCGATCTGGGGGAAACCAACATGTTCAGATCCTCCAGCATGAGCGATCAGTTTCGCAGCTACCCTGCCCTGCTGAAATCGCGGCGTTTCTGGGCTTACGTAGGTTGTGCCGGCCTTGCTTCGGCCTGTTTCTTTGCCATGCTGGGCGGCGCACCATTTGTAGGTGACGTGGTTTACGGGTTGTCCCCCAGCCAGCTTGGCCTCTATTTCATCTTCACGCCGATGGGCTATATGTTGGGTAACTTTTTCACCGGACGTTACGCGGAACGGTTTGGCATCTATCACCTGATGATTACGGGAACGGCGATTACCACCGTCGGCATGACCCTGTCCCTAATCGTCATCCTGCTTGGCGCAACACACCCGCTGGCCTTTTTCGGCTTTACCATTTCGATTGGCATTGGCAACGGCTTGGTAATCCCCAATGCCACCGCAGGCATGCTGGGCATCCATCCACGCCTTGCAGGCACCGCCGCCGGCCTTGGTGGTGCGATGCTCACCCTCAGCGGTGCCGCCATATCCGCCCTCGTCGCCATCCTGCTGACCGAGGATCGCGGCGTTTATCCTTTGTTAATCTGCATCATTGTCTGCGCGATACTGGCCTATTTCCTCGCCCGTTATGCGGCCTCTGTGGAAAACGGAATGGGCGACGCAAGCACGGTTTAACACGACTTGCACAGCAGGTTTGCAAACCCTATATTGCAACTTAGCAAAACCCGAGGTTCCCCATGCGTGGCCAAAAACTCTATGCCGGTGTCATCCTCCGTGAACAACGCACGCGCCTGTCGCTGACCCAAAAGGCTTTCGCCGCCAAACTCGGCGTCTCGCTGCCCTACCTCAACCAGATGGAAAACAACCACCGACCAATTTCCACCACAGTGGTCTTGGCTTTGGCCCAAGAATTCGGCTTTGACGTCACAAAACTGTCAGTAGGCGAGGCCGCCCGCATCGTCACCGACATGCGCGAGGCCCTGGCCGATCCGGTCTTTGCCGACGCCCCGCCCCCCACCGCGGACCTGCAACTAACGGCTTCAAACGCCCCGGCACTGGCGCGCGCTTTCTTGACCCTGCACCAAGCCTACCGCCAAAATCAGGAACGACTCGCCGCCTTGGACGAGGCATTGGGCCGCGAGGAATCCACCCTCGCCCTGTCGCCCTGGGACGAAGTGCGCGACTTCTTTCACTATTGCGATAATTATATCGACAGCATCGACCATGTGGCCGAGAAATACGCCGCCGCCGCCAATCTGCAAGGGGCCTTGCCGGTCAATGCCGCCGTCCAATGGCTGCGCCAACACCACCACGTAACAACCGTGACCGGCGACAAAGGCCTACGCATTTATGACCCAGAAACCAAACTCCTGACACTGGCCAGTAACGCCAATGCCGCCACCCGTCTGTTCCAGATTGCCCATCAAACCGCCCTTATTGCCCATGATGATCTGCTAGAAGCAACGCTTGATTTCGCCAATTTCAAAACACCAGAAGCCCGCGCCATCTGCAAAATCGGCCTTGCCAATTACTTTGCCGGTGCGGCGGTGATGCCCTACAAGCGTTTCCTGCAAGCGGCCCGGGATACCCGTCACGATCTGGAAAAGCTGGGCCTGTGTTTCGGGGCCTCGATTGAACAGGTGGCGCATCGTCTCTCGACCCTGCAACGCCCCGGTCTCAAAGGCATCCCGTTCTTCTTTGTGCGGGTTGATCAGGCCGGCACCATCACCAAACGCCATTCCGCCACCCGCCTGCAATTTGCCCGCTTTGGCGGCGCTTGCCCGTTGTGGAACGTCCACCGCGCCTTTGAAACACCGGGCCAGTTCTTGCGCCAGCTGGCCCAAACGCCCGACGGATTGAAATACTTTTGCCTCGCGCGTGATGTGTCAAAATCCGGTGGGGCCTTTAACGCCCCGACGCGGCGCTACGCTATTGGGTTGGGCTGCGAGCTGCGCCACGCAAACGCGCTGGTCTATACCGATGATCTGGACGTCGAGAACGCCCGCGCGCTGGAACCCATCGGCATTTCCTGCCGCATTTGCGAGCGCACAAATTGCCACCAGCGATCAGTCCCCCCGTTGGAGCGCGCCCTGACCATAGATCACAACCGTCACGGCGTGCTGCCCTACGCCATCAGCGAATAAAACGCCTGTTTCTCCGAACGCTTCCCCTGTGACCTGCCGCTTTCCTTTTCATTTCTACTTTGTAAAAAATATCCCCCGAGCGGAGCGAAACCCCGCGCGAAGCGCTCAAGGGTAGTGGCGCGCCAGCGCCTCCGCTAAGGTACTTGCGGCGTGCCTCCCGCCAAAACCTGCCTAAACCAATCGCGGTCCACATTACCGCCACTCAAAATCAAACCAACCCTGCGCCCCGCCAACTGCCCCTGCTCCAATGTCGCCGCAGCCAACGGTGCGGCACCTGCACTCTCTGCAACATTATGTGTATCGGTGAAATAGTCCCGCATTGCAGCCGCGATCTGGTCATCACTGACCCGCACCAACCGCGCCACGCCGGCTGAAATAATGTCCAAGGGCGCTTGCATCGGCAACCGGCACGCCATGCCATCCGCAAAAGTATTGGCCGTTTCAGTGCCAATAATCCGGCCCGCAGCAACACTCAACGCATAGGAATCGGCGCGGTCTGAAACCACGCCGACAATCTCGGTCTTTAATCCCAGCAAATCGCGCACGGTTATCAAGCCGCAAATCCCCGAGCCCATGCCCACAGGGGCATAGACAACATCCAGATCAGGCAAAGCGGTGAACAGTTCCAATGCGTAACTCGCCACCCCGCGCACCAACATCTCGTCAAACGGCGGAATCGGATGCAGACCTCGCGCTGCGCCAACCCGAATGGCCTCCAGCCGCGCGGCCTCGAAATCCGATCCAAACACCTGCAAATCCGCCCCCCAAGCCCGCATTGCTGCGTTCTTTTCCGTCGAATTTCCCTCTGGCACATAAACCGTCACCGGGATGGCGTGGCGGCGCGCAGCAAACGGAATGGATTGCCCGTGATTACCCCGCGTCGCCGTGATAATGCCCGAACACTCCCCTTTAGCCGCTAATTCATTCACATAAGTAATGCCGCCGCGCACCTTAAAGGCCCCGATCGGCGTGTGGTTTTCATGTTTGACCCAAGTCTCCGCCCCAAGGCGGTGTGACAACAGTGGCCAGTTCAATTGCGGCGTTGGCAACATCTCGGCGTAAACTTGGGCAGCAGCGCTTTCTAGAGCGGCCATGGAAAACATAGGTTTCAAGTGAATTCTCCTTCAGGTATTCTTGGCGCTATCAAGCAGAATAGGCCTAAACAAATTCAAAGTCATCCAAATTGACCAACGAAATTTCACTGCCCTTGAAAAACGGCCGCATGGCGAGGCAAGATACCCAAACTAGATACACCTTAACTTGGCCGCAAACCTGTTTGGAAAAGCCGAAACGCTTTATTGCCAACAATCTTGCTCTGGCTTCATTCAGCGCTGCTTACTTTCCCATTCCGGATGCACCCAGGCCTGGGCATTGGACTTACTCAACAGACCTTTACCCAGAATATGATCGCTCGCCTTTTCGCCCACCATAATCGACGGCCCGTTCAGATTGCCGTTCGGGATACGCGGAAAGACCGAGCTATCCGCGACCCGCAGCCCCGCAACCCCGATCACCCGGCATTCAGGATCAACCACCGCCGTTGGGTCATCTATAGCACCCATTTTGCAGGTACCGCAGGGGTGATAGGCACTTTCTACATGTTCCATAATTGCGCCATCCAATTCCGCGTCAGACTGATACGCGGCACCGGGCTGGATTTCTTTGCCCGCAAACGGCAAGAATGCTTCCTGCCCAAAAACCTCGCGCGTCAGGCGGATACAGCGGCGGAAATCCTGCCAGTCCTGATCGGTGGACATATAGTTAAACAGGATGCTTGGCGCGTCCTTGGGGTCTGCTGATTTTAGCGTGACCGCCCCCCGCGAAGGGGAGCGCATTGGCCCGACATGCGCCTGAAACCCGTGGCCTTCGGCGGCTGCTTGCCCGTCATAGCGCACGGCCATAGGCAGGAAATGATACTGGATGTCCGGGTATTCGACGCCCGCTTGTGACCGGATAAATCCCGCCGATTCAAACTGGTTGCTGGTGCCGAGACCGGTTTTGGTAAACAGCCATTGCGCCCCGATCATGGCCTTGGACAGGATGTTCCAGTGTTTGAACAGGGTGATCGGCTGCAAACAGGCCATCTGGATGTACATCTCCAGATGATCTTGCAGGTTTTGCCCGACACCGCGCCGGTCGGCGATTACCTCGATCCCGTGCTTGCGCAATTGCGCCGCTGGGCCAATCCCCGACAACATCAGCAGCTTGGGTGAATTGATGCTGGAGGCCGCGATAATCACCTCGCGGCGTGCCCGCAGCACCTCAATCTTGCCGCCACGTTCCACCTCGACACCAACCGCGCGGCCCCCCTCAATCACAATGCGTCGCGCGAATGCCCGCATAATCTCGCAATTATCCCGCTTCAGCGCCGGATGCAGATAGGCATTCGCTGCCGACCAGCGCCGCCCCTGCCACACCGTCTGTTCCATCGGGCCAAAACCCTCTTGCTGATGACCGTTGTAATCCCCCGTCATCTGGTAACCCGCTTGCCCGCCAGCCTGCACAAACGCCTGCACAAGCGGATTATCCCGCGGCCCGCGCGTGATGTGCAAAGGGCCGTCAGTGCCGCGCCAATCCGCGTCACCGCCATGGCCACCCTCATGCCAGTTTTCCATGCGCTTGAAATACGGCAACACATCGCCGTAGCTCCAGCCCTCTGCGCCGCTCTCCTGCCAATGGTCGAAATCCCGCGCATGTCCGCGCACATAAACCATACCGTTAATGCTGGAAGACCCCCCCACAACCTTGCCCCGTGGCGTCGCCAAGCGACGCCCCCCAAGGTGCGGTTCCGGTTCCGATTGAAATCCCCAATCATAGGTCTTCATGTTCATCGGATAACTCAAGGCGGCAGGCATCTGGATAAACGGCCCCATATCGGTACCGCCATATTCAATCACCAACACCTTGTTGGCCCCATCCTCCGACAACCGATAAGCCATGGCACAGCCCGCAGAACCCGCCCCGATAATGATAAAATCCGCATCCATAACGGCAATCCCTTACTTTTGGTTATTCGCCTTCGGGTTAACCCGAAGGCGAATCGCACCACTACAGTTTCTCCTGCGCGTTTAAGGCATAGCTGCCCTTGAACTGCTTCTCAGGAACGCCCCAAAACATCACCCAAACACACGCCATCAACTCTTCACGCTTTTCCGAGCGCAGCGAGGCACGGCCCAACAAAATAAAGGGCGCATCAGCGCTTCTCATTTTGGCGGGAGCACCCCCTCACCTTGCCCGTTGCAATTGCAATTCCAGATATTCCATCACCAACGCCTTGGTTTCCGCCCGGTCCGGCAGGCTGTCTTGCAAAGCATGGCGCAGATAAAACCCGTCGATGATCGAGGCCATGCCTTGTGCCACATGCTCTGGCCGCTCCGTCAGGGGCCGCAAATTAAACACCAGATTGGAATGCAACCGCCGTGCATAGACCCGCAACAGGCGGCGCGCCTCAGGCGAGGTTTGCGCCTGCACATAGAATGTCAGCCACGCGGCAACCACCTCGGGGGCAAAATTGTCTTTGTGAAAACTGGCGGCAACAATGGCTTGCAACCGCGCGTAAGGAGTCGTGGTCCCGGCCATTTCGCGCCGCACCTGCGCCCCGAACTGCCCGAGGATGTGACGCATGGCTGCCAGAAAAATCTGTTCCTTGCCGCCAAAATAGTGATGCGCCAGCCCGCTGGACATGCCGGCCCGCTTGGCAATCTGCCCGACAGTCACATCCAGTGACCCAACACGCCCCACCTCGCCGATGGTGGCATCGATCAGGGCTTTGCGCCGAATAGGCTCCATTCCAACTTTGGGCATGGTGGGATTCCTTTTGTATTCCCCCCAGCCTTAGGTTATTTTTAATTGACTCGTCAATCAATAATAATCAACCCCGCCAAAACCGCAGCCAAATGCTGTTTTGGCAGGATGCAAATATGCAGCCCGGACAGCACTTCTATATATAGGGTGTCCTTTGAGGTTGTATTAGAGGTCGCGATCCGCCCCGTCGGTGACAAGTCCAAGCCATTCAGCGGCCATGCCAGACCGCTACTGTTGCACTGCCCCTGTTGGAGGGGAAACAGCGAAAACCGCGTCCCCAGTGGCAATTTCAACTGCAACTCAGGTGGGCACAGGAAACAAATATCCTCGGCGTCGATCAACACCACGGGTTGCTGCGGGAACTTCGCCAGCGCATTCAGCGCCGCAAGTTGATGATCCAGCCGCTGCCCCATAAATCCAACAGCCAAAATGACCGGCGCTTGCAACAGTGCAATGCACTTCTCAAAATCGGTTGTATCTTGATCGTCTACGAAATGTGTTTCCACTCCCGCCGCCGCCAGCGCACCGCGATCTACCGAATCCAGATCCCCAATCACTTTTTCGGGCGTTAACCCCAGCGCCAACGCCCGGTTCCCCCCGCCATCCGCACAAAACAATCGTGGTGCAAAATCCAGCGCTATTAACAAATCGTCAACAATTAAGGCACCATTGCCTAAAACTGTCAGGTTTTGAACACTTTCAACAATTCGACTAAAGTTTTTCACATTGGTTCCTATATCGCGCCAATCCCCAAATAATTCACCCTATTCATAGTGTATTTAGGGTTTTTCTTTAGGCAGAAGCCAGCAGACTCGTTAAATTAACCATAGTTGGTATGTTTAACGAGTAGTAGAGTAGAGATTAATATGGATTCGCAATCAAAAGTAATGACGGTGTCCTACGGGACTTTCTCTTGCACGCTGGAGGGTTTTGACGATCCCTTTACAACGATGCAACTGGTGGCAGAGTATTTTCGCAAACTCGCCGCAGAAGACCGATATTTTGGCGGGGAACCCATTCAACCGGATGCAGACACTTTGCACCGGATCGCGCGCGATGCAAACCCGAATAAGGTCGACGCAGAGGTTTCCGAAAACAGCATTGTGTTGCGTCAGGCAACAATCGTCGATGCGCCTCCTGTCGCCCCTGCCATCAAAGAACCGGAGCCGGAGGCATTTCCCGTCTTCGCCTCACGCCGCAGCGCCCCGCGCAAAGTGACCCCGGTTAAGCCTGCGCCTGTGGCTGATAAACCCAAGGACAGCTTTGTAGAACCCACACAGTTTTCTTCACGACGCGGCGCATTGGAACCTGGTGCACAAGAACCAGAAAAACCTGCCGCCGAGATGCTGCGTGACGATGATCCGGTTGAGGAAACCTTAGCCACCCCCATTACCGCAGACGTCAAGGATGCCGTCGAGAAAATCGCCGCCGCCATGGCAGAGGATATAGCGGCAGAACCGACCCGCGTAAAACGTGCCCCCGAAAAACGACCCGAAACCGATATTCAGCAAGAAGAAGAAGCGCTGGAACGCCTGCTTGAGACAACAAATTCCAAACTATCCACCCCCTCTCATGCGCGCCGCTCCAATGCACTGGAACGGCTCAAGGCGGCGGTTGCCGCAACCGAAGCAGAGCGCCATTTGCGCGGCGGCACAAAAACCAGCCGCCCGAAGGTCCAGGACCTCTCGGTTGATCCCGAGAAGTTCCGCAGCGAAATGCGCGCGGTCCGCTCCTCCCACGAAGAAAATATGAAAATTTCGCGCCCTGTTCTTAATCGCGAGGCTGGCAGTCGGCGACGCGGATCAGTGGCAACACTTATTCTGGCAAGCGACCAACAAGTTGCCCCAGCTGACGCCCCGGCGGAGGGCTTAAAAAAAAAGCCCGATGGTGATGTAACAACCGAGAACACGCGCCAAAAACCAAGCTTGGAAATTGTACGCCCCAAACCAGAGCGCCCTGCCCAGCCGGTTGGTTTTGCAGCTTTTGCCACTAAATCCGGTGCCAGTACATTGCATCAATTATTGGAAGCCTCCGCCGCCTACCTCGCCATCGTCGAGGATCAACCCCGCTTTAGCCATGAGCGACTGATCGCGAACCTTGACGGCTATTTACAAGAAAATGATGTGTCCCCCGAGGCCACGAGCCGTTCGCTAAACCGCCTGTTACGCGATGGGCGAATTTTACGGGTCAAGGCAGATCGCTATACTTTGTCCAAATCTGCCCGCCACGGGTATCAAGCAAAAATTGCCAGTTAACGAACAACCCTCCAGCACCCCCTCCGGTAAGCATAACTTTGCCGGAGGGGGCGTTTTTTCATTTCCATTGAATATTCTCTGCGCTCAGTTGTTATTGTGGGTATAAGGCCTAGAGCGTTTCGGGAAATACCTGATACATTTGTTATCGCCAAAAGCCTGAGAGCGCGGTAGCGCGGTAAGGTTTTGGCGATTCAAGTTTTTCCCGAAACGCTTTAACTGTAAAAAGCCTGCAAAGAAACCTAGGGGAATACAATGTTCAGAATAATCAGCGCGCTTTTCATGTTTGGGCTTTTTACGGCTCCATTGGCGGCCGCCCCGCGGGCTTATGAAATTGATTATGGTGCCAGCCAAATTGGTTTCGTCTATCTGTTCAATAACGAAGAGGTCAAAGGCAGCTTCCCCAAATTCAGTGCGGATCTGGTGCTTGATTTTCAGAATATCAAGAATTCTAAAATCGACGTGACCATTGATACTCGCACGGCCAAAGGCGGGTTTGTCTTTGCCACCTCTGCTCTGCGCGGGGCGAAGGTCCTTAATGTTAGGAAATTTCCGACCATAAAATTTAGCTCGCAAAGCGCACAAATGCGCAATGGTGTCGCTAGCATCAAAGGCCAAATCACAGTGCGCGGCGTCACCCGCCCGCTGACATTGACCGCAAAGTTTTTTCAGCTGGAAGGGCAAGACCCAAAGGACCGCGAGAATCTGGTGGTGCAGATTTCTGGCACCATCAACCGTCACGATTTCGGCGCCTCTGGTTTCCCCGATATGGTTGGCGACACCCTGGCAATCACCATCAAAGCACGCATAAAGCGGAGGCCTTGAGCAATGAAATGGCGAAATACCGATGTCAGTTACGGGCTGACGTCCAAGCTATTCCATTGGGTTTTGGCCCTGCTGATTATTGGCCTGATTGCCTTTGGCCTGTACCTGGATAACGCCAAAATCGGCATTGCCGAGCTATACCTGTACGGCTGGCACAAGGCCTTGGGATTACTGGCATTTTCGCTTATCATTCCGCGCGTCATTTGGCACTTTCGCACCATCAACCCCGCGCCGCTCGGCCCCGATAACTGGCAGGCAAAACTCGCGACGCAAGCGCATCGCATCCTCTATTTCCTAATGGTATTAATGCCGCTGTCGGGCTGGATCGCCAGCTCGGCCTCCGGCTTTCCGATGGATTTTTTCGGCCTGTTCCCAATCCCCGCAATCGCCCCCGTCAGCGAGCGAATTGAGGATTTGTTCTTTTCCATTCACGGCATTGCAGGGACGTTTTTAGCGGTGGTGGTCCTGTTACACATCGGCGGCGCATTGCAGCGCCACCTTATCAAACGCGACGGGACCCTGCGCAGAATGTGGTTCTAGGGAATTTGACTTTTCAATAAAATGAAACCATCAGAATTCACCCACCCTTAGGGTAATTTCTGATTCAGTAACATTCAAAACGCCTCTAGTCCCAAGCCCAAGGCCGCGCGAACATCCCCAGCGTTTTGGTTACTGCGTCATCGGTTACACTGTCATCCGATTTCGACAGCTTCGCCACCAAGCCCAGTTTTTTATCCTCGGCCACAGAAACCACTTCGGCCCCAATGCCCGCTGATTGCAGCGCTGCGTTGTAAACACGGGTGATCGCCATGCGTCGCAGATCCGGTTTGAATATTTTACCGACAGCTGTTTTTGGCAGTTCATCCATAATTTCCAGATACTTGGGAACAGCTGCCCGTTCCAGAACATGCTCCTTGGCATAGGCCATCAGATCGTCTTGAGTCGCCGTGGCACCGGCCACCAACTCCACATAACAAATCGGCAATTCACCCGAATGAGCATCCGGTTGACCAATTGCCCCGGCAAAAGCCACGTCCGGGTGGCCCGCCAGTGCTTCTTCGATTATCGCCGGGTCGATGTTGTGGCCGCCCCGAATAATCAAATCTTTGGCGCGCCCCGTGATCCACAGATAGCCATCGGCATCAATCCGACCCAAATCTCCCGTGCGCAGATGGGTACCATTCGCAAACAAGCCGATGTTTTTGGCGGCCTCTGTATAGGTTTCGCCCACATTAACGCCGGGATTATTGATGCAAATCTCGCCAACTTCGTCAATATCACATTCATTGTTGATCGACCCATCATCAGCACAATGCAGGATTTTGATGTCCGTATGCGGGAACCGCAGCCCAACAGAGCCAACCCGTTTGTCACCCTGCTTGGGGTTTATCGACACCAGACAAGTTGCCTCGGTCATGCCGTAACCCTCCAGCAACGCTACACCGGTTTCGTTCTGGAACCGCTTGAACAACTCCATCGGCAAAGGCGCAGAGCCACAAAACGCGCTGTCCAGCGTGGAGATATCCGCATCCACCGGCCGCTGCATCAGGGCCGCCGCCGCCGTTGGCACCGTCACCATAAAGGTTGCGCCCCAGCGCTCGATCAGCTTCCAAAAATTGTCAAACACCCCGTCGCCACGATAACCCGCAGGGGTTGGCAGCACCATATGCGCACCGGAAAACAGCACGCCAGCCCAAATCGGATAGGCGGCAAAAACATGGAACAGCGGCAGCGGGCACAGCACAACATCGGTTTCCGTATAGAGCAGCTCCGCCCCCAGCCAGCCGTTATAAAGGATACCAGAATGGCGGTGCTGGGCAATCTTCGGCATGCCCGTTGTGCCACCCGTATGGAAATGCGCGCAATAACGATCGTCAAGGTTTTCGACAAAATCCAGCTTGTCCGCAGCATGCCCCGCAAGCGCCTTGTTGAAATCCAGCATCGTCGCCTTATGTTCGGCGGCTATTTTCGGCCGAATGAACGGCACAATCCAACTCAGCGGCGGTGTCAGGTGCGGCAACAGATCAATCTCGATCACCGTCTTAACACCCGGTGCCGTTTTCAATGCTTCCGCTGCCAATTGCGCAATTTCCACCTTGGGAAACGCCTTCAATGTGACCAGAACCTTGGCCCCACATTCATTTAGCAGCGCCGCCACCTGGCTCGCTTCCAGCGTTGGGTTGATGGGCGCGACAATACCGGCAGTCATGCCAGACATCAGGGTAATCAGGGTCTCATGGGTGGTGGGCAGCAAATACGCCACCACATCATTTTCACCAATACCAAGCGAGCGCAGCAGGTTTGCACCTTGGGTAATTTTACGGGTCAGGTCAGCCCAGCTCAGTGTGATGGCCTTGTCCTTCGGGCCAGATTTCAGCTGAAAACTGACCGCAGGCCGATTGGGGTGCGCATCGCGTGTATTGCACAGGCGCTGGTACACGGTTTTCTCGCTCCAGCATTGATCGATTGGTTTTTCTTGCTCAATGCGTTCTACGTCCGCAAGGACACCCACTTCTGACATATTTTTCTCCCTAGAACGGCCTTTTTTTGATCGTGGCCTTATGGGCAAAACATGGCCCCTTACGTCGAGTAAAGCAAGGGTTTCCCAACGTCGCCAAATTCAGAAACGCAAAGGGGCCGCAGCGGTTCCCCGCTGCGGCCCCCGATTTCAAGATGTTAAATGCTTACTTCATCAGTGCTGCATCTGTGATCTCATGGGTCCAAGCACCTGTCGGGGCCATGGAAATCACTGGATCAGAACCACCAGACATCAGGCTGTCGACGGTGCGTTGATAATCCGCCTCGTCCAATGCGCCGTTGGAACCAGCTGTCAATTTGGCAATCTCGCCCATCATGCGTTTCTGGTGCATTTCGGTTTGCGCACCGGAGGCATCATTGTCCAGAACGATCATTGCCGCATCATCTGGATTGGCTTCTGCCCATTTCCAGCCCTTCATCGACGCGCGCACAAAACGTACCATTTTGTCTTTGAACGCGGCATCTTTCAGGTTTTCACCCAGAACATACATGCCATCTTCAAGCGTGGCGACACCTTGATCCTCATATTTGAAAACCACCAATTCTTCGGGTTTCAGGCCCGCATCGATGATCTGCCAATATTCGTTATAGGTCATTGTCGACACACATGCCGCCTGGCCTTGCAGGATCGGGTCTACGTTAAAGCCCTGTTTCAGAACCGTAACACCGCCCTCGGAGCCATCGGTTTTCAGGCCAAGTTTGCTCATCCAGCTGAGGAACGGATACTCATTGCCGTAAAACCAGACACCCAGCGTTTTGCCAGCGAGATCGGCCGGTGAGTTAACACCCGCGTCACGGCGACAGGTCAGCATCATGCCCGATGATTTGAACGGCTGGGCAATATTTACCAGATCCAGACCCTTTTCGCGGGACGCCAAGGCGGAGGGCATCCAGTCGAGCACAACATCAGCTCCACCACCGGCAATAACCTGCGCCGGAGCCACATCAGGGCCGCCCGGTTTAATTGTGACATTCAGGTCTTCGTCGGAATAAAAGCCCTTGTCGAGCGCCACATAATAGCCGGCGAACTGCGCTTGCGTGACCCATTTCAATTGCAGCGTTACGTCATCTGCGGCCTGCGCCACGGATGCGCCAACTGCCATAATACCGGCAACTGCCGTGGTTAAAAACTTGTTCATGTTGTCTCTCCTAGTTGTTTTGGTTGATGTTTCTCAACCTCGTTGTGACGGGTGCCAGAATGTCACTGCTTTTTCCAGTAACGCAACCCCCCCATAAAACGCAGAACCCGCGAGGGCTGCCACGGTTATTTCTGCCCAAACCATATCGAGCGCGAGGCGCCCCACTTCGGTCGAGATACGGAATCCCATGCCGCGAATTGGCGAGCCAAAGAATTCCGCCACAATAGCGCCAATAAGGGCCAATGTGGTACAAATTTTCAAGCCGTTGAAAACAAAAGGCATCGCGGCAGGTAAGCGCAGTTTCATAAGCGCTTGCGGATAGCTCGCCCCGTAAGTGCGCATCAAATCGCGCTGCATGTGATCGCTCGATTGCAGACCCTGCACAGTGTTCACCAGCATCGGGAAAAACACCATAATCACCACCACAGCCGCCTTGGAATGCCAATCGAACCCGAACCACATTACCATAATCGGGGCCATGCCGACGATTGGCAGCGCCGCCACAAAATTGCCAACAGGCAGTAATCCGCGTTGCAGAAACGGCGAGCGGTCCACCGCAACAGCCATCAAGAACGCCGAGCCGCAACCGATGATGTAACCGGATAACGCGCCCTTTACGACGGTTTGGACGAAGTCGACCCATAGAATTGCCAGTTTACTGCCTTGCGTAAAAATTTCCGCAATCGCACTGGGGGGAGGTAAAAGAATAGGGCTGACATTAAAAACATCAACTAATCCCTCCCATAACATTAACAGTGTCAGTCCGAAAATCATTGGTACCAAAAATGAAATCAGACGGGACGGTGGCCGTTTTGAAAGCCAAACATTTATTCCCCACAAAGAGATCCAAGCAAGCACTAACAATCCAAGCTTTGCGCCATAATTTAAAGATAGCAGTAAAACAGCGGCAATCGGGCCCAAAAACTCCAACCACAATATGAAATTAAATCCCTTTCCATAGCGAAGTTTTCTCATAACGCCATCCCCATCCGCTTAAGCGTCACTTTCTGAACCACGCCAATGATCGCCACCAAACTCGCCGCCAGCGCCGCCGCGCAAATCAGCGCGCTCCAAATCTGGATGGTTTGGCCGTAATAACTGCCCGCCAGCAGCCGCGCGCCAAGGCCCGCAACCGCCCCTGTCGGCATCTCGCCTACAATCGCCCCCACCAGCGAGGCCGCAACGCCGATTTTCAGCGAGGTGAACAGATACGGCATCGAACTCGGCAGTCGCAAACTCCAAAACACGCCTAACCGCGAAGTGTTCCAAGTGCGCATCTGATCCATTTGCATTGCGTCCGGGCTGCGCAGCCCCTTAACCATGCCGACGACTACTGGAAAGAACGACAGATACATCGAAATCACTGCCTTGGGCAGCAGTCCGGAAACCCCCACCGCATTCAACACCACGATAATCATCGGGGCCACCGCCAGAATCGGAATGGTCTGGCTGGTAATCACCCAAGGCATCACCGACATATCCATCGCCCGACTGTGTACAATGCCCACCGCCAACACAATGCCCAGCCCAGTGCCCATAGCAAAGCCCAGCAATGTCGCCGACAGGGTAATCCAGCCATGCCAGATCAGCGAGCGTTTCGAGGTTATTTTCTTTAGAACTGTGGTCTTATAAATCTCCTTAGCAACCTGATGGGGGGCTGGCAGCAACGGTTTCTTCTGAGCAAGCGTATCCGCAACCATTTGAGAAAAAGTTAACGTCACATCAGCCCGTTTCGCCTTATCATAGGCCCAGGTGGAATTCAGCGCTATGGCCGCCAGATACCAGATCACGAAAATACTGCTAACGACGGTTAAAATAGGGAAAAAACTACGCATTATGTCCCTCACGCAGCCCGTCACGCACCCGATTGGCAATCTCGATAAACTCGGCTGAATCGCGGATCGACAGGGGACGCTCGCTCGGCAATGTACTCTCGATCACATCGGCGATTCGGCCAGGACGCGGCGACATCACCACAATTTTGGTGCTCAAATAAACCGCTTCAGGGATCGAATGGGTGACAAAAGCAATGGTTTTATGGGTTTTCGCCCAGAGATCAAGCAGTTGCTCGTTCAAATGATCCCGCACAATTTCATCGAGCGCCCCGAACGGCTCATCCATCAGCAGAATATCCGCATCAAACGCCAAAGCGCGCGCGATGCTGGCGCGCTGCTGCATACCGCCGGACAACTGCCATGGAAATTTCTTCTCAAACCCGTCCAGTTCCACCAGTTTCAGCACATTTGAAACCCGCTCAATCTGTTCGGCCTTAGAATAGCCCATAATCTCCAAAGGCAATTTGATATTGCCGCCAATCGTGCGCCAAGGATACAGCCCCGCCGCCTGAAAAACATAGCCATAAGCCCTTGACTTACGGGCTTCTTCCGGGCTGACACCATTCACCGAAATCTCGCCGCCCGTGGGTTTTTCCAGGTCCGCCATCACCCGCAGGAACGTGGTTTTACCACAGCCAGAGGGGCCGATGAACGACACGAATTCCCCCTTGTGGATGTCCAGATTTATGTCTTGCAACGCATGCACCGGCCCGTCGTTTGTTTCAAACGTCAGGCTCAGGTTTTTGGCGCTTATTATCGTGTTATTCATACTTTGGTTATATCCCAGCCGGAATGTTAAGTGGGTCGCGCTCGATTTTTCGCGGTGAGTTCAGCTCTTTCCACTTGCTCAGCGATTTCTGTGCCGAGGAGAACGGCGGACGCGGCACAAAACGGCCCCGCCCCGGCTGCGGTTGACTGTTCTTGCCCCACGCCCAGATCACCTCACCCCGCGACAGGGTGAAACGGCTTTGGGCAGTAACCTCAAACCCCTCGAATACGTTGTAATCCAGCACCGAATGGTGGTTGGACGGGCTGATGGTTTTGGAAATCTTAGGATCCCAAACCACGATGTCCGCGTCCGATCCCTCCATAATAGCACCCTTTTTAGGGTATATATTCAGTATCTTAGCTACATTACTCGAGGTTACAGCGACAAATTCATTTGGCGTTAGGCGACCGGTTTCAACCCCTTCAGTCCACAAAACCGCAAGGCGTTCTTCTAGCCCGTTTGACCCGTTCGGGATCAGGCAGAAATTATCGCGCCCCGCGCGTTTCTGCTCGGTGTTAAACGCCGCGTGATCAGTTGCGACTACCTGCAAGCTGCCCGATTGCAGTCCTGCCCAAAGGCTCGCCTGATGCTCCTTGTTGCGGAACGGCGGCGACATGACACGGCGCGCCGCGTGATCCCAATCTTTGTTGAAATATTCCGATTCATCAAGTGTTAGGAATTGTATGAGAGGTTCGCCATAAATCCGCATGCCCTTTTGGCGCGCACGACGTATCGCCTCATGCGCCTGCTCGCAAGAAACATGCACAATATAAAGGGGGACACCCGCCGCATCGGCACTGGTAATCGCACGGTTGGCCGCTTCGCCTTCCAGTTCAGGGGGGCGTGAATAGGCATGACCCTCTGGCCCCGTGATGCCCAGCGCCATGTATTTTTTCTGGAGGATATCCACCAGATCACCGTTTTCCGCGTGCACCATCGGCAGCGCGCCCAACTCGCCACAGCGTTGAAAGGACGCGAACATTTCGTCATCTTCGACCATCAACGCACCTTTATAGGCCATGAAGTGTTTAAAGGAGTTCACCCCCATTTTCACCGCGTCCTCCATCTCGGCGTGGATGTTTTCATTCCAACCGGTAATCGCCATGTGATAGCCGATGTCGGAACAAATCTGCGGCGCCGATTTGCGATGCCATTCATTGATCGCATTCTTAATACTGCCATCCGCGCCCGGCAGGCAGAAATCGATCAGCATGGTGGTGCCACCAGCCGCCGCCGCCCAAGTGCCAGACTCAAAAGTTTCCGCCGCCGTGGTGCCCATGAAAGGCATTTCCAGATGGGTGTGTGGATCAATGCCGCCGGGGATCACATAAGCGCCTTCCGCGTCGATATATTCATCGCCAATCAGGTTCTCGCCGATTTGTTTGATGGTCTCACCGTCAATCAAGACGTCTGCTTTCCATGTGCGATCTGCCGTGCAAACGGTGCCGCCTTTGATGACTTTGGTCATGTTGTTTCCTCCCTCATATTGTCTTGTGCCAAACCTCATCCTAAACTTTGGCAATATCTTATGTCTGAGCGCTTGCATCTCACGAAACGCTGATTACTCTCTTGTTCAGACATTTTCCTCATTTACCCACAACTCGCAGCACGGCTCCCTGCAATTTTTGGAAGCCCCTTCAAAGCATTAAAGGCTGACATCATAATAGGATAGTTTTGGATCGACTTGCAGTGAAGTTTCAATAAGATGCGAGTGTTAAGAACATCAATGCCGTTAATATTGGCTCGTTCAGCACATAAATCTGACCCACCAAGATATAGATTGGCACCCGTCCAGTATCCTTGCACCCAAGATACTAGTTCACCATCTGCAATATTTTCCAACTCGCTACATAACCGCATACCTGTTCCGTTCGCCCATTTATGTGACGATTGCGCATCGGCAGTTCCCATTCCTTGAGTACAAAGAAAAACAGCGAGTGAGAGTCTAGTTATCACTCCACAATCCCCGCCGTTTCCACAACCGCATGCAACAGCACATCCGCCCCAGCCGTGGCCCATTCTTTGGAAATATCCTCGGCCTCATTATGGGACAACCCGTCCACACAAGGACACATCACCATAGCAGTGGGTGCTAACTTGTTGATCCAGCAGGCATCATGCCCTGCACCGGAAATCAGGTTGCGGTGGGAATATCCCAACCGTTCCGCCGCATTGCGCACGGCGGAAACACAATCCTCATCAAAGGTCACAGGATCAAAACCGCCGACCTTTTCCAGCTCAATTCCCAGCCCCATTTCGGCGGCAATTTCACGGGCGCCTTTGTCAAACTGTTGTTCCATATCCTCCATAGTCGCGAGGATCGGCGAGCGGAAATCAACTGTGAACACCACCTTGCCGGGGATCACATTGCGCGAATTGGGGAACACGTCGATATGCCCCGCAGCCCCCACCGCGTCGGGTTTGTGCGACCATGCGATATCATCCACCAGCTGCAACATCTTGGCCATGCCCAGCCCTGCATTTTTGCGCATTGGCATCGGGGTAGAACCCGTGTGCGAGTCCTTGCCAGTCACCGTTACTTGCGTCCACGACAGCCCTTGCCCGTGGGTCACTACGCCAATTTCTTTGCCCTCAGCTTCCAGAATTGGCCCCTGCTCAATATGCAATTCAAAGAAGGCATGCATTTTGCGTGCGCCCACTTCCTCGTCCCCACGCCAGCCAATTCGCGCCAGCTCGTCGCCAAATTTCAACCCTTCGGCGTCTTCAATACCGTAAGCCCATTCCTGCGTATGTACGCCCGCAAACACGCCAGAGGCCAGCATCGCGGGGGCGTAACGGGTGCCTTCCTCATTTGTCCAGTTGGTCACCACAATCGGATGGCGGGTTTTAATGCCCAGATCATTCAGCGAGCGGATGATTTCCAAGCCGCCCAAAACCCCCAGCACTCCATCATATTTTCCGCCCGTCGGCTGGGTATCCAGGTGTGACCCCACATAAACCGGCAGCGCATCGGGATCGGTGCCCTCAAAGCGCGCAAACATATTGCCCATTTGATCAAGGCCCATGGTGCAGCCAGCCGCCTCGCACCATTTTTGAAACAGATGGCGGCCCTCGCCGTCTTCGTCCGTCAGGGTTTGGCGATTGTTCCCGCCTGCCACACCTGGCCCAATTTGCGCCATTTCCATCAGCGAGTCCCACAGACGGTCTCCGTTGATCCTCAGGTTGCTTGCGGGTGCTGCCATGTTGTCCTCCGGTATTTCTCTTGCCTCAGGGGTTTCCTGACCATATGGTCAAAACTATGCAAGCAACCTGACCAATCGGTCAAGAACTTTCTGAAAGAGATTTGATGAACGTGGAACAAATCCCCCTTCGCGCCAAGACCAAGCGGGCTGAAAACGAGCGTATCATCTTAAAAGCGGCAGAAAAAGTTTTTGCCGAGGCGGGGTATGGCGGTGCTACCATGCAATTGATTGCCGATGTTGCGGGGCGCCCCAAGGCCAATGTACATTACTATTTCCAGACCAAAGAGCAGCTATACCGCCGAGTCGTTGACCAGATTTTCGAGATCTGGCTGCAAGCAGCCGATGCTTTTGACGGGGCGAAAGGCCCCTCCGAGGGGATCGGGGCCTATATAGATGCCAAAATGGAGATCAGTCGCAACTACCCGCATGGGTCCAAAGTTTGGGCCTCCGAGGTGATGCACGGCGCGCCGATCATTCAGGATTATCTGGAAATCAAGCTGGTGGAATGGACCAAAGACCGCGCCGAGGTCATCCAAAACTGGATCGATCAAGGCTTGATGGACCCGATCAGCCCGCGCCATCTACTCTATATGTTATGGGCCACAACCCAACATTATGCGGATTTTGGCCATCAGGTAGAAACGCTGAACGGTGGGAAACCGTTGAATAATACAGAGTGGGAAGAGGCGAAACAGTCTATTAAGATGATCGTCTTGAAAGGCATTGGCGTTCAGCCCTAAATAAGGGATAATAGGCAAAAAGGGGCATTTATGGCACGCGCGGCAGCAACCAAAGGGCAGACCCGTATTCAGCGAGAAAAGACCGAACAGATATTGGAGGCCGCACTTGAGGTTTTTGCCTCTTATGGGTTTCGCGGCTCCACAATTGATCAGATCGCCACGCAATCGGGTCTCTCCAAGCCTAATATTCTGTATTATTTTGACGGCAAAGAGGCAATCCACGCAGTGTTGCTGGGGCGATTGCTGGACACATGGCTGGAACCGCTGCAAAGCTTGTCGGACAGTTCCACCCCGATTGACGAGATTTGCGCCTATGTGCATCGTAAACTTGAAATGGCCCGCGACTTCCCCCGCGAAAGCCGGTTGTTTGCCAATGAGATATTGCAAGGCGCGCCCCGGTTATTGAATGAGTTGCAGGGGCCGCTCAAAGCCCTGACAGATGAAAAGGCGGCCTTAATCCAAAACTGGGTTGATGCGGGGAAGATCTCGGCAATTGACCCGCATCATTTGTTGTTTTCAATCTGGTCAACCACCCAACATTACGCGGATTTCGATGTGCAGGTGCGTGCAGTCCTGGGGAGTTGCGAAGGGGATTGCTTCCAAACGGCTCAGGCCCATCTGGATCATATGTTCCGCGCCCTGCTGAAACCATAAAAAAACCCGGCCACACTTGGCAGCCGGGCAAAGTATACCTGATGTTACAGCCATCGACCTTGGAGGGAAGAATAGCTATGAGGCAGTTGTCAGAAACGCGCCGCTCAGTCGCCTGTAAGTGCTGCCCGTTGCCCCCCAGAAAACGAGGTTCCTAAGAACATCGAGACGAGGATCCGGTGAAGCTGGTCAGTACATCCGATTCGCTTCTTACTTGGTTAATTTAGCACGAATGGTAGAAAAGCAAAAGTTATCCACAGCATTTAGTAGGTGTTTTTTTGCTTAACCGGACAAATACTTTTTTCAACCATAACAAGAACACCGGATAACCCCGCCTGAGAGTATGAAAAATACAAGCCTATCCACAGCTTATCCCCAAAGTTTTCCAGATTGAATATTCCCGCATTCTAAACCATAGTGTCCCTCAACAAAAGATAAGCGTATTGCGGATTTTGGCGGAACGTCGAGCAAGACAATACCATGAGCAGGGATAGATCACATGAACGGTATGGCCCCCATTCCACCGGAATCACAAGACAATGCACAGGCCGTTGGCCTGCCCCATTCGATTGAGGCCGAGCAAGCATTGCTGGGCGCATTGCTGGTCAATAACGACGTTTTTGATCGCATCGCCAACATCATCACCGAAGTGCATTTTTTCGATCCCGTGCATGGCCGAATTTTTGAGGTAATCGCCCGTCGCATCCAGAAAAACGCGCTTGCTTCGCCGGTGACGATCAAGGCGTTTCTTGAGGATGACCCCGGGCTGGCGGAACTTGGCGGTCCGGCCTATCTGATCCGGCTGGCGGGGGCCTCTGCCTCGGTATTTGCAGCGCGTGATTATGCACAGATGATCTATGATCTGGCGATCCGGCGTGATTTGATTGCCATCGGCGAGGAAATAAGCGCCAAAGCCACCACGATGGAAGTCGACGACGAACCGGCGGAACAGATTGTTGCGGCAGAACAGCGGCTCTATCAATTGGGCGAACAGGGCAATTCTGACAGCGGTTTTCAAAGCTTTCTCAAGGCCGTAACAGATGCGGTAAACGTGGCCAACGCTGCCTATCAGCGCGACGGTGGCTTGGCCGGAATTTCGACCGGCCTCACGGATATGGATAAAATCCTCGGCGGTTTGCACCCGTCGGATTTGTTGATTCTGGCAGGTCGCCCCTCAATGGGGAAAACAGCGCTGGCCACTAATATCGCCTATAATATTGCCAAAACCTACAAAAAAGGCACCCGCCCTGACGGGTCAGAGGGAACAGTAAACGGCGGCGTCGTTGGGTTTTACTCGCTCGAAATGTCCGCCGAACAACTGGCCGCACGGATATTGTCAGAGGCCTGCCAAGTGTCCTCGCATCAAATCCGTAATGGTGACATGAACGAGGAAGAGTTCCGCAAATTTGTCGAAGCCGCTAAAGAGCTGGAAAATTGCCCGCTTTATATTGATGATACGGCGGCCCTCCCCATCAGCCAGCTTGCCGCACGGGCCCGGCGGCTGAAACGAACCAACGGCCTGGACCTGATTGTTGTGGACTATTTGCAACTGGTGCGCCCCGCCACTGCCAAAGACAGCCGCGTAAACGAGGTTTCCGAAATCACCCAAGGCCTGAAGGCCATCGCCAAGGAGCTGGAAATACCGGTGATCGCCCTGTCCCAATTGTCACGGCAAGTTGAAAACCGGGACGATAAACGCCCGCAACTCTCTGACCTGCGCGAATCCGGCTCGATCGAGCAAGACGCCGATGTGGTGATGTTTGTGTACCGCGCCGAATATTACAAAGAACGCGAACAACCGGCCGAACACGAGGCCGATAAAATGATGGCTTGGCAGGCAGAAATGGAGGAATTGCGTGGCAAAGCCGAGGTTATTATTGGCAAACAGCGCCACGGCCCGATTGGATCGATTGATCTGGCATTTGAAGGTCAGTTCACCAAGTTCAGCGATCTGGCACGCAAATGGCAAAACAACGAGCAAGAATTTTAAGCACCCCCTTGCCAAATAGCACCGCCGCCCCTAACCTTTAGGCATGACACTCAAAGATCAAAACCCAGTTGTGCTGGAACGCCACGACGCACACCGCCGCAAACGCTTTGAAGGCTAGCAATTCGCGTGCTGCTGCCCTACACTTTTCTTTGTTCTTTTAAATATCCCCGCGCGGAGCGCATTAAAGCATTTCGACTTGTCGTTGAAACGCTCTAACTCTCTTTTGCTGCACCAGCGTTGGGATACGCGCGCGAGTTAACCATGTCTGAATTCACCAAAATACCCGTCCTGGACGTCTCCGCTTTATATGCGGATGATCCCAAAGCCCTCTCCAGCCTTACCGCAGAGTTTGCCAAAGCATACGGCGAAGTTGGCTTTGGCTATATCATCAACCACGGCATAGACTCGGCCCTGCGCCGCGCTGTTTTTGACGCCTCGGCCCGTTTTCACGCCCTGCCACTGGCTGACAAAATGGCCGTAGAACTGAATCCCCTGCATCGGGGCTACATCCCGATCAACACCTCGACTGACGTCAATTCCAAGCTGGCCAATATCAAAAAACCCAACCAATCCGCCAGTTTCATGATGATGCGCGAAGATGCCATCGCCGACCCCGAAATATTCCTTTCCGGCCCCAACCAATGGCCGGAACTCGCCAATTTCCGCGCAGCTTTGGAGGCGTATAATGCCGCGATGACGGACCTTGGCAAGCGGCTCATGCGGGTCGCGTTGCACTCTGTCGGCGTAGATCCCGAACCGGCTATGATGATCTTTGAAACCCCGACAACCTGGCTGCGGTTGCTGCACTACCCGCCAGTTCCTCAGCAGGCCGCCAGCGACCTATTCGGTTCCGCCCCCCATTGCGACTTTGGTTGCCTGACTTTGCTGGCCCAGGATGATGTCGGCGGATTGCAGGTGCAAACCCCTGCCGGAAACTGGGTGGATGCGCCAATCATTCCTGACAGTTTCATCGTCAATGTCGGGGATATGCTGCACCGCCTGTCCAACGGCAAATTGCTGTCCACACCACACCGTGTCATCAATCGAACCGGGCGCGAACGCTATTCCTGCCCGTTCTTTTTTGACCCTCACGTCAGTGCGAATATCGCCCCGCTGCCCGGCACGGGTGCGCCCAAATTCCTGCCAATCAATTTTGGTGACTTCCTGCGGGGTGAATTACAGGCCGGTTACAACCAGCACAAAAAGCAATAAACGCTTGACGATGCGGCGTCTCTGTGGCCCGTAGGGATAAATGGAGTCTCCTATATGCCCGCAACAACGCTAACAATTGATCTGGACGCCCTGACAGATAACTGGCGTGCCATGGATGCTAAATCCGGCACAAATGTCGAAACCGCGGCGGTGGTCAAGGCGGATGCCTACGGTCTGGGCGTCGCAGGGGTTTGCCCAAAATTGGCCCGCGCCGGCGTCACCAGCTTTTTCACCGCCCTCTCCCAAGAGGCCGTAGCCGTGCGCCACGCCGTTGGGCCAGCCCCGGATATATACAGCTTTTCCGGCTATTCCAGCGAGACAGCGGAGGCAATCACGCAACACGATTTAATTCCCGTCCTAAGCACCCCTGAACATGTTAGGGACTTCCTAACCGCCGACCCAACTCTGCCGTTTGCAGTGCAACTGGACACCGGCATGAACCGCATGGGGTTGGAACCGGCAGAATTCGCGACCCTGAAAGACGCCATTTTGGCACGCAATCCGTATTTGACCCTATCCCACCTCGCCTGTGCGGACGACCCAAACCACCCGCAAAACGCAAAACAACTGCGCTGTTTCAAAGATATGACCGACGGTCTGGGATTGCGGCGGTCCTTTTCCGCCACGGGAGGCACATTAATAGGGCCAGAGTATCATTTCGACCTGACCCGCATCGGCATCGGCCTGTATGGCGGCTTGCCTTACACAAACGCCAAACCCGTCGCCAACCTGCAAATTCCGGTGCTGCAAATCCGCGATGTGGCCGTGGGCGAAAGCGTGGGCTACAGCGCCACATGGATTGCAAAACGCCCCAGCCGCATCGCGACTATCGCCGCCGGATACGCCGATGGTCTGATCCGTGCTATGGGGTCCGGCAAGGTGATGCTCTGGGCCCAAAACACCCCCTGCCCCATCGTCGGGCGCATTTCGATGGACCTGATTACCGTCGATATTACCGACCTTGGGCACACCCCGACCCACCTTGAAATCCTGAACCAAACCCAAACGGTCGAGGATTTGGCCACCGCCGCCGGCACCATCGGCTATGAAATTCTGACCTCCCTTGGCGGGCGCTACAAACGTGTCTACAAGGGCAATTAATAAAACAATAGGCAGCCTATGATACTCCTCCACTGGATAGACAATTTCCTCGCTTCAATCGGGCGCTCGACCATGGCGTTATTCGCCTCCATCGGGCGGGTGGTGATGTTTGGCGCGTTGGCGATTTCCCACCTGATACGCCCACCGTTTTATGGCCGCGAGTTCGCCGCCCAAGTGTTGCAAATCGGATTTTACAGCCTGCCGGTCGTTGGCCTGACAGCCCTGTTCACCGGCGGCGCGCTCGCGCTACAAATTTATTCCGGCGGTGCCCGTTTCAGCGCCGAGGCCGTGGTCCCCTCCGTCGTCGCCATCGCCATGGTGCGCGAATTGGGGCCGGTGCTGGGCGGGCTGATGGTGGCTGGGCGGGTCTCGTCATCCATCGCCGCCGAGCTGGGCACCATGCGGGTGACAGAACAGATCGACGCGCTGACAACCCTGTCAACCAACCCGATGAAATACCTCGTGGTGCCGCGTATTCTCGCCGCCACTTTGACCATGCCAATTCTGGCCTTTATCGGCGACATCATTGGAATCATGGGCGGATTTCTGGTTGGCACCAACCGGTTGAACTTCAATTCTGCCACCTACATCAACAACACGGTTGATTTTCTAGAATTCGGCGACGTGTTTTCCGGCCTGGTCAAGGCGGCTGCCTTTGGCTTCATCGTGGCGCTGCTTGGCTGTTATCACGGCTATCATTCGGGGCGCGGCGCGCAGGGTGTCGGGCGCGCCACCACCAACGCCGTGGTCTCCGCCTCGGTGCTGATCCTTGCTGCCAACTATATCCTGACCGAGGTGTTTTTCACATCATGACCGCAATGATAGAGATGACGGGATTGAAGAAATCCTTTGGCAGTAACCATGTTTTGCGCGGCGTTGATCTGGTGATCCCCAAGGGAGAGAGCATGGTGATTATTGGTGGTTCCGGCACCGGGAAATCCGTGGCGCTGAAATGCGTTTTGGGGTTGATAAAACCGGACGCGGGCGAGATTCTGGTTGATGGAAAATCGGCGCTAACAGGTGATCGAGACGCGTTTCTGGCGCAATTCGGCATGCTGTTTCAGGGCGGGGCCTTGTTCGATTCCCTGCCCGTCTGGCAGAACGTGGCCTTTCGCTTGCTGCGCGGCAAAGGCAAGCTGTCCAAACCTGACGCCCGCGATCTGGCCATCGAAAAACTGCGCCGTGTGGGCCTGAAACCCGAGGTTGCCGATCAGTTTCCGGCAGAACTGTCCGGCGGCATGCAAAAACGCGTCGGGCTGGCCCGCGCCATTGCAGCCGAGCCTAGGATTATCTTTTTTGATGAACCAACCACGGGCCTAGACCCGATAATGTCTGGCGTTATCAACGAATTAGTCCGCGAAATCGTGGTTGAAATGGGGGCCACCGCCATGACCATCACCCACGATATGTCCAGCGTGCGGGCCATTGCCGACAAAGTGGCGATGATCCACGAGGGCGTAGTGCAATGGACCGGACCAATCGCGGATCTGGACGATAGCGGTGATCCTTATCTGGACCAGTTCATCAACGCGCGCGCCGAGGGGCCGATAGAGGCGGTAAGGTAGGAGAATTTGGGAATGGATGATATACTAGAAGAATTGGAGAGGCGCCTTCGCCACACAGGCCGCAGGAGTAGCTACGATGAAGGTTACGATAAAAGTTACGCAATGCTCGAGGGCATTTCCGTATTTGCCGATGCTGCTAAGGAGCATCTCCCAGATTCATTTTTTGATGTACTATCCGAATTTCGTACTAGAATGTCAAACGCAGACGAGACCGACCCATCTGAACCCTACTTTAGAAGGCTGCAAGCTATTGTATTGGCTACTATAACTGTAAATTCGTATACTTCGGACACCGCATTTTTGACTACATACCCCACATTTAATCTAGATCAATCCGAAAAAGACAGAATTGCTTTGCTGGCCTCACAAATGCGTAAAATTGTGCACGCTTCAGAACTATTTGATAACTCTCACAAAGTACGCATTCTGAACCGCATTAGTTCAATCGAAAATGAAGTACTGAAGCCCAAGGGTCTATTTGATGTAATTTTAGGTGGCACAAGCGACATAGGCGAAACCCTTGGCAAATTTGGGGTGGACATCAAGCCTCTCACAGACCGCATGAAAGAAATCAAACAGATAACGCGCTCCAAAACAAAAGAGTACGATGAATTACCTGCTCCAGATGAAATCAAAAAGCTCCCTGCGCCGGACGATTCGGAGGAATAAGCCTTACTCCCCGTTCAACCGATGAAACAAATGCGTGAATGTTGCGACGCCCAATACAGGCACAATCAAGTTCACAATCGGCACTGACAGCGGGATTACCATCAAAATTCCCGCCAACCAGATTTCCCCCATGTGACGGCGGCGCAGGGCTTTGGCCCCTTTGCGACCCAAGCGGCGCATCGCCACCATTTGGAAATATTCGCGCCCCAGCATGAAGCCGTTCACCGCCCAGAATATCACGGGCGCGAGCAGTGTGGACAGCAGATAGATGATCAGGGCAAGCAAGTTCACCACCACCAAAAGGCCGATAAAGGCCAGTGAATCGATCAGCGCCTCACCGAGCGGTGTGCCTTTGGCGGGGGCCAGATGCGGATAATGTTTCGCCTCTACGGCGTTGGTGATCTGGTCCAGAAACAGGCCGGTAAAGGCCGAGGCCACGGGAACCATCAGGAACACCGACAGGCCGATCATCGCGACCCAGCCAAAGCCGGACAGCAGCGTGGTCAGCCATTCAATTTCACCAAAGAACGGCAGGCTGACGGAGTCGGGCAACAACCATTGGATGCCCCAGGTTATGCCAGCCAACAGCAACACCGTCAGGCCGATACCCGACAGCAGAACACGGCGGAATTTGGGGTCGCCGAACTGGCCCAGGGCCTTGGTGAAATCGTTAAGTATCATACCTCTATCCAATCGGTCAGGGCGTCAATATCGGGTCGTTTGCGATCGGCAGGAATGATCGATTGCGTGCCAATGTGAATAAATCCAGCCACAAATTCATGCGCTTGCAGATCCAATGCCTGTGCCAATAACGGCTTGTCAAAGGCCATCCAGCCACTCACCCAATTTGCCCCCCAACCAGAGGCCAAAGCGGCGTTTAGAACCGCGAGGCACACGGCCCCCGCAGACAGGATTTGCTCCACCTCCGGTACTGTTTCATGGGGTGTCGGGCTGGCAATCACTGCAATGCTTGCCGGTGCATTGGCAAATGAATTCCGCGATTTTTCGACCTCGGCTTGGGGTTTATCAAGGGCGATTGCACGGGCTTCCACCTGCCCTGCCACCCGCGCCAGCGACGCATCTTGCAGCACAATAAACCGCCACGGTTCCAGAATTTTGTGATCGGGCGAGCGCGCACCCGCCTGCAACATCACCGCAATAGCCGCGCGATCCGGTGCCGGCTGTACCAATGTTTTGGCAGGTCGCGAGCGGCGGGTAAGTAGAAATTCCAGCGCGACGGCATTGTGGTCAGGCATCCGAGTATCCTTTGACGGTTCATCCCTGCCATGTGGTTGCCAGCGGCCAATCTGTCAAGGCGACATCACGCCTAAATCGCCCCGAGCCATTTCAGCAGCGCATAATAAACCACGCCAAACATCATCAGATTTATCACCAAAACGCCCAGCCAGTTGATCCGTTCGCGTGCTTTGTCACGCGCCACATCCACCTTACCCAATGCTCTCAGGCTGTTTTCACGGGCGGCTTCCACCCGTTTAACATCCACCTGCCCGCGTCTGCGCGGGTGGGCGGTGCGTTTGCGCACATCTTGCAAATAGGTGACATCCTCCTCGATACCCTGCGGCAAGCGTTTACCCGCTTTGCGCAATTTATCGAAAATTGTGCCCTTTTTAATCCCAAAAGCGTCCGTTAGTGCGCCCTCGATGGCGGTCTCAGCCGCATCAATACTCTTTATACTCATTAGAATCCCCCAAGGATGTCTTAAAGGTAAACAGTGCCTTAACGGCATTCAAGGATATGTGTGGAAATTCACTGTTTCACAAATAATTTGCGTTGTTCCTCTGCAACAGATTGGGTACGAAACTCGGCCAATTGTTGTGCCGTTGGGCCATGACCAGAGCGCGCCGTTCGCCCCCGTGTGGCGGTTCTGGCCCGAATGAAAATACTGGTAGACTGCGCACAAGCCAGCTGTGCCGCGATTGTTTTGGCATCTTGCACCAAACTATCGCGCACCACCGGACACCCCGTTGCCTGCTCAATTGCTTGTTGTGCCGCGGGCAGCAGCCAATCGGCGGTAGGTGCCTGTACAGGCCCCAAAGTCACCGCCACAGCTTTGTCATCCTCAGTGAAAACAACAAATCGCGCCGCCCCCAGATCAACGAAATTACCAACCACATCGGTCTGTTGCACGGGAGCAGTCGCACACCCGAGCAGAAGGCCGGAACTCATTACAAAAAACCATCGCACTCAGCCGCCCTCCGCTTGGTGAAGCAAGGCTAAGATGACAGTCATCCGTTAACCAAACCTTTCAATTGCGCGGCAAACTAGCGGCAATTTTAAGGTAATTTTGTGTGCTAAGTAGAGTCCCGCCAGCGGTTCACCATCGGGTAACGGCGATCCAGCCAAAATGCCTTATGGGTCAAGCGCGGCCCCGGGGCAGATTGAAACCGCTTATATTCCGATATGAAAACAAGATGTTCAACGCGTTTCACCACATCGCGATCAAACCCCGCAGCAACAATTTCCGCCACCGATTTATCCTGATCAACCAGCAGTTCCAGAATACCGTCCAGCACCGCGTATTCCGGCAGGCTGTCGCTGTCTTTCTGGTCATCGCGCAATTCCGCCGTTGGTGGTTTGTCGATAATACGCGGCGGGATCACTTCACCCGCAGGCCCCATCATCCAATCGCGGTGATTGGCGTTACGCCAACGGCAACTCTCGAACACCCGCATTTTATACAGGTCTTTGATCGGGTTATACCCCCCCGCCATATCGCCATATATCGTGGCATAGCCCACCGCGACCTCGGATTTATTACCTGTTGTCAGCAACATTTCGCCAAATTTATTCGACATTGCCATCAACAACAGCCCACGCAAACGCGACTGAATATTCTCCTCGGTCAGGCCCGCCTCCATGCCCTCAAACAGCGGCGCGAGGGTGTTGGTAATAGCCGCGCGACCCTCGGCAATCGAAACCGTATCCAGCTTGCAACCCAGTTTCAGCGCCACTTCTGCCGCGTCATCCAGCGATGCTTGCGAAGTATATTCAGACGGCATCATCACGCAACGCACGTTTTCCGGCCCCAGCGCATCAACGGCAATCGTCGCCACAATCGCGCTATCGATGCCACCCGACATACCCAGCAGAACCTGCTTAAATCCGGTCTTCGCCATGTAATCGCGCAACCCTTGCAGCATGACGCGGTAGTCTTGCTCCCACTCATCCACATGGGCGATCTTCTCCCCTTCAACCGCCTCCCAGCCCTGCGCCGTGCGGTTAAAATCCACATGCGCAATCGCCTCGTCAAACAGCGGCATTTGCATCGCCAGCCTACCGCCGCGATTCAGCACAAAAGACCCCCCGTCAAACACCTGATCATCCTGCCCGCCAACCATATTCAGATAGACCAGCGGCATGTCATTCTCGATCACCCGCGCCACCATACTGTTGATTCTACGGTCAAATTTCCCGCGATAGTAAGGCGATCCGTTGGGAACAATCAGGATTTCCGCGCCAGATTCAGCCAGCGCCTCCGGCACATCCATATGCCAAGCATCCTCGCAAATCGGCGAGCCGATGCGGATATTTCCAAGATTGAAAGGGCCGGGAATTGGCCCATGTTCATACAGGCGGCGCTCGTCAAATACGTGGGTGTTTGGCAGCTCGTGTTTGCGCAGGGTTGCAATGATCTTGCCGCCCTTCAGAATGAAATAAGCGTTGTACAGCTTGCCATCTTCCAGCAGCGGTGCGCCGATCCCAATCGACGGCCCCGTATCGCATTCCCGCGCCAACTGTTCCACATGCGCCATGGCATCCAGCGTAAAGGCATCGCGCAAAACCAGATCCTGCGACTGATACCCCGTCACAAACATTTCCGGCAGCACCAACATATCGGCCCCCGCCACTGCCGCGCTCACATGCGCCTCGCGTGCTTTGGCAATGTTACCGGCAAAATCCCCCACTGTCGGGTTCAATTGCGCCAGTGTCAGGCGGAGTTTATCTTGCATTTTGCCATCCTTTTTTGGCCCGTAACAGACCCTTAACTGACTTAGAATACAAACCCGTGACAATGTTCAAGGTGCAAGAATCCTTGTCAGCCATTTTTTCAGCGCTTAGAACTGTGGGCAAAGCCGCAAAAAGACCAAAAACAAACAGGAGGGCCGGTGTAAAAATCGGGGCCAACATATTGAAAAACTTGAAAACGCTTGCACTCACACTCACATCTGTATCCCTTTTGGCGCTCAGCGCTGGCGCGGGGTTTGCCCAATCTGCCGGACAGGTTGTTACCAAACAATATGATACGGGCGGGGTTTATGAGGGTACTTTCAAGGATGGCAAGCAACATGGCACGGGCGTCTACCGCCTGCCAAACGGCTATGAATATTCCGGCGAATGGGTAGAGGGCGTCATTCAGGGCAAAGGTTCTGCACGCTTCCCCAATGGCTCGGTTTATGAGGGCGATTTTATTGCCGGTAAGCCTGAGGGCAGCGGCAAAATCACCTTCGCCGACGGTGGCACCTATGAAGGGTCATGGCTCAAAGGCAAAATCTCCGGCAAAGGCGTGGCGAAATACGCCAGCGGTGTTGTCTATGAGGGTGAATTTTCCGAGGCCAAACACAATGGCACAGGCACATTAACCAGCCCGAACGGCTATCGCTACAGCGGCTATTGGGAAATGGGCGAAAAGAACGGTTCCGGCCAGATCACCTACCCCAACGGCTCCACCTACACGGGGCAAGTCGTGGCGGGCATCCTGGAGGGCAAGGGCCTGCTGGCGATGACCGACGGGTCCACTTACGATGGCGATTGGAAAAAGGGCCAGATCAGCGGTACTGGCACCCTCAAGCAAGTCAACGGCGATATATACGAGGGGCAGTGGGTCAACGGCCAACGCAACGGCGCGGGCAAAGGCACCTACCCCAACGGCGACATCTATGAAGGCGCGTTCAAAGACGACAAACGCAATGGCACCGGCAGCTTTAAGGGTGCGGACGGTTATGAATACGTCGGCAATTGGGTGAACGGCAAAATCGACGGCGCAGGCACGGTCAGCTATCCCGACGGATCCACTTACACTGGCAATTTCAAAAATGACGTGGCGGACGGCACAGGCAAAATCACCTACGCAGACAAAAGCACCTATGAGGGCACTTGGGTCAAAGGCATCATCGAGGGCGAAGGCATCGCGCGCTATCCCAACGGCATCGTCTACGAGGGCACATTCCGCGACGCGCGCAACCACGGCAAAGGCAAAATGACCTACCAAGACGGCTACTCTTACGCCGGCGATTGGGTCGACGGCGTGCGCCAAGGCCAAGGCGTCGCAACCTACCCCGACGGCTCAGTCTACGATGGCAGCTTTGAAGACGGAAAACGCTCCGGCAACGGTAAAATCACCATGGCCGACGGCTTTACCTATGAGGGCGCATGGCTGAGCGGCGAAATTGAAGGCATCGGCGTCGCCACCTACGCCAACGGCGACGTCTACACCGGCAGCTTTGCCAAAGGCCAACGCCAAGGCCCCGGCAAAATGGAATACGCCACGGGTGAGCAGTATGACGGGTTCTGGGCGGGTGGTCAGCAGTCTACTGAGGAGGAGTCGGCGGCGAGTGAGTAGGAGGGCATTGCGGCGTTTTGCTGTCACAGTTCTTCAAATGCGTTTCTTTGAAATAGATATAGCGGTGGTGGCTTGTCTGGCATCCACTTAATAGGTAAGCTCTCCTGATCTCGATCATAGGAAGCCCGATGCATATAAGCCGTTTGAAACTCAAAAATTGGCGGAACTTTAAACTCGGCGAGATAAAAAACCTCCCTGAGACCGTCTACATTTTAGGGCCTAATGCCTCTGGTAAATCAAATCTCTTAGATGCCGTACGCTTTTTGAGAGACGTGTCGAAGCATCGTGGTGGTGGTCTTCAGGACGCTATAGAGCGCCGAGGTGGTGTTAAGAAAATCAGATGCTTGCATGCTCGTAACGATACTGAAGTACTTATTGAGGCCGACATTGTAGACGATAGAGGCCTACTTGTTTGGAAATACGAACTTGGATTTAATATTCCACCACAGGGCAAGCGCGAACCAAGAATTACGAAAGAGAAAGTGACTTCTTTCGGTAAGGACGGAAAAGCTACCATATTAATCAATAGACCCCAAAAAATCGATAAAAAGGACGAGTTACTTCTTCGCGAAACGCATCTCGAACAGATCAGTGCAAATGCCAAATTTCGAGAATTGGTAAATTTCTTTTCTGACGTCACATACGTTCATTTGGTCCCGCAACTGCTGAAGTTTGGAGATCAAATTGGCGGACGAGTCATGGATGATGATCCATTTGGGCAAGAATTCATGCTGAGAATTGCACGGACTCCACCGCGTACAAGAGATGCACGCCTTAAGCGCATAGAATTTGCCTTACGAACAATTGTTCCTCAGCTCGAAGACCTAAAATTTCTAAAGGATGAAATTACTGGCTTCCCGCATTTAGAGATCAAGTTTAAACATCATCGTCCACAAGGAGCCAAGCAGCGAGAAGATCAATTTTCTGATGGAACATTAAGGATAATGTCGATTCTGTGGCTTTTGCAGGAGGGTGGCAACTCGCCTTTACTTCTGGAAGAACCAGAACTGTCTCTGAACGAAGAAATTGTCGCTCAGCTTCCAAGAATAATGGCGTCGGTAAAATCAAAATCACGAAGTCGTAGACAATTCATCATCACAACGCATAGCCAAGCGCTGCTATCTAATTCTGGTATAGACCCTCGTGGAATAGTAGTATTAACGCCTTCAGACGATGGGTCAGGTGTGAGAGGTGTCTCCGGTGACGAGCAAAATGCACTTAATGCTGGGCTTTCCCCCGCTGAAGCTGTCCTGCCAAACGCTAGAAAAACTAGGCAGTTCGAATTTTCACTATGATGGTTTATTATTGTATTGAGGACGAACTGAGCCGAGCAGTAGCTGAAAGACTCATCAACGAATATTGTCCGCATGGGACCAGCACTCATGAGCTTGGAAAAGTCTATGGTGGATTTGGATATATTCAGAAGAACTTGCGGAAGTTTCATAATCTGTCGCAAATATCCCCCGTTTTCATCATTACAGACTTGGATCACGGAGCATGTGCACCTTCGCTTAGAAACAGTTGGCTAATGTCAGAAAAAATAGAGGAACCTTTACCGGACAATATGTTGTTCTGCATAGCGCAGACCGAAATTGAATCTTGGTTGTTAGCCGATACAAATGGTATCGCCGCGTTTCTGAAGGTCAGCGCAGCTAGGCTGACGCCTAACATCGAGATGTCTATCGTCGACTCAAAAGAGTATCTTGTTCGGTTGGCGACCGACTCTTCGAACACCAGCATACGAAATGACCTGACACCAAGCCGCAGAAGTACTGCAACAACCGGTATCAACTATAATTATAGATTATCTCAGTTTGTCAGCGATGACTGGAACCCTAGAGAAGCTGCAACAAATAGCTTAAGCTGTAGTGGTTCAGACCTGATCTGACAGTTACCGTTTTTTAGGCGGCATTTGTCAGGTCAAATTTAGTTCACGAACTTTTCCTTCCAAATCTCCTTGCCCTCTATCATGGTCTCAAACGGGGTGCGCCCGCAACACATTTT
>JAJRPO010000016.1 GCA_024280735.1 Alphaproteobacteria bacterium | reverse complement strand
CCGCGTCACCGCGCAAATCAAATACAAACTGGGCAGCCCGCCTGCGCAATTCGACCTGATTCAAGATGGTGCGGCTGATGTCAGCTGGATTTTCCACGGCTATGCGCCAGGTCGGTTTGTCACCACCAAAATGATCGAGCTACCGGGCTATTCCGGCAATGCAGAAGCTGCATCGGTCGCCTATTGGCGCGCCTATGAGAAGTTCTTTGCATCTGCAAACGAGCATCGCGGCGTGAAACTGATTGCGCTGCATACTCACGGCCCGGGAGTTTTGCATTCATCTACCAAAGTCTCAAAATTGGCCGAGATTTCCGGCATGAAATTGCGTCTTGGCGGCGGGGTTTCCGGCGATGTTGGTGCGGCTTTGGGGGCCACAGGTATTCGCGTTCCGGCACCAAAAGTGTATGAAACATTGGCCTCTCATGCGGCTGATGGTGTGATGATGCCGATGGAAGGCAAGAAAGGTTTCAAGCTGACCGAAGTGGCACCGCATACCTTTACTGTTCCGGGTGGTTTTTACCGGGGTTCTTTTGCGTTGATTATGAACGAGGATAAATTCGCCTCCATTTCCGCAGTAGATCAAGCTGCACTCGAAAAAGTGTTTGGCGAAGAGCTGTCACGGATGGCTGGGGCTGTTTGGGACCAAATCGATGTGATTGGCCGCGAAGCGCTGGATGCAGATGCGTCCAACTCCTACACTGAATCCTCGGCAGAGGATGCGGCCGCCTACAGCAAGCTGGCAGAACCGATCATCGCAAGTGTCATTGCCGAAGTAAGTGCAAAAGGCATTGATGGCGCTGCTGCGCATGCGTTCATCGCTGAAACGATGATGGGCCAATAGGCTACCGGGTTCTAGTTAAAATTTCAAAAGGCCCCGTAACAGGGCCTTTTGTATGTCAAAGTAGGGAAATCACATGTCACTAACTGCCGAGCAAAATCCGCGTTCCATTTTGGCGAAATTAGCGGATATGCCGTCATATTTGGCTGCTATTGCACTGTTCCTGTTGATGGCCATGACGTTCTTTGATGTGGTTTTACGATCCGTCGCCAACAACCCAATCGAATCCGCCACCGAGCTGACCCGTCTGCTGATGGCCATTCTTGTGTTTTCGTCCCTGCCGATGGTTACTTGGAAAGGCGCGCATATTGTGGTTGATCTGATGGACCCATTGTTTTCCATCGCCCTCGCCCGTATCCGCGATATTGTGATAAACCTGTCCAGTGGCATTGTGCTGTTTTGGCCTGCGTTGCGGGTTTTTCAGTTGGCAGAGCGGTCGCGTTCCTATGGCGATATCACGGAATATCTTGGCTTACCGCAATTCTATATCGGCTGGTTTATTGCCTTTGCCACCGCGGTGACCGCGATTATACTGGTTGCTCGCGGCGTGTTGCTAATTTTTGCCCCCCAAAAGGTTACTGTATAATGACGCTTGCAATTATCGGCTTTGCCGCCGTCCTATTCCTTGTATTTCTGCGTATGCCCATTGCGATTGCCATGGGGATTGTCGGCATCACCGGCTATTCGCAGCTGACCAACTTTAAGGCGTCGATTTCTATGGCCAGCCGTTTGGTGATCGATACGGCGCAAGATTACGGCTTGTCGGTGGTTCCGTTGTTCATCTTGATGGGGCTGTTTGTGAACAAAGGCGGCCTGTCCAAAGAGCTGTATCAAGTTTCCTATGTTTTCCTCGGCCATATGCGCGGCGGGTTGGCGATGGCCACAATTGTTGCCTGTGCCGGGTTTTCCGCGATTTGCGGCTCCTCGCTGGCAACTGCCGCGACCATGTCCAAGGTGGCAATGCCACAAATGCGCAAATACGGCTATGCAGACAGCCTCTCTACCGCGTCCATCGCGGCGGGTGGCACTTTGGGTATCTTGATACCGCCCAGTGTTATTTTGGTGATTTACGGCCTCCTTACGGAAACCAGCATTGGCAAGTTGTTCATTGCGGGGATTATCCCCGGTCTGATCGGCATAATATTCTATCTTGTCGCAGTGCGTTATACCGTGATGCGGAACCCTAAAGCCGGCCCTGCAGGAGAGCATTCCGGCTGGGGTGATCGTATCAAAGCCTTGCGTGGTGTTTGGGCCGTGCTGCTGTTGTTCTTCATCGTTATTGGTGGATTGTACGGCGCGCTAAATGTTTGGCCACTGCACATCTCGTTTTCACCAACCGAGGCGGCGGGAATGGGGGCTGCTGGCGCATTCTTGATTGCCTTGTCGCGTGGTACTCTGAGCGTCAAAGCCACTTTTGAGGTGCTGATAGAAACCGCGCAAACCTCTTCGTCTTTGTTTGTGGTCCTTATCGGCGCGTGGATATTCTCTAACTTCGTGAACCTTGCGGGCCTACCTGAAGGTTTGTTGGCACTGGTCACAAGCCTGGAGCTTGGCCCGATGGTCGTGATGCTGTTGATTATTCTTGTCTACATCATCCTTGGCACCGTGTTTGAGAGCCTATCGATGTTGCTGCTCACCGTACCAATCTTTTTTCCGCTGGTTGTCAGCCTCGGGTTTGATCCTGTCTGGTTTGGTATTGTGGTGGTTGTGGTCACAGAAATCAGCTTGATAACCCCACCGGTTGGCCTGAATGTCTTTGTGCTCAAGGGGGTGGTTGGCGATGTGACGACGGCCACGATCTTTAAGGGTGTCACCCCGTTCTGGATCGTCGACCTCTTTCGTCTTGCGTTGATTGTGCTGGTGCCTTGGCTGGTTCTGGTACTGCCAAACTCCATGTGAACAGGGGGCCACAGCCCGGCACTATAACGAAAGATTATTTTCCCCTGTGTGGGAAACATCCACAGACAATTGTTATTGCGTAAACCTGTAGTAAGGCGTTAGGTCTCGGCTATTGGGCCAAGCCGCGCCCCATAACAGGAGATGGCCATGACTGTGCGTCACGGAGGATCGATCCTTGTCGATCAATTGAAAATCCAAGGTGTGGAACGGGTATTTTGCATCCCCGGAGAGAGCTTTCTTGCGGCGCTTGATGGGCTGTACCAGTCTGGCATTGAGGTTGTGATTTGCCGTCATGAAGGCGGCGCTGTGATGATGGCTGAGGCCTATGGCAAGCTGACCGGAAAACCGGGTATCGCCTTTGTGACACGCGGGCCGGGGGCGACAAATGCCTCTGCGGGTATTCATGTGGCGTTTCAGGACTCAACGCCTGTCATTATGTTCATCGGACAAGTGGCGCGTGACCAACGGGACCGAGAGGCGTTTCAAGAGGTGAACTATCGCCAAATGTTCGCGCCTTTGGCCAAATGGGTGGCAGAGGTGGAACAGACGGACCGCCTGCCAGAGTATATTTCACACGCTTTCCATTTGGCCACGTCTGGCCGTGCTGGCCCAGTGGTGCTGGCTTTGCCAGAGGATATGCTGTCAGCATCCGCTGATGTGTTGGATGTGGCAGCGGCCACACCCGTTTTCAATGCGCCACGGGAAAGTGTGAGCCGCGATATTGCCGGTATGATCGGCGCTGCAAAACGCCCCATGGTGATTGTCGGTGGCGGCGGTTGGTCGGCGCAGGCGGCAGCGGACCTTGCGACTTTTGCCCAGAATTTCGCCCTGCCTGTCGGGGTGTCTTTTCGCTGTCAGGATTATATGGATAACAGCCACGCAAATTACGTGGGCGACGTGGGTATTGCCATCAATCCCAAATTGGCGACACGGGTACGAGAGGCGGATTTACTGCTGGTGATTGGCGCGCGTTTGGGGGAGATCACCACCAGTGGATATAGTTTGTTAGAGGTGCCGAAACCCGCGCAGAAACTGATCCATATCTACCCTGATGCGTCGGAATTGGGTCGGGTGTATCACCCCGATATGGCTGTGGTTGCTGACAGTGGCCCCTTGCTGGCTGATCTTGCAGCCCTGCCAGTACCGCTAGACATGCCTTGGCAAGGGCAGGTCGAAACCGCGCGGCAGGAATACAACGATTGGCAGGTTCCATGCGAAACCCCGGGTGCCGTAAAACTGGAACAAATCGTTCAGCATCTGAACGCGGTCCTGCCCGATGATGCCATCCTGACCAATGGCGCGGGCAATCATACGGTCTGGCTGCACCGCTATTACTGCTATCAATCTTGGCGCAGCCAGTTGGCCCCGACCAGCGGCTCTATGGGCTATGGCTTGCCCGCAGCAGTTTCCGCGGCGCTGGAACATCCCGACAGAACCGTTGTGTGTTTTACCGGCGACGGCTGTTTGCAAATGACCATTCAGGAATTTGGCACCGCCGTGCAACATGGTGCTAATGTGATCGTGATTGTGGCAAACAACGGCATGTATGGCACCATCCGCATGCACCAAGAAAAACATTACCCCAAACGCACCAGCGGTACTGATTTGGTGAATCCAGACTTTGCCGCACTGGCGCGGGCCTATGGGGGTCACGGCGAAACGGTGACGGAAACCGATCAGTTTTCAGCGGCCTTTGCGCGGGCAAAGGCCAGCGGAAGACCGGCGATTATCGAGTTGGTGATGGACCCGGAAGCACTCACCCCAATGGCAACCTTAAGCGGCAGCTAATCGATACATTCCAACAACATCGTCCCCGCGCCAGTGTTGGAAATCGGAATGTGATAGTTGGTGTGCAGCGGTTTGACCTTTTCGCTTAGCGCGCCGCGCATCATCATCCACATTAGGAATTCCGTGCCCTGCGCACCAGCCTTTTCCACCAGCTCGCGCCGTGATATTTTGGTAAGGCTTTCGGGATCGGTGACGATCTTTTCCATGCACATCTGGTCGAATTCTTTGTTGATGAAACCCGCCCGCTCGCCGTCCAATTGGTGCGACATGCCGCCGGTGCCCAGCACCACAACTTTGATATCCTCGGGGTAGGACCGGATGGCGCGGCCCAAGGCCTTGCCAAAATCCAGCGCCCGTTTCAGGGTTGGAATGGGATGCTGCACCGTGTTGGCGCTGATTGGAATCGCGCGCGGAAAATTCGGGTGATCCCCAAGGCCCGGCCAAAACAGTTGCATCGGCACGGTAAAGCCGTGATCTACCGGTAATTCCTGACAGGATGTAATGTCGAATTCATCCTCCACCATGCTTTCGATTATATGCCAAGACAGGGGCGCGTCGCCGGGGAAGGGGGGCAGCACGGGAATGCCCCAACCCTCGTCCTCGTTGATATATTCATGGGCTGCGCCAATGGCGAAGGTGGGCATTTGGTTGAGGAAAAACCCCAGCCCGTGGTCATTGTAAATGTTGATCGCCACATCGGGTTTGTGAATATCCAGCCAGTCGCGCAGGGGCGGATAGCCGTCGAAAAACGGTTTCCAATAGGGTTCGTCAAACAGCTTGTTCGCAATCGCGTTGCCCACGGCGGGAATATGCGAGGTGGTCAAGCCACCGATTATCTTGGCCATATCAGTCCCCTTGTCTTACCAGTTTTTCTTTGAATTCATCGACGGTCATGCCCGTTTGCTGGGCGCCAATATCCTGCATGTTCATCTTGTAAACACCGGCCAGTTTGGCGAGATAATAGATATTGCCGCCCTCGCGGATCATCGCCAATACATCCTTGTCACGGCAGGCCTGTTTTTGCGCCTCGTTCAGTTTGAAACGGGTCATATACCCTTCTGGATCGCCGAGAAAATCGGCCCGCGCGGCAGCACCATTAAAAGTAAAACACATCTTGTTGAGCTGATAACCTTTCATTGCCATCTTGCCGTCAAACAGGGTGGTGCCCTCAATCGGGGTGTGGTGGTCGAATTCTGTTATGTCCATCGGTCTCTCCTTAGGCCCAGTACAGCCGCATGGGGTTGTCTACCAGTAAAGCCTGTTGCCTGTCAGCAGTGGTGGCGATCAGCGGGATTACATCCACCAGATGCCCGTCGTCCGGCATGTGGGATTTCATATTCGGATGCGGCCAATCGGTGCCCCAAAGAACGCGGTCAGGGAAGATATCCACCAACGTGCGGGCAAAGGGAATGACGTCTGTGTAAGGCGGGCCTTGAACGGTCAGGCGCTCGGGACAGGTGACCTTGGTCCAGATATTGGGGTTATTCGCCAATAACGAGATAAAGCGCTGGAAATCGGGATGGTCGAGGGGTTTGGACACGTCAGGCCGCCCCATGTGATCGACGACAACCGTGGTGGGCAGTTGCTCTAGAAAGGGGATGAGTTCCTCTAGGTCGGCAGCCTCGAAATACACCACAATGTGCCAGCCGAGTTTGGCGATCCGTTCCGTTATATCCAGAAACACCTGTTTGGGCGTAGCATCCACCAGCCGCTTAACAAAGTTGAACCGCACCCCGCGCACGCCTGCCTTGTGCATAATAGCCAGCTCATCGTCGGTAACCTCCGGCCCCACAACCGCAATGCCACGCGCCAAGTCACCCGCCGCAGTCAGCGCATCCAGCAGGGCGTCATTATTGCGGCCATGGCAGGAAGCTTGCACAATCACATTGCGCGTAATGCCCAAGTGGTTGCGCAGGGCGAACAGCTGGTCTTTGCCCGCGTCACAGGGGGTATATTTTCGCAAGGGGGAATAGGGGAACTCAGCGGCGGGGCCAAATACGTGGCAATGGGCATCCACCGTGCCGTCGGGCAGGATGAAATCCGGCTTTTTAGGGGTGGGGTGGAATTCCACCCAATCCGCGTCCATGATTTGCTTTTCTTTGGTCATCGGGCATATACCTCCCCGTCAAATAATTTACGTGCAGTGCGAATGACCGCCGCGCTGGCAATTGTGCCATCCGCTGCCAGCGTCGCCAGTATAGGCGCGTTGCCAATCGGGTGTTCAATCCGCAGGACCTTGGAATTACCCGCCGGAATCACTGCCATATCGGCGGCAACGGACCCCGTAGTCAGGCAAGCCGTCGCCACAGAAACCGCGCCAAGCACCCCGATCGAGGCATGGCAACGGTGTGGAATAAACGTGCGGGTCGATATGGTGCCACCGTGCTGCGCAGGGCTGACCATGGTCATTTTCGGGATGGTTTTCTGCGCAACATCGCCAAGGTTCATCAGCGGCCCCGCTTGTAGGCGGATGGCCTCAAGCCGCGCGCGCAGGGCGTCATTGGCCTACAATTCCTCGCGGGTCTCATTGCCAGTGATCCCCATATCCACGCCACATATCACCACGCAAGGCATGCCGTCGTCGATCAAGGTTACCTCGATACCGTCAATCACATCGCGCGCGTTTCCCGTGGGCAGCAGCGCCCCGCAACTGGAACCGGCGCTATCCTGAAACGCAATCGCCACGGGGGCGGCGGTGCCGGGCACCCCGTCAATCGCGGTGTCGCCCAAATAACTGATCTTGCCGTTAGGCGTTTGCAGCGTTGCCGTCGCCGTCTGTCCGGTGTTCAGCATATGAATCACAACATCGGTGCTGTCGCCGGTCACCGCCACAAGCCCGCGTTCAATTGCAAAAGGGCCAACGCCCGCCAGAATATTCCCGCAATTCTGCATGTCACTGACCAGCGGCTTATCCACGCCCACCTGCAAAAACAGGTAATCCACATCCGCGCCGCTTTGCGACTTGCTAACTATGGCAACTTTAGAGGTCAGAGGGTCCGCCCCGCCCATGCCATCAATCTGGCGCGGGTCCGGCGATCCCATAACGCTTAGCAAAAAGGCATCGCGCGCGCCCCTATCCTGCGGCAGGTCCTCCGCCAGAAAATACCCCCCCTTGGAGGTGCCCCCCCGCATCCACATGCAGCGCACGCTGTCAGACATATTTCAAACCTTTGGCCGCCAAGCGCCCGCGCATGTCATACATATCAAGGCCAAGTTCCCCCGCTTTAAACCGCGCGCGTTTATCTGCTTCATTGGCTTCCCGCGCTTGCGCTTTAGCCAACACATCCGCCGCCTCTTCGCGGCAGACAACACACACGCCATCATCATCCGCAACAATAACATCCCCCGCATTTATCTGCGCGCCAGCACAGGTAATAGGTACGTTGACCGAGCCAAGGGTTTCCTTAATTGTGCCCTGCGCGAACACCGCATTGGACCAAACCGGAAATCCCATTTCCGTCAAGTCCCGTACATCGCGCACGCCCGCGTCAATGATCAACCCCTTGCAGCCCCGCGCCATCGCCGAGGTCGCCAATAGATCGCCAAAATACCCCGCGTTGGACGGCGAGGTGGTGCCCAGAACCAGCAAATCCCCCGCTTGCAATTGCTCAATCGCCACATGCAGCATCCAGTTATCGCAGGGCGGCGCAAGGATGGTGACAGCAGAACCGGCCACCCGCGCGCCGCTGTAAATGGGCCGCATATAATCGGCGAGCAAGCCTTTGCGGCCCTGCGCCTCATGCACCGTTGCCACGCCGCATTTGGCAAGGCCTGCGATTACGTCCACGTCGGCGCGTTTGATGTTTTGCACGACGACATTCATGTGAGTTCATCCACTGTCGTCGGGTAAATCATCTGGAACCCTTCGGCGTAACGCGCCGCACGCCCGCCCGCCATACCACCGGAATTGCGCCTGAAATGATTGCCGCGATTTTGCGCCACATTGGTATAGAAATCCCACAAATGTTCCTGGCCCTGCATACATTCAATCGCCGCGCGCTTTTTGTCCCAGACATCGGTGATGTCCAGAAACACATTCGGCTTCCAGCCCATTTGTTCCGTCTGATGCGGCTCAAACAGATACAGTTGCGGCGCCCCCAGAACCTTTTCGCCGGGGTTATGTCCCCAGGCCTGCGCGATCATCCGGCATTCCATCGCCACATTGGTCGTATACATATGGTCGGTGTTATAGGGGTCGTATTGCGAATGGCTCATCATGAAATTGGGTTGCACGGCGCGGATCACATCGACAAGACGGTATTTGTCGTCCTTGTCCAGAACCAGCGGATAATCCCCCAGATCAAAGAACTGAATGTCATGCACGTCTAACGCTTGGGCTGCATTCTCTGCCTCGATACGGCGCGCCGCCTTGACCTTTTCCAGCGTCATGCCTTCCTGTTTCCACAGCTTTGCACTCTCGCCGCGCTCGCCAAAGGACAGACAAACAACCGTGACTTCATAACCCTTGGCCTGATGCTGTGCGATGGCCCCACCGGCGCGCCACACGAAATCGGCGGCATGGGCAGAAATGACGAGGGCGGTTTTTTTATCGGTCATGGGTCGGCTCGTTTCGATAAAGGGGCGGTTATCCTATCTTTGCTTTTTGACCACTTCAAAGCCAATCAAAACTGGCCTTGCTGCCATAATAAAAACCTATAGGCTGCGTGAATGACACCCGATTTCCCAAATATACGCCACCTGCGCGCATTCGTAAAAACCGCAGAACTGGGCAATATCAGCCATGCGGCCGAGGCGGTGGCCCTGTCCCAACCCGCGGTCACCCACGCCATTTCGAACCTTGAAAAATCCCTGCAAACACCGCTGTTTGTGCGGCTGCATAAAGGCATGGGGTTAACCGATGCGGGGCGGGCCTATCACCGCCGCGCTGCGCGGGCTTTGGGCGAGATTGCCTTGGGGGCCAAAGGCGGCGGCCCGTTTGAACATCGCGTGACCGCGCCGCAATTGCGCGCGTTGCTGTCCTTGGCTGAGGCCCGCAGCTTTTCGCTGGCGGCGCGTAATCTGGGGATTTCGCAACCCTCGGTCCACCGCGCAGGGCGGGATTTGGAACGCTCGATTAGTAGGCCGCTGTTCATCGCCAATGGTCAGGGGATTGAGCTGACGGCAGCGGCAGAAAACCTGCTCCGCCATGTGCGACTGGCGGCGCATGAGCTGCAACAGGGCGTGGCGGAAATTGCGGCCTTGCAGGGTACAGATACCGCGCGGATCACCATTGGGTCCCTGCCGTTGGTGCGCACACAGGTCTTGCCGCAAGCCATCCATAATTTCCTGCAACAGCGCCCCTTCGTGCAAATCGCGACGGTAGAGGGGGCCTATTCCAAGCTGCTGCGCGACCTGCGCCACGGGCAAACGGATTTCCTGATTGGTGCCCTGCGCAATGAATTGCCTGAGCTGGATATCATACAGGAACCCCTGTTCAAGGACACGCTGGCCCTTGTTGTGCGCCATGGCCACCCGCTGACGCAGACCCCGAATATCACGCTGGCGGATACGCTGGAATACCCCTGGGTCGCGCCGCCCAAACAAACACCTGCGGGGACATATCTCAGCAATATGCTGCAAATACCAATGCTGGCGAATACACCGGTCAAGGTGGTTTCCAGCTCGCTTATCCTGCTGCGCGGGCTGTTGCTGGCGGGGGATTATATGACGATTATCTCGACCTCACAGGCGCAACATGAGTTGGACACGCAAACGCTGGTGGCCCTGCCGATTGAGTTGCCGGACAGCGCGCGGATGATCGGATTGACCTATCGCAAGACGTGGGAACCGACGGTGACGCAATCTTTGTTGCTGGATATTATTCGCAAACCCTATCGCGTTGGAATGGAAACTGGGCTGTAGTAGCCTTGTATTTAAACGACAAATAATGATCTGGTTTCATTGCATCAATCCACGCCAATAGGTACCTATACAAAAAACAAATAGAAAAATTGCTTTTCTGATTTCACCTATGGCACCGGTAAGGCTAACCTGCCAGCAACAAAAAAGGATACTCAAAATGCGGATATGTGTGGCAGGGGCGGCGGGTGCCTTCGGGATGAAACATCTGGACGCCTTGGCGCAGATTGACGGGGTCGAGGTGACCTCGGTCGTGGGCCGCAAGCAAGCCACGATTAAGGCTTTTGCGGCAGAACGTGGCATCGGCCACGCCACCACCGATCTGGGCGAAAGTCTGGCGCGCGATGATGTGGATGCGGTGATCCTGTCGACACCGACGCAGATGCACGCGGCGCAGGCCATTCAGTGCATGAAGGCGGGCAAACATGTGCTGGTGGAGATTCCGATGGCCGACAGCATCGCAGATTCCCGCGAAATGGTGCGGGTGCAGGCTGAGACCGGCATGACCGCAATGGCGGGGCATGTTCGGCGCTTTAATCCGTCGCATCAGTGGCTGCATAACAAGATTACCGCCGGTGAGATCAAAATCCAGCAGATGGATGTGCAAACCTATTTCTTCCGGCGCAAAAACATCAACGCCAAGGGCGATCCGCGCAGTTGGACGGATCATCTGCTCTGGCACCACGCGGCCCATACGGTTGATCTGTTCATGCACCAAACCGGCGAGGATGTGAGCGAGGTTTACGCGGTTCAAGGCCCCAAACACCCCGAACTGGGCATTGCGCTGGATATGAGCATCATCCTGAAAACCCCCTCGGGCGCGCTGTGTACCCTGTCGCTGTCGTTCAACAATGACGGGCCACTGGGCACGTTCTTCCGTTATATCTGCGACAATGGCACGTGGATTGCGCGCTATGACGATCTGGTGGATGGCCGCGAACAGCCGATTGACCTGTCGGATGTGGCGGTGTCCAGCAACGGGATTGAGCTGATTGACCGCGAATTCATTACTGCCATCCGCGAGGGGCGCGAGCCTAACGGTTCCTTGCGCCAATGCCTGCCTGCGATGGAAGTTTTGCAGCGTGTCGAACAGATGATGAGCGCGTAGATCATGAAAACCCAAGTTGGCATTATTGGCGGCGGGCCGTCGGGATTGTTGCTGTCTCAATTGCTGGACCTTCAGGGAATTGAAACTGTTGTGCTGGAAAAACACAGCCGCGACTATGTGCTGGGGCGCATTCGGGCGGGGGTTCTGGAACAGGGTTTTGTCAAGCTGATGCACGAGGCAAAGTGCAGCGCGCGTATGGATGCCGAGGGCGAGGTCCACGACGGGTTTTACATTGCGCACGATGGTATTCGTGACCGCGTTGATCTGAAAGGTCTGACAGGGGGCGATACGGTGATGGTCTACGGGCAGACAGAGCTGACCCGCGATCTGTATGACGCGCGGGAAAAAATGGGCGGCAAGGTGATCCATTTGGCGCAGGACGTGATGCCCTATGATATGACAACCGACGCGCCCCATCTGACCTATACCAAAGACGGCACAGATCACCGGATCGACTGCGATTATATCATTGGTGCGGACGGATTCCACGGGGTCAGCCGCAAATCCATTCCCGCCGATAAGATTACCGAATATGAACGGGTCTATCCCTTTGGTTGGCTCGGGGTCTTGTCCCGCACCAAACCCGTGTCGCCCGAACTGATCTACGCCAAACACAAACGCGGCTTTGCCTTGTGTTCCATGCGCAGCCAGACCCTTAGCCGCTATTATATCCAAGTACCCCTGACCGACAGCGTTGACGATTGGTCCGATGAGGCCTTTTGGGCCGAGTTGAAACGCCGCCTTCCGCCGGATGTGGCCGATGCGCTAGAAACCGGCCCCTCGATCGAGAAAAGCATCGCCCCCCTGCGCAGTTTTGTGGCGGAACCGATGCGCTATGGCAATTTGTTCCTTGCGGGGGACGCGGCCCATATCGTACCGCCCACCGGCGCGCGTGGGCTGAATTCGGCGGCTTCGGATATTTACTATCTGTATCACGCCCTGTTGGATCATTACAAAACCGGCGATGATACGGGGTTAGAGGCCTATTCGCAAAAGGCTCTCGCGCGGGTCTGGAAAGGGCAAAGGTTCAGCTGGTGGATGACGACCTTGCTGCACAGCTTTCCGCAGAACAGCAGCTTTGACAATCACCTGCAACAAACCGATCTGGAGTACCTTTTTTCATCCGAGAAAGCGCTGGGATCGCTCGCCGAAAATTACGTGGGTCTGTCGTTTTAAAACTATAAAAGCGACGGCAGGTTGTCGTTTGCAGGCATGACACCGGTGGGGTTGTGAAGTTGGTTTAACCGATGAATAGAACCCTGTTTGATAACGCCCTCGCGGCGGCCGCCAAGATCGCCGCCGCCACCCCGAATCAGAGAAGTTTTGTACCTTGGCCGGAGGCAATGCCTTTTACGGCGCGCAGCCCTGTGGCAATACCTGCAATTGGTGAAATGCAACGTCATTCCGGCTTGGCCAATGCTCTGACGCAACCTTTGCAATCAGCCTTGCTGGCGCTTGCCCCTTTTGTGGAATGGCGCCAGACTTACAGCGAAGCAGAAGTAGGCCGTGATTTTTTGAACCGCTTTGGTTGGTTTGAGTTGGCAGGCCCGCGAGATGGTTATTTCCAGACTGATATTACCCGTATGACCGTGGGATTCTGGGGGCCAAATTTGCATTATCCTTGGCATTCCCATGAGCCAGAGGAGTTGTATTTCGTGGTGTCCGGCACCGGCATATTCGAGGTGGCGGGGCAAGAGCCAAGAACATTGCAAGCAGGTGACACTATTTTTCACGCTGCAAACCAGCCTCATGCGCTGACCACTGATGCCAGTGGCATCCTGACTTTTGTTTTGTGGCGCGGGGATGGTTTGGCGGACCCGCCGAAGATGGCGGGTTAAGGGACGGGCGGCTTGGAAAAACCGGTGCTAAAAAGCACATCAAAATAACGATTTCCCTGCTTGCCGATTCTGCGAATACGATGGTATGCATATTTCAAGGACAGGTTTAATCACTCTGATTGCCGAGTTTGCAAAGGATAACCCCCATGCGCTTTGAAGCCCCTAAAACCACCGAATTGGCTGTTGCCTTGCTGGCTCAGGAAACGGGCACCGCCCGCGTTCTGGCGGGCGGCACTGATTTGTTGGTACAGATGAAAATGGATATGATCACGCCGGATCTGGTGGTGGATATCAAACATATTGATGGGATGCATGACATCACGCCAGAGGATGGTGGTTTTCGCATTGGGGCGGCTGTCAGCGGCGCCGCACTTGGTGAACACGCAGGTGTTTGCGCCCTGTGGCCCGGTGTGGTGGAGGCATTGGAGCTGATCGGTTCCACCCAAGTGCAGGGTCGCGCCACGATGGCAGGCAACCTGTGCAACGCCTCACCTGCGGGCGACAGTGTTCCGGCAATGGCCGCTGCTGGTGCGGTTGCGCGGATTGCGGGGCCGGATGGCACGCGCGATTGTCCGGTGGCAGATGTGCCTGTTGGTCCCGGGAAAACCTCGCTTGCGAAGGGGGAGTTTATCACTTCGATCCTGCTGCCGTCGCGGCCAGATAATGCATCAGATGCCTATCTGCGGTTTATCCCGCGCACCGAAATGGACATCGCGGTTGCCTCAGCTGGTGTGTCGCTGGAATTTGACGCGGCTGGCACTTGCACTGCCGCCGCTGTTATCCTTGGGGCGGTTGGCCCGACAATCCTAACGGCGGATGCGTCTTGTTTGGTGGGGACTAAGCTGGAGGATGCCGCGCTCGAAAAGCTCGCGGCCTGTTGTTCCGCCACTGCGACCCCAATTGACGACAAGCGCGGCACCACAGAATTTCGCAAAGACGTGGTTGGCGTACTGGCCAAACGGGCCGCAAAAATCGCCCAGACCCGTGCAGGAGCAAAATCATGAACAAGATACATGTGACCACAAATATCAACGGCGATCCGGTGGAATATCTGTGCGAGCCGCAAGAAACCTTGCTGGATGTGTTGCGCAATAATTTGCAATTAACCGGTGCCAAAGAGGGCTGCGGCTCTGGCGATTGTGGCGCTTGCAGTGTCACCCTGAACGGGCGGCTGGTCTGTTCCTGTCTGGTATTGGCAGCCGAGGCCGAGGGGCAGGAAGTCACCACAGTTGAGGGCATGGCAGACGGCGACAAGCTGCATATTCTGCAAAAGAAAATTCTGGAACATGCGGCGCTGCAATGTGGCATTTGCATTCCGGGCATTCTGGTCGCCTCCAAGGCGCTGCTGGAAAAACATCCCGATCCCAGCGAGGAGCAGGCCCGCTATTGGCTGGCCGGCAATCTTTGTCGCTGTACTGGGTACGATAAGATTATCAATGCGGTAATGGATGCCGCTGCTGAAATGCGGGGGGCTTGATCATGGCTTTGGACACAGAAAAACGCGAATTCAAAATTCTTGGCACACGGCCCCTGCGCCCCGATGGTGTCGACAAAGTAACAGGTCGTGCGCTTTATGGGGCCGATATGTCTGCACCCGGGATGCTCACCGGAAAAATATTGCGCAGCCCGCATGCCCACGCGCGTATCATCTCGATTGACACCAGCGCAGCGGAGGCGTTGCAAGGCGTCAAGGCGGTTGTGACAGCGAATGATTTCGCAAAGGCCAGCAATTCGTTTATGCAGGACGGTTTGGATAACTGCATGGCGCGCGGCAAGGTATTGTATCATGGTCACGCGGTTGCCGGTGTTGCGGCTGTCAGCGAGGCGATTGCCAAACAGGCGCTGAAACTGATCGCGGTGGAATATGAGGTGTTGCCCCATGTCACCGAGATATTGGACGCGATTAAACCGGATGCGCCAGTGCTGCATCCGGATCGCAACTTCAAGCGGCTGCCAGAAGGCACCGCCGCCAACATCAGCCACACAACCGATTTTGGCCACGGCGATGTCGAAGCGGGTTTTGCAGCAGCTGACCTGATTGTCGAGCGTACCTTTAAAACAGAGGCCACGCACCAAGGCTATATCGAACCGCACGCCTGTCTTGCCAGCATGGGACCGGATGGTAAGGCCGATCTGTGGTGCTGTACCCAAGGGCATTATAACGTGCGCGGCATGTGTGCCGATTACCTCGGCATGAACATCAGCCAGTTGCGGGTGACGGCCTCGGAAATTGGCGGTGGCTTTGGCGGTAAAACCACCGTGTTTATCGAACCTGTCGCGCTGGCCTTGTCGCGCAAAGCGGGCAAGCCTGTGAAAATCGTGATGACCCGCGATGAAGTGTTCAAGGCTTCCGGCCCGACGCTGTCCTCGCTGACCGACGTTAAAATCGGCATGACCAAAGATGGTAAAATCACCGCTGGTTACGCGATGCTGCGCTATCAATGCGGTGCGTTTCCCAGCGGTACGATTGACCTCGGCGCGATGAGCGCCTTTGCCGCCTATGATCTGGATGCGGTCCACACCGAGGGTTTCAACGTGATGACCAATCGCCCCCGCGAAGCCGCCTATCGTGCGCCCGGAGCGCCGACAGCGGTTTATCCAGTGGAGGCCGTGGTTGATGAGTTGTGCTTGGAACTGGGTCTTGATCCCATCGATGTGCGGCTGTTGAATGCGGCGGACGAGGGCACCAAGGCCAGCTATGGCCCTACATTTGAGGCAATTGGCCTGAAAGCAACTTTGGAGGCCGCCAAAGCCCACCCGCATTATTCCGCCCCCCTCGGCCCCAATCAGGGGCGCGGTGTTTCAGCCGGTTTCTGGTTCAACTTTGGCGGCAACACCTCTGTTTCGCTCAGCCTGAACGACGACGGCACGGTTGCCGTGACCGAAGGCAATCCCGACATTGGCGGCTCGCGCGCCTCTATCAGCATGATGGCGGCCGAGGAGTTGGGCATTCCCTATGAGAACATCCGAACAATTGTGGCGGATACCAATTCGTTGGGTTTTAACGATGTAACAGACGGCAGCCGCGTGACCTTTGCGGTTGGTTTGGCCACGATTGAGGCGGCGCGGGCGGCCATTAAGATTATGTGCACACGGGTTGCAAAAATCTGGGACATCGATCCAGAGGCGGTGACTTGGGAAGATGGCTATGCCAAACCCGCCGGTGAAAACGCTGGTAAATATGACCCGATGTCGCTTGCGGAAATCGCCGCCATTGCCAATAAGACTGGCGGACCAATTGCAGGCCACCACGAGGTGAATGCCGACGGTGCGGGCGTCAGTTTCGGGGTGCATTTGGCGGATATCGAGGTCGATCCAGAAACCGGATTCACCAAAGTTTTGCGCTACACAGTGTTCCAAGACGCCGGCAAAGCGGTGCATCCGTCTTATGTCGAGGGCCAAATGCAGGGCGGTGCTGTGCAGGGTATCGGCTGGGCCTTGAACGAGGAATATATCTACGGCGAAGACGGGCGTTTGCAAAACGCGGGCTTCCTTGATTACCGTATTCCCGTGGCGTCAGACTTGCCGCCAATTGATACGGTCATTCTGGAAATCCCCAACCCCGGCCACCCCTACGGCGTGCGCGGCGTAGGCGAAACCCCGATTGTGCCACCACTGGCCGCCGTCAGCAATGGCGTCTCCCGCGCGATCGGCAAACGGATGAGCGCGCTGCCCATGTCACCACCTAAGATTTTGAAGGTGATTAAGGGGTAACGGGGGTTTTTGACCGGTTCTCAACCCTCCCTGCAATTGACTTTGCAGGGAGGGTTTTTACTTGACCTAAACCTTACTTGAGCTTGTAGAAATAGAAAACTACACGGGTTATTTTTATAATTAGGCAAGAGGTGAACCATGAATATCACGCAGTCAGGTATAATTCTGAATACTAAAAACTACCACAAATGTATCGAATTTTATGGCAATATATTGGGTTTGAAAACTCTATTTGAAATTGATCGCCCTAACGAACAAATCACAACATTCTCGCTGGGTGACACATATTTAATGGTCGAGCCGGGCGGCATTTCGCATGATGGTGTTAAACCAAAGGAAACATGCCCTACCAAATTTCGCTTCAATGTTCCCGACGTTCAAAGTGAATGCGATGTATTGCGAGCCAAAGGAGTGGAGATGAAGGTTGTCCACCACGATTGGGGAACCACCGCAGAATTTTCTGACCCCGACGGCAATCGGTGCGCGTTAAGATCGGATCAAGGGTTTGGGCGTTGATTTTTCCTGCACGGATAGAGCTGCTTCGTTCTGCCGAGGGTCAGAGCCTATAATAATTGGTATGCTTAGAATCTCAATAACTGGACATTTTAACATTCCTAAAACCTTGCCATATCTACTCTCACGTATTCCAGCGAGGCTAAGATGACCCAACAGCAACCCGTTAAAACCCTCCCCAGCATTTGCCCGCTGGATTGCCCCGATACCTGTAGCCTGAGCGTTAAGGTTCAGGGTGATACTCTGATCGAGGTCAAAGGCTCCCGCGCGAACCCCTATACCAACAATGTAATCTGCAACAAGGTTGCGCGCTATTATCCCGATTTTGTGCATGGTGAGGCGCGTCTGAAGTATCCGTTGAAACGGGTGGGCGACACGTTTGAGCGGATCACATGGGACGAAGCCCTTGATCTGGTGCATGAAGGTTTCACCAAGGCGATCAACGAACATGGGCCGCAATCCATTCTGCCGTTCAACTATGCGGGTCCGCATGGAGAGATTGCTGGCGGGTCGATGGATCGTCGGTTTTTCTATCACATGGGCGCAACCCAGCTGAACCGTGGACCGCTGTGTGGGGCCGTGCGGGGTGGCGCTTACACCAGCCTGTTTGGGGCGGCGGCGGGAATGCCGCCAACGCAGGCAATTCATGCGGATATGATTGTGGCTTGGGGCAATAATGTTACGGTGTCCAACCTGCACCTTGCACCCATCCTGAAAAAGGCCCGCAAGCAGGGGGCCAAGCTGGTGATTATTGACCCTAAACGGACCAAAATTGCGGATCAATGCGATATGCACATCCAGTTACTGCCGGGCACCGACGTTGTGCTGGCCATGGCGCTTGCGGCCGAGCTGGAACGGCGCGATGCGCTGGATAAGGCGTTCATCGCAGAGTGGACCACGGGATTTGACGCCTATATGGCGCAGGCACGGCAGTATTCCGTTGCGGATGTGAATGCGATTTGTGGCATCACAACCGAGCAGTTTTTTCTGCTGGCCGATTGGTATGTCGCCGCTACAAATGTCGCGGCCTCTTTTGGGAATGGCATCGAGCGAGGCCGCTCTGGTGGTTCCGGCCTGCGCGCAGGTATGGCCCTGCAAGCCCTTACCGGAAACCATGGCCGTTTGGGGGCGGGGGTGATTGCCAAGTCCGGTGTGGCAACGCCAAAAACACAGGCGCGCCTGCATGGCAATCATTTGATGAAACAAGGCGCGCGGGTTTTCAACATCGTTGATGTGCCCGAAAAACTGCTGGATGAAAACCTGCGCGTACCGATCAAGGCTTTGATGATCTTTAACCACAACCCCGTTGCTTCGCACCCCGATCAGGCCAATATGATCAATGCCCTGAAACGGGATGATTTGTTTGTTGTGGGCTGTGATGTGGTGATGACCGACAGCATGGCGCTTTGCGACGTGATCCTGCCCGCCGCCAGCCATTTTGAGTTTGACGATGTCTACGGGGCTTATGGGCAAAACTATGTGCAGCGCGCCGCACCTGTGATCCCTTGCGTCGGTGAAAGCCTGCCCAATACCGAGGTTTTCCGCCGTCTGGCGGCGCGTTTTGGTTATGATGCCCCCCTGTTCAAAGCCAGTGATGCCCAGCTGATGGATGATGCGATGGATGCGAACCATCCCCAGTTTGGCGGTCTGCGGGCCAGCCAGATGCCCCTAGATAAAGCGATCGAAATCAAGGCCGCGAATGGCGAGGATATGGTCATGTGCAAAAACGTCATGCCCGCCACGCCCAGCGGTAAAATCGAATTCTTCTGTCAGGATTATCAGGATCGTTTCGGTTATGGCGTGCCGCGTTTTGAGCCAGTGCCAAAGGATCATCCTTTTGTGCTGATCACCCCCTCCTCGGATAAACGCACCAACGCGACGTTTGGCAGTCATGCGGATTCCTCTGGCCCTGAGGTGGTGGAAATGCACCCTGATGATGTGGCGCGTCTGGGGCTGACTGATGGCGTTAAAGTCACCGTCTGGAATAGGCGCGCGGATGTGACTTTTACCCTCAAATCATCCGACAAAACGCGGGTAGGGGTGCTTTACAGCCCTAAGGGGACATGGCGGTGTACCAGTGATACCGGCTTGACGGCGAATGCGTTGATCCCGTCAGACATCCGTACCGATACAGAGGATGGGGCCTGCTATAATGAAACCTTTGTGGATGTGCGGGTAAGTTAGTCATTAAATCTTGATTGTCCGGCCATGGGTTTGTTAACACATACCTGTGGCCGGATATTTCGCGACTTTGCGGTGGTCTGTGTGTCAAAGAAAAAGCTGATAGATAATGGTCAAAGTCACCATCTGGGGTTCCTTGCGCAGCGCTACCGACGGCGTGGCAGAGGTTGAGGTAGAGGCCGCCAATTTCAAACAGGTGTTACGCGAATTAGAACGCAACTATCCCGGCCTGCAAAGCCAAATCGCAGCGGGCGTATCACTGGCAATTGACGGCAAGATTTACCGCGAGGCGTGGTTTACACCGGTCAGCCCCGACAGCGAAGTTGTATTGATGCCATTCATGGTAGGGGGATAACGATGACTGTTCTTATCGCAGGGGCCGGAATTGCCGGTCTGTCGCTGGGTCTGAGCCTGCATCAAGTGGGCATTCCGTTTCATATCTATGAGGCTGTGCGTGAAATTCGCCCGCTGGGGGTGGGGATCAACTTACAACCCCATGCCACGCGCGAGTTGTTTGAGTTAGGGCTGGAAGATGCGCTCGATAAAATCGGTTTGCGCACCGAGGAAGTTGGCTATTACTCCAAACATGGCCGCGAAATTTGGCGCGAACCGAGGGGGGAGCTGGCGGGTTATAACTGGCCACAGTTTTCCATCCATCGCGGTGGTTTGCAGATGGCGTTGTATGATGCGCTGATTGCACGTGCGGGTGACGTGATCACTATGGGCGCGGCTGTCACGGGCTGGAAAGCCTCCGCGGATGGCGTTGAGGTTAACCTGAGTGACCGCGCCACTGGGGCAGATTTGGGCACCGTGGCTGGGTCAGTACTGATTGCGGCCGACGGGATCAATTCAGGCATTCGGTCAACCTTGTATTCTGATGAGGGTCCCGCCGTTTGGGGCGGTACAATGATGTGGCGCGGCATTACGCGGGGACCACGGTTCCTGACAGGGCGTTCGATGATGATGGCGGGATCCAAGGGGTGCAAATTTGTCGCCTACCCGATTGGCGATACAGACGGTGGCGGCAGCTTGATCAACTGGATTGCCGACCTTGCCTTGCCTCCAGATTTTGATTGGTTGAAACAGGATTGGAACCGCGCTGGCACCCGCGCCGATTTTGCCCCCCATTTCAAAGATTGGGATTTTGACTGGTTCAATGTGCCGGAGATTATTGCGCAGGCTGATGGTATTTGGGAGTTTCCCATGGTGGACCGCAACCCCCTGCCGCAGTGGAGTTTTGAGCGCGTTACCCTGCTGGGGGACGCCGCCCATGCGATGTATCCCATTGGCTCTAACGGAGCCTCGCAAGCCATTATTGACGCGCGCGTGTTGGCGCGTGAGTTGCGGGATAACGGGATTGGCCAGTATGCGCTTGATACCTATGACAGTGAACGCCGCGCAGTGGTGAACGCGGTGGTGTTGGCCAATCGCGGCGATGGGCCGGATAAAATTCTGGATATTGTGGACGCGCGCGCGCCGATTGGGTTTGACGACATTGAAACGGTTATGCCCTTGGCAGAGCGGCAAGGATTTGCGGATACCTATAAAAAGATTGCGGGAATGGATGTTGAAGGCCTAAACATGCGTGTCCCAATAATTGAGCCTTAGAACCCGCAAGAAACGGGTCGCCCAACGTCACACGATGCTGTCCCCTGGTGAAGGTAAAACTAGGAACGCACCATGCTCGAAACCACTATCGCTCTGATTATTTTCCTGTTCCCGCTGGCCTATAGTCCCGGCCCCGGTAACATGTTTTTTGCTGCCAACGGCGCGCGTTTTGGCCTGCGCGCTACGCTGCCTGCAAACTTTGGTTATCATCTTGCCACATGGATTGTGACAGCGGCCATCGGTTTTGGTCTTTTTACGCTCATGCAACAACACCCGCAAATCTTTGCGCTCCTAAAAAACGCAGGCGCGGGTTACGTTCTGTGGATTGCGTGGAAGCTGTTTCGCGCAGGCGTGACCGATGGGGCACCGCCTAGCAAGCCTGCCAGCTTTTTTGATGGGGCGGTTTTGTTGGTGCTGAACCCAAAGGCCTATGTCATCATCGCGTTGATGTTCAGCCAGTTTTTGGGGCATCGAGATCAGCCTCAGCCGGGGGCAGTATTGCTTATTACAACTGTCTTTACGCTGAATAATTTCATTGCTTTTATTGTCTGGATAAAACTGGGCGATACCGTTGCCAGCCGTTTTCGATCACCAAATGAAGCGCGGGTATTGAACATGGGTTTCGGTGTTATCCTCGGGGCCGTGGCGGTTTGGATGCTGGTTTCGTATTAGCCTCAAGGGGCAGGCGATCCAGCAACGCCATTACCAATTCGCGGCAATCCTCTCCTTGCCAACCCTCGGGGAAAAACCCTAAAGGAAGGTCTTGGTGGCGCAGCAGATTTCGCCGCCAATGGTGGACAACCAAGGTACGCAGAGTGGCGACTTGATTAGGCAGTAGTTGCAGGTTGGCCCTGAGTGCGTCATTAACAATCCCTAAAGCTTCGGCCAGCTGGGCGTAAGAAACCGCCAGTTCATCCCAGCCGAGTTGGCTTTTCAACCATTTGGGGAGTGTTGGCCTGTTGCCCTGAATCACCAAAAACGCATCTTGTACGGGGGCAATCCCCGACCCTAGATATACGCCTCGACCCAAGTATAGGATACTTTCGTCGGTCGGGTGGTTTGCGTCTTTTTCTCCTACCAGCAAATACCAGTTTGCCGGAAGCTCCACTTGCCGCTGGTAAATTCGCAGGGCGGCAACCCGGGTCTCGGCCATGCCAAAGTCTGTCAACCGATGCGCGCTGGTGCGCCCCGTCTTGTTACTGGCAATCCAGCCATCTTTGCGCAGGCGATGCAGGGCAACACGCAGGGCTTCGGGCTTAACGCCAATGGGTTCCAGAACCTCGGCCAAAACGGGGCCGGCAATGACACCGCCATCACCCACCCGATCACCCATCACAGTGACGATCAACGACCAAACACTGGAATCGCCCAAATTGCCGAGCGCCGCGATAGCGGCCTCAAACGATGTCATTTTCTGCCTATCCATATTCTTGCATAGGCCTTCCAGCCCTTAATAGGCAACCATCGTTAACAACTCATACTCTGCAACCAGCGCAGCTGTGTCGTTTGTAACGGATACATGCCAGCGCACTTCGCCGTATTCCTCGTTCCGTTTGGTCTTTTTCTTCACTGTCAGCCGGACCTTGATCGCCTCACCCGCTGCGACGGGCTGCATGAAGCGTAGGTTGTCAAGGCCGGTGTTGGCCAGAACCGGCCCCTCGTTTGGTTCAACAAACAGGCCAGCCGCGAAGGATAACAGCAGATAACCATGCGCCACGCGGCCCGGAAAGAACGGGTTTCGTTTGGCGGCGGCGTCATCCATATGGGCATAGAAATTATCACCCGTGAAATCGGCGAAATGCTCGATGTCCTCCAGCGTCACAATACGGGGGGCCGTATGCAGGGTTTGACCAATTTTCAGCGCGTCAAATCGCTGGGTGAACGGATGAACCGCGCTGGCAAGTTCCGTTGCGCCAGGAATCCAGGTTCCACTGATCGCGCTGAGAATATCCGGGCTGCCTTGAATCGCTGTGCGCTGCATGTAATGCATCACACCGCGCACGCCGCCAAGTTCCTCGCCGCCGCCCGCGCGCCCCGGCCCACCGTGAACCATATGGGGCAGGGGTGAACCGTGGCCTGTGGATTCTTTCATGCTATCGCGATTGTTGAAATACAGCCGCCCGTGAAACGCCGCTGCGCCAATGGCAACCTGTCGTGCCACATCGGCATCACGGGTGATAACCGAGGCCACCAGTGACCCTTGCCCCTTGTTTGCCAGTGCAATTGCATGCTCCAGATCGCGGTACCCCATGACGGTGGAAACCGGACCAAAGGCTTCGGTATCATGCACCCGAACCGCCGTGTCGGGATCAGCGCAATGGAACAGCATCGGCGGTAGGAAGGCACCTTTAGTGCCGTCGGCACCCGTCACGGTGAAATCATCTGGGTTGCCAAAAACCCGCTCTGCCTCGGTTGCGATAATATTCGCTTTTTCCAGAACATCCCGTTTCTGGCCGTTTGACACCAGCGCGCCCATACGGGTTTTTGCCAAATCAGGCGCGCCGATAACTGTTTTGGCCAATCGCTTTGACAGTGCTTCGATAACGGGCTGAACCAGTGCTTCTGGCGCAATAATTCGGCGGATGGCTGTACATTTCTGCCCCGCCTTTGTGGTCATTTCACGACTGACTTCTTTGATGAACAGATCGAATTCAGGCGTGTCGGGCGTGGCGTCCGGCCCCAGAATAGAACCGTTCAAGCTGTCTTGTTCTGCGGTGAACCGGATAGAGTTTTCCAAGATATGCGGCGCGGAACGCAGTTTCAGCGCGGTCTGTGCCGAGCCGGTAAAACTGACCACATCCTGCATTCCCAGATGGTCCAGCATGTCGCCCAACCCGCCCGAAACCAGTTGCAGCGCACCGGCTGGCAGAATACCGCTTTCCAGCATGATCCGCACACATAATTCCGTCACATAACAGGTCGCCGTGGCGGGCTTTACAATGGCGGGAACGCCTGCTAGCAGGGTCGGCGCCAGCTTCTCCAGCATCCCCCAGACAGGAAAGTTGAAGGCATTGATATGCACGGCGACACCTTGCAGTGGCGTGCAAATATGTTGGCCGAGGAAGCTGCCATTCCTGGAGAGTTGCTCCAGCTCACCATCAACATAGATATGCCCATCCGGCATTTCGCGCCGCCCCTTGGAGGCAAAGACAAACATTGTGCTGATGCCGCCATCAATATCGATCATGTGGTCCGCTTGCGTGGCGCCACTCTTGAACGACAGATCATAAAGCGCCTGCTTGTGTTTGCCGATATGTGCCGCCAGCGCCTTGAGCATCCGCGCCCGATCATGAAATGTTAACGCCCTGAGTGCAGGCCCGCCGGTATTGCGGCCATATTCCAGCATGGCTTGTACATCCAGCGCTGCGTTACCCGCTAGTGCAAAAACCTGCCCTGTCACCGCATCCTCAATCGGACGCGCGCTTGCGTCTGGGGTGATCCATTGTCCGGCGGCAAAGCTGTTTACTTGCAAGAGCGTCATGTCGTTTCCTCATATCTTCGGGGTGAAATTATTATTGACCGACCGTTCGGGTTATGCAAGTCTGTTTGTGAAGTTTCTGACAGCGGGGCAATGATGAGCGATACAATCCTAACGTATGACCACGGCAATTGGGTGGAAATCACCTTGAACCGCCCCGACCGTTTGAACAGTTTTACCGACGAAATGCACAATGCTTTGCGGGCTGAATTGAAACAAGCACGTGACAATGGTGCGCGGGCTATCCTGTTGACAGGGGCCGGTCGCGGGTTTTGTGCGGGGCAGGATTTGGGGGATCGTGATCCTTCGAAGATGGATGGCGCTCCAGACCTTGGCCACACCATCGCGATCTTTTATAACCCGCTTATCCGCCTGATCCGGTCGCTGGAATTCCCCGTTATCTGCGCTGTTAACGGCGTTGCTGCGGGGGCGGGTGCCAACATCGCACTGGCCTGTGATATTGTTCTGGCGGCCCACAGCGCCAAATTTATCCAGTCTTTCGCAAAGGTTGGCCTGATCCCCGATGCCGGTGGCAGTTGGTCCCTGACGCATCTGTTGGGCGAGGCCCGCGCCAAAGGGTTGGCGTTGACCGCCATGCCTTTGAAAGCAGAACAAGCCGCAGATTGGGGGTTAATCTGGAAAGCCTTTCCCGATGACGCGTTGATGAGTGAGGCCCGCGCCTTGGCTGAACAACTGGCAAACGGCCCGACCTTGGGCCTTGGTTTGACCAAATCGCTGATCCAGCAAGCCGCAACCAGCACGTTTGACGAACACATCGACCTTGAAGCAAAAACGCAGAAAACCTGTGGCGAATCCTCTGATTACGCGGAGGGTGTTACCGCCTTTTTACAAAAACGCAGCCCCAAGTTTACAGGATCACAAAAATGACCCCAAGTGAGCGCGCCCAGAAATCCGCCGCTGCAATGCAAGTCACCGACGAGGTGTTTCGCTGGTTTGGTATGAAGCTGGAAAATGTTGATGAAGGCAGTGCCGAAATTTCGATGATTGTAAAAAGGCATCATGCCAACGGTCACAAAATCTGCCATGGCGGCATTACCTATACATTGGCAGACACTTGTTTTGCCTATGCCTGCAACAGCCGTAACCAGACCACCTTGGCGATGAATAACAACATTGTTTATCTGGCACCGGGGCGGGTCGGCGATACGCTCACGGCACGTGCAACCGAGGTAACACTTGCGGGGCGCAACGGCATCTATGATGTGAAAATCTGCAACCAAGACGGCACTTTGATTGCCGAATTTCGCGGCATGTCGCGTGCCATCAAAGGCAATAATTTCGACGAGGAAACCGAAGTATGAAAGACTTGACACCGAACAAAGCCACACTGGACCCGATCGAAATTGCCTCGCGCGATGAAATTCAGGCGTTGCAGCTCGACCGTCTAAAATGGTCGCTGAACCACGCTTATAATAACGTGCCCATGTACAAAAAGCGGTTTGACGATGCGGGCGTTCATCCCGATGACCTGAAATCCCTGTCCGATCTATCCAAGTTCCCTTTCACCTATAAGGCCGACCTGCGCGACAATTACCCCTTTGGCCTGTTCGCCGTGCCGCGTGAACAGATCGTGCGGGTGCATGCCTCCTCTGGCACGACCGGCAAACCCACTGTTGTGGGCTACACCGCCACCGACCTGTCCAATTGGGCTGATCTGGGTGCCCGTTCCTTGCGCGCCGCTGGCGTGAAGCCCGGCAATATCGTGCATAACGCCTATGGGTACGGATTGTTCACCGGTGGCCTTGGCGCGCACCTCGGGATTGAACGCCTTGGCGCGACAGTCATCCCCGTTTCCGGTGGCCAGACCCAGCGGCAAGTCACGCTGATTAATGATTTCAAACCCAACGCAATCATGGTCACGCCGTCCTACATGCTCAACATTCTGGACGAGTTCCACAAACAGGGGTTTGACCCGCGCGATTGTTCGCTAGATGTTGGCATTTTCGGCGCAGAACCGTGGACCAACGCCATGCGCGAAAACGTCGAGAAAGCGTTTGATATGCATGCGGTTGATATCTATGGCCTGTCCGAAATTATGGGGCCGGGGGTGGCGAATGAATGTGTCGAGACCAAAGACGGGCTGCACATCTGGGAGGATCACTTTTATCCTGAGGTGATCAACCCCGAAACCGGCGAGTTGGTGGCAGATGGTGAAACAGGCGAGCTGGTATTTACCACCCTGACCAAAGAAGGCCTGCCGATGATCCGTTATCGCACCCGTGATCTGACCCGCCTGTTGCCGGGCACCGCGCGCAGCATGCGGCGGATGGAGAAAATCACCGGCCGCTCTGACGACATGATGATCCTGCGCGGCGTCAATGTGTTTCCGACCCAGATCGAGGAGCAGCTGATGGCCACAGGCGGCCTTGCGCCGCATTTCCAGATTGAATTGTTCCGCTCGGGCCATATGGATTCCATGCGGGTGCATGTGGAGGCGACACCAAGTGCGGCCAATGAAGCCAGCAAATCCGCCGCCGCCCGTATGCTGGCCAAGCGGATCAAGGATGTAGTGGGCGTCAGCGCCGAAATCAACGTGCGCGACCCCGGTGGTATTCCCCGCTCAGAAGGCAAGGCCGTGCGTCTCATCGACAATCGCCCTAAGGAATAATCGATGGCCCGCACCATTGCCAAAGACTATGATCAGAAACGCGCCCACATCCTGAAAGGCGCCGCCAAAACCTTTGCCACGATGGGTTTTGACCGCGCATCCATGCGGCAGCTGGCGCAGGAATGCGGCGTGTCCAAGGCCACGATCTATCACTATTACGGCAGCAAGGACGCGCTGCTGTTTGATATTCTCGACAGTTATTTGGCAGCGCTGCGGGATCGTGTGTGTGGCCTTGATCTGGCGGGCCAAAACCCTGACGAAAAGCTGCACAGCATCGTTGCTGAAATTCTGCTGGCCTATCAAGGTATGGATCACGAACACCAGATACAGGCGGGCAGCCTATCTGCCTTGCCGCCAGAGCAGCAAACAATCCTGCGCGGCTATCAACGCGATTTGGTGCAATGTTTTTCAGACATAATCAGCACCGTAGCTCCTGATGTTTTCAATGATAATTCTGCCAAATTGCACGCCACCACCATGTCGGCTTTTGGCATGTTGAATTGGTTCTACATGTGGAACAGTAATGCAAGCGTTACTGAACGCGAGAGCTATGCAAAACTGGTTAGTGGATTGATATTAAATGGGGTTGATGGCGTCTGAAACCCACCGCAGACTATGTTAGCCCCCCCAGTTTTTAAGGAATGGAGAGCCCCTTGCCGCATTTTGTTATTGAATACGCCCGCAGCATCGAACAGAATTATGACATCCCCAAAGTGATGCAAATCGCCTTTGATAGTGGTGTTGCAAGTGGCGTGATGCAAGCTGTCGACATCAAGGTCCGCGCGCGCGCCTATGACCACTACCGTATGCCCAACTCTGGTGAGGATTTCTTACATGTCACGGTTTTCTTGCTGGCCGGGCGCACAAATGCGCAGAAAGAACAGCTAGCTTTGCTGCTGCGGGAAAATCTTACGAAATATCTTGCGCAGGTTTCTAGCGTCAGTGTGGATATTCGTGATATGAACACCCAAGCCTATAAGAAACGGCTGCTATAACAGGTGTGTAAAATTGAGGTTATTATTCCCGCTATTTCTGTGTCTTGTCGGCCCGATGGTGCAAGCGGCACCGCTGATCGGCACACCGGTATCCGTGGCCTCTGGGCGCCAATTTGACGAGTTCACAAAATCGGGCCGCGTTATTGCAACCAATATCAGCGGCGCAACTTGCCTGCAATCCGGCACTTGCTTTGCCGCCTCGGACGAGACGCGGTTTATCCAGCAGTTTACGCTTGTGGATGGCATCATGCAGATTGGTGGACGTCTGTATCTGGCCAAAACCAAGAACAAGATAAAATCCGAGCGGAAAGATTTTGACATAGAGGCGTTGGCTTCGGTTGATGATACCCTCATCGCCGTTGGCTCGCATTCTTGGGCGCGCAAGAAATGTAAGCCCCGCCCGCACAACTGGAATGTGTTTGTCTCCGAAGTTGTCACCGAAAACATCGACAGCGGAACCCCGTTTGACACCGCGCCGGTTTCCCTGCAACCAGCCTTTGAACGCTTCCCCATCCTTAACCATTTCGCCGATACCCCGTTGCAGCAAAACGGTTTGAACATCGAGGCCGTGGCAATATTCAACTCAACCGTCTACTTCGGATTCCGTGCGCCCTTTGTCACTGGAACAGAAAATCAAGCGCTGGTTTTAGCAATCGAATTGGACGCCTTGCGACAAGCTGATTTCAGTGACGCAAAACTACACGCCATCACCCTAAACGGCCCACCTGGTCTTGGCATTCGTGGCATGGAAACAATTGAGGGCGGCATAATGCTGCTCACCGGAAACGCAGGCGTAGGTGGTCGGGATGGCAAAGGGAAATGCCGCGAGGACAGCCCCCACACAGGCAATCCCTTCGCCTTGCACTTCTGGCGGCCCGGCAGGTCATCAACTGACTATCTGGGAGAATTGGCCTTGCCAAACCCCAAATGGAAGGCAGAGGGGCTTATCCTTACCCCAAACGCCGAACAATCCCCGAACAGCCTGTCGATTACGGTGTTTTTCGATGGCCCTGCAAACGGCGGGCCACATCAATATACGGTGCAAATGGACGAATAACGCTTACTCGTATTCCACCACAACGGTTGCCGACACCGGAACGCTCTGGCAGCTCAGCACATAGCCCTGCTCGACTTCGTAATCCTCCAAGGCATGATTGGCGCGCATGTCTACTTCGCCTTCCAGCACCTTGCATTTACAAGTGGAACAGACCCCTGCGCGACAGGCAAAGGGCGCGTCTAGATCGTGGGCAAGGGCAGCTTCCAGAAGGGTTTGACCTTTTGCAATCGTTACAGAGCGCGCCGTACCGTCTATGATAATCGATGCTTCGGCCCCTACAGCGCGGGCATTCGCAACCACTTCGGCTTTGCTCTTGGCTCGGCCCTGTTGCTCTGCGCCGAACAGTTCAAATTTGATCTGTTCTTTGCTTAAACCATGGTCTTTCAGCGCCGCGCTGATCGTCAGCATCATTGGTTTTGGACCGCAAATATAGGCGGTGTCAACGCTGGCAATATCGATCCATTTGGCAAATAGGGTTTTGCATTTCTCCGCGTCCACACGTCCCGTAAACAGATCAGCCTCTTGCGTGTCGCTCTCTAACACATGAATCACGTTGAACCGTCCCATGTAGGTGTTTTTCAGGTCTTCCAGCTCCTCGCGGAACATGATCGAATTAACCCCGCGATTGGCATAGACAAGCGTGAAACTGCTGTCCATTTCGCGTTTCAGAACGGTTTTCAGGATCGACAGAACAGGTGTGATACCGGATCCGCCAGCAAACCCCAAATAATTCTTGCCCGTGCCAGCCTCGTTCGGTGTATGAAACCGCCCCTGTGGCGGCATCGCTTGCAGCGTGTCACCTACTTGCAAATCCGTGTTGGCCCATGTGGAAAACGTGCCGCCATCAACCCGTTTGATGCCAATCTGCAAAATGCCATCATCTTTGCCCGCACAGATCGAATAATTGCGCCGCAGCTCCTCGCCTTCAAAATCATGCTTGAAGGTCAGGTACTGGCCGGGTGTGAAATCAAAATCATCCGGTGTGTCAGGTTTCAACGTCACCACGACTGCGTCGCGGATGGTTTTGTGGATGTCGGTCACTGTCAGGTCGTGAAAACGGGCCATAGCGCGCTCCTTAGATGCATTTAAAATAGTCGAAAGGCTCGAGGCAATCGTTACACCGCCAAGCTGCCTTGCAGGGGGTTGAGCCGAACTGGCTCACTTTTTTCAGGTCTTCGCTGCCGCATTGCGGGCAACGCTTTGGCCCCCCCGCCGCCGTGGGTGGGGCAATGCCGTATTCCTCTAGGGCCGCACGCCCTTTGTCAGTCAGCCAATTGGTAGTCCAGGGTGGTGACAGCTGGCGTTTCAGTTCCAGCCGCTCAATGCCATGGCCGCGCAGGGCGGTTTCAATATCCAGATTGATGATCGCAGTCGCGGGGCAGCCGGAATAAGTCGGCGTCACAGCGACTTCTAGCGTGTCACCCTGCCACGAAACACCACGGATGATGCCCAGATCAACCAACGAGATCACCGGAATTTCCGGGTCAGGAACCCCGTCCAGCCACTTCCAGATTTGATCGATTGAGGGCTGCATTGCTACCAGCTTGCCCCTGGATATGCACGCTGCAACCATTGCATTGAACACAGCATATGGCCTAGGTGTTCCGTGTGAAACGCGCCGTTTTTACCCCCCTTATGGGTGAAACGACTCTCGGGCATTTCCAAGGTTGCTGTTGCAAATATGCGGCCAACGAAAGCATCGTATTCTTCGCGCAAACTGGCCGGATCGGGCACAACCCCTGCCGCAACAAGCGCTGCGTCCACGTCATCACCGACAAACATCTCGCCCACATAAGGCCAAAGGTATTCCAGCGCTGCCTGCATCCGTGCATGGCTTTCAGCGGTGCCATCACCCAAACCCACAACCGTGTCGGCAGAGCGCTCAACGTGATAGGCCGCTTCTTTGCTGGCCTTGGCGGCAATCTCGGCAACCCGTGGGTCAGACGATTTCATCAACCGCCCCAGATTAATCACCTGCCAAGCATCAAACAGAAACTGACGCATCAAAGTACGGCCAAAATCTCCATTCGGCAATTCCACCAACAGCAGATTGCGGAAACCCCAGATGTCGCGCAGCATTGCCAGCTTGTCCGCGTCACGGCCAGCACCTTCTACCTCTGCCGCCAGGCCCAGCCAAAGTTGCGTTTGGCCGATCAGATCAAGCGCCGTATTGGCCAGCGCGATGTCCTCCTCCAGCACTGGCGCATGGCCGCACCACTCGGATACCCGATGCCCCAAAACCAACGTGTTGTCGCCAAGGCGTAGCAGATATTGAAACAGATCTTTGTCCATTACATTGACCCCACTTCGTCGGGAATATCAAAGAACGTCGGGTGACGGTAAACCTTGGAATTTGACGGCTCATAAAACGCGCCTTTATCTTCGGGGGAGGACGCGGACACATTCACAGCTTCCACTACCCAAATGCTGACGCCTTCATTGCGCCGCGTGTATACATCGCGCGCATTCTTGATTGCCATTTCTGCATCTGGAGCATGTAACGATCCGAAATGCCGATGGCTTAAACCATGTTGACCGCGAATAAAAACTTCCCAGAGGGGCCATTCGTTTTTCATGTTAATTCTCCTATTCCGCTGCCAATTTGGCGGCTGTTTTTTTCGCGGCATGGGCCATCAACCCGTCGCGCACCCATTTGCCATCGTCCCAAGCTTTGTTGCGCGCCGCCAAACGGTCCACATTGCATGGGCCATTGCCTTTGATCACGTCAAAAAACTCGGTCCAGTCGGGGTCGCTGTAGTCATACTGCCCCGTTTCATCGTTCCATTTGGTATTTGGGTCCGGCAGTTCCAGCCCCAGATACTCGATTTGCTGTACTGTCTGATCAACGAACTTTTGGCGCAGCTCGTCATTGGTATCCATCTTGATTTTCCAAGCCATGGATTGCGCCGTATGAACGCTGTCTTTGTCTGACGGGCCAAACATCATCAGTACCGGATACCAAAGGCGATTGAGCGCGTCTTGCGCCATTGCCTTTTGCTCTTTTGTACCGCGCGCCATCTTCATCATAATGTGAAAACCTTGGCGGGCATGAAAGCTTTCTTCCTTGCAAATACGCACCATCGCGCGGGCATAGGGGCCGTAAGATGTGCGCTGCAAAGCCACTTGATTGATGATTGCCGCGCCATCCACCAGCCAGCCAACCGCGCCCATATCGGCCCAGTTCAAGGTGGGGTAGTTGAAGATCGACGAATATTTCATCCGCCCCGCCAACAGGTCCTCGGTCAACGCGTCACGCGTCACACCGAGGGTTTCTGCCGCACCGTACAAATACAGTCCATGCCCTGCCTCATCCTGAACCTTTGCCAGCAAAATCGCCTTGCGTTCCAACGTAGGCGCACGGGTGATCCAGTTACCCTCGGGCAGCTGGCCGACAATTTCCGAATGGGCATGCTGCCCGATTTGGCGGATCAAAGTGCGGCGGTAATTATCCGGCATCCAGTCTTTAGGCTCGATCTTTTCGCCGCGATCAATCCGGTCCTGAAACGCCTGTTCATCGGCGGACATCTCAGCGCGATCTTTAACGCCTGTCCCGTCGGTTTTTACCATCTGTGCATACATCGTTAAACCCTTTCAATAATCATTGCTGCGCCCTGTCCAACTCCTACGCACATGGTACACAGGGCATAGCGCCCGCCCGTGCGTTGCAATTGATATGCCGCCGTCATTACCAGCCGCGCGCCTGACATACCCAGCGGATGCCCTATCGCAATTGCGCCCCCGTTCGGGTTCACATGTGACGCGTCATCTGCCATTCCCAACGCGCGTAATGTTGCCAAACCCTGCGCTGCAAATGCCTCGTTCAGCTCGATCACGTCCATATCTTCTATGGTTAAACCCGCCCGCGCCAAAACCTTGCGAACCGCGGGAACCGGACCAATGCCCATCACGCGCGGCGCAACACCGGCGCTCGACATCCCGACAATCCGCGCGATCGGCTTCAGGCCATTTTTCTCGGCTGCCGCCGCACTGGCAATTAGCAACGCTGCTGCCCCGTCATTCACACCGGACGCATTGCCCGCGGTGACTGTCAGATCAGCGCCATTAATGCCGCGCATTTTGCCCAGCTTATCCGCAGTGACGCCGGGACGGGGATGCTCGTCCGTATCTACAATCACCGGATCGCTGCGCCGCACGGGCACCGACACCGGTGTGATCTCGCCCTTGAATACACCGGCTGCATGGGCCGCCGCCCAACGCGCCTGCGACCGTTCAGCAAAAGCATCCTGATCTGCGCGGTTCACATTGTAATCTGCCGCCACATTATCCGCGGTTTGTGGCATTGAATCGATGCCGTACATGTCTTTCATCTTGCGGTTTACAAATCGCCAGCCGATTGTTGTGTCAAATATCTCTGCCGCGCGAGAGAAGGCCGCCGTCGCCTTGCCCATTACAAAGGGCGCGCGGCTCATGCTTTCAACGCCACCCGCGATCACCAGGTCCATATCACCGGATTTAATGCCACGGGCAGCCATGCCAACTGCATCCAGACCAGATGCACATAAACGGTTTACTGTGATACCCGGCACATCCACAGGCAGCCCCGCGAGCAACGCGGCCATACGCGCCACATTGCGGTTATCCTCTCCTGCCTGATTGGCAGAGCCGTAAATCACGTCATCAATACTGGACCAATCCACATCGGGATTGCGCGCCATCAATGCCGCAATTGGCAAAGCCGCCAAATCATCGGTACGAATTGAAGACAAAGCCCCGCCATACCGCCCAATGGGTGTGCGCGTTGCGTCGCAGATTAATGCATCCATATTCCATATCCCTTAAGTATCGTAAATAGTCGACCATTTGGTCGGTTATGCGTCAAGCACCGATTCGAATCAAGCTTTGTGTTACAAATTTTTATAATCATGCAATTTTTAGTAACATCTTTGCTGCCCCTCCCTCTGGGCTCTTTTCAAAAGCCGAGCTGTTGGGGGTGATGCTGACCAGCATTTTGCAGCGAGAAGGTTCAACTCGACAGATGCACCCCGCTCTTGTTATGCGGAATTTGAGTGGCTAATGTTGACCAGCGACTTTCAAGTCACGATACAAAATCAAGGAACACCGATGCTGCAAACTGTCTATGCCATTGGCGACATCCACGGTGACCTTGATCAACTCCGCGCTGTACACAACTTTATTGATGCGGATATATCTGCGCATAAAGTAACGGATCCAGTTATCATCCACATTGGTGATTTGGTGGACCGTCGCCCCGATAGCAAAGGGGTGATCGACTATTTGATCAAGGGCATGGCGCAGGGCAAACCTTGGGTGGTCTTAAAGGGCAATCACGACCGGATGTTTGCGGTGTTTTTGCGTGATCCTTTTGCTGCCGACCCGATTTTACGACCCGATTATACATGGTTGCACCCCCGTCTTGGCGGGCGCGAAACATTGCTGTCTTACGGAGTTGAATATCTCGAAGACAAACCACTGGAACAGCTACATGCAGAAACCTTGGCTGCGGTGCCCGACACTCATTTGCAGTTTCTGGAAGGCTTGCCGAACGTTTGGCAAAACCAGCAGTATTTCTTTTGCCATGCAGGGGTGAAATCCGGCGTCCCATTGGACCAACAGGTAGAGGACGATCTGATCTGGATCCGCGCGCCATTTCATATCTGGGCAGAACCATACGCCAAGATTATCATTCATGGCCATACGCCGATTGATCAGGTTACACACTATGGCAACCGGATCAACATCGATACAGGTGCGGCTTATGGCAAACGGCTCTCGGCGATCGTTTTGGGGGAAACGGATGTTTGGCAGGTTATGGCAGAAGGGCGGCAAGATGTATTACATCTGCCGCCCGGAAATATCTGAATTATCGTAGGGTGTCGTGCTTTGCACGCACCACTGCCGCAATCACCCGGCTGCGCGGGCTACTTCCAGTGCTTCACTCAGTATCTTGCGATCCCCGATGTGATTGCTCAGGGTCAGCAACAACCGTGCGTTCAGGGCGTTGCTCGCAGCATCTTCCAACCCGTCATGGGCGGCCAATAGTTCCGCATAGAAATCATCTGCATTCGGGATGTTCGGTGTTGTTATCAAATCAGCCATATCAGCCTCCCATTGCCTGTTTCAGCGCGGTTGTGAGTGTTTCGCTATCCGCTGTCAACCAACGGGCGGCGATCACTTGGTCCGGGCGGATCAGGTAAACCGCCGTTTTTGCTTTGCCTAAATATCTAACGCTGATCATAGCCTCGTCAGGCGTTGATATTTGTACCACCTCTGCCGTCACCCCATTCGTTGTGACAGGCTGAATCGCGCAATTTATTGCCAGTATTTGAAATTTCCCACCAATCTTTTCTAGCAAAAAGCCATCTTCAAAAGGTGCATCTTTCAAAACCGAACCGACACGGCTGCACTCGGGCAATTGCCCTTCATCCGGTCCGTTCAGGCTTGACCCGTCATAAACGCAAGGCACCGACAGGCGGCCGGAATTCACCAACGGGCGGGCAAATCTGTTTTCCTCTGACAAGTCTAAAACGGCATCCCGCAGCAGTTTGCTGACAGTTGATTTCGGGGTGATGAAGTCGGTGGAGCGTGAGGAATTCAGGATGTTCTCATCCGCTCCATAAACGCGTTCAACGCTATAGGTATCCAGCAGGCTCTCGTCTGCTTTGCCATCTATCACCAACTTCAGTTTCCAACACAGATTATCCGTATCTTGCAAACCGCTGTTGGCGCCCCGCGCGCCAAAGGGCGAGACTTGATGCGCGCTGTCGCCAGCAAACAACACCCGGCCATGGCGGAAATCTTCCATGCGACGGCATTGGAAGGTATAGATAGAAACCCATTCCAGCTCAAACGCCACATCATCGCCCAGCATCGCTTTGAGGCGCGGAATGATGTTCTCCGGTTTCATTTCTTTTTCTTTGTCGATGTCCCAACCCAGCTGCAAATCAATGCGCCAAACGCCATCGGGTTGTTTATGCAGCAAGGCTGATTGGCCCTTGTTGAACGGTGGATCAAACCAGAACCAGCGTTCGGTTGGAAAATCAGCCTCCATCACCACATCGGCAATCAGGAAGTTATCCTCGAACACGCGACCAACAAAATCTTTGCCCAGCATCCGGCGGGTGGGCGAACCGGCCCCGTCACAAGCAATCAGCCAGTCCGCATCAAGGTTATAAGACCCCTCCGGTGTGTCAATTTCCAGCGTCACATGCGTGTCATGAGTGCCAATGGCGGCAACCTTGTTCTTGCCGCGGATTTCAATTTCTTTGCCTTCCGCCTGCAAAGCTTTGACGCGGTCCACCATGTATTCTTCAAAATAATACTGTTGCAAGTTGATGAAGGCGGGCATCTTGTGGCCTTCCTCGGGCAGCAGATTGAAATCGTAAACCTCGCGGTCGCCAAAAAACACTTTGCCCTTGTTCCAAAGAACTCCCTTGTCGACCATCGGCTTTGCAGCCCCGAGGCGGTCGGCAATTTCCAGACAACGCTTGGAAAAACAAATCGCGCGCGATCCGGTGGACACCCGATCATTGTCATCAAGCACCAAAACGGGCACATCCTGTTGCGCCAGATCAATCGCGGCCGCAAGGCCCACAGGCCCCGCCCCGATGATCACCACCGGATGGCGCGCGCGAGGCGAGGCGTCCTGATCCGTTGAGCGGGCATAGGGGTACATCGGAATTTCGAAGATTTTTTTCACAGGTCTCTCCCATTTGTTTTCAGATAGTCCTGCCGTCGCACCGGTTTTTAGGCCACGCTCCCCATAACGGCGGTCGCCCCGCAACATGTGCGGGGCAGCTGTATCAGCCTTGCAAGGCCTCCCACATGTCCAGATCACGCTGGGCGGTCCAGATACGGGGGTGGGCAATGCCGCGGGCTTCGTCATAGGCGCGCGCCACATTAAAGGGCAGGCAATGCTCGTAAATGGCATAATCCTTGAACTTAGGATCACACTCCTCGCGCACCGCATCCCATGCGTCCTTGAGCGTGCCATTCTTCGCCGCAACACGGGCTGCAGGACGGTAGGTGCTTTCGACGAAATCGCGGGTGTTTTCAATCGCTTCATTCACACGATCCACACCCACCAGCGCGTCACCGCGACCCGGCGCAATGCTTTGCGGGTTATAGGTCTTCACTGCGTCCAGCGTGCTGCCCCACTCATTAAAATACCCGTCACCACAATAACAAGCAGAGTTATATTCCACGATATCGCCCGAGAACATCACCTGCTCATCCGGCACCCAGATCACGCTGTCACCGGCGGTATGGGCGCGGCCAATCTGTTTGATCTCGATGCGGCGGTTGCCCAGATAGACGGTCATGCTGTCGCTGAATGTGGTGGTTGGATAGGTCAGGCCGGGGATGCTCTCATAACCTTCAAACAGGCGCGGGAAGCGTTGGAATTCGCTGTCCCAATCCTCTTGGCCCCGTTCCATCACCATACCGCGCGCAGCATCTGACATGATAATCTGATCGGCGTTAAAGGCCGATGCCCCCAGCACACGCACTGCGTGGTAATGGGTCAAAACCACATGGGTAATCGGCTTGTCGGTAACTTCACGCACCTTTTCGATCACCATATTAGCAAGGCGCGGGGTGGCCTGCGCCTCGACAATCATCACGCTGTCGTCGCCAATGATCACACCGGAGTTGGGATCGCCCTCAGCGGTAAAGGCCCAAAGGTCCTTGCCCACTTCTTCAAAGGTGATTTTCTTTTCTGTCATGTCCCCTTGGGACGCAAATGCCTTTGCCATCTTGCTGGCCTTTCTTATTTAAAGGGGGTTTCAAGGGCCGGCAGGATTTTACCCGCGCATTCCCCAAAGCCGATTTTATAGCCATCACCGCGCGCTTCACCTTTCAAGGTCAGCGTGTCGCCATCCTCGATAAAGCTGCGGGTCTCGCCTGTGTCTAAAGTGAAAGGTTTCTTGCCCGCCCAGCTGAGTTCCAACAGCGAACCAAATTCGCTTGGATCTGGGCCGGAAATTGTACCGGACCCCAGCAGATCACCGGAATTCATCGCACAGCCGCCGATCGAGTGGTGGCACAATTGTTGCGCCGCTGAATAATACATCCGGCTGTAGTTGGTTTGCGTCAGCGTGGTCGCCCTATCCGCGCCCTCTGGCTGCATTGTTACCGACAGGGAAATATCATAAAGGCCCGGCTTTTCCTCATTCAGATAGGGCAGCAATTCCTTTTCGCGCGGTGGTGTCGCCGTGCGGAACGGCTCCAATGCCGCAGCCGTCACCACCCAAGGGCTGATGGTGGTGCCAAAGGCCTTGCCTTGAAACGGGCCAAGCGGCTGGTATTCCCAGCCTTGAATATCACGCGCTGACCAGTCGTTCAGCAGCACATAGCCAAAGATCATCTCATCCGCTTGGGCCACGCTCACCGGTTGGCCCAGCGTGGAACCAGTGCCCACAACCGCACCAAGTTCCAGCTCGATGTCCAGACGTTTGCTTGGGCCAAAGCTAGGGACTTCCGCATCCGGTGCTTTGGTTTGGCCAAGCGGGCGGCGAATTTCGGTGCCGGAAACAACCACACTGGACGCGCGCCCGTTATAGCCAATCGGGATGTGCAGCCAGTTGGCGGGCAAATCAGGCGAGCCGCGCAGGATCGACCCCATATTCTTGGCGTGCTGCATTCCCGCATAAAAATCGGTGTATTCCGCCACCACAAAAGGCATTTCCATCGCGGCATCAACGCGCGGCGCCATGGCCACGGATTGCAATTCTTTGTCACCGCGCAGGGTGTCATCGCCATCAGCGGACAACAGATCAATCAGGCGGGCGCGCAGGGCGTCCCAAGCGGGTTTGCCTGCATCCATGAATTCATTCAGAAATGGTAGATCAAATACCGGCTCATCAGTGACTGAAATAACACCGTCATCCTCCAGTACCGCCAGATCAAGGACCATGTCGCCAATGGCCACACAGCAATGGGCCTCATCGTCCGCTGTAACAAAAACACCGTAGGGCAAGTTGTTCAGGGGGAATTGTGTCTCGGGGGAGTTCGCACTCTCTACCCAGCTTTTCAGTAATGTCACGTTTGTCATCCTTTAGTCTTTCAGTCCGGGCGTGCCGTCGAATTTCTTCGCAAGATCCGCCCAGCAATCGGCGTAGTTTTCTTGTATCGGGGCCTCTTTCGCAGCAAAATGGGTCAGCATTTGCGGGAAACGGGTTTCGATCATGAACGACATGGTGTTGGTTAACTTCATCGGCTCCCAACTGTCATGCGTCGCATTTTCAAACGAATTGTGGTCCGGCCCGTGGGGCAACATGCAATTGTGCAAGCTGATACCACCGGGGATGAAACCCTCTGGCTTGGCGTCATAAACCCCGTAAATATTGCCCATCAATTCAGACATGATGTTCTTGTGATACCATGGCGGGCGAAAGGTGTCTTCTTGGGGCAACCAGCGTTCGGGGAAAATCACAAAGTCGATGTTTGCGGTGCCTTCTTCGGCCGTCGGGGCGGTCAACACGGTGAAAATCGAAGGGTCGGGGTGATCAAAGGTGATCGACCCAACAGCGGCAAAGGTGCGCAGATCATACTTGTAAGGCGCATAGTTCCCATGCCACGCCACTACGTCCAGCGGCGAGTGGCCGATTTCGGTTTCGTGGAACTGGCCGCACCATTTCACGATCACCTTGCAGGGGGTTTCTTTGTTTTCATAGGCCGCCACAGGTGTTTTGAAATCTCGTGGATTGGCCATGCAGTTCGCGCCAATCGGGCCGCGCCCCGGCAGGGTGAACTTGGCCCCGTAGTTTTCACAGACAAAGCCCCGCGCCTGACCGTCGGGCAGGGAAACCTTGAACACCATGCCGCGCGGCAGGATGCAAATTTCCAGCGGTTCTAGGTCAATAATGCCAAATTCGGTGAAAATCTTCAGGCGGCCATCTTGCGGGATCACCAGTAATTCGCTGTCGGCAGAGTAGAAATAATCATCCACCATGTCCTGATTAGCCAGATAAACATGGGTGGCCATGCCGACCTGCGTATGCACATCCCCCGCCGTGGTGATGCTGCGCATCCCCGTCAGAAAGTTTAGCGGTGTGTTGGGAAACGGCACAGGGTCCCAGCGATACTGCCCCAAGGAAATCACGTCCTCAATCACATGTGGTGCGGTTTTCCAATAGGGCAGATCAATCTTGGTGAACCTGTTCACATGCTTGACCGAGGGCCGCATCCGGTACATCCAGCTGCGTTCCAGCGTCCCCTTGGGCGCGGTGAAAGGCGAGCCGGACAGCTGTTCCGCATATAGGCCATATTCTACCCGCTGCGGGCTGTTGCGCCCGACGGGCAGCGCGCCGGGCAAGGCCTCGGTTTCAAAATCATTGCCAAAGCCGGGCATATAGCCGGCCGTCACGCCAACGGGTGTTTTGGCGATAACGACGGTTTCAGGTTTGCTTTCTTTGTTCATCGTGTACCTGTGCAATTTGGACATGTGAAGTTGTACTGTCATATTGTTGCAAACGCAACGATGTCAAGAAAAAGATTGAAAACGGGCGACGTTTAAGGGCATAACCAAGGCCATATCACTTACAATGAAACCGGACCCGTGCCAGAAATTTCACTCGACAGTTTTCTCCCCTATCAACTTGCGGCTATGGCCTCGAAGGTCAGCCGTGAATTCGCCAAAACCTATGTGTCGAGATTCGGGGTGACGATCCCCGAATGGCGGGTGATATTTCATTTACATACAACGGGGCCAGTCAGTGTTCGTGAGATTTATCAACGGGTTGACATGGATAAGTCCAAGGTCAGCCGTGCGGCCAGCCGATTGGAAAAGGCAGGGCTAATAACCAAAAAGATCAACCCCGCAGATCGGCGTCTGGTGGAGTTGGAACTGACCGACAAAGGCCGCGCCCTGATGGATGAAATCACTCCGCTGGCGCTCGATTTCGAGAGTAAGTTGATGCGCAAACTGGGCGTCGGGGGGCCAAATTTCCGCGAAACCCTGACGCAATACCTTAAGGCAGACACATGAGCATCACACTTTATGATTATTGGCGTTCTTCGGCGTCTTACCGTTTGCGCATTGCTTTTGGCCTTGCAGGGTTGGATTATTCTGTCGTTCCGGTCGATTTGGTTTTGGGCGAACATCGGGGGGATGCCAATCTTGAACGCAATCCGCAAGGGCTGGTGCCTACGGTGGATTTCAATGGGCTGACAATGACGCAATCCCTCGCGGTTATTGAGTATTTGCATGACGCGGGGCATCACTATTTTCTGCCACAAGACCTGCTGGGCCGCGCCAAATGCCGTGCTTTGTCATATGTGATCGCGATGGAGGTCCATCCGGTTTGCAACCTGTCTGTGGCGAAATATGCGGTGGCCAATTCGGGCGGCAGCATGGAAATGCAAGACTGGATGCAGCACTTTATCCCTAAGGGGTTGGCGTCGTTTGAAGCAATGCTTGAGGGTGTCGGTGATTATTGCCTTGGAGACCAGATCACCATGGCGGATCTGTGTTTGGTACCACAAATTTATAACGCGGAGCGGTGGGGCGTGGATCTGAAACCCTATCCGAAGATCAACGCAATTATGACGCGGTTGGGGCAAATACCCGCTGTTATTGATGCGCATCCTGATCGGGCAAAACCCTAAAGGCACCGTTAACCTTTGGGCTTTTTGCAAAGCACGCAATTGGTATGGTATGGGAAAATCATCCATCCGTAGGGTGTTGTGGTTTCCACGCACCCCAGGTGGCTACTCCAAAACCACCTCAACCCGCTGTGACTTTCCCGTCGCGTCTATCACCGCGATGGACATATGGCCGGGGCCGTCGGGTTGCCAGATTACCTGCCGCTCAAAGCTGGCAGGTTCTACGGGGTGACCGTTGGCAAGCCATGTAAACGGTGGCCTTCCGTTTTGAACCTTCAGCGCCAGAAACCCTGCGCCGCCCACATCAATCCGTGCGCCATTGGGCGGGAAGGCGATTTGGGGAGCGTTGATGTTGGCGATCAATTGCCCGTGCGCGCGGAATTTTTGCAAGGGTTGGGGGAGTTCAGCGTTGCTGACTATCAGGGCCTCGGGCGGTGGATTTGGTAGCGGTGTCAGGCTGGGCTTGAGCAGGGCGAAACTCTCGAACAACAGGGGCGCCGCCAAATCGCGGCCCAATGCACCGGGCATGGCGGCGCCGTCGGGGCGGCCCAGCCAGACGCCGATGGTGTGCTGGCCATCAAAACCAATCGCCCAAGCGTCGCGGTGGCCGTAAGAGGTTCCTGTTTTATAGGCCAGCCCGCCGCGCGGAGCGTTGTCTGGCGGGGCCATGCCAGACAGGATGTCGGCGACATACCATGCGGCGACGGGGGACAGGACGGGCGCGCGTTCGGTTGCGCCGGCATTTTCTTTGCGTTCGTGCAAGTCCACTGGCACCCCGCCGCGCGCGATGCTGGCATAAAGGGAAACCATGTCGCGCAACGAGACTCCCAGCCCACCGAGACCGATTGCCAAGCCGGGCTTGCCGCTGCCGGGGAATTGCGGATTGGCCCCTGCACGGCGCATGCGGGCGATCAGTTGCGGCGGGCCGACCTCTTGCAGCAGGGCCACGGCGGGAATGTTGAGCGACAGTTGCAGCGCCTTGCGCAGGCGGATGTCACCGTGAAACTGGTTGTCGAAATTCTGCGGTGCGTAGCCGTTGAAATTGGTGGGTCTATCGGCAATCACCGTCTCGGGGTGGGCACGGCCTGCCTCGAATGCCAGCCCGTAAATCAGCGGCTTTAAGGTGGAGCCGGGGGAGCGCAAAGCTCGCGTCATATCAAGGAAACCCTCGCGTGCGCCGTCGAGGTAATCGGGTGCGCCAACTGAGGTAATGATTTCGCCAGATCGGTGATCCACGGCGAAGATCGCACCAGACAGGCCAGCGGCGCGGTTCTGCACATAGTCGCGCAGCAGGATCTCGATGCCGTTCTGGACGGTTTTATCCAAGGTGAGTTGCAGGTTTGCACCGGGGCGAGCGTCTTTGATCACCCGCTCGGCCATGTGGGGGGCGAGTACGGGGAAGTTGAATTTTTGCGAGGGGACGGGTTCGCGCATGCCTGCCTGCGCTGCGCCGTCAGTGATAACTCTTGCGTCTGCCATGCGCCACAACACGCGATCCCTTGCCAGTTGCGCAGCTTTGGAACGGCGGTCGGGGCGGCGGCGTTCGGGGGATTGGGGCAGGGCGACAAGTAAGGCCGCCTCGGCGTCGGTCAGGCGGTTCGGTTCTTTGCGAAAATAGCTGAGGGAGGCGGCGCGGACGCCTTCGATGTTGCCGCCAAAAGGCGCGAGTTGCAGATAGAGGTTGAGGATTTGGTCTTTATCGAGTTGGCGCTCCAATGCCAGTGCGACCCGCAGTTGGCGGATTTTTCCGGCCCAAGCGCCGGTGCTGCCGTTTTCGAGCAGGCGGGCGACTTGCATGGTTAGGGTAGAGCCGCCGGAGATGATTTTGCCGTGCCAGAGGGCTTGGCCCAAGGCGCGCGACATGGCGCGCAAGTCGACGCCGCTGTGGTTGTAGAACCGTTTATCCTCAAAGGCGATGAGGGCTTTTAGGTAATCTGGGTCAACGTCGTTCACGGTTAAAGGCAGTCGCCAGCGGCCATCATCCACGGTGAATGCCCGCAGCAACTCGCCGTTGCGGTCCACCACGGTGGTCGAGACGGCAACGGTTAGATTTGGCAAATCGGTTTGGCTGACCCAGCGGTCAAAGGCCAGGCCGCTGGCCGCAATGGCCAGCAAACAGAATGCCCCTATCTGCCAGCGGCGGCGCATTAGTTAGCCACCACCTCTAGGGTTCCGGCGGCAGTGCGGGCGCGGAATTCTGGGCGATACATATCCTCGACCGAGGCGGCGGGATGATGGAAGGTTCCCGGTGTCACGGCGCGCACGATATAGGCCAGCGAGAACGGGCGGTCCCCGCGCCAATCCACCGCTGCAAGGAAACGGTCGGTGCGGAATTCGCTGTGTTCGACGTCTTGGTTTTCTTGCAACCAGTCGAGGGCGGCGAGTTGGCCGCCGGAGATCAGGTTGGGATTGTCGATCTCGAATCCAGCGGGCAGCGGATCGTTTACCATGAGCCGAGCCTCGGCGCGGCGTTGCGGGGTGATCCAGAGCACGGTCACAAGGCGGGTGTTTTGTTTGACGTTGTTAAGGGTGACTTCCTTGCCCTCCATTGTGTAGTAACTGCGGTCAATTGTGTAGCCGCGCCCGCCTGCGGGTTCGGGTTCTGAGGGCACGCCAAAGACAGTTGTAACGGCTGTTAGATCGCGGCCGGAATTGTTGGTTAGGGTCAGGCCGTCTGCCAGATCACCCTCGTCAAAACCCCGTACCAGTGGGCCGGTCATTGCGGCACCGTTCAGGGCGACGCCGTCGAGGGTTTGATCTTGGGACAGGGAATTTGCCGCCAACAAGGACCACAGGTTTTCCTGCGTTGAGCGGTTGGCAATGGGCGCGCGGGTGATGGTGCGGATCAGGGCGTCTTGGTCGATAACTTGGGTTCCTGCATCCACTGCCAACGTTAGCATTGCCGCGGCGTCACGCAGGTGAGAGCCGAAATCAGCGCGCCAGCCGGTGGATTTTTCCGGGCGCAGGATGTGGTTTGAGGCCAGTTTGAACATGCGGTCCGCGCGCGATTGATCACCGTAGGAGGCGAGTGCCGCGCCGAGTTGTGCCTTTGCCAAGGGTGTCGCGAATTCTGCCGAATGGGTATCGGCGTAATAGCGCAAATCGCCGATTGCAGCGTTGCCTTCACGGGCCAGCACCATCAGCGCATAGGCGATGTCTTCGCCGCCGTCCTCGAAGTCTTGCGCGTAATTCACGCTGTTGCGCAGGTTGTTCAGCGCCTGTTCAAAGGCGCGGTCGGGCACCACAAAGCCTTGTTTGCGGGCGCGGCTGAGGAAATCTGTGACATAGGAATCGAGCCACATATCACCGGAGTCGGGGCGCCACAGGCCAAAGGCGCCGTTGCTGGCTTGGTTGGACAGAACGGCGGTGATGGCTTGGTTAACACGCTCGGTTACTTTGGCGGTATTGCCGAGGCCGAGGGCGGAGGAGAGTTGTTCAAAGTACAGTAGCGGCATTGCCTTGGAGGTGATCTGCTCGGTGCAGCCGTAGGGGTAGCGGTTTAGGGCTGTCAGCAGGCCGGGCGCGTCGAATTGCGCCAGCGGGCCAACGGCGAGGGTTGCGTAGGTGGTGCCTGCGTGCAGGCCAGCGGTGACATTGGCGTCAATAACCCAGCTTTTGCCGTTGGCCAGTTGCAGGCGGGTTTGACGTGCGACTTCGGGGTCATTCCAAAGCACCGGCAGTTTGAGGCTCTTGCTCAGGGTTTTTCCGTCGGGGGTTTTTACCCAGATGTTGAAGGCTTGTTGGCCGATGGCGGTGGCCACAATGGGAATTTGCAGGGTTTTGCGTTGTTTGTCTGAGAGGCTAACCACTTGGTTAAAGCCAACCGATTGCAGGCCAGCGCCTGTGGTGATCGCGACCTCAAAATTACCCGTGGGGCCAAAAGCGTGGGCCAGTTCTACCTGTATCCGTGTGCTGTCACCGGGCGCGAGGAAACGCGGGCCGTTGGCGAGCAGGACAACCGGATCGCGTACCAGCACGTCTTGTTCAGCATGGCCAACGGCATTGTCAGACCAGACCACAGCCATCAGGCGCACGGTGCCGTTGAAATCAGGCAGGTCGAAACTGGCGGTGATTTCACCGTTTGCGTCAGCTTGCACCATGCCGGAGAACTGCGCCAGTACTTCTTCGGTTGGGGGTGGGTTATTGAGGCGTTTTTGGGCTTGGCTGTCGCCGCCGGAACGCAGGGATGTGTTGTTGCCTTGCAATCCGTCGATCAGGCGTCCGTAGATGTCGCGGATGCCGATACCGAGTTTGCGTTGACCAAAGTAGTGGTCATCGGGGGAGGGGGTTTTGAAGCCGGTGATGTTGAGGACGCCCACGTCCACCGCGGCGATGGTGGCGTAAACTTGTTGGCCTGCGGTGATGCCGTCAACCTTTAGGCGGGCGGTTAAGGTGTTGCGGGGGGAGGCCTCGGAGTTGCTGATGAACTTAGCGGTTAGTAGTTTTGCCGCTGGATTAACTTTGGCATGAACTAGGCCTAATGCGCGGGATGGGTTGCGTCCTGCGGCCACGTCCATCGGGCGGATGGCGCTGACGGTGACATAGGCCCCTGCGCCCCAATCGGGGGTTACGGTCATTTCTACGGTGTTGGTACCTTTAGTGATATCAACTGTGCGAACCTCGATCAAACGATCACTGAGTACCGAAATCTGTGCCACGCCAGCGAAGCGTGCATCGATGCGTAGTTTGGCGATCTCACCGACGCCGTATTCCGGTTGGTCTAAGGCCACCTGTAACACGTCAGGCGTATCGGTGGCACCGCTGGTTACATACCAACCGGCGGAGAATTGGTAGGAGCTGGCGGTGTAGGGTTCTTGCTGGCTGATGAGTTTCAGCTCATAGCGGCCATATGCCACTTTGGCGGAAATCCGTGCGGCGTCGCGTTTGCCCAAGGCGACCTCTCCCGTGGCAATCCGTTCCCGCCGTGTGACGCTTTCATAATTCCAGTCGCCATAGTTTTCGTACCACTGATAGCTGGTGTGGATGCGGTTCAGCACCCAGCCCACCTTTGGCATGTCGAGGCGCGCCATTCCTGCACCAACGGCAACAATGTCAAATTCAGCCAGTGAATCTTCGCCCGCTTGGCCATCAAATAATGGCCTGATACCGATCATCGGGCTGCTGGGTTCTAGGGGTGCTTTGATGCGGCGTTCCACGGGGCGGCCAGAGCCGTCGCGCAGACGAATGTAGGCCTCGATTTGAAGGGGGCGGTTTGCGCCGATTACTTCGGGCATTTCCATTGGCAGGTCTAGGTGCCCGTCGGCGGCAGTTTTCCAACCAGCAACGATTGAAGTGAAGCGGGTGTCGAAACGTTCGTCAGCTTGGCCAAAGACATAGCCTTTGAAGCCTTTGAGTTCGCGCACAGCGGAGAGTTTGATTTCGCCCTCAACTGCCAAATCACCGCCCGGCGCGCCGTAGAGGTATTTGGCGTCGATTGAAACAATTGGTGTGTCTGAAAGCCGGATTGCCGCCTGTTGCATGGCCAGTTCAAAGTCGATCCGTTCCGGTACAAAATCCTCGACCAAAATGCGGCGTTCCAACAGAGACGTGGCCTTTTGATCGCCGTAGACCCGCAGTTTCCATGTGCCGCGTTTGGCGTTGCTGGGCAGGGCAAAGGATACGGTTCCGCCACCTGCGCCGCTGTCAGATACCAGACGTTTGGCAAAACGCACCCCGTCTGGGCGCAGCAGTTCCAGCGTTAGCGGCAAGTTGCGGATGGCGGTGGTGGCGTGGTCGCGCGCGAGCAGGGTTGCGTGGATGTTTTCGCCGGGGCGGTAAGCACCACGGTCGGTTGCAAGGAAGGCGTCGATTGGCGGCGGGGCTGCGCGGCCCTCGACTCCGCGATCTGACAGATCAAACTCGGCGGCACCTTGATCGAGAAAGGCGAAATCGCCGGCCTCGGTTGCCACGGTAATCATTGCAGGCGCGTTGCCGCCTGTGCCGCGCACGAGGCCGGGGGCGAAATGGGCGTAGCCGCTGGCGTCGGTCACTGTTTCGCCCAGAATTTCGTTGTTACGGGCGAGTAGTTGAACTTTGACGGCGGCGGTTGTTTGTGCGGAGGCGAGCGAACGGGTGAACACATGCAGGCCGTCGTTGCCAACCATGCTGGAAACACCCAGATCAGTGACCACAAACCATTGGGTTGAAAACGGGGCGTTTTTCTCGCCATTGGGATCGCGGGCAATCATTGCGTAGGCGCCTGCCTCGAATGTGGTGATCGCGTCACCGACGGGCAGGGCGGTGATGACCTCGCGGTTGATGACTCGTTTGATGTCGGCCTCGCCGCTCCAGATCTTTTGGCCAAGGTTGCGGTTTAGATCGGACAGGTCCCAACGCGCGAGGGGTTTGGTTAGCAGGCCCTCTTGCAGGGAGCGCAGCAAGTTGCGGTCGCCGATGCGGTAGATTGTCAGGGCCACCTTATCGAGGTTTACCGTGGTGATTGGCACTGATGCGCCCGCGTGTTTGGGCAGGATATAGCTGCGGCCCGCGAATTGGGCGGAAGGGTCGCGGTCGGGGATGTAGACGTTCAGGTCCACGGATTTATGCAGCACTTCGCCGCTGGCGGAGGGCAGGCCCTTGCGGAATGTTAGGCGGATATTTTCGCCGTGGCTCATGCCTTCGATACAGATTTGCTGGCCTTCGGATTCAATGGCGAGGCCGCTGTCTGTGAGTTTTACAAAGTCGGCGTAGTTGATGCCTGCCTTGACCAACGGCTCTGAAAACTCGGCACAGACGCGGGGTTGGGCGGCGTTGTGATCGATGCGGTGGTCCGCAATGCGAAAGCCATAGAGCGAGACCGCGCGGTCAATTGCGTCGGTGATGTCGGAGCGCGGCGCGAGGGTGTAGGCTAGGCGCAGGGTGGGGATGCTCTGGCGGCCATGGTTTTGCTTTTCAAGGGCAGTTGCGAGTTCAAGCAGGGCGTTGACTTGGGTTTGCGGGGATTTGGCGCGCAGATAGCCGTTGATCGCGGCGGCGGCGCTGATTTCCTTGACGAAACGGCGTTGTTTGCGATCTTTGCCTTTCCATTTGTTGGCGATGCGGGCGACCTCTATCCAACCGTCGGCGGAATCGATGTCGTTCAAGGCGGCCAAGTGCAGTTGCACGGCGCGGTTCAGATCACCGGATTTTTCCTTTTGTCGGGCAACTCCAAGCAGGCGCTCGGTTGTCCAGCCGTTGGTCGGATACCAAGAACCGTTGCGGCGCGCGATTTTGGTGGCGCTGGCAACAAAACCGGAGGGCAGGAAAGCGAGGCTCGTGGCGCGGGTTTTGGATTGCTTTAGCAATGCTGGGCTGGCGTCGGTGACTTTGGCGGAAAACGCACCCTCGAATGTCGATTGTTCGCCAAATTCGGATTTGGGAAAGCAGGCGGATGCTTTGGAATTATAGGTGAAGGCCTTGCAAGATGTGTCGGCCAGACAAGAGGCCTCGCAGGTGTTCAGGGTAACGTTGAAGATGTTTTGCAGATCCGCGCCGTAAAGATCAGTGTTCTCATACAGGGTAATGCGCCGTGCCGGAATGGGGGGCGTGGCATTTTGGGCGAGGCCAGCGATGGGGGTTAGCGCAATTATCGCTGTCGCTAGAATTTGCTTTTTGAAATTATTGAAAAACTGCATCGTGGGACCCTCACCTATTACTTTCGAGGGAGTTTCGCAGATGTGGTGAGTCGGTGCAAACCTTACGGGGGGATATGGTGACAAAAATCACAATTTAGGCGCGCCGCTCGCTGCGGCGCGCCTAAATGGCTAGGCCTTAATCAAGTTTGCTTGGTTAACGATTACTTCGGCCTGTTTGATTGACGCGATGTCCACCAAGCGGCCTTTGTAGACCACGGCACCTTGACCAGAGGCGGTTGCCTCTGCCATTGCGGCCAGAATTTCGCGGGCTTCGGTTAGTTGCGCCTCGGAGGGGCTGAACACCTCGTTTGCCAGCGCGATTTGTTTGGGGTGGATGGCCCATTTGCCAACCATGCCGAGGGTGGCGGAGCGGCGGGCTTGGGCGCGGTATCCCTCTTCGTCGCTGAAATCGCCGAACGGGCCGTCGACGGGTAACAACCCGTGGGTGCGACAGGCGGCAACGATGGACACGGTGGCCATATGCCAAGGATCGCCCCAATGTACGGCGCGGTTTTCTGTGCCATTTTCCAGCATATAATAATTCGACTGGGTGCCACCGATGCCCGTGGTTTGCATGCCCATGGAGGCGGCATAATCCGCAGCCCCTAGGCTGAGGGCTTGCATGCGCGGTGATGCAGCAGCGATTTCCTCAACGTGGGACAGGCCGGCGGCGGTCTCGATAATGGCCTCGAATGCTATTGCTTTGGTGTGGCCTTTAGCGGCCTCGACCGCTGTTACCAGCGCGTCAACAGCATAGATGTCGGCGGCACAACCGGCCTTTGGGATCATGATTTGATCCAGGCGTCCGTTGGTTTGCTCTAGCAGATCAACCACGTCGCGATACCAATGGGGCGTGTCCAGACCGTTGATGCGCACGGACAGATGCTTGTCGCCCCAATCCACATTATTCACAGCGGCAATGGTCAATGCACGCGCTTTGTCTTTATCGGAAGGTGCAACGCTGTCTTCCAAATCGATGTTGATCACGTCTGCGGCGCTCTTGGCCATCTTCTCGAACAAAACGGCGTTAGAGCCGGGGCCGAACAATTGGCAACGGTTCAAGCGGGGTGTCGGGAGGGGTTGGAGGGTGAAGCTCATGTCGGGACTCCGTAGGTAAAGAAATTAAGTTTGATGTTGGAAAATCGGTATAATATTATAGGGTAAACGGCAAGGGTAAACTCGTATACAACGGTATTCCGTGAGATCACAAAGGCAGGGCCGTTGTCTTGAAAACCGTGCGTAACGCCAGATTGGATTGCAGTTTGGAAACGCCCGGAAGGCGCGCTAAGCGGCGTTGGTGGATGCGGGCGAAATCGTCGGTGTCAGCGGCGACGACCTTGAGCATGTAATCCGCAGAGCCAGCCATCAGGTGACATTCCAGAACATCGGGGATCAGGGCAACTTCACGCTCGAATGCCTCGAGCAATTCCTCGGCCTGACCAGACAGGGAAATCTCGACGAATATGGTGGTGCGGCGATCCACGGTGCGCGGGTCAAGCAGGGCCACATAATTCTTGATAATTTTGTCTTTCTCCAACCGTTGCACCCGCCGGTGGCAGGCAGAGGCGGATAGGTTTATCTTTTCCGCCAGCTCCGCATTGGATATCCGCCCGTGCCGTTGCAACACATTCAGGATTCGCCGGTCTGTATCGTCAATTTGAGGATCACGCATAGTTTCCACCACTTTTCACGTATTTATTCGCAGATTATTGCACACAGTCGCATACAACCGCGAAATTATGCAATTACATTTTAATGGCAGCCTCCTAGCGTCAAGTTGTCGCAAGTTTAATTCGGAGGACGGGACATGCTGATCGGCTGCCCAAAAGAAATCAAAAACCAAGAATACCGCGTCGGGATCACCCCCGCAGCGGCCTATGAGGCAATTGCCCGTGGCCATAGCGTTGTTATGGAAACCATGGCCGGAATCGGCTCTGGCTTTCCGGACGAGGATTACACTGCCGTGGGTGCTGAAATCGTCGACACCGCAGCGGAAGTATTTGCCCGCGCCGAGATGATTGTTAAGGTTAAAGAACCTCAACCTGTTGAGCGCGCGCAATTGCGTGAGGGGCAAATCCTGTACACTTACCTGCACCTTGCGCCGGACCGTGCCCAAACCGAGGACCTGCTGAAGAGCGGTGTTACTGCGATTGCCTATGAGACAGTGACCGATCGCAACGGCGGCTTGCCTTTGCTGGCGCCGATGTCCGAAGTTGCTGGCCGTTTGGCCCCGCAGGTTGGCAGCTGGACCTTGCAAAAGGCCAATGGTGGCCGTGGTGTTCTGATGGGCGGCGTCCCTGGTGTTGCCCCTGCTAAAGTGGTTGTGCTGGGCGGCGGTGTTGTGGGTACCCATGCGGCCAAGATCGCGGCGGGTATGGGCGCGGATGTGACCATCACCGATATGTCGATGCCCCGCCTGCGCTATTTGGATGATGTTTATGGCGGCACTTTCAAGAACGCCTATGCCTCACGCGGGAACACCGCTGATCTGGTCGCTGCTGCCGATATGGTAATTGGTGCGGTGCTTATTCCGGGTGCCGAGGCCCCCAAACTGGTATCTCGCGAAATGCTGGGCACAATGAAGCCGGGTGCGGCGCTGGTGGATGTGGCGATTGACCAAGGCGGTTGTTTTGAGACCTCCAAGGCGACCACCCATGATGATCCGATCTATGAAGTTGACGGCATCATGCATTATTGCGTGGCCAATATGCCGGGTGCGGTTGCGCGCACCTCGACCATTGCGCTGGGCAACGCGACCATGCCGTTCATGATGGCGCTGGCCTCCAAAGGCTGGAAACAAGCCTGCGCCGATGACGAACATCTGTTGAACGGGCTGAACACCCATGCTGGCAACCTGACGTATTACGCGGTGGGCAAGGCTTTGGGGATTGATGTGATGTCGCCCTCGCTGGCGTTGAAGATTTAGTTTCAGTTATCGCAACGCCCGTCATATTGGCGGGCGTTGTTTTTAAGGACCAAATAATTGCTTGATCTCAAGTCCAGTTGAGGCCCTACAGTTAGGAAAGTGACTGAGAGGGTGGTTTAATTGCGCGTTTTGATATTAGGGGCCACAGGGTCGATTGGCACCGCAGTTGCGGCAGAGCTGAAAGATTTTGGCCATCAGGTTGTTGGATTGGCCCGCACAGCAAACAGTGCGGGGGTTCTGAAAAATCTAGGTTACGGGGTCGTCATAGGTGACATTCGAGCGCCCGCCGACTGGAGCAATATTGTCAATTCCGTCGATGCCATTGTTCAGGTTGCTGTTACATTCACCGACGACATGGGCGCGGTTGATCGCTGTTTGATCGAGGAGCTGCACAGAGCGGTTGAACAACGGCCAATTCCGTTGCGGTTTATTTATACGGGCGGCTGCTGGTTGTACGGGGCAACGGGTGACACTGTCGCGGATGAGATGACGCCCTTTCAACCCATCGCGTCATTTGCGTGGATGGTTGAAAATGCGGCGTTCATTTTGGCGGCCGAGAGGTTCAACACGGCGGTTATTCATCCGGCGATGACCTATTGTCAGGACGGCGGCATATTATCCCGTTTTGCGGAACAGGCAGCAGCCCAACGCAGCATTGAAATTTGGGGCAACCAAGATGTGCGCTGGCCGCTGGTACACCGCGATGATCTGGCAACGGCTTATCGTCTGATGCTTGAACGCCCGGACCTTACTGGGCATTTCAACGTCAGCGCGGAGGAAGGTGTTCGGGTTGGTGAGCTTGCCGCCGAAATTGCCAAACGGTACGGCAATCATTTACCGTTTATCGTGCGCACAAGGGCCGATGTGGTTGCTGAGTATGGTGGCTGGGCGGAAGGGCCGATACTGGACCAGCAAATGTCCTCAGCCAAGATCAGGACTGCCACAGGTTGGAGACCCAAGAGAAAAGCCCCGCCAAAGTGACGGGGCCTGTCAGAGTAAGTTCAAGAGGTTTATTTCTTCAACGAGTCGCGGATTTCTGTCAGCAGGTCTACTTCTGTTGGTCCGGCTGGCGCAGCGGGTGCGGCAGCCTCTTCCTCTTTGGCAGTAGATTCCTTGGCTTTGTTCACAGCTTTCACCAATTGGAACACCACAAAGGCAATGATCAGAAAGTTGATAACGGCCATGATGAACGACCCATAGGCAAACACACCTGCGCCCGCTTCGCGTGCCGCTGAAAGGCTGGTGCCTGCGGCCACTTCACCGGATAAAACAACGTATAGATTGGTAAAATCTACGCCGCCCATGAACAGCCCAACGATGGGGTTGATCAGATCGGCGACCATTGATTTAACAATGGCAGTAAACGCCGCGCCGATGATGATACCTACGGCCATGTCCATGACATTGCCTTTGGCGATGAAGTCTTTGAATTCCTTGAGCATGATAGTCCCCCTACGTTGCCCTTTGATTATGACGGGATTTTCCCGTCGCTGCCATAGTTGGGCACTAATCGCCAAATAACAAGGTTGCTGCGACAAAATCGCCGTTTTTCGCTTGCCTACGGCGCGTTTCATGCCAAATCTGTAATCAACCCAATAAATTCAAAGGAACACCATGACTGATCTATCCCAATTCGACATCACCAAAAAATGGCCAGCGGCCAATCCTGATATTCTGCAACTCTACTCCTTGCCGACGCCCAATGGCGTCAAAGTTTCGATTGCCTTGCAGGAAATGGGCATTGAGTATGAAGCGCACCTTGTCAATTTCGGTTCCGATGACCAACTGTCACCAGAGTTTATTTCGCTGAACCCCAACAATAAAATCCCCGCGATCATTGACCCAAACGGGCCGGATGGCAAACCCCTGCCATTATGGGAGAGCGGCGCAATTCTGATTTACCTTGCCGAAAAATCCGGCCAATTGCTGCCCAGTGATCCTGCTAAACGTCTTGAGACACTGCAATGGCTGATGTTCCAGATGGGCGGGCTTGGGCCGATGTTTGGCCAGCTGGGTTTCTTCCACAAATTCGCTGGCAAAGATATCGAAGACCCGCGCCCCAAAGCCCGCTATGTGGCGGAGTGTGAGCGTCTGCTGGAAGTGTTGGACGGTCAGCTGGAAGGGCGCGACTGGATTACCGGCGAATATTCCATCGCCGACATCGCTATTGCCCCGTGGTTGAACACCATGCTGAATTTCTATGAGGGAACCGATCTGGTGGGCTGGAACGATCTGGAAAATGTCCCCGCCTACCTCGATCGCTTTCTTGCCCGTCCGGCAGTACAGGCAGGGCTGAACAGCCCCGCCCGTCCAGTTTAGGCCGGTAATTCGCTATTGAGAATATAGCGTAGCATTTGAACAACCTGCTCTGGCCGTTCCGCAACGGCCAGAGCCGCAGCATCCACTTCTTTCAGGGGGTGCTGAATATCCGGCCCGTGCAGCACAATCAGCGATTTGCCCAAAGCGCTGGCCACGCCCGCATCAAACGCCGCATTCCATTGTTTGTATTTATCGCCAAAACGCACCACAACGATGTCCGCATCCTCAATTCCCTTGCGGGTGCGGATCGCGTTCAATTGCGCGCCTTTGCGGTCGTGCCAAAACTTGTCGGCCTCCGCCCCCATGATCGCCACACCGCAATCGTCAGACGCCGCGTGATCGGTGACGGGTGCGGAAAATGTAACGTCCAATCCTTTGGCCCCGTCCATGATTTCCGTGCGCCAATTGGTGTGAATTTCACCTGACAGGTAGATTTTCAGTGTCATTTTATTATTCCTTCAACCATTTCTGCAACATATGCGCCAATCGCCAAACAAGAGGTCAGCCCAGGTGATTCCATCCCAAACAGTTGCACCAGCCCCTTGTAGCCGTGTTCAGCCTCGCCCGCAAAATGATAATCCGATTGCGCTGTTCCCAGTTGAGTGACACGGGGGCGGATACCACAGCCTTCCGGCATCATCTTGCCCTTGGGTACATTTGGCCACCAGCGCGAAACGCTATCTTCAAATGCTTGCGCGCGGCTTTCGCCCATATCGTAATTCACCACCGCAGGGTCCAGATATTCCAGATCCGGTCCAAAGCGGAAACCGCCCCCCAGATCGCGGGTGAAATGTACGCCCAATGAATGCCCGTCGCTCATTGGGTAGATCAATTGCTTGAACGGGAGTTTCCCCCCCGTTGCGTACCAGCGCCCCTTGGCGAAATATTTTGGCGGGATCAGGGCAGGGGGATAGCCTTCAAATGCCTGCGCAATGTCCCACGCACCAAGGCCCGCCGCATTTATCAGATTCTGGCAGGTTAATTGGGTTTCGCCCACTGTTAGTTGAAAGCCACTCGCGGCTGGAACCACGCGCGCTAAAGACGACCCCAACGCCAGCATGGCCCCAGCCGTCTCGGCTTCCCCCAGCAAGGAAAGGATCAAGGCAGATGCATCCACAATCCCGGTCGAGGGCGAATGGATGGCCCCCAAACAAGATAGTTCCGGCTCCATTGCAATTGCCTCGGTAGCGGAGATAATCGTCAAGTCATCTACACCGTTGGCGCGGGCATTTTCCACCAAAGCCTTCTGTTGATTGACCTGCTTAAGCGTGGTCGCAACGACCAGCTTACCCGTCTTTTCAAAAGGCACGTGGCGGGATTGGCAATAGTCGTACAACATGCCCTTGCCTTGTACACACAATTTAGCCCGCAAGGATTTAGGATCGTAATAAAGCCCCGCATGGATCACCCCAGAATTACGCGACGAGGTATGCTGCCCGACCCGATCCTCCGCCTCGAGTATCAGAACCTCATGACCAAGTCGCGCCAGTTTGCGGGCAACGGCAATGCCGATCACACCGCCGCCCACCACAACCGTTTGCACTTGATCTGTCATCTTGGCACCACCCCGCCGGAACGGCTCATAGGAGTGCGCCGCAAGGCGCTCCGCTGGATCACCCTAACCGCGCAATACACCGCCAACAGCTTTCTCGACCTTGGCAATGATCTTGGCTGAAACCGCCTCGATATCCTTGTCTGTCAGGGTCGTATCCTTGGGCTGCAATCGCACTGTGATGGCGACGGATTTTTTGCCCACGCCCATCTGTGCTTCGGCTTTGTCACCGCCAAATTGGTCAAACACAGACGCATCCGTGATTAACGCCTTATCGGCCCCTTTGGCTGCATTTAGCAAGGTCAACGCCTCGACCCGCGCGTCCACAACAAAAGCGAAATCGCGGTCCACTGCCTGCAAATCCGAAATCTGCAAAGCCGGTCGGGTTGATGTCTTTTTCTTGGGAAAGGGTGGTTTTGCTATATGCACAGCAAAGGCGACCGCCGGACCCTTCACACCCATCTCTTTCAGCACTTTAGGGTGGATTTCACCAAAACCAGCCAGCACATTTTTCGGCCCCAGCGATAATTTACCCGAGCGCCCCGGATGCCACCAATTGTTCACATCGCGCAATACCATCAGTTTGGCCGGCGCGCCAATGGCCGACAAAACCGCCTCTGCATCCGCTTTGGCATCAAATGTGTCAACTGCACGCCGCGCACCATGGGGATCGCGCGGGCCGGTAAAGCCAATCAACAGGCCGGTAGCGATCACTTCTTGCTCATCCGGCTCCCCGCCATGGAACACAGGGCCAACCTCAAACAACGCCATATCCGCAAATCCACGCGCCTGATTGCGCGCTGCTGCGGCCAACAGGCCGGGCAACAGCGAGGGCCGCATGTGGCTCAAGTCATTTGAAATCGGGTTGCCAATTTTCACCGCATCCGTGCCGCCGCCAAACAGCGCCGCACTGGGCTGGTCAATAAAGGAATAGGTCACACATTCGTTGTACCCTAACGCCGCTACCGTGCGCCGCGCCATGGCTTCGCGCTTTTGCATCGGCGTCAGGATTGGCTTGGCAACGCCAACAGAATTTCGTGGCTAGGGCACGCCAACCAGTTTGGTCATCGATGCGACGCGCGCGATTTCTTCCACCAAATCCGCAGACCCCAAAACGTCAGGGCGCCATGAGGGTGGCGTCACTTGGTCGCCATCAACCACAAACCCCAGTGCTTCCAGTGTTGCTACCTGTTCACTTGCTGCAATGGTCATTCCCACCAAAGACTGCACGCGGTCCGTGTCCAGCTTATACTGGCGCGATACATCCGGCACAGCGCCAGCAACAACCATCTCCGACGCTTCACCCCCGCAGAGTTCCAGTATCAACGCGACTGCCAAATCCAGACCGCCCTGCGTAAACGCCGGATCAATCCCCCGCTCAAACCGATAACGCGCGTCTGAGTTGATCTTCAACTTGCGGCCAGCCTTGGCAATGGTGATCGGATCCCAATAGGCGCTCTCGACAAACACATTGACCGTGTCCTCGGAACACCCCGTTGGCATCCCGCCCATGATACCCGCGATGCTTTCCACCCCGTTATCATCGGAAATCGCCATCATGCCCGCGTCAAAGGAATATTCTTTCTCGTCTAGCGCTTGCAAGCTCTCGCCACCCGCAGCGAAATGCACCCGTAAATCACCCGCCACTTTATCCGCATCAAACACATGCAGCGGACGGTTATATTCAAAGGTAAACAGATTGGTAATATCCACGAGGGTCGAGATGGGCCGCAACCCAATCGCCTTGAGCCGCGCCTGCAACCAAGCAGGGCTAGGCCCGTTCTTGACGCCCTTGATCAGCCGCCCCGTGAACAATGGACAGCCCTTTGCCAGTACATCCGCGTCAATCGTAACTTTGATATCAGACGTGAACGTCCCCTTCACATCCGCCACAGGCATCGGCTTCAACCTGCCAATCCCCCGCGCCGCCAAATCGCGCGCAATCCCGCGAACGCCCAGCGCATCAGGGCGGTTCGGGGTGATCGCAATATCAATCATCGGGTCGATCTTGTCGGGGCTGTGCGTCATCAAATAATCGACAAAACGCGAGCCGATCTCCGGCTCCCCCTTCAGCTCGATAATACCGTCATGCTCGTCCGACAATTCCATCTCACGCTCTGACGCCATCATGCCAAAGCTCTCGATCCCGCGAATTTTGCCAACGCCAATGGTGGTATCAATGCCCGGCACGTACACCCCCGGACTGGCCAAAACCACATAAATTCCCGCCCGCGCATTTGGCGCACCGCAAATGATTTGCTGCACACCTTTGCCGGTTTCCACCTGACACACATTCAGGCGATCCGCATCGGGGTGCTTTTCTGTAGACTTCACATAAGCCACGGTAAAGGCGGCCAGCGTGTCCATCGGATTGACAACCTCCTCAACTTCCAGACCGAGGTCGGTCAGCGCATACAAGATGTCATCCAAAGGCGCATCAGTGTCGAGGTGGGCTTTAAGCCAAGAGAGTGTGAATTTCATCTGTCCAGCATCCGTATTTTTCTTTGTTCCGCGTATCGCAAATAGGCATTAAATAAAAGGCCAAGCAGAGAAAAAGCTCGGCGGGTGGTGGTAAACTCCTATCAATTTTGACAAGAGCCTTTAAGGGTGCTATTAAAGGCACTCTTAAAGGAGTCACCCAATGCCCCACGCCCTATTCGCCAGCACCACCGCCAGCGTCACCGAACTAAAGAAAAACCCCATGGGAACCGTCGCCGCAGGCGGAGGTGCTGCCGTGGCCATCCTAAACCGCAATGAACCCGCGTTCTATTGCGTTCCCGCCTCGGAATATCAGGCGATGGTGGAAATGCTGGAAGACATGGAACTTAACGCGATAGCCGATGCGCGGATGGGTGAGGTTGGCGTCCCTGTGGACATAAATGACCTATAAGCTGGAATTCCTGCCCTCCGCCACCAAAGAATGGCGCAAGCTGGGGGTAACAATCCAACGACAATTGAAAAAGAAACTGGTGGAACGATTGGAGCAGCCGCGCGTTCCGGCATCGCGTCTGCACGGGGTACAGAACCGCTACAAAATCAAGCTGCGCCAGTCGGGCTATCGGCTGGTTTATGAAGTGCGGGACCGGGAGATTGTGGTGGTGGTGATCGCTATTGGGAAGCGGGAACGGGGGGACGTTTATGTGCAGGCTGGGAGACGGTAGGGAGCGAGGTGTCTTCTTGGCCAAGAGTGGGAGGAGGAATATGCTGCGAATCTATCCTTTTTTGAAAGAGCGCTGACAATAGGTTAATTGCTACGCCGATACCTACGGCAATAACTATTGTTGGAATATTTCCGATCACATTCTGAAAAGCCTTAAAAATAAAGCTGCGAGAAAAATTTCTGCCCAGTGCTGTTATACGATAGACTTTCTCATGCGTAATTAATCTATCTTGGCCATCTGGAGGTAGCCCGTACCCATCTAAGAAATTACGTTGATTTTTCAAGACAACAAAACCTTTGTCCTCAAGATAACCGAAAACGCTCAACCTGTGTGTTTCGGAAGCTGTCTGGTTTGTCGTATAGTGAACATCAATACAATCGTGTTTTTGGCCATCAAATTCCTTGAGAGCACTCTTTATGTCTTTTCTGGTGATCTTACTCACCCACTAATCCCCCCATGCATATTCGGCATATCCAGCGCCGAAAATCCATAGTGCCGCAGCCAGCGAAGATCGCTGTCAAAGAAGGCGCGCAAATCTGGGATGCCGTATTTCAGCATCGCGATCCGATCAATCCCCATGCCAAAGGCGAAGCCCTGATAGACCTCCGGATCGACCCCCGCCGCCGACAGAACCTTGGGGTGCACCATGCCGGAGCCGAGGATTTCCATCCAGTCGTCGCCCTCGCCGAGTTTCAACTGGCCCTTGTCCCATGAACAGCGGATATCCACCTCGGCAGAGGGTTCGGTGAACGGGAAATGCGAGGCGCGGAAGCGCAGCTCGATGTCGTCAATGCCGAAGAACGCGCGGCAGAATTCTTCCAGCACCCATTTCAGATTGGCCATGCTGACGTCTTTGTCGATGCAAAGCCCCTCATACTGATGGAACATCGGCGTGTGGGTCTGGTCGTAATCCGCACGATAAACCCGCCCCGGACAGATGATCCGGCAGGGCACACCGTGTTTTTCCATATGGCGGATTTGCACAGGACTGGTGTGAGTGCGCAACACATGCGGCGGGCGGTCGTCACCCGCGTCACGGTGCATGTAGAATGTATCATGTTCCTGACGGGCAGGATGTTCCGGCGCGATATTCAAAGCGTCGAAATTGTAATAATCGCTTTCGATTTGCGGCCCCTCGGCCACCGAAAACCCAAGGTCGGCAAAAATCGCAACGACTTCCTCGGTGACTTGCGAAACCGGATGAATCGACCCCTCACGACGCGGACGCCCCGCCAGCGACACGTCGATCCACTCCGACTGCAACCGCTCGTTCAGCGCCGCATCGGCCAAGCCAGCCTTTTTCGCGGCCAAAGCGCTGTTGATCTCGTTCTTCAAAGCATTGAACGCCGGCCCCGCCACTTGGCGTTCTTCCGGGCTCATCTTGCCAAGCCCGCGCATCATCAACGCGACCTCGCCCTTTTTGCCGACGGCGGCCAGACGCAAGTCTTCCAGCGTGGCCTCATCCGTGGCCGCAGAAATCCCGCCTAAATATTTCGCCTTAAGATCGTCCAAACCGTCCATGACACCATTCCTTATTCCAGCGCGATTGGATTATCACACCAACCCAATTTTGCAACCGAGGAATGCCGCGCCTAGTCGGTTGGATATTTCCAAGCGTACCAGACAATAATCCCCAGCAACACAACCTCAACCGCACTGCCAAACAGGAAATAGATCCAGGTTTCGCCCACGCAGCTGCCTGCAATTGTAATCGCGTATAGCACGGCAACCACGATATTTGCCCAGCGGTTGATTTTGGGGGCAAGTACCAGAGACAGGAAAATCATCAAGCTGGGGATGGTGACGTAAAGCGTTGTCAGGAATAGAAAAGTTTGGCCGGCTTCGAAAATGTGAACCTTACCCGCCAGCGCATCGTTGAGGACATCTGCGCGGAAGAACGCAAAAATATCGACATAGGCGAACACGAACAGCAGCGACGTCCAAAGTCCGGCAATCTTAACCCGCACACTGACCGCCGTAGTGTCCGAGGTTATTGTTGTATTATCTGTCATCGTTAATGCCTATCTAAAGTAAATATTCTACACCTTTAGGTTATAAGTAAGGTGTATCAATTCGTCTAGTCTGTAGATACAGGCACCAATTGCCCGAAGGGCTCGTATCTCGTGCGTCAGCACTCCGCATAACAAAAAGCCCCACGCAAAGCGCAGGGCATTTAAATTCTCAGTGGCTTAAAGTTTAAGCCAGCGCGCCTTTGGCTTGAACCACAATCGCTTCAAACGCGGCGGGTTCATGCACGGCCAGATCGGCCAGAACTTTACGGTCAACTTCGATACCGGCCAAGGTCAGGCCGTTGATGAACTTGCTGTAAGTGAAGGACGCATCAATTGCACGCACACCAGCGTTGATCCGTTGGATCCACAATGCGCGGAATGTCCGCTTGCGGTTCTTACGGTCGCGGGTTGCGTATTGGTTCGCTTTATCAACCGCCTGCGTAGCTGTGCGGAAGTTGGTGGAACGCGCGCCATAATAGCCTTTAGCGGCTTTGATGACTTTGCGATGGCGGGCGTGGGACGCTGGGCCCCCTTTTACACGTGACATTTATCAGATCTCCTTAGCGCGCGTATGGCATCATTGATTTAATGATCTTCTCGTCGGCAGAACACAAAAGAGTGGTGCCCCGAGCATTGCGCAGGAATTTATTCGAGCGCTTGATCATCATGTGACGCTTGCCAGCTTGGCCAGCCTTTACGCGGCCCGAGGCCGTCATCTTGAACCGCTTTTTGCAGCTCGATTTGGTCTTCATCTTGGGCATTTCAATCTCCGTATTCTAGAGGTCAAACAAGCGCGACTCGGCAGCCCTTCGGCCGGACGCGCGGTGGAGCTTGGCTTTTAGGGGGGAGTCGCTCGGAATGCAAGCGCTAAGCACTGGGGTCAAACGCATGACCATGCTCCAACCGCCCCTCCTCAAGCAGTGCCTTACCCTCGCCCTTAAAACTGTTTTGCAGAACGGCGTAGTGCGCCATCCGATCCATCCGAAAATGTCGGAAATCTTGGCGTAGCTCGCAATAGGCAGCGAGCACGATGGATTCGGCGTAATAGACCACGGCGAGGGGTTTGATGGTGCGGATGCTGGTCTCATATTCGGCGTTCAAATACTCAATGCGGATTTTCAGTTCCTGCCGGATGGCCTCGCGGATTTCACTCAGGTCAACACCTGTCGGTGCATCCGGTCCCCATGTTGAAGTGAACAGAGAGTTGCTCAGGGGGGTTGCATCGGCAATCTTGCGCGCTGCCCTTTGCGCCGCTTTGTGCAAGCTGGTGTCGCCTGTGCGGGCAATCATATTGAGGCCAACGGTTATCGCCTCGGCCTCCTCCACATCGAAATTCAGCGGTGGCAGGTCAAATCCGGGGCGCATGATATAGCCCACACCCGCCGCTCCCTCGATTGGAACGCGCATGCCTTGCAAAGTGGCAATGTCGCGGTAGATTGTGCGGATCGTGACCTCTAGCGTTTGCGCCATATCCTCTGCGCGCAACGGTTTTTTCGCCTGTCGCAGCAGTTGGATAATTTCAAACATTCGGGGCAGGCGGGCCATGGCATTCCTTTTCTACACTCTACCGGAACACTCCTGACAGATAGATGTCAGCAGTGTTCCGGTATACATTATAAGCACGCTCACAAAGGACAATAGAGATGTTAGCAAATTACAAAGCCAAGTCCGGCAGGTTTATTCCTGTTTGGACGCTGGAAATACAGACGCTGCCGCGCGACACCGACAAAATTCTGGATGCGGTGATGCAGGTTCACCCGCTTGGTTATGGCCGCTATCAACGCAATGCTGCCGTTTCAGCGTTGGGCACGGAAACCACCCAGCCAGAGGCAGGGTCAACCACTTCAACCCATGTGGGCGACGATCAAGTGGGGCAGACGAACACCTATCCTATGGTCGAGTTGAAAATCTCGATTGATCGGGATTTGGCGGTTTTGGAACAGGTAATGGATGCCATTCTAGAGGTGCATCATTACGAGGAGCCGTTGATTTTTCTGCGCGAAGACTGGGCCAGCCGCAGCAATTACAACCCCAATAACGACAATCCAAACCGTTGGTGGAATGATGGTCGCGGGTTGCCGGATAAGGTTGAGGGGTAGATCATGATTAAGTATTTGGGGCTGACCCAGATAACCCAAAAAAGGGGTTATCATGGGCCATATGCGAAAGAGCCGACTCAGCCACTATAAGCAGAACCGTTTGACCGAGCATTTTGTTTCGGGTTCGACGGCCAGAACGGCTGCCAGCCTGTGT
>JAJRPO010000015.1 GCA_024280735.1 Alphaproteobacteria bacterium | reverse complement strand
CCACACAGGCTGGCAGCCGTTCTGGCCGTCGAACCCGAAACAAAATGCTCGGTCAAACGGTTCTGCTTATAGTGGCTGAGTCGGCTCTTTCGCATATGGCCCATGATAACCCCTTTTTTGGGTTATCTGGGTCAGCCCCTTGAAAATAATACGCCATGGCATAGCTGGCGCGCATCGCCGTCAGGTAAACAGTATCGGCCGCAAGCAAGGTATCCACCACCCGTTCCAGTTTCTGCGGTGTTTGGCGTTTTAGGGTGTCCTGGACTACGGCGATGGATTTCAGCGCCACTTCGGCTTGAATAACACCGGTTGCGCCTTGCTCTCTCAACTCGTCGATCCAGGGCTGTTGCTTGATTGATTCCGTGCGGGAAACCAACGCCACCCGAAACGGCTCGCGCAATTCGTCATAGCTGGCAAAGCCGAACTGATCGGCCAAACGGACCAGAGTATAGGTGCTGACACCGGATTTACGCGCTGTTTCGCGGATCGGATCAAGGCCGAAATCAGCCGAATTATCGACGATGTATTTCGCGACGTTTTTCAGGGCTGGGGACAGCGTACCAATGTCGGATTTTAGCCGTTGCAGGATTTTGGTTTTCAACGTGGGGTCCATCTTTTGGCTATCCCTGCGGGCGCGTCAGAGTACGAGAGACCGCATCCTGCCAACCCGCATACTTTATTTGCCGCACATCCACATCCATTGCAGGCTCAAAACGCCGTTCCCTACTCCAGTTTTCGGCGAATTCGGATTGTGACGGATAAACACCCGCTTGCATTCCCGCCAGCCAAGCCGCCCCCAAGGCGGTGGTTTCCAGAACATTGGGCCGATCGACCGACGCGCCCAAAATATCCGCCAAAAACTGCATGGTCCAATCGCTCGCACTCATGCCACCGTCTACGCGCAACACGGGCGCATCGCTGTCGTTGCCCCAATCACTGCGCATGGCCTCCATCAGGTCGCGGGTTTGATAACCGACGCATTCCAATGCCGCGCGGGCGAATTCTGCGGGGCCGGAACTGCGGGTCAGGCCGTAAACCGCACCGCGACATTCCGCATCCCAATAAGGCGCGCCAAGGCCGGTAAAGGCGGGCACCAGATACAGGGAATGGCCGCTGTCGGCATTTTGCGCCAGTGTCTGCGTTTCCGGCGCGTTGTCGATAATGCCCAACCCGTCGCGCAGCCACTGCACCGCAGCACCGGCAATAAAGATCGACCCCTCGAGCGCGTAAGTCACCTTGCCATCCAGTTGATAGGCAACCGTCGTCAGCAGGCGGTTTTTGCTGGCCACCATGGTCTCGCCTGTGTTCAGCAGGGCAAAACAGCCTGTGCCATAGGTCGATTTCATCATTCCTGCGCTAAAACAGGCCTGCCCGATGGTGGCTGCCTGTTGATCACCGGCCACGCCCAGAATTGGAATCTCTGCCCCCAGAAAATCGGCACTGGCCCTGCCATAATCCGCCGCACAATCGCGCACATCCGGCAGCATTTGGTGCGGGATATTCAGCAGACTGCACAGCTCATTGTCCCAGCACCCGTCGCGGATGTTATACAGCATGGTGCGCGAGGCGTTGGTGGCGTCCGTCGCATGAACCGCGCCCCCCGTCAGTTTCCAAATCAAGAAACTGTCTACGGTGCCAAACAGCAACTTGCCCTGCGCCGCATCCGCCCGTGCGCCTGCGACATTATCCAGTATCCAAGCCAGCTTGGTGCCAGAAAAATATGGGTCGAGCAGCAGCCCCGTGCGCTCGGATACCATCGCCTCCAGCCCGCGCGCCTTTAGCCCATTGCAAATATCCGCCGTGCGCCGGTCCTGCCAAACAATCGCGTTGTGGATCGGCACGCCGGTTGCCTTGTCCCAAACCACAGTGGTTTCCCGTTGATTGGTGATGCCGATGGCGGCAATGTCGCTTGCTTCAATCCCGGCTTCCTTGACCACTTGGCGACAGGTCGCAACCGTGGTGTTCCACAGGTCATTTGCATCATGTTCAACCCAGCCAGATTTCGGAAAGTGTTGGGTAAACTCCTGTTGGGCGATTTTGTGAACCTTCATATCCGCATCAAACAAAATTGCGCGGGTTGATGTGGTGCCTTGGTCGATAGCGAGGATGAAGGTCATAGTGGCATTCCTGTAAGATGGCGCAATTCAACGCCATGGCGCGCCGGAATTCAAGCCATTGTGTTTGGGTAGGCTACGGTTATCCTGATCAAAATCATCCAAGGATTCCCCATGCCCCTCAATATTGCCGAAATCCGCGCTGAAACCCCGGGTGTTAAACATGTTAATCATCTACTTGCCTGCGGCTCGGCCCTGCAACCGCAACCCGTGATCGATGCGATTGTGGCGCACCTTGAACTTGAGGGCCGCATGGGCGGATATGAGGCCGCCAACGCACAGGCAGACGCACTCGACGCAGTTTACCGCGATGTGGCAACTCTTGTGGGCGCAAAACCCAGCGAAATTGCGTTGCTGGAAAATGCCACGGCGGCGTGGTGTCAGATATTTTACGCGATGCCGTTTCAGCGCGGCGATCGGGTGTTGACCTGCGAGGCGGAGTATTCCTCCAACTACCTAGCCCTGATGCAGCGCGTCAAACGCGACGGGATTGTGATTGATGTGGTGCCGAGTGATGCCAGCGGCAGCCTCGATCTGGCGGCGCTGGAATCGATGATCACCCCGCGCACTGCATTGATTGCTGTTACTTGGGTGCCAACAAATGGCGGTTTGGTTAATCCGGCGGCAGAGATCGGAAAAATCGCCAACCGTCACAACATCCCCTATCTACTGGATGCCTGCCAGGCCGTGGGGCAGATGCCCGTTGATGTGGCGGCAATCGGCTGTGATTTTCTGTCGGCGACGGGGCGTAAATTTCTGCGGGGGCCACGGGGGACGGGGTTCTTGTATATCCGCCGGTCACTGATTGCGACAATTGAACCGCCGATGGTTGATTTGTTTGCCGCACAACGTGTTTCCGACACTGAATACACCCTGCGCCCCGACGCGCGGCGGTTTGAAAACTGGGAAAATGCTTATGCCTTGCGGTTGGGGCTGGGGGTTGCAACGCGCTATGCGCTGGACATCGGGCTGCCAGAAATCCAATCTCGCGCGTGGGGTTTGGCGGATGAGTTGCGTGCCGGTTTACGCGGCCTCAAAGGCGCTAAGGTTCGGGATATTGGCGAAAACCCCAGTGCCATCGTCAGCTTTACAATTGATGGGCTGGATCCGGTAAAAACCGCCGCGAAACTCTACGCCCAAGGGATCGCTATTGGCACCTCCAGCCCGGCCAGCACCCCGATAGATGCCGAACGCCGCGCCCTGCCAACCGTGCTGCGCGCCGCGCCGCATTACTACAACACCAGCGAAGAGATTGCGCAATTGCTGAACGCATTAGAAGCCGCGATTCCGTAAATCGTTCTCGCACCTGATTTTTTCATTTTGAGTTTGGCGCAATCTCGGGTACCGATTTGGTATCCGCATTCAAAAGGATTCCCCCATGCCCGACATAGACCTGCCATTTTCCCGCCCTGAATACGCTGAGCGCCTGTCCAAAACCCGCAAGGCGATGGATGCGGCCGGCATTGAGGTGCTGTTTTGCTGTGACCCCAGCAATATGGCGTGGCTGACCGGCTATGATGGCTGGAGCTTTTATGTTCACCAAGGGGTGATTATCGGCCCAACAGGTGATCCGGTGTTTTGGGGCCGCGCCATGGATGCGGTGGGGGCCTCCAAAACCGTTTACATGGACCAAGCCAATATCACCGCCTATTCCGACGATTATGTGATGAATACCGAGCGCCATGCCATGCAACATCTGGCAGGCACATTGCGCGATCTGGGCTGGGCGGGCCTGCGCCTTGGTGTCGAGATGGAGAATTATTATTACACAGCCAAGGCCCATGCGGTGCTGAACGGCGAACTTGGTGGTGAATTCATTGATGCAACCCTGCTGGTGAACCACCAGCGCGGGGTGAAATCGGAAACCGAATTGCTATACATGCGCCGTGCTGCGCGGATCGTTGAAAAAATGCACGCCAAGATATTTGAGGTGTTCGAGCCGGGAAAACGTAAAAACGAAGTGGTCGCCGACATCTATCACACCGCCATTTGGGGCACCGAGGAATTTGGCGGCGATTATGCCGCTATCTGCCCGTTGGTACCTACAGGTGACGAGGCCGCCGCCGCCCATCTGACATGGAACGACAAGCCAATTCCCAATAACTCTGGCACCTTCTTTGAAATTGCAGGATGCCATCGCCGCTATCACGCCCCGCTGTGCCGCACGATATGGCTGGGCGAACCACCCCGCGATGTCAGCTTTGCCGAGGAGGTGGTGCTGGAGGGCATTCAAGCAGGCATCGACAAAGCCCGCGTTGGCAATACAGCGGGCGACGTGGCGCGGGCATTCTACGGTGTTCTGCAAAAACACGGTGTCCCGCGAGAGGGGCGCTGCGGTTATCCCATCGGGTTAAGCTATCCACCCGATTGGGGCGAGCGGACCTATTCCATTCGCACCGATGACGAAACCGAGTTTCAGGAAAACATGACGTTCCATTTTATGACCGCCCTTTGGATGCCCGACTGGGGCCTGGAAATAACCGAACCGCTGCGTATTCAGGCGGGGGCGGCAGCGGAACCACTGGCCGATTACCCGCGCCAGTTGTTTGTGAAAAACTAGCATGGCGCGGTTGGCGGAGGCCATTGCGTTGCTGGATCGTTTGATTGCCTTTCCGACGGTCTCCTCGGACAGCAACATCGACTGTATCCACTGGATCGAGGATTACCTAACGGCGCTGGGCGCGCGTTGCTCCCTCTCCTCGGACACGCCGGGCAAGGCAAACCTGTTCGCCACCCTTGGCCCCGATGTGGCGGGCGGGGTGATCTTGTCCGGCCACACCGATGTTGTGCCCGTCACGGGCCAAAACTGGTCGTCTGATCCGTTCAAGCTACGCCGTGAAAACGGTGTGCTTTATGGGCGTGGCACCTGTGACATGAAGGGCTTCATCGCCGCTGCTATGCTCACGGCCAAAGACTGCGCCACCCTTGATTTGCAACGCCCGCTGCACCTTGCCTTTACCTATGACGAGGAAATTGGCTGTTTAGGCGCGCGAGTTCTTGTCGATGAAATGGTCAAAGCTGGCGTGCAACCCTCGGCCTGCATTATTGGCGAACCGACCTCGATGCAGATCATCGAAGGCCACAAAGGCTGCTGCGAATACACTTGTGAGTTCAAAGGTAACGAGGGCCATTCCAGCCTGCCGGATCTTGGCGTGAACGCGCTGGAATACGCCAGCCTTTATGTGGCGCGGCTGATGGAGTTGCGCAGTGCCTTGCCGGATCGTGCGCCCCTTGGCAGCCGCTTTGCCCCCCCCCACAGCACGTTACAAGTCACTGGATTGCGTTCCGGCATTGCCCATAACGTGATCCCTGCGCTGGCCGAGGTCGATTGGGAAATGCGCCCTGTGCAGGAAAGTGACCGCATTTTCATCCGCGAGGCAATCACCGATTATGTCAACAACACCCTGCGCCCTGCCATGCAAGCCGCCAATCCCATCTGTGATATCTCGGAAATATTTGCCAGCGAGGTCGATGGATTGGAACCGGATCCCGACAGTGAAGCTACCCGCATTGTACGTTTTCTGACGGGTGCGAATGAAACCGAAGTCGTGTCTTTTGGCACCGAAGCGGGCCTGTTCCAAAAGGCGGGCGTCAGCTCGGTAATCTGCGGTCCCGGCTCGATTGAGCAGGCCCATAGACCGGATGAGTTTGTCACCGAGGAACAGCTTGATACTTGCTTGAAAATGCTTGGCAGATTAGGCGCGACGCTGACCTAACCTGCCAAATCCGTTAAAGACGCCCCGCGTCCCATCACGAAGCTGGATTTGGCTTCCTGCACCCGCGCGGATTCCACAATTTTCAGCCGCGTATTTTGTTTGTGTTTTGGGCTGTATGGCATCACAATCCTTAAAGAACCCATCACTAGCAGATTTCTAAAATGGCCGTTAGCGTAATTTGCGACCTGTCATAATCAAATAACAACAACAGGAGACACAAAATGACCAAATATATTCTCGTCTATTTCGGCAGCGGCAACATCAAATCCAAAGAGGAGGGCATGGCCCATATGACGGCATGGAAGGCATGGATGGAGGGCCTTGGCGATGCAGTGGTTGATCCCGGCATGCCGGCGGGAAAATCCAAAACCGTCGGTTCGGGCGGCGTGACGGACGCGGGCACTGTGTCCGGCGTTACCATCCTGCAAGCGGACACGCTGGACGCCGCTGTTGTCATGGCGCAAGCTTGCCCGCACGTCAAAATTGGCGGCACGATTGAGGTGGCCGAGGCCATGGACATGCAAATGTAACCCTTAGTCGCCCAAAACAATCCCTTCGCGGCGCGGGTCAGCGCCGCCTTTCAATCCGTCCCCAATGGCAATTCCGTGCAGGCCTGAGGTGATTTTCTTTAGCTTCACTTCAAAGCCTATGGCCTCGAGTTCTGGGGCCATCACGGTGCCAAAGTCACCGGCTTCAACCTCATAAGTACCGCTGCGGTTCACCAAACGCGGCATCGAAATTGCCGCTTGAATATCCATCCCCCAATCCAGATGGGCAATAATTGTTTGCGCCACAAAGCCAATGATCCGGCTGCCCCCCGGCGAGCCGATCACTAGAATAGGCTTGCCGTCCCGCAGTACAATTGTCGGCGACATAGAGGAACGGGGCCGCTTGCCTGGCTCCACCCGATTGGCAATGGGGTGGCCATTGCGGTGGCTGGAAAAGGAAAAATCCGTCAGCTCGTTATTCAAAAGAAACCCGCCGACCATTAGACGTGAGCCGAAGATATTTTCAATTGTGGTGGTCATCGACAGGGCGTTGCCAAAGCTATCGACAATGGAAATATGGCTGGTGGAGGGGAGTTCGATCGACATATCATCACCCCACAACGCGGCGTGGTCATACTCCGGTGTGCCTGCCGTGACCTTTGGCAAGGCGGTGTCGCGATCGAGCAGGGCGGAACGCTCCGCCATATAGCCGTCGTCCAGCAACCCCTGCACCGGCACCGGCACATAATCCGAATCCGCCATGTAGCGGCCACGGTCCTTGAAAGCGAGGCGTGAGGCGTCACCAATCAGACGCCAGCTTTGCGGGTCATCCGCGCCAAGGCTGGCTAAATCATACGGCTCTACCAATTTTAGAATCTGCCCGACAGTCAGCGCGCCAGAGGAAGGCGGACCCATGCCGCACACCTGATTGCCGTGATAATCAACACAGATCGGCGGCCTTTCCTTAATCCGGTAAATCGCCAAATCCACCATGTCGAGCACGCCGGGGTTGGCGGCATTTTGCACCCGCGAGACGATCGCCTCTGCCAGTGGGCCGCTGTAGAAAATACTGGCACCATTTTGCGCCATATCTTCCAGGGTTTCCGCATAGGCCGGATTTTTCAGCAAATCCCCCGCTTGAACTGCCGCGCCCTCCGGCAGGAAATAGGCGGCAGTATCGGGTGCAATCGCCAATCGTGCCGCGTCCCAAGCCACGGATTTCGCCATCCGCTTGGAAACCTCAAACCCGTCCGCCGCCAATTTACGCGCTGGTTCCAGCAACCCCGCCCATGCCAGTTTGCCCCACCGCTTATGGGCTTCCTCCATCAGCAAAGGCGTGGCAGGAACGCCGACAGAGCGCCCGCCGACAACCGCCTCAAAGAACGACAAGGGCTTGCCATCTTTGTCTTGAAATAACCGAGGCGTCGCGGCCAAAGGCGCTGTTTCGCGCCCGTCCAGAGTGGTCAGATCACCACTAGCCGCATCATACCAAACCAGAAACGCACCGCCACCAAGGCCTGACGATTGTGGTTCCACCAAGCCCAAAACCGCCTGCGCCGCAATCATCGCATCCGCCGCACTGCCGCCGCGCGCCAAAACATCCGCGCCCGCCTGAACCGCCAGCGGGTTGGCGGCTGAAATCATCCAGTTGTCGGCGGTTACAGACCTGCCTTGATGTTTGGCAATCAGCGCATTAGCGGCGGTGATGGGTTCTGCGTGACCAGGACCAATAGCCAGACTAAAGGCCAGCAGGCTACGGGTTAAAAATTTCATATGGATCATTTCAAATCTCCCTCTATCCCAAAAACAATAGCCCATCGCGCGCATCCGGCAAGATTTTCAGCATGAAACGGGTCGGCGCAAAGTGTTGCGCCCAGTAGATCACAGATAAAGCCATCAGAGGAGAATAACATGAGCTTTCGCATCACAGGCCTGTCACCCGAACCTTTTCGGCATTTGTTTGGCAGGCCGGAGTCCGAATTGGCAGACAAAGGCGTGCAGCGGTACACGGTGGACAGTTGCCCAAACTTTCCCGACCGTATTGAAATGCAAGATGTGGCTGTGGGAGAAACCGTTCTTCTGCTTAACCACACCTGCCAACCTGCCAATTCCCCTTACCACGCCAGCCATGCCATTTTCATCCGCGAAGGCGCGACGCAAGCTTATGATGAAATAAACAGCCTGCCCGAAGTCATGTCCTCGCGCTTGCTGTCCCTGCGCGGGTTTGACGATCAAGGAATGATGCAAGAGGGCGAGGTGGCGAAGGGCGAAGATGCAATCCGCCAGATTATAAGCGCGTTCTTTGCCAACCCCGATGTCGAATATATTCACGCCCATAATGCCAAACGGGGCTGTTATTCGGGGCGGATTGATCGGGCTTGAGTGCGCTCTGCGACATCACACGGCCTTGCATCCCTTGGAAACTGTGCAATAACGCATGCCTAACAGTTTCCCAGACAAGAGGTTCCGCATGTCCCGTCCCCTCGTTGGCATCATCGGCAACGCCTACTTCATCAATGATGATTATCCGGTTCAGGCAACGGGTATCCACAATATCGAGGCCGTGTCCCAGGTTGCGGATGCGACGGCCTTGATTGTGCCAGCCTTGCCAGACGCCAATGAAATCGATCATCTGGTTGAGGCCTTGGACGGTTTTGTCTTTACTGGTGCGCGTCCCAATGTGCACCCAGAAGAATACGGTGAGGTCGCGACCGAGGCGCATGGGATGTTTGATCGGGATCGGGATCGCACAACGCTGCCGTTGATCCGCGCTTGTGTGGAACGGGGCGTTCCGGTGCTGGGCATTTGCCGTGGGTTTCAGGAATTTAATGTTGCCTTCGGTGGTACTTTGCACCCGGAAATCAGGGACCTGCCGGGGCGAGATAACCATCGGATGCCGCCTGAAGGCACGATTGAAGAAAAATTCGCCCTACGCCATGAGATTCACCTGACCGCTGGCGGGTTGTTTGAACAGGTGTTTGGGGCGCAGACCGTAATGACAAATTCCCTGCACGGACAGGGGATTTGTGTTGCTGGACCTCGCGTCGTGGTGGAGGGGTGTGCGCCGGATGGCACGCCTGAGGCGATCCACATCAAGGATGCCAAGAATTTTGCCATGGCAGTGCAGTGGCATCCGGAATGGAACGCGGCCAAAGATAGGGTGTCGCGGCCCTTGTTTGCAGCCTTTGGCGCGGCGTTACGCCGGTAGTTCCAGAGAGATTCTATGCGCTCCGCGCGGGGATATTTAACAGAACAAAGAAATGGTAGGGGCGCAGGGTTGCCAATGGCCAGAAACCCGCTTGGCAATCCTGTTGCAAAAAGAGTAGGGTCCGGCGCAAGTTAACGGGAGTAACGCGCGTGAGCGAAACTGATTCCTTCATCGAGGAAGTGACCGAAGAGGTCCGCAAAGATAAGCTGTTCGGCTATTTCAAGAAATATGGCTGGATTGCTGTTGTGATCATTTTGGGCGTTGTGGGTGCAACCGCCTATCTGGAATGGCAAAAATCCCAACGCAGTGCTGCGGCGCAAATGCTGGGTGACCGGATATTGGCAGCCACAGATCAAGACGGTGCGGCGGCGCAAGCGGCGGCTTTGGACGTGATTGGTTCGGAGGCGGGAGCCGCTGAAGTGTTGATCTTGTTGCGCCGCGCGGGTGCATTGGCTGCTTCTGATGATAAAGACGGCGCATTGGCGCTGCTTGATCAGATGGCGACTTCGGACGCCGCACCGATTTATCGCGATTTGGCGGCGCTTAAGGCGTTGATGATCCGTGGCAAAGACATGGATGCCGCCGCACGTGGTCAGGCTTTGGCCCGATTGGCACAGCCGGGGCAGACGTTTCGGCCCTTGGCCATGGAGCAACAGGCGATCATGGCGATCGAGGGCGGCGAAAATGACAAAGCCTTGGGCCTCTTGAGGGATGTCTTCCTCGACAGCCAGGCCACGGACGCCCTGCGCAGCCGAGCGCAGCAAATGATTGTGGCTTTGGGCGGCGAGGTTCCCGCAAGCCCGGAATTGCAATTGGGGCAATAAACCTGCACAATAAGCAAAAAGAACGGGCGCATTGGGTGGTATTGAGATGAGTGTAATGAACAAAAAACGGGGCACAGCACTTGGGCTGGCATTTCTGCTGCTGGTCGGCGTCAGTTCATGCGGAACACAAGAAGAAGTGTTGCCCGGCGAACGCCTTGATTTGCGCGATTTCAATTTGGACGCTGACGCGGAGGCGACCGCCGAGGAAGTCATTGTCAGCAAGCTGGCGCTTGCGGCCCCTGTTCGCAATGCGGAGTGGACCCACCGCAACGGCACGGCGCAACATTTGATTCGCCATCCGGCGCTGGGCCGCGTTCTCACCAAAGTTTGGTCCCAGAATATCGGTGCGGGAAATTCGCGCAAACGCTATATTTCCAGCGATCCTATTATTGCAGGGGATCGGGTGTTTACCCTTGATTCCGCCTCCGGTGTGCGGGCCTTTTCCACCGCTGGCGCGCCGCTTTGGTCGCGTGAGCTGACACCGACCCATGAGAAATCAGGCGATGCGACGGGCGGCGGTCTAGCCTATGCGTCCGGTGTGATTGTGGCCACCACGGGTCACGGCGAAGTTGTGGCGATGGACGCTGCCAGCGGCGCAGTCCAGTGGCGTCACCGCATGATTGGCAATATTTCCGCAGCGCCGGTGATCACCGGCAATACGGTCGTTGCAATATCCCGCAGCAACACATCGATTGGCCTGAACATCAAAACCGGCCGCCTTCTGTGGCAACAGCTCAGCAGTGGCGGCACGGCGGGTATTATCGGCGCTGGCAGTCCGGCGGCGACTGGAAATCTAGTTGTCATTCCGTTTGCCTCCGGTGAAGTTGTCGGCGCGCTGGCCCGCAATGGTGTCCGCGCCTGGAGCGGGGTCGTTTCTGGCGGCCACAAAGGTATCGCGCGCAGTTTTGTGGGTGATATTTCCGGCGATCCGGTCATTGATGGCCTGACTGTTTATGTGGCCAACCAATCTGGGCGTCTTGCCTCGATGGATCGTCGATCCGGCACCCGTAACTGGACAGCCAATGATGGTTCCTACTCTCCGGTCTGGCCGGCAGGGGGCGCGGTATTCATGATTTCCGACAATTTTGCAATCAAACGGTTGAATGCGTCGGACGGGGCCGAAGTCTGGTCGGTTGAACTGCCGGATTTCAAGGCCAAGAAGGCCAAACGCCTGCGCGATGCCTATGCTTATTTTGGGCCAGTGTTGGCAGGCGGGCAATTGTGGGTTGGCACCAGTGACGGTGCATTGAACAGCTATAACCCCGAGGATGGTACCCTGACCGGAACTGTGAAAATCCCCGGCGGTGCAGCGTCACAGCCGGCAATCGCAAATGGGCGGCTTTATATCCTTTCGGCCAGTGGGCAGCTTCATGCTTTCCAATAGCGCGACTTTGGTTTAAGGCTCCGGTCTAACCCGAATAGGCTGAACCCATGTCCTTTACCCTCGCCGTAGTTGGCCGCCCCAATGTGGGCAAATCCACCTTGTTCAATCGTCTGGTTGGACGCCGTCTGGCGTTGGTTGATAACCAGCCCGGCGTGACCCGTGATCTGCGCGAAGGCGACGCCCGTTTGGGACCGTTGCGGTTTACCGTGATTGACACTGCCGGTCTGGAAGAGGCCACCGACGAGAGCCTGCAAGGGCGCATGCGGATGTTGACCGAACGCGCCGTTGAAATGGCCGATATCTGCCTGTTCATGATTGATGCGCGCGCCGGTGTGATGCCCGCCGATCTGGTGTTTGCCGAAATCCTGCGCCGTAAATCGGCGCATGTGATTGTTGCCGCCAATAAGGCCGAGGGCCGCGCTGGCGAAGAAGGCTATTACGATGCTTTCTCGCTGGGTTTGGGCGAGCCGATCCAACTGTCCGCCGAACACGGCGAGGGCATGGATGACCTGATGCGCATCTTGATGCCGATCCATGACAAATTCGCTGAACGCCAATTGGACATCGAACCAGAGGTCGATGTTGAACTGTCAGAGGATGATGACGCGGATGATGACGGTGCCATCACTTTTTCCACTGGCCGCCCCTTGCAGATCGCCATTGTTGGCCGACCAAACGCAGGAAAATCCACTCTTATCAATCAGATAATCGGCGAAGATAAAATGCTGACTGGCCCCGAGGCCGGTATCACACGGGACGCGATTTCGACCAATTTCAATTGGGACGGCGTGCCGATGCGGATTTGGGACACTGCCGGAATGCGCAAACGCGCCAAGGTTCAGGAAAAACTGGAAAAGCTTTCGGTGTCTGACGGGTTGCGCGCGGTTCGGTTTTCCGAGGTGGTTGTGCTGATGCTCGACGTGAATATGCCGTTTGAACAGCAGGATTTGCGCATCGCCGATTTGGCAGAACGCGAAGGCCGTGCCGTGGTTGTTGCGGTGAATAAATGGGACACTGAGACCGACAAACAGGACAAGTTGAAGGACCTGAGGGAGGCTTTTACCCGTCTTCTGCCGCAATTGCGGGGCGCTCCGATGGTGACTGTTTCCGCCAAAACCGGCCGTGGAATGGACCGCCTGCATGCGGCCATTGTCACCGCCCATGCCGTGTGGAACCGACGGGTCAGCACCGCCCGCCTGAACCGTTGGTTGACCGGAATGCTAGAGGCCCATCCGCCCCCCGCACCGGGCGGCAAACGCATTCGTCTGCGCTATATGACCCAAGTAAAAACCCGCCCGCCCAGCTTTGTTGTGATGTGTTCGCACCCTGATTTACTGGCCGAGAGTTACAGCCGTTATCTGGTGAACGGGTTGCGTGATAATCTGGATTTGCCGGGCACACCGATTCGCCTGTTCATGCGCTCGCAGTCGGATAAAAATCCGTACCGTAACAAAAAAGAGAAAAAAGTGACCAAGCTGAACAAGCACATTGAAGGAAGGTTCAGCAAGAAAGCCGGACGTGGGGTCAAGAAGCGGTCATAGCGCCGCGCTGCAAGTCAGCTGATAACCGCTTTGCCTGCTTTGACGGGTGGCTCAATACAGCGCGATCCTCGCCCGGGAAAAAACGGGCGCGGGTGGCGGTGGGCATTGGTTCGGGCGTGAAAGAAATCACTTCGAATGCTGCCGATTGCGATTCTGCGGCCCAGCTGTTGAACAGCGCCTTTTGCGCGGTTTTACTGGTGCCATAAGCGCCAAAGAATTTTTCGCCACCGCAGGGATCATCCAGATGGATTGCCGTGCCGCTGCGCGCCAGCAAAAGCGGCTCCACATTGGCAATCAGACGTTGGGTTGCATGCACATTGGTATCCAGTGTGCGCTTCCAGTCTTTCTCTGGCACATGGCCTACAGGCGATAAAGGGGCCGCAAATATCGCGGCGTGCAGCCAATAATTCAAGCCCCCCCAGCGTTCAAATATCGACAGGCACAGGCGCTGCAAGCCTTGTTCATCGGTGATGTCCAGCGGCACCAATGTGGCGCTGCCGCCGCCGGCCTTGATCCGGTCGTCCAATTCTTCCAATGCGCCAGTGGTGCGGGCCAGTGCAATGACATGCACGCCGTCCGCTGCGAAAGCCTCGGCCATGGCGGCACCAAAGCCGCGCGATGCACCGGTAATCAGGGCTGTCTTTTGCATTTACACAGGCTCCATCAATTTGAACCCTGCGGCCATACGGTCCGTTGGATCCACTGGATATTGTCCGGAAAAACAGGCGTCGCAATATTCAGGCGTGGTTTTGTTGCGCCCCTTTGGCACGCCGCAAGCGCGGTATAACCCATCGAGCGACACGAACTTCAACGAGGCTACAGACAGATGTTCGCGCATTTCCTCGGCGCTCATGGTGGCGGCCAGCAGTTGTTCGCGTTCTGGCGTATCCACCCCGTAAAAACACGGCCAAGCGGTAGGCGGGGAGGCAATGCGGAAATGCACCTCGGCAGCACCAGCGTCCAAGATCATTTCTTTAATCTTGCGCGAGGTGGTGCCACGCACAACACTGTCGTCCACCAAAATAACCCGCTTACCCTTGATCAGCGCGCGGTTCACATTCAGCTTCAACCGTACACCCATGTTGCGTATCTGCTCAGTTGGTTCAATAAACGTGCGGCCCATATACTGATTGCGGATGATGCCCATGGCATAGGGAATGCCGCTTTCCTGGCTATAACCAATCGCTGCTGGTGTACCACTGTCGGGCACGGGGCAGACAATATCCGCGTCAACCGGGCTTTCTTTCGCCAGTTCCACGCCGATCAATCGGCGGGTTTCATAGATCGACTGGCCGCCCAGAATACTGTCAGGGCGCGAAAAATAGACCCGCTCAAAAATACAGGGGCGGGGGGCTTTCCTCTCAAACGGATAAGAGCTTTCGATGCCGTTTTCCGTACAAATTACCATCTCGCCCGGTTCAATCTCGCGAATGAACTCTGCGCCGATAATATCAAGGGCGCAGGTCTCAGACGATAAGACCCAGCCGTCACCGATCTTACCCAGCACCAAGGGGCGTACCCCCAGCGCATCGCGCACACCAATCAGTTTGCTGCGGGTCATCGCCACCACTGAAAACGCCCCCTCAACACGGCGCAGCGCGTCTTTGAGGCGTTCCGGCAACGAGCTTTGGAACGAGCGTGCGATCAAGTGCATGATACATTCGCTGTCTGAGGAAGATTGAAAAATAGACCCCGCCGCGATCAATTCTTTGCGCAGGACAAGCGCGTTGGTCAGATTTCCATTATGGGCCACCGCACAGCCACCAAGGGCGAATTCACCGAAAAACGGCTGCACGTCGCGGATCGCTGTCGCCCCTTTGGAGCCGGATGTGGAATAGCGTACATGGCCAATAGAAATCGCGCCGGGCAGGGTGCTCATCAGCGATTCTTTGGTGAAATTATCGCGTACATAGCCAAAGCGGCGGGCGTTGTTGAAACCTGCATCCCGATCATAAGAGACAATGCCGCCGGCCTCTTGGCCGCGATGTTGCAGGGCGTGCAGGCCAAGGGCGACAAAATTGGCCGCCTCTTGCAGGCCGACAATGCCGAACACGCCGCACTCCTCTTTCATTTTATCGTTGTCAAAGGGATGCGGATAGAACGGTTCGGTTTGGCTCAGCATGGGGCAGGTCCGATATGGCGTCAGTCGCGGCCTCTATAAGATGGACGGGCCTCGGAGTCACGCAGTTTAGGGCGCTTTGCATTTTATCTTTGCCAAAAATAAATAAATAAATCATCCAGCCTTGGGATGAATTATTCTTCTGAATAAATGCAAAGCGCTTTCAGTACGACGTATTCACGAAAAAGGGGCCTCGCGGCCCCTTATGAAATTATGCATCCGAACCGGTTTTGGTTTTGGTTCCGTCAGTTGGTGCATCGCAATGGCCGACAAAATCGTCATAGCGTATCCGCAGCCATTCCGGCACTTCGGTAGGGGCCATTTCGGCCAGCCTACCTTGGCTCTGAGCCAAGATTTCGCGTGATTTGCTGTTCTCGACCATTTCCAAACGGTCGCCCTCTGGGAAGATATTATCGTAAAGGATCAAGGCGATAAGCACCAGCAGCAAGCCGCGCGCGACGCCAAACAGGAAACCAAAGCCCTGATCCACCGCCCCAATCGCCGAGCGTTGCACCATGCCGGAAAACAGCGGCGTAAAGATCGATACCACAATCAGCGCCACGGCAAACACCAAGGCAAAGGCCACTATCAGCGACAGAATGCACGAGGTGCCGATAATATCGCTGACCACGGGAATTTCCTTGACCAATGGTACCACTTGCGGCGTCAGGAAATAGGCAACCACCGCCGCGGCTATCCAGCCGGCAATAGACAATATTTCCCGCACCAACCCGCGTGAATACGCGAGGATCGCCGAAATCAAAATAACAACGGCAACGCCGCCGTCTACAACTGTGAAACCTTCCATAGTTCCCCCTACTTACGCGTCGATGTCACCAAAACAGGTGCTGATGAAATCGCCTATGTCATTTACTTTGTTTACCCTAATGCCCGATTCGCCGACAAGTTTCATCCTCGAAGGTGCATAGGCGCTTGAAAAACCTAACTTCTGTGACTCTTTTAACCGTGCTTCGGCCTGCGCGATGGGCCGCAAGGCCCCCGACAGGCTGATTTCGCCAAATACCACGGTGTCCCCGCGCAGGCTGACGTCTTGCCTTGCAGAGATCAGCGCCGCAGCAACTGCCAGATCGGCAGCAGGTTCGGAAATGCGCAAACCGCCCGCGATGTTCAGGTAAACATCCATTCCGGCGAAACTAAGGCCGCAACGGGATTCGAGCACCGCAAGAATCATCGACAGGCGGCCACTGTCCCAGCCGACAACCGTGCGTCGTGCGTTGCCCGGAGCTGATTGTGCGACCAACGCCTGAATTTCCACCAAAACAGGGCGGGTGCCCTCGATACCGGCAAATACCACCGATCCGGGGGCCGGTTTCTCGCGCTCTGACAGGAACAACTCCGAGGGGTTGGTCACCTCCATCAGGCCCGCGCCGGTCATCTCAAACACGCCAATTTCATCGGCCGGTCCAAAACGATTCTTCACCGCGCGTAAAATGCGGAACTGATGGCCGCGCTCGCCCTCAAAATACAGCACCGTATCCACCATGTGTTCCACAACACGAGGGCCGGCGATTTGGCCGTCTTTGGTGACATGGCCGACCAGCACAACCGCAACGCCACGCTTCTTTGCAAAAGTTACCAGCTCATGTGCCACGGCGCGGACTTGGGAGACAGACCCCGGCGCGCTGTCGATGTGATCTACCCACATGGTCTGAATCGAATCGATGATCACCAGATCGGGCTTTTCCGCCTCCAAAGTGGTCAAAATATCGCGCAGGTTGGTTTCAGAGGCCAGTTGCATCGGCGCATGCGACAACTCAAGGCGGGCCGCGCGCATCCTGATTTGGCTTTGTGCTTCCTCGCCTGAAACATAGATTACCTTGCGCCCGTTCAGGGAAAACCGCGCCGCCGCTTGCAACATTAAGGTTGATTTGCCGATTCCCGGATCACCGCCGACCAGAATCGCACTGGCAGGCACCAGCCCGCCGCCAATGGCGCGGTCCAATTCGCCAATCCCGAACAGGCTGCGTTCCAGCGGCTTATCCTCTGTGGATAAATCCCCCAGCGCAATTTGCCGTCCCTTGGTGGTGCCCAGAGTTTTGCCTTTGGGACCTGTGGACAGCGGTGCTTGTTCCTCAACCAAATTCCATTCGCCGCAAGTCAAACAGCGCCCCGCCCATTTCTTATGGGCGGCACCGCAGGCAGAACAGGTGTATGATGAAATTGCTTTGGCCATAAGCGTTATTGGCCTAGCCCATGGTCAGGTTCAAGTGCTGATTAATAGAGACCACCGCCCAATAGGTTAAAACACATGCGCCATATCCGCCCGACACGATGGCACCTGCCAGTGTTAATTCCGGCGCGCCGCGTTGGACAAATTCGCGAAACTCGTAAATTGCCACGCCAAGGGTGGCAAATGCGCCAAGGCGAAACAGTAACAACTGGTCAAACAACAGGGTATTGAGCGCAACAATAATGAGGATGAAAGACAAGGGAACCTCTGGCATGATGCCGCGACGGCGGCGCAGCAGCTCAACCACGATCCACAACAGCCAAAAGCCCAGATTGGACAGGATAACAACCAATGAGATAGTCAATTGAAAGGCCCCGATAGATATCGGTGCCGATGCTAGGGGGAATTGGTTAAGAAATTGACCCCATGGCCGATTTCTTCTGTGCCAGCGTGATTGTGTAGGAGGCCAACACACAGAAAGTGAACAAATACAGCCCCCAGCCGGTTTCCAACCGCCCCACACCAATGCCTTTTGCGGCCACTATATAAATGGCCACCAAAAACACATCCGCCATTGCGAGGCGGCCCAGCAGGGTTAACACGGGCTTAACCTTGTCACTGAGCAGCTGAAACTGAATCAAAGCCGTGCCAATGACCTTAATCATCGGGGCGACCAGCGCCAGAAACGTCACCAGCAACGCCAGAAACACATCCTTTTCCCACAGTGCTTGCAATCCGGAAATTACCGTAATTTCATCGAGCGCGAAGAACGGCAGCAATCCCGCCCGCAGCAAAGGCGCAAACCATGCGATGGGGAACAGGATCAACAGGATAAGATTGGCAGTTTTCAACATAGGTCGCAGATAAGGATTATTTCCGTTTTGTACAGTGTTTCGTTGAAAAATACGGTCTCCCGGAAAATAATTCGAGGCCCGTCTGTACAATTTAATCCGATATTTACCTTTCAAGCAGATCCTTGCAGACACATTGTATAAGGGACCGCCATGCAACCGTCTTATCTACTAACCAATGGTGACCAATTGACCACGGCGGGCAGCATTTTTCGGCGGGTCTGGTTTCAGGAATACAACGATTTGATTTCTGCATTGCGCCGTAAATAAATAGCGTCGCGTAGACGCTACAATAACCCGCGCTCTTTCAGGCTTGATTTGCGGCTGCGGGCAATCGGCACGACTTCTCCGTCTGACATCTTGAATCCCAATTTTGCCCCGTCTTTGACCACTGTTTCAATTTCGTCAAAATTGACCCAATGGGACCGGTGAACTTGCTGGCCATTTAAATCCGAGATTTCATCCAGCGCGTCTGCAAACCGCATGTGAACCAGCCTTTGGCCAACTTCGGTATAGACCTCGATATAGTGGTCCCGCATCGCCAACCGGATTAGCCGCTCGCCGACATCAGGGCCAAAGCGCTGCAAAAAGGCGTTTCTTGCGCCGGGTGTAATTGTGCTATTATGCGTCTTTACCTCCAACGGGGCGACGGGTTTTACCGTAGCGGCATCAGCAGTTTCAAGAATCTCACCCGATAACGTCTGTGGTGAAATCAAATAGATCATCAGGTTTATGGCAGCTGCAACACTTGCGATAATCCCGGCCAATAAGTAGGTCGATGGCAATTCGAGGTGCGCGTAGAGGACTCGTATGACCGCAAGTACAATTCCTAAAAAAACGACGACAAAGACCGACCAGGCAATACAAGTATAGCCAATGATCCCCCATGACGGAATTAATCTGCGGATTGTTATTTGTAGACATACCGCAATGGTGGTCGCTGTGGCCAAGATTCCAAACCAAAAAAACAGGCGCTGATCAAGGGGGATGACTGTATAAGTATCAAATGGCCCGACCAACGCGGTGACGAGACTGCCCGTCACCCAACTTACGATGGCTATCGGCGAAAGCAGTATCTCCTTAATATCGCGCTGTATGTTTTGCATTGCACCGTTGACTTGCATTTCACGAATATAGGCCTGCATTTCACGAAAAAGCAATTGAGGAATTACTCCCTTTCACCAATTCTAAACAGGCCTTCTATGGTTGTGTAGAGGTGAGGCGCGGGCAGGTATTGTTATTTGGTATGCGGGTAGCAGGTCACACTTGTCTGTGCCTTCTTTATTCCGACGGCCGTGGCGATCAATCGTTTTGGCCATTTCGGATGCAGCTGTGCGGTTGTGCGCCTGGTAGGGGAGGGGCACAACTGCACGTCTGTTGCTATATCATTCCTGCAAAACCCAATGGCCTGTGCTGACCTCCGAATAGACCGACGAACCGGGTTCATGACCTGCCGGAAAAATCGGGCTTGGGATTGGTTTGAAATTCAACACCTTATCAATTTGGCGGTTGCGCGGATCGGGGCGCGGCACGGCTGACAACAGGGTCTGTGTATAACTATGGCGTGGATTGCCAAATATTTCCGCCCGCGGGCCAAGCTCTACAATCCGCCCCAGGTACATCACCGCAACTTGATGGGAGACCCGTTCCACAACCGCCATATCATGGCTGATAAACAGAAAACTGATGCCCAGTTCTGTCTGCAATTCCATCAGCAAATTCAGCACCTGCGCCTGAACCGAAACATCCAGCGCCGAAACTGCTTCATCGGCGACAATCAGCTTGGGGTTTAGGGCAAGGGCGCGCGCAATGGCCACCCGTTGGCGTTGACCGCCGGAAAATTCATGCGGATAGCGATCCAGAAAGCTGCTGGGCAAGCCGCACCGTTCAAACAAGGCGGCGGCGCGATCCCGTAAGGCACTGCCTTTGTCAATTTTGTAATTGATTAACGGCTCAATCACCTGATCAACAACGCGGCGCGTGGGGTTCAGCGAGGCATAAGGATCCTGAAAGATCATCTGCATGTTACGTCGGGCCTCGTGCAGCTTGCTTGGCGACAGGTCCAATATATTCTGACCGTCGATTATTACTTGACCAGATTGGGGTTCTTCCAGCCGCAGAATAGAACGACCAGCACTTGATTTACCACACCCACTCTCGCCCACAAGCGACAGGGTCTCGCCCTTTTTCAGGGTAAAGGATATATCCTCAACCGCGTGGACATAGGCCACCGTGCGCCGCAACAAGCCGCCCTTGACCGGATAACGCATTGTCAGGTTTTTTACCTCGAGCAGGGTTTCGGTCCCCGGTACCACAGGCGCCACGAGTTCCGAATTATCTTGCCCTACAATGGCCATCGGTTCGGGGTATTTTTTACCCTCCATCTCGCCGAGTTTAGGAACGGCGGCGAGCAGGGCGCGGGTGTAATCCGCCTGCGGGTTTTCAAAAATCTGGGTGACTGGCCCCTCTTCGACCAGATTGCCGCGATACATCACGACAACGCGGTCGGCCATCTGCGCCACCACAGCCATATCGTGCGTGATGAACATCACCGCGGTGCCGGTTTCCTCTTTCAGGCGGTTGATCAGCGACAGGATTTCCGCCTGAATGGTCACATCCAGCGCCGTTGTCGGCTCATCCGCAATTAGCAGACGCGGCTCGCAGGCCAACGCCATGGCGATCATCACCCGCTGGCGCATCCCGCCGGATAATTCATGGGGGTATTGTTTCAGGCGGCGTTCCGGTTCGGGAATGCGCACCTGTTTCATCAAATCAACCGCGCGGGCTGTGGCGTCGTGTTTGGACATGCCCTTGTGAACCCGCAACCCTTCGGTCAACTGGCGCCCGACGGTGAACACAGGGTTCAGCGAGGTCATCGGCTCCTGAAAGATCATGCCGATTTCATTGCCCCGAATCGTGCGCATCAGGCTGTCTTCGGCCTTGGCTAAATCCTGAACACTGCCATCCGCGCGCCGGAAATTCAGTTTGCCGCCGGCAATTTCACCACCGCCAAACTCCACCAGTCGCATCAACGACAGCGAAGACACCGACTTGCCAGAGCCGCTTTCGCCCACAACACAGACGGTTTCGCCCGGATTAATATGAAAAGAGACGTCTTCGACGCCCACGACAACCCCCGCGCCGGTCTGAAACTCGACACGCAGGTTTTCAAAGGAAACAAGTGGTTGATCTAACATGTCCGGAGTGTGGCGGCGGGAAGGGGGCGAGTCAATTGGTTTGAATAGCCTCGTGGATTTTCCTGCCGCCGCTTTTTGTCATTTGGCAAGAAATGCACTTGCAATCGCCCTTGACTTGCAGGGATCCGATACATCAAATCACGCCTGAAAACGAACGGGAGAGCATCATGGATTTGGGAATAAAAGGAAAAACAGCAATTGTTTGTGCCGGGTCCAAGGGGCTTGGGCTGGGCTGTGCGACGGCATTGGCTGAGGCCGGGGTTGATTTGGTGCTGAACGCGCGCAATGTGGGACCGTTGGAGCAGGCTGCGAAAGAATTGCGCAAGTTTGGCGTTAAGGTGCAGACGGTTGCCTGTGACATCACCACGCCGGAAGGTCAGGCACAGGTGCTAGAGGCGGCAGGCAGTCCCGATATTCTGGTGAATAACGCCGGCGGCCCGCCTCCGGGTATGTGGTCCGATTGGGAGCGGGCGGATTTTATCAAAGCACTTGATGCCAATATGTTGACCCCGATCATGATGATGAAAGCCTGCCTGCCCGGTATGATTGATCGCGGCTGGGGCCGTGTGATCAACATCACCTCGCAATCAGTCAAGGCCCCGATTGCCGCACTGGGCCTGTCCAATTCGGCCCGCGCGGGTTTGACGGGGTATGTCGCAGGCACCGCGCGGCAAGTGGCTGGCAGGGGCGTGACCATCAACAACATGTTGCCAGGCGCCCATGCAACCGACCGCATTGCGGCGCTTGATGCCTCGATTTCGCAAAATCAGGGCAAAACCATCGCGCAAGCCGAAGCCATGCGTTGCGCCACGATTCCGGCGGGGCGCTATGGAACTTCTGCCGAATTTGGCGCCATGTGCGCGTTCCTGTGTTCGCAACACGCGGGATATATTGTGGGGCAAAATATCCTGCTGGACGGGGGCGGGGTGAACGCGACGCTTTGAGGGCCGTATTGGCTTTGGTGCAGGAGCCTCCGGCGGCGATATTTAAGACGAATTCGAAATAGGGGGCGCTATGAGCAGCAGTCGTGGCTTTAGCCTGAAAGACCAGTTGTTTAATGTTGAGAAAATCCGTTATCTGGCGGGGCTTTTTGACGGGCCGAACTTTGACGGGTTGGCGTTTGAGGAACGGGTAATGCAGCGGATGCTGTCGCTGGAATTGATGCAACGGATTGTCTGGATCGCAGAAGTGTTCGAGGAATTCCTGCCCGATGATTTCAGCGCGGCGGCGGCGGTGATTGTCAGCGCGCTGCCCCCGCCTTTGGACCCGGATAAATCCGACGACGATTTCGGCGATTTCATTTTTGCGCCTTTGGGGGAGTATACGGCGCGTCAGGGGCTGGCCGATCTGTCCGTGTCTTTGCCGTTGCTGGAGGAATTGACCAAGCGGTTCTCGGTGGAATTTCCGATCCGCCATTTTTTGAATGCCCATCCCGAACAGACCATGGTGCAGATGGCATTGTGGGCGCGCGCCCCGAATTACCATCTGCGCCGCTTGGCCTCTGAGGGGACGCGGCCAACCCTGCCTTGGGGGGTGAAGGTTGGCATCGCATCCGATGCGGGATTGCCGTTGCTGGATCAACTGTATGGCGATGCGACCCGTTATGTGACCCGCTCGGTGGCGAATCATTTGAATGATTTGGCTAAGAAGCAACCGGATTTGGTGGTGGCCACACTGGCACGTTGGCAGGATGAGGGCAGGCAAGAGGGTAAGGAAATGCGCTGGATCGCCAGCCACGCCCTGCGCACATTGGTCAAGCGCGGCCACAAAGGCGCATTGGAACTGCTGGGCTTTCGCGCCGCGCCGCAGGTGACGCTGGGCGAGATTGATCTGGTTGAAACGCAGGTGGTGATCGGGCAGGCCCTTGAATTTTCCTGCGATATCACTGCCACGCGCGACGAAAAGCTGATGGTGGATTTTGTGATTGATTTTGTGAAAGCAGACGGTAGCCGCAAATCACGGGTGTTTAAGCTGAAACAGATGGGTATTCGGCGGGGCGAGACCCTGACCCTGCGCAAGAAGCACCGTTTTTTGGGTAATGCGACCACCTTTAAGGTTTTCCCGGGTGAACACCGGTTGTCTTTACAGGTGAATGGCACGGTGCTTGCGCGCGCAGATTTTGGCCTGCTGGCCGCTTAGATCAAATTGCCCCGCAGGGTTGCCCCAACCGCGCAGCACTGCTATCTGGCAAGTAAGAGCCTGACCTAATTGGTTGGATTTAGATATGCAGGAGCCGAAGGCAGGTGACAGCCAGACTGGAATTAAGGGGTATTTCCCGCGTTTTTGAGGGTGAGATCGCGCTCGATAACGTGTCGGTCAGCTTGCAGGCGGGGCAGTTGGCCTGTCTGTTGGGGCCGTCCGGTTGTGGTAAATCCACCACCCTGCGCATTGCCGCCGGTGTGGATCGCCAGAGCAGCGGTTCGGTGCTGATTGACGGGCAGGTGGCCTCTGATGATAAGGTTCATATGCTGGCGGAAAACCGGTCTATTGGCCTGATGTTTCAGGATTTCGCCCTGTTTCCGCATCTTGATGTGACCCAGAATATAGCCTTTGGTTTACGCAATAAACAGGGCCGCGCCGCGCGGGTCAAGGATTTGCTCGAGCGGGTAAATCTGACGGGCTATGAGAAAAAATACCCCCATCAACTGTCGGGCGGCGAGCAACAAAGGGTGGCGCTTGCCCGCGCCTTGGCCCCGCGCCCCCGTGTTTTGCTAATGGATGAGCCGTTTTCCGGCCTTGATAATCGTCTGCGCGATGATGTGCGTGATGCGACGTTGGAGTTGCTCAAGGCGGAGGGGACCGCCGTGTTGCTGGTGACCCATGACCCCGAAGAGGCCATGCGCATGGCCGATATGATTGCCCTGATGCGCGGGGGGCGGGTCGTGCAAATGGGCGCGCCGTTCAATATTTATAACGCGCCAGTAGACAAGGCCGCGGCGGCGTTCTTCTCGGATGTCAATGTGGTGACGGGGCAGGTGGTGAACGCGCTGGCGGACACGCCTTTTGGTCAGTTTCTGGTGCCCGGTGTTACCAGCGGCGAGGTCGAGATCGTGATCCGGCCCCAGCATTTGAAACTGGATTTTGACCGAAACGGCAAGGGGCCGAACCCGACCCCCAGTGATGGTGTGCCGGCGCGGGGTATCGTGACCCGCGCCCGTTACCTTGGCGATCATTCTCTTGTGGAATTCGCGATGGACTTTGACGGGTCACAATTGCAAGTCACGGTGCCGGGCGTCTTTATGCCGGAAACGGGCCGCGCTTTGTGGCTGTCGATGCGCCGTGACCGCTGTTTTGTGTTTCCAAAGGGATAATTCGCGCTATCTGACGGGGTATGGCTGTAATTCCTACCGGATTATGGGTATACGTCGCAATTTTTGCAACAAATAACAGGGCTGCGGCGGATTAGGGGTTTGAATATGGCGGGCAAAGGCAATATGTCTTTGCCCTGACAGAGTAAATGCGCCGCAAGGATGTGCGCAAAGGGAGAAGACTTATGATGACACCGATGTTTATCCAGAATGTAGGCCCGATGGGCATGCTGCTGATTGCCATTGTCGTGCTGGTGCTGTTCGGACGGGGTAAAATTTCCTCGTTGATGGGCGAAGTGGGCAAGGGTATTACCTCGTTCAAAAAAGGCGTGTCCGAGGGCAAAGAAGAACTGGAAAATGCCGCATCCGATGCGGCAGACGAAGCAAAAGACGTGACGCCAGAGTCCGAAAAATCCTGAAGCTGACTTAAGTGGACGCGCAAAATGTTTGATATTGGCATGTCAGAAATGGCAATTGTCGGCGTTGTGGCGCTGATTGTGGTAGGTCCTAAAGACCTACCGATGATGTTTCGCAAAGTTGGACAGTTTGTCGGCAAAGCGCGCGGCATGGCACGGGATTTTTCCCGCGCGATGAATGATGCGGCGGATGAGGCGGGCGTCAAAGACGTGACCGATACGCTGAAAAAAGCGTCCGATATGTCGAGCACAGGTTTCAAGGATATGGCCAAGGGGCTGGGCGATTACCACGAAACCGATACCACCCCACCGGACGGGAAAACTGCTGTTGAGGCGGCAAACGCTGCCGCCGAGAAATGGCCGCCAGAGGGTGATTTCGAGTTGGGCGCGGATGACGGTGTTGATGATGCCGATGTTACCGTAACCAAGGCACCGGCAGCCAAAAAGGCAACAGCGAAGAAACCCGCTACAAAGAGAGCGGCAGCCAAGAAACCTGCTGCTAAAAAAGCCCCTGCGAAAAAATCACCCGCTAAAAAACCCGTAGCCAAAAAAACCACTGTCAAAAAAACCGCTGCCAAGAAACCAGCTAAAACAACCAAGGCCAAAACATGAGCAGCGAAGTAGACGACAGTTCGGCCCCGTTGATCGAGCATTTGGCAGAGCTGCGCACGCGGGTGATCCGCTCGGTTTTGGCTTTTGTGATTGCCATGCTGGGGTGTTTTTATTTCGCCGAACCTATCCTGAACTTTCTGGTGGAACCGATCGCGGAAATTCTGCGCTCGCGCGGGCAAGACCCGCAGTTGATTTTTACCGCGCCGCAGGAAAAATTCTTTGTGTTGTTCCACATTTCGATGTTGGCGGGGCTTGGCCTATCCTTTCCTGTCATTGCATTTCAGTTGTGGCGGTTCGTGGCACCCGGCTTGTATAAAAACGAGCAGGGCGCGTTTTTGCCCTTTATGATTGCTTCACCGATGTTGTTCTTGGCGGGGGCCTCGTTTGCGCATTTTGTGGTGACACCGCTGGCGATGAATTTCTTTATCGGCTTTGGTGACATCATCCCCTCGATCACCGAATTGCTGAGCAATGGGGACATCGAGGATATTGCCGATAAAGAAATCAAAACCATTTTCCTCGGCTCGGTGCGTGAATCCCTCGCAATCTCGCTGAAATTTATCTTTGCTTTTGGCCTGTGTTTCCAGCTGCCGGTATTGTTGACGTTAATGGGCATGGCCGGATTGGTTTCTGCCAAAGGTCTGAAAAACACCCGCAAATACGCGGTTGTCGGCATTCTGGTGCTGGCCGCCTTGGTGACGCCGCCAGATGTGATCACCCAGATGATCCTGTTCACCGTGGTTTACGCGCTTTATGAGGTGTCGATCCTGCTGGTGATGGTGGTTGAGAAAAAACGCGTGGCGCGACAAAAGGCCGAAGGTATTTACTTCGAGGATGACGAAGAAGACGAAGCCAAACATCCTGACGAGGCATAATGGATAACGATGCGTTAACCCGTATTGCAGAGGCTTTGGAGCGGATCAGCCCAAAGCCTTTTACCATTCCCGACCTCAATGTCGCGGATGCTTTTGTGTGGCATGTGGGGCCAGACCGCCTCGACCCTGTGCAAAACGTTAACCGGATCGACATTAACCTGCTGGTTGCCATCGACCGCCCGCGCGATATTCTGCTGGCCAATACCCTGCAATTCGCCCGTGGCCTGCCGGCCAATAATGTGCTGCTCTGGGGAGCGCGGGGCATGGGGAAATCATCCTTGGTGAAATCCGCCCACGCCGAGGCCAATCGCCAGATAGGCGGGTTGAAATTGGTAGAGGTACAGCGCGAAGACCTGCCTAGCATTGGCCGTTTGCTGAACATTCTACGCGCCCAGAATCACCGCTTTTTGCTGTTTTGTGACGACCTTAGCTTTGGCCATGACGACAGCCACTATAAATCGCTCAAGGCTGTGCTTGACGGTGGCATCGAAGGCCGCCCCGAAAACGTCGCCTTCTACGCGACCTCCAATCGTCGCCACCTGATGCCCCGCGACATGATCGAAAATGAACGTGGCACGGCGATCAATCCGTCCGAGGCGGTGGAGGAAAAGGTTTCCCTGTCCGATCGTTTCGGCCTCTGGCTCGGTTTTCATCCCTGCGATCAAGACGCCTATTTGCAAATGATCCGTGGCTATTGCGATGCTTACAACATCGAAATCAGCGACGACGAAATCCGCGGTGAGGCAATCGAGTGGCAACAAACCCGCGGCAACCGCTCTGGCCGCGTGGCGTGGCAATATGTGGTTGATCTGGCAGGGCGGCGCGGGATGCAACTGACTTAGGGAAATATTGATGATTAAAAATGCCAAACAACTGGTGGCCGCGGCCAACGCCGAAATCGTAACGGTCCCGACTGCCCCCGCGCTGGCGGCGCATCCTGATGCTTCTATCGTGATGGTCGATATTCGCGACATCCGCGAAGTGACCCGCGAGGGCCAGATTCCCGGGGCCATACATGCGCCGCGCGGTATGTTGGAATTTTGGGTTGATCCAGACAGCCCTTATCACCGCGAGGTGTTTGCCCAAGCCGATAAGACCTTTGTATTCTATTGCGCCTCCGCATGGCGTTCTGCCCTTGCGACCAAGGCGATGCAGGATATGGGCATGACAAATGTTGCCCACCTTGAGGGCGGCTTTTCCGCCTGGAAAAAACAAGGCGGTGTGATCGAGGAAAAGAAATCGCAGCGATAAGGTTACTACTCTGCAATAATCCGCGCGATACGCTGGCCGATTTCACGGCTGGCCTTGAGTGACGGGTGGATCATATCCACCGCGTGATAGCTGCTGTCGCCAAAGGGCACCAGATCGGCAAGTGACAGGAAATATACCCCGTCATCCTTTTGGGCATACTCCTCGATACGGCGTTCCAGCTCGTTTCCTTCATCTTTGCAATGCTCGATCGGCGAGCCGAGGCCGGGGCTGCGCAGATAACCCAGATAAATCACCCGCGCCCCGCCACGGCGCAGTTTGGTAATCAGTTTTGGGATGCCACCTTTGCCATTCTCGCCAATCAGTTTATTCATTTTGCGGGTGCAACGCAGGCAACCACAGCCCATCCACAGATCATTGCCGCCGCCATTCACCACCACCCAATCCCAGTCGCCACGGCGATATTGTTTCGGGATGCTCAGCCCTAAGCGGCCGGTGATTGGCAGTTTGTACAAAATCCGCGCGCCCATAAAGGAGTGGTCCTCGACCTTAACATCCAGGGCATTTTCAATCGCATCCGGAATCGCGCGCTGCGAAATCCCGTGCGAGGCCATCAGCGAATCGCCCATGGTGAGGATTTTTTGGGTTCCCCCAGCGGTGGCCGGTCCCGCCAAGATACCCAGCAACGAAATAGCAGCTGTTAAGACACGGATTGGAAACGACATAGCACACACTCTCTAGCTTATGTTGCGCTGGCTTCGGGCCAACTTAGACAGATTACCTTAATCTTGTGCTATTTGTGAAACATAAATTCGTTCGCATTATGTCAAGTTGCTGCTGAAAAAACGGCTATTTTTGAAATACCAGCAGTCGATTGTTGGCGGGCATTTCCAGCAGCCGATCAAACCTCAATCCCGCAGCCTGTGCCATTGAAGTAAGTTCCACCACATCACGCAGCCCCCAATCCGGGTTATCTGCGCGCAGTCTTTGATCGAAAATCCGGTTGCCATCGCCCGTGTGTTTGCCATTTTCCGCAAACGGGCCATAAAATGCCAGAAATCCGCCGCGCAGCAATGCCTTGCCAGCGCCGGCAATGATGCCCTGCGCCACGGCAAAGGGGGCGATGTGGATGACGTTCATCGACAGGACCAGTGCCAGAGGTAAATAGTTTTGCAATTCTTGTTCGCAAGCCCAATCGGCGCTGGCATCAATTTCGATGGCTGGCAGGGCTGCCGCGTCCAAATGCAAACGCCAGGCGTCAATGCTGGTACGGTGAATTGCGTCCGGTTCTGACGGCGCCCAGATCAAATCGGGCAGGGCTGCCGAAAATGCACAGACATGCTGGCCGGTACCAGAGCCAATTTCCAGCGCATTGCCGGAAATGCCCGTCAGAAAAGACATAAGCCCGTCAATGACGGGCTTAGAATTGCGTTCGAATGTTTTGTTGGTCAGCCGACCATCTGCCAATCCACCCCGAAAATTTTCGGAATGGCCAGTGGTCGGCGCTTGGGTCACGCCTTCTTGGCGGTTGGACCGACCATCATAATCATCTGACGGCCTTCCATCCTTGGCATGCTCTCGACTTTGCCCTCATCGCCAACAGCCGCCGCCACGCGGTGCAGCAGTTGCGAGCCGAGGTTTTGGTGTGCCATTTCACGGCCACGGAAACGCAAAGTCACCTTGACCTTGTCGCCGTTGCCCAAAAATTTCATCACGTTGCGCATTTTGACCTCAAAGTCATGCGTATCAGTGTTGGGGCGAAATTTGACTTCCTTCACCTCGATGATTTTTTGCTTTTTGCGAGCTTCGGATTCGCGCTTTTGCGTTTCGTATTTGAACTTGCCATAATCCATCACCTTGCAGACCGGCGGTCTGGCATTGGGTGAGATTTCGACAAGGTCAAGGCCTGCGGCAGCGGCAAGTTCCATGCCGCGTGCGGGTGTGACAACGCCGACATTGTCGCCGTCGGCGCCGATCAGGCGAATTTCGGTTGAGGTGATGCGCTCGTTCGTGCGCGGTCCTGTGTCGCGCTGTGGTGGCGCGTGATGTGGTCTACGGGCTATTGCTCTCAAGTCCTTTGTGACTATTGGTCCAATGCTAGGTAATCCGACGCGGTGCCGGATCAAGCAGGACCTGTGTGCAAAGGGAATGGGCGCGCGTCAATAGCTGGCGGGTGATTCAGGTGAAATAAACAACGATTCCGTCGATTTTCGGGTAAACAAACCGATCGCTTGGGGGAAACTGGCGAATTGGGGCTTGCATGACCCTGCCATTTGGCCAAAAATCGAACCAGGGTTTTGGGGGAATTCCTGAACACCCGGCAGTTTTTCAATGAGGGAATGATGAAAAAGACAGTTGGTATATTCGCGCTGGCCCTGGTGGCGGTTCTGGTGGTGTGGGGCGTGCTCGATCAAAGGGCGCAAGAACGCAGCAAAATGATGGCTGCGGCGCAAAATGCCGCTGACACGGCACAGGTTGCCGTACAAACCGAGGCTGTGGCCTTGGTCGGGGCCGAGGCAGAAGCCGCTGAGGCGCAAGCCCTGTTGGCTGACGCTGAAGCTGCTGTAGCTGACAGCATGTCTGCCCTAAGCACAGCACAGGAAAATGTTACCACCGCCGAGGCCGCCGCGGATGCCGCTGCGGGTGAACTGGGAATGGCCAGCGATGCGGCGATGAAAGCGGGGGCTGCCAACACAGACGCACAGGCAGCTGTTGCCGGATTAAATACCGACAAGGAAAAGGCCGCCCTGAGCAAAGCCTCTGCAGAGGCCGAAATGGTGGCTAAGGCGCAGATGGACAGTCGGGGCGCGCTGGATTCCGCCACGCAAATGCAGGCTGATTTGGCGGCGCGGGTTGAAATGGCCCAAGGGAAACTGGATCTGGCCGCCGCAGCCGCAGAAAAATCCAAACAAATGGCTGCTAACGCCATGGCCACCGCAGGCGACGCCAAAGAAATCGCGATGACTGCCGGTGAGAATGTTGCCCAGGCAACCGCCGCATTGGAAAATCTGGACGGTGAAGTGGCAAATGTCCTGGCTGCCCAACCGGCAGAGGGTGCCGATGAGGCCACAGAGGCCGCCGCTGCAACCGCCCTGAGCAGTGCCAAAGCCAATGTGGAAAAGGCTGGCAAAGCGGTTATGGCCTTGCAAGCAATCGCCGAAACCTCGGCTAAATCCGCCGCCGCCGCCGGTGATACGGTCGCCGCCGCAAGCGCACAGGCGGAAGCGGATGCCAAGGCCATGGAAATGGCCGCAGGTGATGTTGCCTCTGCGGCGGGCCAGTTGGATCATTTCACCCAAACAGTGGACGCAGCCAAAGGCGCACTGGCGCAAGCCAAGGCAAACGCAGCCAAGGCTGTCGAAATGGCCGAAGCCGCTAAAATGGGTCTGGCAAATGCCAATTTGGTAATTTCTGCGGCCCAAAACAATGCCGGTGATGCCTCCAACGCTTTGGCCCAAGCCGAGGCCGCCGCGCAAGAAAAAGCCGGCAAAGCGGATATGGCCCGCGCCGCAGTCAGCGCCGCATCAGCCGGGGTTGCAGCCGCCGAGGAGGCGCTCACAGCTGCCAAATCGGCGCAAAGCAAAGCCGCGCAAATGGCAACAGCCGCCGCCGGAGCGGCTAGTGCTGCCAAATCCAAGGCAGATGCCGCAGCGGCAAATTTTGCCAAAGCTGGCAAAGCATTGGCTGCATTCAAGTAAAACATCTAGCCTCGGAAAAAGACCGCCCCCTCGGCGGTCTTTTGTCGTTTCCCCCCTCGTTTTGGCAAAATAACGCTGTCGGATGATATTCTGCCATTCAGGGGTTGAAAGCTGCGCCAAGGGTAGGCATGTGCCATCTGTCATGAATGGCTTGGCTGCAAGCCACATATATAGGGAATTCAGGCATGAAAAATGTATTGATTATTGCTGGCGTCGTGGTCGTGGCTGCAGGCGCGTATTGGTATGTGAACCAACAAGACGCAGAAATGGCGATGGAACTGGAAAAAGCTGCTGTTGTGGAAAAAGTCGAGGAAACAACCGAAACGGAGACCAAGGTTGAAGAAGCTGTTGAAAAAGTAAAAGAAGCCGCAGAAACCAAAGTCGATGAAGTCAAAGAAATGGTTGAAGAAAAGGTCGAAGAGGTCAAAGAGACCGTGACCGATGCCGTTGAGGGAAAAGTCGAAGAAGTCAAAGAAAAAGCCACCGACGCGGTGGCCGATTTGCTGAAAAAGGCAACGGGTCAGTCGGACGCGGTCAAGGAAGCTGTGACGCAAGCGGTTACGGAAACAGCCACAAAAGCTGCAACTGAAGCTGCCACAAAAGCTGCAACCGAGGCTGCTGCTGAAGCCGCTACGAAAGCTGCAACCGAAGCCGCTGCTGAAGCCGCCACGAAAGCTGCAACCGAGGCCGCCGCTGAAGCCGCCACGAAAGCTGCAACCGAGGCCGCCGCTGAAGCCGCCACAAAAACTGCAACTGATGCAGTGAATTCGGTTGTAGAAGGTGCCGTGAAAGTAATTACCGAATAGGCTTGGCCTAAAGCTCAGTCCAATACTCTGAACAGGGGCCGCGCGTTGCGGCCCTTTTTTGTGGTAGTTAGGCGCAACATATTGGTGTGTTGCGCTTCCAAGTAGACAAAGTAGTTGATAAAATGAAAAGTGAATCCCAAATAGACGAGGTAATTGCATGTGAGCGAAAAGGGATGGCCTAAAAAAGCTACTTATATATTGCCAAAATTATGATGGGAAATTAGAGAAAATGGAAACTGTCATTCAAATTCTTCACGTAGTTAAGTCGCCCAAAACAGCTTTGGTTTTGATTTTCTTTTCCGGTGCGTTACTGTTCGCGCCACTTGAAAAAATTGGCTTGCGAACACCGCAATTCACCGATGAGTATCAAACACATATTTTGATGGTTTTCTTGTTTGCGGCTTCGATTCTTGTTTTAGAATTGGGTGTCATATTATTGAAAATATTGAAGATGCCATTTCAAGCAAATGCTAGACGTAAGTGGCTTGATAAAACATTTTTTTCACTAAACTTGAATGAATTGTGTGTCTTATGGGCCATGACGCAAACTGGTATGAAGACTATCAAGGCCGACTATGCAAATCCTATTATGATTTCATTGCGCCAAAAAGGGTGCTTAGGCCTAATGCCTGGACCTCAGAATTGGGGCGAAGTCCATCACTATATGCCAGATTCACTTTACGAAAGAATCAGAGATCAAGGCTATGATCGGTTCCCCGTCGATTTTAAAAACTCTGTCCGTTTTGAAGATGAAGTGAGGGAGATTGTTCACGCATCAACGAGTTGATAGTAGAATTAGAGATAGAATTTTGTGTTGGGCTAACAAAGCACACTCAATGTGTAGAATTTTTAATAACTCCGCTCTAAAATTCCCCCGCCATCTACCCCTAACACCGATACTAAACCACAAAACCCTCCACACCCTCCGCAATCGCTTGACCCTGTCCATTGGATAAATTAGGACGCCCTTACAGAGCGGGTATGGTGAAATGGTATCATAAGAGCCTTCCAAGCTTAAGGCGCGGGTTCGATTCCCGCTACCCGCTCCAAAATCACGCCAAAGACAGCCAAAAACCACGGGTAACACCCCTGTGACCCATCCGCGCCCCGCGTTCATCTGTCTTGTGCAAGCGCGCGAGGCGGCATAGAAGACGCGGGTTGCAAGATTTACGAACCGAGGTTGATATGGCACGAGGCACTGGTATGGGCACTAACGAACCTGAACGCGAGAAATCCAAAACCGTAGGGCCGCTGGCTGGGTTAGCGCCCTATTTGCTGCCTTATCGCGGCTGGATGGCGCTGGCGGGTTTGGCGTTGATGGTCACGGCCAGCCTGTCCCTGATGCTGCCTTTGGCGGTGCGCCGTGTGGTTGACGGGTTTTCTGAAGGCTCGCTGGAGCGGATGGACGAGTATTTCGGCGCGGCGATTGCGATTGCGGCGCTGCTGGCGATTGGCACTGGGTTTCGCTATTACTTCGTCACCCGACTGGGCGAGCGGGTGGTCTCTGACATTCGCATCGCGGTTTACAACAAGATGATCGGCATGAGTCCGGCGTTCTTTGACAAAGTGATGACCGGCGAGGTTCTGTCGCGCATTACCACCGATACCACGCTTATTCTGTCGGTGATCGGCTCCTCGGTTTCCGTCGCTCTGCGCAATGTGCTGATTTTTTTCGGTGGTATGACCTTGATGCTGTTCACCTCGGTCAAATTGACGGGGTTGGTGTTGCTGATTGTGCCCATTGTGATTGTACCTATTCTGGTTCTGGGGCGCAAAGTCCGCCGTCTGAGCCGCGAAAATCAAGATAAGATAGCCGAGAGTTCCGGCAATGCAGGCGAGACCCTGTTGGCGGCGCAAACTGTGCAGGCCTTTACCCATGAGGCCCGCAGCGCCCTGAGATTTAGCACTCTGACAGAACAGGCATTCACCGCCGCCAAGCAACGCATCGGTGCCCGCGCGATCATGACGGTGATTGTGATGTTCCTTATTTTTACCGGCGTTGTCGGGGTTCTGTGGATCGGCGCGCGCGATGTGCGGGCGGATCAAATGACCACCGGCGCGCTGGTGCAATTTGTGATTTACGCAATTTTGGTGTCTGGCGCGGTTGCGGCCTTGTCTGATATTTGGGGCGAATTGCAGCGCGCGGCAGGGGCGACCGAGCGGTTGGTGGAGTTGTTGACCGCCCAAGACGATGTGGTCGATCCGGTAGCACCCAAACAGATTGCGGCGCGGGTTGCAGGGGCTGTGCGTTTTGACAATGTTACCTTTAACTACCCCGCGCGCCCCGGCATCAAAGCGCTGGATGGCTTTGATCTGGAGATTAAGCCCGGCGAAACCGTGGCACTGGTTGGCCCCTCGGGGGCTGGCAAATCAACCGTGTTCCAACTGTTGTTCCGCTTTTTTGATGCGAATGAGGGGTCTGTTTCACTGGATGGCATCCCGTTGACCGAATTGAACCGCGAGGATTTCCGCAAACAACTGGCCTATGTGCCACAAGACCCCGTGATATTTGCCACCTCCGCGATGGAAAATATCCGCTTTGGTCGCCCAGAGGCCAGCGACGCCGAGGTGGTTGAGGCCGCCAAAGCCGCCGCTGCCGACGGGTTCTTGATGGCGCTGCCCGATGGGTATGACAGTTTTGTTGGCGAGCGCGGCGTGATGCTGTCCGGTGGTCAAAAACAACGCATCGCCATCGCCCGCGCCATTCTGCGCGACGCGCCGGTGTTGCTGCTGGACGAGGCTACCTCTGCCCTTGATGCCGAGAGCGAGTTGGCGGTCAAGAGTGCAGTTGAGGAATTGTCGCGCGAGCGCACAACCCTAATTGTGGCACATCGACTGGCGACTGTGAAGCAGGCGGACAGGATTGTGGTGCTGGATCAAGGCCGTGTTGTGGCCAGCGGCACCCACGAAGCATTGGTCAAAGAGGGTGGCCTTTATGCCCGTCTGGCCCGTCTACAGTTCACTGACGGACAAATGGCAGCAGAATAACGCAAGGCAACCTCTTGTAATTCGCAGCTTATTCCCCCCTATGATGCAGGGCATTTCGCCTGTGATCAATAATAGGAGGGGACAGAATGGGCCTTTGGAACTTTATGAAAGGGGCGGGTAAATCGCTCTTTGGTGCGGCTGAGGCAGCACCGGCAGCCGGTGCTTTGGAAAAAGAAATCGCTGATTTGGGGCTGGATGCAACGGGTCTGGAAATTTCTGTTGATGGGGACACCGTCAAGGTTGAAGGCGCTGCTGTCAGCCAGGAAATGAAAGAAAAAATCATCCTTGCCGTGGGCAATGTTGAAGGCGTAGCCGCGGTCGAGGATACCGCTGGTGGCGACGATCCGGTGTTCCATACCGTTGAAAAAGGTGACACGCTTTGGGCGGTCTCGAAGAAAGCATTGGGCGACGGCAACCGCTACAACGAGATTTTTGAGGCTAATAAGCCGATGCTGTCGCACCCGGATAAAATTTACCCGGGGCAAGTGCTGCGCATTCCGGTTAAATAACCGAACGACATTGTCAAAACGCGCGGGTCTTTGGCCCGCGCGTTTTGCGTTTGAAATCCAAAGCGTGCGTTCTGACGCATCTTTTGCGATCTTTTTGTGGTAAGGTAACTTGAAGCTAGGAATTTTCACCGGATATTTTTTAACGCAGGAGACACTGAGATGGTTGCTGAAGCAGGGAAGTGGCACAAGGAATGGGCACGTACCAAGGCTGATTTCAAGAAAAAGGCCAAAGGTGTGCAGCTGGATGACAAGTTCCTCAAGGTTTTTGACAAACAAGATAAATTTGCGCCGGAGATGAAGAAGGCGGATATGATGATCATCCGATTTTCGATGGCCAAAAGCAGCGACAAGCACAAATTTCAAAAGCCATTTACCAAACTGGTCACGGCGATTGAACGGATTCACAAGAAATATTTCTTGGATTTGAAAGCAACTTACAAACAGAATGGCGAAAAAGCCAAGATAGAATCCCTGGTGCGGCCCCTGGTGAAAAACGCCCGCACCTATCTGGACCAAGCCCAAGACCAAATTACCCGCATCGAAGAAGAATGCGATGGCGCGGAGGATTTTGACCCGAAAATGGCCAAATCTGTGGATGCGTTGAAAAAGGCCATGCCGCGGGAATTGGCCAAGGCCCAAACATGGGTTCGCAAGGTCAGCAAGTCCAAAGATGTCGAAGCTTATAATTCGGAATTTGAAAATTTTTCCGATTTGATTGCTGCGCCTGTCGCGGAATTGATCGTGAATTTCAAAAAAGACAAGGTTCCGGACAAGACCTATAAAAAACTGAGAACGGAGCTGGATCGGTTTAATACTTGGCGCAAAAATGCCAAGCTTCCGTCTCGCGACCCAGCGGCGGCAATTCCCAAGATCTTGAAGGATTTCACCGAAAAGGCCCGCCGTGTTACCACAGAAGTGAATAAAATAACCGTGCCTTCCAAGGCCAAAAAGAAGAAATAGCCCAAACGCCACTTTAACGCATGTTTTGATTGGCCGGATTCTGTTATTACTGCCCCAAATCTGTGGGAGGATAACAATGTTTAGACCAATTCTTTTGGCGTTTGGCATTTGTGCGGCAAGCATCGCTGTCGCCAGCGAAGATATTCCGGATCAATATCCGGCCTCCGCGCTCTACTCCAAACCGGTTGAGGTGATCCCGAATGTGTGGTCCGCGATTGGCGCAACCGCGCCTGCGACTTATGAGAATTCCGGCCATAACAACAATCTGTCGTTCATTATCACGGGCGACGGTGTGGTGGTGGTAAACGGTGGCGGGGCAGCTATTTTGGCCGAGGCTTTGCACACCGAGATCAAGATCATCACCGATCAGCCGGTCCGCCTTGTGATCAACGAAAATGGCCAAGGCCACGCGATGTTGGGCAACAGCTATTGGGCCGACCAAGGGGTTGCGATCCTCGCCCATGTGGACGCGGCAGAGTCTTTTGAAGAAACCGGTTATCGCTCGCTTGAGAGTATGAAACGGCGCAACAACGAAAAGGCCGTGGGTACACGGGTGGTTGGCCCAAGCGAGACTTTCGAGGATAAATATGTGGTGCCTTTCGGTGATTTCCCGATCGAGGTGCTGTTGCTTGGCCCCGCCCACAGCCCGGGGGACGTCAGCGTTTGGTTGCCCGAGCAAAAACTGGTGGTGGCGGGCGACATCGCGTTTCACGAACGCCTGCCGCCGATATTTGATGATACTGACACCGCTTTGTGGCTGGAAACATGGGTTAACGAATTTGAACCCCTTGGCGCGGTCTATGTGATCCCCGGCCACGGCCACCCAACCAACATGGCGCAGGTACGCCGTTATACCCATGATTATCTGGTCTATCTGCGTGAAAAGGTCGGGGAGGTGCTGGACGATGGCGGTTCACTGTCTGATGCCTATTATGTGGATCAATCGCCCTATGCACATCTCGATACCTTTGAGGAGCTGGCAACCCGCAACGCGGGGCGTGTGTTTGAGCAGATGGAATTTGAGTAGGGGCTAAAAATACGCCGCAATAAATTCGCGCAACCAAATGGCCCCAAAATCTGCGTTCATATGGATGGTATCGGCGGCGTCATGTTTTGCGCCCGCCATTTCAGGGTTGGCCTGTAACAAGTCAGATCCATTGGCAAAGGCGGCATTTGTGCAGCCACCATCCGCCAAAGTATGCCCCGGTTGCCCGACGAGGGTTAAGGCAAGTGGCTGAAACACCAGTTCGGCAGATTTGGCGCAGAACCCCCCATAGGCATTTGCAGGTAAATCGGGAATGGCGTTACTGGACGGTAACGGTTGCAGCCCGACATAGATCGGCTTGTCGGTGATAGAACGCAGCTTGAGCGCCAGTTTCAGGGCAGGGCGGCCCTGCCAAAACTCCTCAAAAGTGGCCTGTTGGACGGCCTCTGAAAACGCACCATTTTCCAGCCCCAACATATCCTGAACATCACTATCCACACCATATATTAAGAAGGCATCAAACAACTTCGGATCGATTTCGCCATCCCCTCCCGATGTGAACCGCAGCGATTTACTGAGGTCCTCATCGATCGACAGTAATTTGCGCCGACTGGTGCGCAGGAAAAACAACATACCACCGCGCGCGCCAAAAAATACTGGCTGAATTTCGGGGTATTGCCTGTGCAATTCCTTGTCCCAAGCAACTTTCAGGCTTGCGATATGCGAATTTCCGATGACGCAAAGTTTCATTGTTTGATGCAGTCCCATTGCTTGGTGGTTGATGTGTAGCTATCGCGACTCTGCCCCGGTGGCCAACCCTTTATGCGTGTTGCTTGCCATGTAGCGTGCAGTGGGGCCGGTGTTTTTCGACCTAATCAGTTTCATTCAAGGTAAGGGATAATAGCAATTTACTTCATTTTTGTGAAAATAGTGATAATTCACAACTTAGTACTGCGATGAGTTCACTAAATTTCGATTAATAGGAAATAGGAGAATCCGATGAAAGTCATTCTGAAAATCAGCAAACCGGGCAGCAAAAACTGGACCGTTAAGGGGAAAGACCTCGAAGAAGTTGTAAAGAATCTGGATGGGAACAAGTGGTGGGGCAAATATGATTGCCCGTACACCTATAAAACCAGCATCAAAGACGGCAAAGTCGAAGCGATCCAGATCGACAGCAAGCCGGTGATAACCATGCCCAAATGGGCCGGGCTGTCCAAGGCAACCAAAGAAGAGAAAAAATCTTGGGACGTGATGATCAAAGCGCTTTTCAAACATGAGAACGAGCATCACACCGTGTTTTTGAAGACGATTGAGGCCTGGAAAAAGAAGGTCGAGGCCGGGGGTAATCTGGACAAGAAGGCGATGGCCACGGCTTGGAAAGCCTTTGAGAAAGTGTCGAAAAAACAGCAAGAAGATTTCGACAAAAAGACTGATCACGGTGCCAAAAAGGGCGTTGTGTTGGATATTCCTAAAAAGAAAAAGTAGATTTCCGACAGCGGTGCGTGGAGAACCACGCACCCTACGTTTACAGTTTAGTAACCAGAATCAGCGCAAGTTGGGGAATGCCCAATTACAAGCGTCCCCGTCGTGGCGGTTCCACGATTTTTTTCACTGTCAATCTGGCAGAACGCGGCTCTGATCTTTTGGTGTCGGAAATTGACACCCTGCGCGCCGCATTCCACCACACATGGCTCGACCGTCCTTGGGTGTTTGAGGCCATTGTGGTCCTGCCGGATCGGCTGCATGCGGTGGTCAGCCTGCCTTTGGGCGACAGCGATTATGCCACCCGTTGGCGGCTGATAAAGGCGCGATTTTCACGGCAAATGCCGAAAGGACCACAAAGGGTGAGCCATGTTGCGCGGCGTGAACGGGGAATTTGGCAGCGGCAATTTTGGGAACATCACATTCGGGACCGCGCGGATTACTGGGCGCATATCCGCTATTGCTGGCAGGCTCCGGTGGCCTGCGGCTTGGTAGAACGGGTTGTCGATTGGGAGTATTCGTCTTTTCAACGCGATGTGTTGGCAGGGAGAGTACGCGCGGATTGGGGGTGTCGGGCGGATATTTGAAATAGCCACAGATTGCGCCAATTCTTGAGGGTGGCTGGGATGTTTCCATCTTTTCTGTATACCTTGCGTCGGAATCGTATCAAGTCAGGCGAAGGAGTGATGCTTGGCCAGAGGCGGTTTTCGTTGCGCTTTGATCTCAGCGCTCAGTTTAAGCGCGATGGCGCTGGCCAAGATGTTGCCAGATCAAAACAGCCGGCACGGGATTCGATGGGTTTGTGCCAGAACCATTTCTGCGGTTGGCATTTTACATATGCGCCGCCCAATCAACCCCTGATCCAGCTCTAACTAGCCGAGAAACCAGCACCCGCTTTTACAAATCAATCTTGCCAAGCCTTAAAGCGTTTCGCGTTCCTTTTGGTCATCTTGGCCAGCGAACGCACCAGTATTACAAGTGCTGCCTCGGTGGCCAAGATGATGGGCAGATCCAAATTGAATGCGAAACGCTCTAATGCACGACCCGCTCCACCGCGCGCATCATTCCAAGCGACTTATCATAGACCAGTTTCAGAATGCGACGCCCCGCCAACCGTGGCAATCCACGCACGGTTGCCGCCGCTGTTGCCGCCACCAGAAAACCGCGACGGCTGAGGTTGTTTGAGCCTTTGGACATATCATCCTCCTGTTAATGCCTAGGTGTATAGTCCCAGCTTGTGATGGGTTGGATTTAGAGTGAACCTTTCCGGTTCAGATGTCCAGATTTTGCAGATGTATTCAAATGGCGTGAGGCCGTTGAGGGTTTTCAATCTGCGTGCGTAATTGTAGGGATCTACAAAGTCCGACAGGTGGGTTTTGAGCTGGTCGTGCGT